>JAFMJI010000032.1 GCA_017853575.1 Chitinophagaceae bacterium | reverse complement strand
ACCTTGATGTCCATAGTCTAATTTACAAACTTTAAAAAGATTGCTTACCTTTTAAATTCAAAACAACTGATATGAAAAAGAGTTTACTGGTTCTTCTGTTCGGATTCTTTTTTACCACTTCCAACGGTCAGGCAGATTATGTGATTACCAATGGAAGAATCGTTGATGGAACAGGGAATGGCTGGTACCGTGCAGATGTTGCCATCCAACAAAATAAAATCATTGGTGTAGGAAAAGGACTCGCTACTAAATATCCTGCTGCAACCATCATCGATGCAAAAAACAAGATTGTTTCACCAGGATTTATTGATGTACATGCTCATATTGAAGAGAGTGTTTTTAAAAAACCTACTGCGGAAAATTATATATATGATGGTGTTACCTCAGTGGTTACAGGAAATTGTGGAAGTGGCGCTGATGATATTGCTGCTTTTTTGAAAAGCATTGATAGCACAAAGACCTCCATCAATGTTGCAACGCTTGCAGGACATAATACGATTCGAAGATTAGGCATGGGACTCGAAAACCGAAAAGCAACGGCAGATGAAATGAAAAAGATGGAAGCACTGATGAGCAAAGCGATGAAAGATGGTGCAGTGGGACTTTCAACAGGTTTGATTTATCTACCCGGAATGTATTCTCCAACGGAAGAAATTGTTGCACTTTCAAAAATTGCAGCTGCAAGCGGAGGGGTTTATGCAACACATATGAGAAATGAAGGAAACCGCGTGCATGAAGCCATAGACGAAGCGTTAACAATTGGAAGAGAAGCAAAGATTCCAGTTCAAATTTCTCATTTCAAAGTAACCGGCAAAAACAATTGGGGGAGATCAACTGAGACGTTGGGAATGGTAGAAGAAGCAAGAAAGCAAGGATTTGATGTAACCATTGATCAATATCCATATACAGCAAGCAGTACCAATCTTGCAGTTCGCCTGCCTGATTGGGCATTGGAAGGTGGACTCGATTCTCTGCGAGTGAAAATGAAAGATCCATCCATCAGAAAGAAAATATTGGATGGGATGAGAGCATCACAAAAAAAAGATAAACAAAAAGATTACAGTTTTGCAGTTGTTGCATGGTATGGACCTGATACAACGATGAGTGGAAAGAGCATCACACAAATCAATATTGAAAAAGGAGGAAGGAAAAATTTTCTGAGTGAAGCAAATTTGATTCTTGATATGTTGGCAAAAGCAAATGCGCAAATGATCTATCATACGATGAATGAAAAGGATCTGGTATACTTCATGAAATATCCTTTCAACATGCCTGCTGCTGATGCCGGCATCAGTGATGGCAAGGGAATGCCACACCCTCGCGGGTTTGGAACAAACTCAAGGGTATTGGCAAGATATGTAAGAGAGCAAAAAGTAATTGGATTGGAAGAGGCGATCAGAAGAATGACTTCTCTTCCTGCAACAAAATTTAATTTAAAAGATAGGGGTTTGATCATGGAAGGTAAATATGCAGATATCTTGATTTTTGATGAATCAACAATTCAGGATAAATCTGTGTATGAAAATCCACATCAATATACAGTTGGGATGGAATATGTTTTTGTTAATGGGAAACTGGTCATCAAAGACGGTCAACACAATGGAACAAGAAGTGGAGTTGCATTGAGAAATATTCAATAAAAAAGGGCCGTCTTTCGACGACCCCCTTGCGTGTCATATTGGTATTTGCGGATTACTTAATGAGTGTGATGGTATTTACTTTCACTTCTTGGCCTATAACAGCAGATGCTGTTGTGGTTTGGCTTTGATAACCAGTGGCTTCAAATTTCAAACTATAATTTCCTTCAGCCAAACCGCGGATTTTATAGTATCCATCCATTTTAGGAAGTGCCTTCGCAACTTCAGCACCATTTGCATCCAAGACAGTTACTACAGCAAAGATGTTGGCAGGAAGAACTTGTCCTTCGATCGCTCCAAAGTTTTCATCACAGAAAGGACGTGCATGTGGGGTGAGAAAATATTGACCATTGGATTCAACAATTGAACGTGCAACATCAATGTCGATAATCACTTGTTGATCTTGTGCTACACCATGCTCATGATCATCTGGTCCACGTCCGGGGCCACGGCCAGGTCCACCTCTGTGTTCATCATGTAAATTGATGTAGAGATAGTTTTGAGTTTCATTTTTCAGCACCAAGGGATGTTCAACATTGTCTTTGGTAGTTACAGTATTGTTAGGACCAAGTGTGATTCTAACTTTTCTTACGGTTCCAACAATATTTCCTTCTGCAATTTTTGCATCAATACCATTGCGAAGTGTCATCACATCGATTACACCAGGAGTATAATTAAGATCTGTCCATACTCCAAATTCATCACTTCTTCTCATGTGATCATCATCGTTTCTGTCGCCATCACCAAAATGATCGTCTTTGCAATGTTCAGCACTCGTATCAACTTTCACTTCAACTTTTTGGATGTCAATTTTTGCAGCGATATAATCACCAGGTGCATCTGTTAGCAATACCGTGAACTGTCCGGCCCGGTTGCCGCTCTTTGAGCAAGAAGTCAACCCTATAGCAAAAATGGCCAAGGCTGCGAAAGCGCTTAAAAAAATGTTTCTTGTTTTCATGTGTGTCATTTTATTGTTACTCATAGGGTCATCAACCCGGAACAAGTAAATAGACCTGTTTTTGTATGATGGGTTTAATCTATATGATTCTTAAACAATATTTTAACAGATCTGGGATTGCTCCCTCCGATCGGGCTTTTGCAGTAAATTGCAGTTATGTTGAATTACCTGGATGGGCTGAATCCGCAGCAGCGAGAAGCCGTGATGCACAAGGATGGTCCACTGATGATTATTGCAGGGGCGGGAAGCGGGAAAACAAAGGTGCTCACCACCAGAATAGCCCATTTGATGGCCAATGGAGTGGATGCATTCAAGATCTTGGCCTTGACATTCACCAACAAGGCTGCCAGGGAAATGAAGGAGCGGATTGAAAAAATTTTAGGCAACCAGGAATCCAATAATTTATACATCGGAACATTTCACGCGGTGTTTGCGCGCATACTCAGGGCGGAAGCAACACGCATCGGTTACCCTTCCAGTTTTACAATCTATGATACAGATGATGCCAAGAGTGTTTTAAAAACGGTTATCAATGAGTTGAACCTCGATGATAAAATGTACAAGCCATCTGTAGTGTACAATCGTATATCAGCTGCAAAAAATGCATTGATCACAGCAGAAGAATATGCAAATGATTTTGGATTGCAACAGGAAGACGCCAGAGCCAATCGTCCTGCGATCTCTCAAATTTATACCGCCTATGCAAAAAGATGTTTTAAGAATGGTGCGATGGATTTTGATGATTTGCTTTTGCAATTCTATCTCATCTTGAAACATCATCCTGAAGCATTGCATAAATACCAGCACAAGTTTAATTATATCATGATTGATGAGTATCAGGATACCAATCCTGCTCAATATGAAATCATCAAGCTCTTGGGTGCAATGCATGAGAATGTTTGTGTGGTTGGTGATGATGCGCAATCCATTTATTCTTTCAGGGGAGCAACCATTGAAAATATTTTGCTGTTCAAAAAAGATTATGATGATGTGAGGATTATTAAGCTTGAACAGAATTACAGAAGTACCAAACAAATTCTCAATGTTGCGAATCAGGTGATTGCAAACAACAAAGGACAAATTCCAAAAGAGCTGTGGACGGACAATGGGGATGGAGAGAAAATTCGATTGGTTAGAACGATGACGGATAATGATGAAGGAAAATTTGTCGCGGATACGATACAGGAACAAAAGCTGCGTAATCATTTTTTCAACAAAGAGTTTGCTATCCTCTATAGAACGAATGCACAGAGCCGTGCCTTTGAAGAATCTTTGAGGAGAATGAACATCCCTTACACCATTTTTGGTGGCATCAGCTTTTATCAACGAAAAGAAATCAAAGATTATATTGCTTATCTGCGCATCATCGTAAATCCGCGCGATGAAGAAGCGCTGAAGCGCATTATCAACTATCCTGTAAGGGGAATTGGAAAAACAAGTTTGGACAAATTGATACTGCTTGCAAACGAAAAGCAAATCAGTTTATGGGAAGTATTGACCAGAGCATCGGAATTCGGATTCAGAGCCGGCACATTGGAAGCGATTGAAAATTTTGTGTTGATGATCAAAAGCTTTGCCAGCATGTTGAAGAAAAGCAATGCGTATGATGTTGCATTTCATGTTGGTAAACAAACCGGGTTGGTAAAGGAGCTGTTCAATGACAAGAGCACAGAGGGTGTTCAGCGTTATGAAAACGTACAGGAGTTATTAAACTCTATCAAAGAGTGGGTGGATGATAAACAGAATCGTGC
>JAFMJI010000005.1 GCA_017853575.1 Chitinophagaceae bacterium | reverse complement strand
ATTTTTCCAATGCTTTTTATCCTTTATATCATCATACAATATAAGCCTTTTTTGAAAGTTTAAAAATGGAACATAGTTGGGGATTTTCAGTTGTTTATATTACAAGAAAAACTCACTTAGTTTTAGGTAAATTTTTCACATTGTGTTGTAGTGCCCCAAATGATTGCAACTTTCGTAATTTAGGGGAGCTAAAAAGCAGTATAAAATCCGCTTTTTTCACCTGCTTTTGTTGTCTGTTTAGACAACTTTTGCAGTATGCAAAGAGAGTTCATTTTTTGGAAAGATTACTTCAATGACTTTTTTAAATCATTGGATGAAGACAGTAGAAGTAAAGTATTGTGGATGCTTAAATCCTTAGCGTCTCTTCCTAAAATAACTTTGAAGTTTTTTAAACACATTGAAGGAGTAAATGGACTATTTGAACTTAGGATTTCCTGGGAGGGAAAGGCTTATCGCATATTCTGTTTTTTTGATAAAGGAAATAAGATCATTTTATGTAATGGTTTTATCAAGAAAGATCAAAAGACCCCGAAACTTGAAATCTTAAAAGCTATAAAAATCAAGGAGGAATATCAATATGAAAACGAAAAATAAAAACCTGACATCACTAGATGAATTTATTGATGATCAATATGGGAAACAAGGTACTCCTAAAAGAGAAAAATTTGAAAGAGGCTTTGAAGTTTTCAAAATAGGTTTCTTGTTGGAAGAAGCAAGAAATAGTCGTGGTATGACACAGGAGGAACTTGCTGCTAAATGCGGAACGAATAAATCCTATATTTCAAGAATTGAAAATGATGCATCTGATATAAAACTTTCAACATTGATAAAAATTATCAAAACGGGATTGGGAGGTGAGTTGAAGGTTGTATTAAAATAAAATTAACTTGTTAAATTTATAAATTTTACTGATAAGCGATTCGCTGCGACGAATGGCTTATTTGTAATCCAGTAATAAGTTAGGGTAGCTGCGTCTTTTCTTATATTTACTTTATGAAAACACTTCTTTTTGCTCTAACCTTTTTACTCAGTGGAAATGTATATTCCCAAAGCAAGTTGAGTGCCAAAGAATTTAAGCCTCTTGAAGTTTATCATTCTGAAGATTTGATTATCATTCAAATTTCTGATAATGCATTTTTGCATACTTCATATCTACAAACAAATGATTTCGGGAATGTACCCTGTAACGGGATGATAGTTAGAAATAGTAATGAAGTGATTGTATTTGATACACCTACAAATAATAAAAGCGCTGAAGTTTTAATAAACTTTATTAAAGAGAAACTTCATTGTAAGATAAATGCGATTGTTCCCACTCACTTTCACGATGATTGCTTAGGGGGCTTAGCCTCATTTCATAAGTTAAAAATCCCTTCGTTTGGAAATTTTAGAACCATCGAATTAGCGAAACCCAATAGTATCGAAGTGCCTCAAAATGGATTTAACGATTCTCTTAAATTAAGCCTTGGAAAAACGTATGCTATTGTAAAATATTTTGGACAAGGTCATACCAAAGATAACGTTGTAGGGTATTTCCCAAAGGAAAACATATTATTTGGAGGTTGTTTAATTAAAGAACTCCAGGCCACAAAAGGGTATTTGGGAGATGCCAATGTTGGAGAATGGTCAACCACTGTTGAGAAAGTGAAACAACAATATCCAAATATTAAAATTGTTATCCCTGGTCACGGAGAAATTGGAGGCAAAGACCTACTAGACTACACGATTAAATTATTTAAGTACAATTAGCTGGAAATTTGCAGGACTCCTAACGCTTCAATTTTCTATTAGTCACATACTTTATCATCGTATTAGAATTGCATCTTTTGTCGAAAAGGAGAGCCAAACTGGACAAGCCATTCCTGGCGGAAGATGGCTTTCGTGGCTGTTCCTGATTTAGGCTTATTACATTTTTTATCTATTTTTATTCCACCCACAATACAAAAATGAATGAAACAAATTTTCATTAATATAACAGTAAGTGATCCAGAAAAATCAATGCAATTCTATCTTGCATTAGGCTTTACCATCAACCCATTGTTTACAGACGAAGACCAAAAATGCATGGTTTGGTCTGACTCCATTTATATAATGTTGCAATCGAGGCAATTCTCAAACGTGTACCTTGAAAAACAGAAGATGGATGCAAGAAGATACCAAATACCTTCATTTACCTTACAGGTAGAAAGTATCGAAATAGTAAATCAAATGATGGAGAATGGAATGGCAGCCGGTGGCATAGAGCCTGTTTCTGTGTTTAGAGAAGAGTTTATGTTTTTACGGAGCATTGAAGATCCAGATGGTTACCTATGGGGTATCATGCATTTAGAATTAGATAGATTCATTGCTTTAAAGAAAACCCCTCAAGGATAGAAATCCAAAAGGGGTTGTTGTATTATTGATAAGGACAAACTAGAAAAATATGGCAGGCATTAATACCCTGAATTTTGTACCAAACTTTTATTTACATCCATTTCACGCTGGGGGATAGGAAGAATCAACTTTGGAGAGTTCCATGCATTCGCACCTACACTTTTCTGTAAACGCTTTGCTTCATGTAGATTGTGACCTTCGAAGGCCAATTCGAGATAACGCTCCTTGGTGATATCATCCAATGTAACAGTAGTCAAAGAAGGCAAACCAACTCTGTTGCGAATAGCATTCACATCACTCAATGGTGCTGCACCTACACTGGTGCTGTTTCTGAAGTTGGCCTCTGCACGTGTCAAATACATTTCTGCAAGACGAATGACGGGCACATTGCCATAGCGATCGAGGTGTTTGCGTGTGTAGTTGTTACCTCCACTCAAAGCAAAATATGTTTTTCTTACATCACCTGTTTCGTACAATGCAATATGAGCCGCTTTGATTTTACAATCACTTCTACCATTGGTTCCAGTGATACCAACGTTTCTACCAAAATACGTATTCAAGGAATTGGTTCCATCCTGAGCTGTAACTGTTATTGCGAAAAGATACTCATCAGGATTTGCTCCACCATTGTTGATGAAAGTGAACCACAATTTTGTAAAATCAGGATTTAATTTTTTACCACTGCCAGTTATTACTCTGTTTGCAGCGTCGCCTGCAGCAGCATAGTTTTTCAACATCAAATGAACTCTTGAAAGTTGTGCAGCAGCAGCCCATTTGGTTGCATAAATAGTATTGGTGGCCGGCAACAATGATTCTGCTTTTGTGAGATCTGCAATCACCTGATCATAAACTGCTTTAACGGATGCACGTGGTAAATTATCAGCACTGCTCACACCTTTGGTTACTGTCAATACCAAAGGAACACCAGGATTGGAAGCAGCATCTCCATCGCCAATGGTCTTGGCAAAAAGCCTGACGAGCTCAAAATACATGGAAGCCCTCAAGAACAATGCCTGACCTTCTACTGAGTTTTTTCTATCTGGCGAAGATGTTACCTTATCTAATGCAGACAATACACTGTTGCAACGGTTAATTGTATTGTATGCAGAAATCCAAGTGCCAGATGCAAATGAATTATCTGCTGTCATTATGGTTTGATAAGCATCTTTCAACCCTGCAAATGTTCCTGTAAAATTGATGTTGGCACTATTTCCAATAAGATCATTCAATACCATGATATCTCCTCCATAAACAGGAGCAGACTGAACTCCATCATAGGCTCCAATCAATGTTACATTGACATCGCTTTCATTTTCGAGTGCTTTGTCTGCTGAAATACTCTGATAAGGAAGAATATCAAGACGCTTCTCACAACCAACGATAGAGAAAACTGTCCAGGCAGCTAATATGATGTATGAAGCTTTTTTCATTTGTATACTATTTTTCATCATGAATTTCATTAAGAATTAAAAACTAATGTTGATGCCCGCAAGGAGTGTTCTTGGCTGTGGTGGCGTATAGAAATCATTTCCTTTTGCGATGTTTGAATCAAATGAATCGGCATTCACCTCTGGATCCCAATATGGATACTTTGTAAATGTCAGCAGGTTTTGTGCTGAAAGATATAGTCGCATTTTTTCTATCTTGTATTTACGCAAGACTTTGCCGTCGATATTATAACCGAATGTTACATTTCTCAAACGCACATATGAACCATCAACAATATAGCGGCTGCTGGCCTGAGATCCATTGGTATAATACAAACGAACTTGAGGAATATTGGTTACATCACCAGGTTTTTGCCAACGCTGCAACTGATCAGCAGTGTTGTTGTCTTCGTACAACATACTTGCTGAAGAATATCTTCCCATTCCGTAAATATTGTTCTGGTTACCGCTTACACCATTGAAGAAAACAGAAAGATCAAATCCTTTGTAAGAGAAATTGTTTGTGAAACCAAATATCAAATCTGGGTTTGGATCACCTACAACGATGCGTTGTGCTTCACTGTAGTTATTGGTAGTAGCTCTATCAAGTTTACCATCAGCAAGTTTTGTATTCTTATAGAACAACGCATCACCATTGTTTGGATCAACACCAGCAAATTCTGGAGTATAAAATACTCCAACATTATACCCCTGCTCTACACGATTCATATTGCTTACACCACCTTGGATAATTTGACCTTGGATATCAGTAACCTTCCCTTTGTTCAAAGCGAGGTTTATGTTAGTAGTCCATTTGAAAGAGCCGATCAGATTCTGTGTATTTAAAACAAATTCATATCCTTTGTTTTCTAGTTTACCAACGTTTTTCACGATGCTGGTAAATCCTGTGGTTGCTGGTATGTTCACTGTCAACAACAATCCAGATGTTTTCTTTTCATAATAATCGATCTCACCTGTTATTCTATTGTTGAACAAACCGAAGTCAATACCAAAATCTGCTTGCTTGGTGGTTTCCCATCTCAAACTATCGTTTCTTAATTGTGATGGTCTTTGTCCTGCATTTCCAGCATATCCTGCATCACCTGAATACAAACCAAGTTGAGGGAAGTTTCCAATTTCTGCGTTACCAACAATTCCATAGCTGGCTCTCAATTTGAGGAAGCTCAGAAAGTCAATATTGCTCAAAAACTTTTCGTTGGTCATGATCCAGCCTGCAGACAATGCAGGGAAAAATCCTTGACGAGCATCCTTACCAAAACGAGAAGATGCATCCAAACGTCCACTTGCAGCAACAATGTACTTATCCATGAAACTGTAGTTGGCTCTGAGGAAATAGGACAAGAACCTGAAGTCTGATTGTGATGAACTACCTCCAGACTTTGTTGCAGCACTTGCTATCTTGGTATATGAGTTGGATGGAAAATCTGTTCCTGATGTAGAATTGTACTTCGCTTGAGACTGCTGATACTGCATACCCAACGTAGTGCTTAGGTTATGTTTTTTACCAGCATAATTGTAATTGAAGTATGAGTTGGTGTTATAGTTTGTGATAAACGTACCTGTATTGGTTCCTGAACCGCGAGCTGCAGAAGTTTGGTTTCTAACAGTTTCAGACCTGAAATATCCTTCTTCATTCTGGCTCAGGTAGTCCATTCCAAATTCTGTTTGAAAAGTAAGTCCCTTCATAAGCTTTGCTTTCAAATAGGAGTTGCCAAAAGTTCTGAAAACTTCCTGTGTGAACTTTGCATATTGCACAGAAATGACTGGATTATAGTATAAAGGTATATTTAGATCACCTGGAGGCGTACCAGCAGGCAAGCCTGTCTTTGGATCATTGAATGGAGTCATCGGGTTAAGCGCGATGGCCTGCAGTGGGTTTGAGAAAGCATTGTCATCCGGTAATCTCCTGTTCAAGGTTCTTGAAATGCTCATTGAAACGCCGAGATCCAACCAATCATTTGCTTTTTGATCTAGATTGATTCTTCCTGCAGAGCGTACTAAACTGTTTCCTATAATAGTACCAGTCTGATCAAGATGCTGAAAAGAACTGAAAAATTTTGTTTTATCTGTTCCACCACGAATCTGAAGATCTGCCTGTTTGTAAGCACCTTTCTGAAACACTGCATCCTGCCAATCATAGGTTTTGTTTGGATCTTTCGACCATTCACCATAACTGTAATAATCCATTACGTCGTTCTTGACATAAGTAGTATAGCTGTATGGATCGTTATAAGGTATACCCTCTTTGTCATCAGAATATTTTGCTGCTTCCAGAATCAACTCTGCATATTGTTGAGAATTCAACATAGGCAGGCGCTTGGTTGCCTCTGAATATCCATTTTGTAAATTGAAAGAAACATTGGTCCTTCCTGCCTTACCTTTTTTGGTAGTAATCAGCACCACTCCGTTTGCTGCTCTCGAACCATAAATAGCTCCTGCAGATGCATCTTTCAATACTTCAATAGATTCAATATCATTTTGGTTGAGATCTGCCAATGGATTCATCGCACCACCATAGCTGCTCTGACTTTGTGTTGTGATGGGCACACCATCCAATACATAAAGAGGCTGACTGCTGGCACTGATGGAAGAATTACCACGTACACGCACTGTAACCGCTTGGCCCAGCTTACCTGATTGTGCATTCACAAATACACCCGCTGCTCTTCCCTGCAAAGCCTGATCTACAGTAGGTGTTGGAAGATATTCTATCTCCTTAGATTTTACCCGTGCGATATTGCCGGTCAATTCGCGTTTGATGGTAGCTCCACCAAAACCAGTAACCACAACTTCAGACAACAATCTGGTGTCTGTTTTGAGCGTAACCTGGAGATTGTTTCTCGCAATAATCTGAAGCGACTCATATCCAACCGCTGTAATAACGATCTGTTTTCCAGATGAATTTGGTAAAGTGAAGAGACCAGATGCGTCGGATGTAACACCAGCAGTTTGTCCTTTGATTACAATGCTGGCACCTGCAACAGGCACTCCGCTTTCATCTGCTACTTTTCCTTTAACATCAGAGGTTTGTGCCAATAATGTTGAGGAAAACAGGATTGTAATCAGTGTAATTCCTAAACAAAGTAATTTTTTGTGCATACGATTTTGAATTTACTTGTACTCGAAAAATGAATAAACAACGAGATGATAAAATTGTTAAACTATTCTAAATATTTTTTAAACCATTCGATGTGTTTGTTATAGCGGTGGATAATATAACTAGGTACACTCACCCCATGATTTTGATTGGGATAGATGATCAACCCGGTAGGTATTCCAGTATGTTTAAACGCCTGATACATCTGCTCAGCACCTGCCACTGGAACATTGAAATCATTCTGACTCGCCATGAACAGTGTCGGTGTTTTAATCGACTTCACTTTCAGGAATGGATAAGATAAGTCCATCCATTTTTTGGTGTTTTCCCAAGGCGCACCCAACTCTTCATCATATTGCATTACATACTGATCCGTTCCATACATGGTAAATTGAAAAGAACTGCCCGCTCCGCTTACCGCTGCCTTTAGGCGGTTGTCCTTGGCGATGGTATAGTTTGTGAGAATGCCTCCATAACTCCATCCGCCAATTCCCATGCGCGTAGAATCTGCAATTCCATTTTTGATCAAATGATTCGCAACAGCAATGATATCGGTAACTTCTTTGTTCCCCCAGTCTCCATAGATGGCTCTTGAATATGCTGCACCTCTTCCACTGCTTCCACGGTAATTGACGGCAGCAACAGCAAATCCTGCAGCAGCAAGGATTTGACGTGATTCATCAAATGAATAATCGTCCTGCGCAACTGGTCCACCATGTATGAAAAGAATCAAGGGATATTTTCTTTTGCTGGTATCAGGCAGATAAAGAATGCCATTTACTTCTGATTTATCTTCTGTCATTGCCTTAAATCCGCGTACATGAGATAATTGAAGATTTTTTAAAAATGCATCTTGCTCATGTGTCAATCTCCTTGGAATGTTATTGTCCAGACAATAAATTTCTTCTGGAGTTTGTGGATCACTGAACAATGCCACCATCTTTCCTTCATCGTTGGATTGAATGGAACTGAAAACAGCATCACCTTTTGTAACAGATTGCACTGAACCAGTTTCAATATTTATCTGATGGATGTGTTGCTTGCGATCATCTTCTATCAAAGCATAGATCGACTTGCTGTCGGACGCCCAAGTAAATCCTCTTACTGATCGGTCTACTTGCTTTGTCAGATTTTTTTCTTTCCCATCATTTATTCTTTTGATGATCAACTCACTTACATCATACATATTGAAATTTTCTTCTGTCAAACTCTGCGTATAGGCAAGGTATTGATCATCCGGACTGAACATCGGAGAACCATTGCTGCCTTTGAAAGTTGTGATTTGTCTGACCTGCTTTGTTTTCAAATCCATTAAGAAAATATCGGTATTGGAATTGCGGTCAGGATCTGCAGAAATATTACTTACATATGCAATGGATTTTCCATCATGGCTAAAAACTGCACCGGCCTCTTCTTTGTTGCCTTTGGTAAGTGTATCTAATTTTTTTGTGGTCATGTCAAACAAATACAGGTGGCTCTTGCGGTTGTCCAGATACCCCTCATAATCTTGTTTAAAGTGATAACGATTGATCTCAAAAGGCACTCGTACACTGGATTTCGCGGTGTCCGAAAAATCAGGGTCGTCGAGTACCAATAAAATCTTGTTGCCATCCGGACTCCATGTATAAGAGACGATGCTGCTTTTAACATGTGTCAATTGAAAGGATTCTCCGCCTCTTCTGTCGAGTAAAAAAAGTTGCCTTGCAGCAGATGACTTGTCTTCACTTTTGCCGTTGGCAATAAATGAAATGTATTTGCGGTCCGGACTCCATCCATGTGCGCTCGGGTTACTTGTTTGCTCAGTTAATTGAACTGTTTCCTTTCCATCCCAGCTGGTCATGTACAACTTGGAAACATTCTTGTCTTTGATGCTGTCAACCCTTGAAACGCTGTACAGTACCCACTTCCCGTCAGGGGATACTTTAGGTTGTCGAATATTTCTCATAGACAGTACGTCTGAAGGCAAGATCATGCGCTTCACCATCTGTTGAGCAGTAAGACCATTGATAAATATCAATGACAGGATTGCAACGATAATTTTTTTCATAAGCAATAATGAATTTGGTAGATGATGTTTTGAAAAAGGGAAATGGAAAGAAACAAAATAACAAAAGAATTCAATGAGTTTGTCTATTATGTTTCATCTAAAAAAAGTAATTATATTAAACAGATTAGCTGGTAAAAGCTATTATGTACTTTTTACAATATGATGTTAGATCTATCTTTTTTATACCATTGTTTATTTTAATGCGCCTGATATTTTACAAATATTCTATTTGTTGGAAATACATTGAATCATCCATTCAATTCCATACTTATCTCTGAACATACCAAAATAAGAACCCCATGGAGCATCGCCAATCGGCATTTCAACACTACCGCCAACAGATAAACCATGAAATATGTTATCTGCTTCTTCCTTGCTTTCTGAAAACACTGAAATTTTACTTCTGTTCTCATTTTCATTTACCCTTCCGAGTATCGAAGGCACATCGCTGCCCATCAAAATACTATTGGGCCCGATAGATAATGCTATGTGCATGATTTTATTTTCTTCCTCAACAGGAAAAATAAATTCACCCATAGTATTTAAATCTCTAAACCTAATCAGTTTTATATACTCACCCCCAAATACAGATTTATAAAACTCAAAAGCCTCTTCAGTATTTCCATTAAAATGAATATGAGGATTGATACTTGCCATAGATATGAAATTTTATAAGCATCCCCATTCTCATCAATAAGCTTTGGGGATTGGTTTCAAAGTAATTTAAGTAAATAATGCCACTTAACACCATCGTGAATACACTTCAAATTTGACATAAGATTCAAGCCATTTTATAAATTAATGTGTAAAGTACACGTAATATTACTCTATAAAAACAATTATCTCTACATATGATTTTAATTGTTTAAATTCAATGAATTCAAAAAAATATAAATATGAAAAAACTATTCTTGCCTTTATTATTGGGAACAATTTTTTTCACCTCTTGTGAAACAAAAACTGAAAACAAAGCAGTATTTGATGTAGAATCCACTAAAAAAGAATTACAAACTTATAATGATGAGTTTGCTGCAACAATCTCAAAAAAAGATTCAGTTGCATTTGGCAATCTCTATGCTGCCGATGCAGTTCGTATGTATCCTAATCGTCCTGAACTTGTAGGCAAAGCAGAAATAGTGAGTGATTTTTCCTTTGCAGTTAGCCATGGCATTGGTGCAGGAAAATTAACTACAAAAGATGTAATGGGCGATGATAATTTAATAGTAGAAGTGGGTGTATATGAATTATTTGGAAATGATGGAGCTCAACTTGATAAAGGAAAGTTTATTTCCCTGTTTAAAAGAGTAGATGGTAAATTGGTTTCTATCAGAGATATCTGGAATTCAGATTCACCTGCTGTTCCCATGGCTAAATAAGGCATTCATTGAATTTGATTGCAAATACTTGAACTTCATCAAAGTTCATAAAACAACATCCACCTCAAAAGGGTGGATTTTTTATTAGTGTAACTCTTTTTGTATTTTTAAGCAAATAGATTAAAAGTAACCATCGTCCAAAAAAATAAAATCATCCATATGCATAAAATAAAATTATTCTGTTTGCTCTTGGGCTTATCATTTTTAGTAACCAAATCAAGATCTCAGGAATCATATTTTTACCCGAATGCAGGTAAATTCAATCCACAAATTCCTACACCAGAAAAGTTTTTAGGGTACCCCATTGGTGAGCAACATACCCGACACGAAAGCCTGGTAGCTTATTTCAAAGAACTGGATAAACTTTCAGAAAGGGTTTCTGTCGAAGAAATTGGAAAAACCTTTGAAAACCGCACCCAGATTGCTGCAATTTTCACATCAAAGAAAAACCACGACAGGATAGAAGAAATTCGAAAAGAACACTTGGCAGGACAGTCGAATGGCGCTACTGAAAATGTTCCTTTGGTAATTCACCTCGGATACAACGTCCATGGAAATGAGCCTTCCTCCAGCGAAGCTGCTATGCTCACCGCTTATTACATTACAGCTTCTGAGAACGAAGAGACATTGAAATGGCTCGATAATATGGTAATATTAATGGACCCGGTGATCAACCCAGATGGAAGAGACAGACATTCTCATTGGGCAAACATGCACAAAGGAAGCCCGGCAGTTGCAGATCCACTCGACAGAGAACACAATGAAATATGGCCTGGAGGAAGATTCAATCACTACTGGTTTGATCTGAACAGAGACTGGTTCTTAGCAACATTCCCTGAAACAAAAAACAGAATCAACTTCTTCCATAAATGGAGGCCCTATGTACAAACTGATCATCATGAAATGGGGACCAACTCTACTTTTTATTTTGACCCGGGCGAAGAAGCCAGCAACAACCCGCTTGTTCCAAACTACTTGTATAAAAAGATATATCCTAAATATGCAGAGTATTTCACAAAGGCAACTGATAAAATAGGATCATTGTATTTTACAAAAGAAGCATACGATAAGCTGTATCCAGGATATGGAAGCAGTTATATCAATTTTTATGGTGGAGCAGGATTCTTGTTTGAACAGGCCAGCAGCAGAGGACATGTTCAAGAAACACCAACCATCCCAATTACATTCGCTTTCACGATCAGAAATCAATTAACTGGGTCTTTGGCGATCATTCGCGCATCGATTGCAGAAAAGAAATCACTGTTGCAGATGCGCAAGGAATTTTTTAATGTATCAAAAGAGCAAGCTGCAAAATCTTCAATCAAAGGTTATGTTTTTGGTGACCCAAATGACCAAACAAGAACAAATGCATTCTTAGAAAAATTATTGTTGCACAGAATTGATGTATATGATATGCCCAACAGCAGCAATTATTATGTGCCAACCAACCAAGACAACCACATCATGGTAAGAACAATTTTTGAAAATCAAATTACTTACCAAGACAGCTCCTTCTATGACGCTTCTGTATGGAGCTTGATACATGCATATGGCCTGCCTTATAGCGAAGTAAAGACTGCCATGACACCAGGTAAAAAAATTACAAGTATCCCTGAACCAATCATCCCCTCTTTCAATAAAAGCAATTATGCTTATCTGGTAAACAATACTGATTACAACATTCACAAGTTTATTTATGAACTAGAACGCAATGGCGTAATTCTTAAAACAGCCTTTCGCCCATTTTCAAGCATCGTCAATGGAGCAGAAACAAAATTTGGATATGGCAGCATCATCATACCTGTTCAACAACAAAATATATCTGCTGAAACTTTGTATGAACTGGTTACAAAAGCAAGCAAATCATCCAATATCAAAGTACTTGCTGTAGAATCCGGTTACAATTCATCAGGCGTTGATTTGGGAAGTTCATATGTAAAAACACTCAAAAAACCCGAAGCATTGATGATCATTGGTACAGGCGTTGCTGCATCAGAAGCGGGAGAAGTATGGCATTTGTTGGACCAGCGACTGCAAATGCCTATAACAAAAGTTGATATTTTGAACATTGGTCGAGCAGATCTTAGCAGATACAATACAATGATCATCGTATCCGGTGTTTATTCTTTGCTCGATAAAGCAACCATTGAAAAAATAAAATCCTGGGTACAAAATGGGAATACCATCATTGCAATTAAAGGCGGAGCAGAATGGGCTATTAGAAATGGATTTACAAAAGAAAATTTACAGCAACCTGACTCAGTCAAACAGTCCTTGGTTAGACAAGATTTTGACAGAGCAATAGAAATTGAAGGAGCAAAAGCATTGGGGGGATCAATTTTCAGGGTTGACTTAGATACAACACATCCAGTTGGATTTGGATTTACCACAAGAAAAATTGCAGTATATAAAAACAGCCTTACTTTTTTTCAAAACAGCAAGAACCCTTACAGTACAGTTGCTCAATACCAAGCTGAGCCATTGATTGGTGGATATGTTCACCCAACCACCATGAAAAAATTGAAAGGAAGTGCATCAATTTTAGTTGGATCTGAAGGTGCAGGAAGGGTTGTAATGTTTGCCGATGAACCCAACTTCAGAGGTACCTGGTATGGAACAAATAAACTTTTCTTGAATGCATTGTTTTATGGAAGTTTAATAAACATACCTCAGCCTGCAGTTGGAGAGGAATAAATTATAAGTTAGCCTTGAGATGATTTACACAATAATCATTATTTCAGGCACAATATAATTTCATGATTGAAAAAGAATTAAAAAGAAGCCTGGGACTGGTAGGTCTTATTGCAACGGGTGCTTCATCAATGATTGGAGCATCCATCTATATTGTACCATTTGAAATACAAGCTGCAGTTCCAGGATTGGGAAATAATATATTATATGCATTTCTGCTTGCTTCGCTCCCTGCATTGCTTTCAGCATTTGCCTATGCAATACTTTCTTCTTCCATGCCGGCAGCTGGTGGAAGTTATATTTATGTAAGCAGGGCACTTCACCCCTTTCTGGGTTTCATAGCAAGCTTCTCTCAATGGTTTGGACTTTCCATAGTAATGGGTGTTGTTGCATATATGGTGGGTCCCTTTATCAGTGATGTTTTTTTAAACCTTGGGCTTGATCAGCTTGCCCTGTTATTGAAAACCGGAACGGCTCGTTTAGTGTTGTCTCTTTTACTGCTCTGGGTTTTTGTATTTATAAACATAATTGGAATTAAAAGTTATCAATTCATTGTAATTCTTTTGGTAACTATCACATTCATTTTGGGTTTTATCGTCATCTATTTTGCGTTATCAAACACTCCAGAATCTTATAACAAAGCCCTATCTCTTAAAATTGAAAATAATATCCCCTATCTTAAATCAACCTTTAGCTGGAATAAGATAATTTCTGCAAGTACCGTATTGTTTGCAAGTTTCATTGGCTTTGACGCCATTGCACAAGCAGGTGGTGAAGCAAAAAATCCCAGCAGAAATCTTCCAACAGCAATCATAGTCACATTCATCATTGTGGCGGTTTTTTATTTGATATTCACATTTAGTATATACAGGATTGTTCCCTGGAATTTTATCCAATCTGAAGCGATCTCTAAAGATGTTTCTGCTGTTAGCCTTTTAGGTTATGTGCTCAGTAAACAATCAGCCATCATTATTTTACTCGGAGCCTGTATTGCGTTGCTCAAAGATCTTCCGTCAATGATCCTATCTGTATCAAGATTTGTATATGCTTGGTCAAAAGACAACTTATTTCCAAGATTGTTCTCAGATATTCATTCTCAATACAACACTCCACACTATGCGATTTTATTTAGTGGCCTAATCGCCTCATTGGGAATATTTGGTTGTCATTTTGCATCAGATATTTTTTTGGGAATTGATATCATGGTTATATCAATGCTTGTCAATTTTATATTGATCTGCTTTGCTGTAATTTTTCTTCCCAGGTCAATTTCTCCTTCCGAGGTCAATAAACCAATTTTTAAAAATAGAAATGTTCAAAAGCTCATTGCGTATGCAGGAATAATAAGCCTGTCATCCTTTCTTTTTATCATTACTTGGAATGATATGCAATCATCACAAAAAGAATTTTATTTTCACCCAACACTGGTTTGGTTGATTGTACTTGTGTTCGCAGCTACGATCTATCGATTTTATCAAAAAAAGTCAGCCAGCATTTTATAAAATCTAAACCAATAACATGGATTCAAATAATATATCTGAAGTTATCATTGGACTTTGGCAAATAGCAGACATGGAACGCAATGGCGCTAAAGTAGATCTTGAGCTTGCTTCCAATTCGCTGTTGCATTACTACGAAAATGGATTTACAACGTTTGATATGGCTGATCATTATGGATCAGCAGAAGAAATTACTGGGTATTTTAAAAAGAAATTAAAATTACCCAATTTGAAACTCTATACCAAGTGGGTTCCTTCACCAGGAATGATCAATGATCAAATTGCAGAAAATGCCATCCATAAATCATTGAAAAGAATGCATTCAGAAAGATTGGATCTGCTACAATTTCACGCCTGGAATTATGCAGACCCCAATTGGTTGGATGCATTATACGCTTTGTCCAGATTGAGGGGAAAAGGGTTGATTGAAAAGATCGGACTCACCAATTTTGATCATATCCACTTAAACATGGTTGTTGAATCCGGTATCCCAATTTTCAGCAATCAAATCTCTTACTCCTTGCTAGACCAACGGGCGAGCAATAACATGGCCAAACTTTGTTCAGATAAGCAAATAAACCTCTTTGCCTACGGAACAGTTGCAGGAGGATTTTTCTCTGAAAAGTGGTTAGGGAAATCAGCCCCTATAGCCTCTGAACAACTAACCTGGTCGCAAATGAAATACAAAAGATTTATTGATGCTGCGGGTGGATGGGATTGGTACCAAACGCTGTTATCAAGCCTTTCAGAAATAGCATTGTCTAAAAATTGTTCCATTTCAACTCTGGCAAGTGCATTTATTAAAAACAGCCCAGCAGTAACATCTGTTATCATTGGAGCAAGATTGGGTGAATCATCACATATTGAAGAAAATAAAAAAATTAAAACAATTTTATTTTCAGATGAAGAAAAAACTGCTATCAGAAAAATACTTGATATGGCTAACCTAATTGCTGGAAATTGCGGGGATGAATACCGTAAGCCGCCTTTTTTAACAGCATCTGGAGATCTGAGTCATCATATTCAGGAATTTCCAAAACCCTACCCGACAAAAATTCAAAACAAAGAGAAAACAAAAGTTTTTTCTGGCACACCATGGGAATCACTTGCCGGTTATTCAAGAGCAGTCAAGAAAGGAAATCAAGTTTTTATTTCTGGAACTACCGCTACACATGGAGACAAAATCATAGGAGGAAATGATCCGGCAGCTCAAACGCACTTCATCATTGATAAAATTGAAGGAGCATTGCAATCAGTAGGTGCATCACTCGATGATGTAGTTCGAACAAGAATTTTTGTAAATAATATTGATCAATGGGAGCCCATTGCAAGGGCACACGGAGAACGTTTTGCAGAAATTCAACCTGCCAATACGATGGTAGAAGCAAAACTGATTGGCGATGGATATTTGGTCGAAATAGAGGCCTATGCAGTGGTAGACTAGAATTATATAAAGTACCTAGTCCTATATAAAGAATAATCAACGCTTCTAACTATTCCCAATTTATATTTAATAATGAGGTATTATTTATTTAATATAAATTTCTGAAAATTCTTTAAAGCATCTGGATTACGGATGGAATCAATACTGGCTGCTTTATCAAGTGGCCATCCCATCAAAATCCTTTTTACTGGGATTTCCAATTTCTTTCCACTGATGGTATAGGGAATATCCTGAACAGGATAAATTGCATCAGGAACATGACGAGGTGAATATGTTGAACGCAACAATGATGAAATTAACTGCTTTTTATCATCACTAAGTAACTCACCTTCGTTCATCATTACAAACAAAGGCATATAAAAACTCCCATCAGATTTTTCTATGCAAACAATCAGACTGTCTTTAATAAAATCAATCTTATCAAGCACCCCATATATTTCAGCAGTACCAATTCTAATGCCATCTCGGTTCAGTGTTGCATCTGATCTGCCTGATACGATCAAACTCCCTCTTGAAGTCAACTTAATAAAATCTCCGTGCGACCAAACACCTGAAAATTGACTAAAATAACTGGATCGATATTTTTTATTGTCTTTATCACCCCAAAAAAATACAGGCATGCTGGGCATGGGTTGTTTGATTACCATCTCTCCCAATGTATCGAGGCTGGACTGTCCATTGTTATCCAACGCATCAAGATCACATCCCAATAAACGACATTGTATTTCACCCTTCGCCACTGGCAGCAAAATACATCCGCCAACAAATCCACTACAAACATCAGTTCCACCACTAAATGAAATCAACCAAACAGAAGACTTCACATTTTTATATACCCATGCATATGCATCAGGAGGCAATGGAGAACCTGTAGAACCAATAGAACGCAGTGAAGGAAATTTATCTTTTGAAAATTGTAAATGCGATTTCTGACAATTGATGATGTATGCAGCACCGAGTCCAACATGATGAATTGCTGCATCGGCAGCCAATTGCCACAAACGATTAATAGAGGGAAAAGAAGGGGAACCATCATATAAAACCAAAGTGGCGCCTACCAACAGAGAAGCCACTGAAAAATTCCACATCATCCATCCAGTTGTAGAATACCAAAAAAATCTTTCACCAGGATGAACATCCCAGTGGAGCATAAGCACTTTCAGGTGTTCAATGAGATTCCCTCCAACACTGTGTGTAATGCCTTTGGGTATTCCAGTTGTACCAGATGAATACAAAATCCAAAGTGGATGATCGAAAGCAAGAGGCTCAAAAAAAAGTTCTCCTCCCATTTGCTGCATAATCTTGTTCCAAGATGTTTCATTTAAAGCTTCAAATTCTATGCTACTTCTCCATAAAAGAACTGTATGCTCGATACATGGAAGTGATGACCTCAATTCCTGTATCAACTGATACTTATCGATTCTCTTTCCATTATAAACAACTTGATCAGTTGCAAACAACAATCGAGGTTGGATTTGATGGAAGCGTTGTAAAATAGCATCAGCTCCAAAATCTGGAGAACAACTGCTCCAAACAGCCCCGAGTGACTGAGCTGCAAGAAATGCAACTACATTTTCCGGAATATTTGGAAGAACTGATACAACACGATCTCCTTTTTGAATTCCTATTGAACGCATCCAATATGAGAGACTGGAAACCTGCTGATACAAATTATTCCATGAAATAGAATGAATTTCGTGATCTTGCTCAGAAGTATATAAAATAGCAGGCTGTACTGTATTGGCATTTCGGAAAATCGCTTTTGCATAATTCACCTCTGCTCCCTCAAACCATTTGACGCCTATGAAATCATGCTCCCAGTTACTTCGAACTTTTTTTTCTGTAGGAAAAGAAAAAACATCAGCAAATTCTACAAATGATCTCCAAAAATCTTCGGCATGTGAAATACTCCACTGATAGAGTGTTTCATAATTTTCTACATGGATATTTTTTTCTCTTCCAAGCCATTGCATGAAATGAAATATGTGAGAAGATTTCTTTTGATCTTCAGTTGCTTCCCACAATATTTCAGGTATGGCAGACATCTTGATGAAGTGATGCTAAAGATTACCCCTCAATTCCTGTTCTCTTTCCAATGCTTCAAACAATGCTTTGAAATTTCCTGCACCAAAAGATTTTGCTCCTTTACGTTGTATGATTTCATAGAACATTGTCGGACGATCTTCTACAGGTTTTGTAAATATTTGCAACAGATACCCTTCGTCATCCCTATCGACTAAAATACCAAGTTTTTTCAGAGGTTCGAGGTCTTCATCTATAGGGCCAATCCTGTCGAGGAGTTCATCATAATAGGTAGTTGGAATAGATAAAAATTCAACACCTCGATTTTTCAATTGAGAAACAGTTTCAATGATATTCTCGGTAGCAATTGCAACATGCTGCACTCCTTCTCCATTATAAAAATCAAGATACTCCTCTACTTGAGATTTCTTTTTCCCCTCGGCAGGTTCGTTGATCGGAAACTTTACATAACCATTCCCATTGCTCATCACTTTACTCATCAATGCAGAGTACTCAGTTGAAATTTGCTTATCATCAAATGTCAAAATATTTTTAAACCCCATCACATCTTCATAAAACTTTACCCAAGTATTCATCTGGTTCCAACCTACATTCCCAACACAATGATCGATGTGCTTCAAGCCAACTGGAGAGGGAGTATAATTCGATTCCCATTTTTGAAATCCGGGTAAAAAGATGCCTCGGTAATTTTCTCTTTCTATGAACAAATGAACAGTGTCTCCATAAATACGAATACCACTCATTTTAATTTCACCATGCTCATCGCTTAACACTATGGGAGTTAGATAAGGTTTTGCTCCACGCTTGGTGGTTTGATCAAAGGCATCCTGAGCATCTTTTACTGTTAATGCAATGGCTTTTACACCATCTCCGTGCAGATGCACATGTTTTGCAATATCGGAATGAATATTCAACGGTGTTGTAAGAACCAGCGTTACTTTTTCCTGACGTAATGCGTATGATACTTTTTCTTTATCCCCAGTTTCAGGACCGCTATAAGCCAATCCCTGAAATCCAAATGCAGTTTTGTAATAATGTGCAGATTGTTTCGCGTTTGCTACATAGAGTTCAATAAAATCAGTTCCCAATAAAGGCAGAAAATCATTGTTCAATTTACTATTACTCATATTCAATCAATTGTGCTACTCAATATTATACTGCCAGCTTTTATGATAGTTTTCATCTTCGATTTTCAATGCATCTTCAGTTAACATCAACGGACGAAAAGGATCAATCATTACTGCCAACTCCTCTGTCTTCTCTTTTCCAATTGATTTTTCAACTGTACCAGGATGAGGGCCATGTGGAATTCCTCCGGGATGAAGTGTGATTTGTCCTTGAACAACAGATTTCCGGCTCATGAAATCTCCATCAACATAATACAACACTTCATCACTGTCAACATTGCTGTGGTTGTAAGGTGCAGGAATAGATTGCGGATGATAGTCATATTTTCTTGGAACAAAAGAACACACTACAAAATTTTTCGCTTGAAATGTTTGATGCACTGGAGGCGGTTGATGCACCCTGCCAGTGATAGGCTCGAAATCATGTATGGAGAATGCCCAAGGATAATGGTACCCGTCCCACCCAATAAAATCAAATGGATGGTTACCATAGGTATAAGGATAAATTAGTCCTTGTTTTTTTATAAGAATCGAAAAATCACCTTCTTTGTCAAATGTTTCCAAATCAGCAGGACGCTTGATGTCTCTTTCGCAGTATGGAGAATGCTCCATCAATTGCCCGAATTCATTGAGATATCTTTTGGGAAATCGAATCGGACTAAAACTCTCAATAATAAACAGTCTGTTATCTTCATTATCAAATTCGATCTGATAAATTGTACCTCGTGGAACAACAACGTAATCGCCGTAAGTAAATTTTAACTTCCCAAAACCCGACTTTAGTGTGCCGGAACCTTTATGAATGAATATAATTTCATCTGCCTGACTATTTTTATAAAAATAATCTGTCATGGATTTTTTAGGAGCAGCCAATGAAATATGAAGGTCAGCATTGACCAATACCGGCTTTCTGCTTTTTAAAAAATCATTTTCAGGCTGAACATTAAACCCCAGTAAACTGGTATGTCTGAGATGTTTTTCTCGAGCAATTTTTGGTTCAACGGAATAAGGCTCTCCCAATGATTTCACAATGGTTGGTGGATGTGTATGATAAACCAAAGAATACATCCCAGAAAAACCTTCAGTAGAAACCAGTTCTTCTGCATACAATTTGCCGTCTGGCTTTCTAAAAACCGTATGACGTTTGTGCGGAATAGACCCAATTGCATGGTAAATAGGCATAACAATTATTTTATACCATTAAGATGATGATAGAAAACACGAAGTAAAATATTATTTCTAACTTCACATCTATTCAAATTAAAATTTATTCAAAAAAAGGGTCAAATTCGACCTATTTAATATTAATAATGAATGAAATTAGCCAGTTACTTAAAAAATAATAAACAAAACCTCGGAATTGTGGTAGATGGAAATCTTTACCCCATTTCGTCTTTAGGAGGGTTCCAAAACAATATGTTGGAGTTCTTACAACAGGGGCCGAAAGCAATGAAAGAATTGGGGGAAAAATCAGAAGAGATCAGTAAAGGGTTATTACAATGTTCTCCAGAAAACAATGTTATTTACCTGGCGCCCATTCCCAATCCTCCTTCCTGCAGAGACGGATATGCGTTTCGTCAACATGTTGCAGCTGCAAGAAGAAACAGAGGAGTTGAAATGATCAAAGAATTTGATCAATATCCTATTTTTTACTTCACCAATCATCAGTCTATACAAGGAAAGGGTGATATATATTGTATGCCTGATCATTTTGAGCAACTCGATTTTGAATTGGAAGTTGCTGTTGTGATAGGCAAAGAAGGAAGAAATATTAAAGCAAAAGATGCTGATGATTACATTGCAGGTTTTACCATCATGAATGATCTGAGTGCCAGAAAATTACAGATGGAAGAAATGCTCTTAAACCTCGGCCCTGCAAAAGGGAAAGACTTTTCTACTGTTATTGGACCATGGCTGGTTACACCTGATGAGTTGGAAGCATATAAAGTACCAGCGAAAGAAGGACATATAGGAGCTGTATATAATCTACCCATGAAATGTTGGGTAAATGATAAGCTTGTATCTGAAGGAAATATGCGGGATATGGATTGGACATTTGCAGAAATCATTGAAAGATGTTCTTATGGTGTTACACTTCATCCTGGTGAAGTAATTGGATCCGGCACTGTCGGTACAGGTTGTTTCCTTGAGCTCAATGGAACTGGAAAATTAAACAACCCTGCATATCAACCACAATGGCTGAAAGAGGGGGATATCATCAAGATGTCAATTGATGGATTGGGAACATTAGAAAACACCATACGAGCTGAAAAAACTGATTGGTCGATTTTAGCATTGAAAAAATAATACGTTCTTTGCCAATATCATGATTACAATTGATACCAAAGATATCACCACTCAATTGTTGCAGCAGTATTTACAAGCTGCCATTGCTCCCCGTCCTATTTGCTTTGCATCAACAATAGATAAATTCGGAAATGTAAATCTTAGTCCGTTTAGTTTTTTTAACCTCTTCAGTATGAATCCTCCTGTATGCATCTTCTCTCCATCCAGAAGAGTAAGAGACAATACGACAAAACATACCTTGGAGAACTTAAAAGAAGTGCCGGAATGTGTAATCAACATCGTCAACTACTCGATGGTACAACAAGTTTCATTGGCAAGTTGTGAATACCCCAAGGAGGTGAATGAATTTGTGAAAGCTGGATTTACACCAATGCCATCTGAAATTGTCAAACCCCCTCGGGTTGCAGAATCTCCAATTCAACTTGAATGCTTAGTGCAGGAAATTATCTCACTGGGAGAAAAAGCCGGAGCAGGAAATTTGATATTGGCGGAAATTAAAAGAATACATATCAAGGAATCAGTGGTTGATGAAAATAAAAAAATTGATCCTTTAAAACTCGACCTGGTAGCTCGATTGGGAGAAGATTGGTATACCAGGATTACTAAAGAAAGTCTATTTAAAGTAGAAAAACCCAATACGCAACTTGGAATTGGCATTGATCAACTTCCATATTGCATAAAAAATAATTCTGAGTTTTCAAACAACGAAAAAGCACAATTGGCAAATGTGAATATGATGCCAGCGCAGGAAATGATGGATTACGCAGGAAAGATTTCAATGGCAGTTGTTCTGAAAATAAAATCAGCATTAAAAAATAATGATACCCAACTTGCCTGGAAAATCATTGAAACTTCAATTTTGCATCAATAATTTTTAATCCATCGTCAACCAACTTATTGTATTTAGGCTGATGATATTTTTTATCTTCCAACGATTTTCTTAGAGATAGTGCAAGAGATAGATAATTTTCATCGCCATCAATCAATTCAAGAATTTCCATGGTTGCCAACCAATCTTCCTCAAAATGAAGTTGAATTGATTTCCATATCTCATCAAGGCGTTCCATACCAAGATTCTTTTCGCGGATATCGCGGATTTCCTGAAAGAGAGTATGATATGCTCTGTCTTTCGCTGAATAATGCTGTTGTTGGGTTCTTTCGGATGAAACATAAAGTTGATCCAACATATTATTCTTATCTGCTACACCATTGAAAACAGAAATAATTTCATACCCAACACCCATATCATAATTACCCCAACCAGGATTGAAAAATATTTTTCCATCATGATCTGTAACTGTACAGTTCTGAAAGCTCATTAAAATTATTTTGCCATTTTCTCGAAGTACAGATTTCAACTCACCTTTTACAGTAATTCCATTTTCGAAAGTGAGCTCAACAGGGTGATCAAGTAAAATATTTTGCTCCCTTAAATCATGTTCTGAAAAATCTTCCAGATATTTTCGACTGTCTTTTAAAAGTCCAAGTGGTGAACCAATACCACCTTTGTGATATTCCATTCCTTGCCCATGAATTTGAATATCATTAAAAGACAGTGATGTTTCACCGCTTGTTTGTATATATTTTACTTTATTGAATTTATCTGTATGCACTTGAGAAAACACTCCCGAAACTTGTAACCCTGAAGAAAAAGAGGCAGTACAAATGTTTTTACATTCAATGGCTTTTAGAATACTTTCCAACCCACCTACCCTAAATGCCATCTTGCTTTCAAATTGCTCTAGCACATCAATTAAGTTTTGAAAAGTAGGTGTTACAAATAGCTGTGGCTGTGGCTTGGTGATATCATAAGAATATTTTACTGCATCAATCGTATAAGTAATTTTTTTAACAGATGGTTTCATGCAAGATGAACTTTCACCAATTGAGGAAAGCAACCCTGCACCATATATTTTTGGCTGATCAAGATTTCCAATTAATCCATATTCAACTGTCCACCACTGCAATCTGCTTAACAAAGCCATTTCAGAAGGTTCCCCAAGATGTTGTTGATTGTGTAAAACCAATGCTTCTGCATCTGCCAATTTTTTTCTTTCTACATGAGGGGTTTCTTTGAGTATTGAAAGCTGACGAATAGATTCATACAAGGCATAATCCATAGATGAAAAAAGTGCTTTCGTTCCAATGGACCCCAAATAACTCAGGTACTGATTGTATTTAACATCACTAATAATTGGAGCATGTCCGGCAGATTCATGAATGATATCGGGAGCAGATGTATATTCAATATGTTCCAATTGACGGATATCTGCTGCAATAACCAATACACGATAAGCTTGGTACTCCATAAATGCTGCAGGTGGGATAAATCCATCAACGGTAACTGCACCCCATCCAATCGCTGCCAATGCATCATTTATCTCCTGCAGACTTGGAATTTTTTCAATTGTCAAGCCCGCCATTTTGAGTCCAGGGATATATGGATAATAAGCTACATCCTTGAGATAGCTATAGTTTTGACGCATCACGTAACGCCATACCGCATGATCTACAGGTGTATATTTTTCATATTCCTGATCCACGATATATTTTCTGAGATGATGCGGGAGATTGGCGACTTGCTTGTTATTGAAATCATTAAATCTTTTCACATCCATGTTTTAACAAACACAAAAATAGATAGAACTTATCTGTAAATATTTATGAAAAAAGGAATTGCTTGTTGTATTCAATAAATTCTATGCAATTCAAAAGAGTTTAAAATGATTTGAATTTTTATGTAGATAATTTCCAACGAAATGCCTTGATCATTAAAATAAAAATCAGCTATATTTTTTAAATAATTTATAAGCAATTCAGTATCAATATTAACCAGGGATGAATAGTAAGATGCGATTCCCCTTACCTTTGAAGATGAATTTATCAACGTGTACAAACCTTCCAATACAATTAGAATTGTAACAGCCGCATCTTTGTTTGACGGTCATGATGCAGCGATCAATATCATGCGCAGAATCATGCAATCGATGGGTGCAGAAGTGATACATCTGGGTCATAACAGAAGTGCTCTTGAGATTGTGGAAGCTGCGATAGAAGAGGACGCACACAGTATTGCTATTACTTCCTACCAAGGAGGTCATATAGAATTTTTCAAGTACATCAAAGATTTACTCGAAAAGAATCATTGCTCTCATATAAAAATATTTGGAGGGGGCGGAGGTACAATATTGCCAAATGAAATCAAAGAACTGCATGATTATGGAATAGAGCGAATTTATTCTCCGGATGATGGAAGGATAATGGGACTTGAAGGCATGATTGCAGATGTATTGAAGAGAAGTGATTATAGTATAGACAAGCCCCATAATAAAATAATAAAAAATAGTTGGGGTGAATTAAAAGACATAAGAACCATCTCACGAAGTATAACACTCGCAGAAGCAAGATTGGTTCAAGTAGAAAAAAATACAAAGAGCAATATTCCAGTTTTAGGAATTACAGGTACCGGTGGTGCTGGCAAATCAACGATAACAGATGAAATTGTCAGAAGATTTTTAGAAAAATATTCAGACAAAACCATTGCAGTAATATCAGTCGATCCATCTAAGAAAAAAACAGGTGGCGCTTTGTTGGGTGACCGAATAAGAATGAACAGCATTCATTCACCAAGAGTGTATATGCGATCAATGGCAACCAGAACCAGTGAAAAAACAATTAGCGCTACCGCTCAACAAGCCATCAATATTTGCAAAGAGCACGGATTCGACCTTATCATACTTGAGTCTGCAGGTGCAGGACAAAGCGATGCTTCTATTGTTGAACACTGTGATATGAGTCTTTATGTAATGACTCCGGAATATGGTGCAGCATCACAATTGGAAAAAATCAATATGCTGGATTTTGCCGATGCAATTGCATTAAACAAATTCGACAAGCCTGGAGCACTGGATGCATTACATGATATAAAAAAGCAATACAAAAGAAACCATGGATTGTGGGAGGTAAAGAATGAAGACTTACCCATTTTTGGTACGATTAGTTCTCAGTTCAATGATGAGGGGATCAATAAACTATTTGGTTTATTGATGAATAAAATATTCAATACTGAGGACGTATTGATATCAGATAATTCATTTTCGGATAAAAATTCAATCATCCCGAATTCGAGGATTCGCTATTTATCTGAGATCACAGAAGAAATAAGGAAGTATAACCGATTGGTGAATGAACAATCAATCCTTGCATCTGAATTATACAAGCTATATGGTACACTTTCAATGATCAACGATCCACATGCCCAAAATCAGATCAAAGAAATCATCACTCAAAAAGAAAATCATCAAATCCCACTCTGCAAGAAATTGATCGATGAATGGGATGAAACCAAACTTCGTTATCAAAAAGATGAATTTGAATACCAAGTCAGAGATAAAACAGTAAAAAGAAGTTTAAAATTCATATCCCTTTCTGGTACTTCGATTCCGCGAATTGCTGTACCTGCATTCAAAGATTGGGGTGATATTCTCAAATGGAGATTACAAGAAAATTTTCCTGGAAAATTTCCGTATACAGCATCTGTTTTCCCATTGAGAAATGCTGCGGAAGACCCTACACGAATGTTTGCCGGAGAGGGTGGTCCGGAAAGAACCAACAGAAGATTTCACTATTTATCAAGTGGTCAGCCATTCATTCGTTTATCAACAGCATTCGACAGTGTGACATTATATGGAAACGATCCAGATCATCGTCCGGATATTTATGGAAAAATTGGTAATAGTGGCGTGAGCATTGCAACAGTGGATGATGCGAAAAAATTATACAGTGGCTTTGATTTATCAGATTCAAAGACCTCTGTGTCCATGACCATCAATGGTCCTGCACCAATGATGCTTGCATTCTTTCTTCATGCAGCCATAGATCAGGCTTGTGAAAAATATATTGAAGAACATGGATTATGGGATAAGGTAATCAACATTCTAAAAGAAAAGCAGAAAATTGCAAAGACACCCGAATATAAAGATCTCAGTACAAATAATTCAAAACCAGAAAACCACAATGAGCTGGGCTTAAAATTATTGGGTCTAAGCGGCTCCGAAGTACTTGAAACCGAAGTGTATCAAACGATCTGTTCAAAAGTATTCAGCGAAGTAAGAGGAACAGTTCAGGCAGATATTTTAAAGGAAGATCAGGCGCAAAATACCTGTATTTTTTCTACTGCATTTGCGTTGAGATTGATGGGTGATATACAGGAGTACTTTATTCAGCATAAGGTTAGAAATTTTTACAGCGTATCGATCAGCGGCTACCACATCGCAGAAGCTGGAGCCAATCCTGTTACGCAACTTGCCTTCACATTATCAAATGGGTTTACTTATGTAGAATATTACATATCAAGAGGAATGCACATTGATGATTTTGCCCCCAACCTTTCATTCTTTTTCAGCAACGGAATGGATCCTGAATATTCAGTAATCGGCAGGGTTGCCAGAAGAATTTGGGCAAAAGTGATTAAATACAAATATGGAGGAAACAGCCGTTCACAAAAACTGAAATACCATATTCAAACCTCTGGTAGAAGTTTACACGCACAGGAAATTGATTTTAATGATATAAGAACAACATTACAAGCTTTGTATGCTATTTATGACAATTGCAATTCGCTGCATACCAATGCATATGATGAAGCCATCACCACCCCAACTGAGGAAAGCGTAAGAAGGGCAATGGCCATTCAGCTGATCATCAACAAAGAATTAGGGTCTGCTAAAACCGAAAATTTTATTCAGGGATCCTTTATCATTGAACAACTTACTGATCTCGTGGAAGAAGCGGTGATGGCAGAGTTTGATAGAATATCAGAAAGAGGAGGTGTACTTGGGGCAATGGAAAGAATGTATCAGAGAAATAAAATTCAGGATGAAAGCATGCATTACGAAACACTGAAACACAAAGGTGAAATTCCAGTTGTTGGCGTAAATACTTTTATGAGTAAAACAGGTAGCCCGACAAGTATACCCAACGAAGTGATACGTAGTTCAGAAAAAGAAAAGAAACAACAGATAAAAAATGTTGAAGAATTTAAAAGAAGAAACGCTGCACATTCAGAGTTTCAGTTATTAAATTTGAAAAAAGTTGCACAAAGCGATGAAAATTTATTTGAAGCGCTGATGGAGGCAGTTAAATATTGCTCTTTGAGGCAAATAACGAATGTTCTCTATGAAGTAGGTGGCCAGTATAGAAGAAATATGTAACTCACTTAAAATATTATCATGAAGAAAATTTTTCTGCTCTCTCCGATCGTATTTTTTTTCATTTCAACATTTGGACAACCTCTTAATAGCAAACAGATCGACTCACTCGTTGAGCTTACATTGAAAACATTCAATGTTCCAGGCATTGCTGTAGGTGTGGTGAAAGATGGTAAACTCATTCATGCCAAAGGCTATGGCGTGGCAAATCTTGAAACCGGAAAAAAAGTTGACGAATTCACGCTGTTTGGAATTGCCTCTAATTCAAAGGCATTCACAACCGCTGCCATCAGCATGCTGGTGGAAGAAGGAAAAATGAAATGGGATGATAAAGTAACCGATCATCTCCCAGGATTTAAAATGTATGATCCATATGTTACAGAAGCATTTACTGTAATAGATCTCGTTACTCATAGAAGTGGGCTTGGACTGGGTGCTGGCGATTTGATGATGTGGCCTGATGGAAGCAATTTCAGCAAAGCTGATATCATCCACAACCTTCGTTACCTTAAACCGGTTTCTGCTTTCAGAACAAAATATGATTACGACAATAATCTTTATATCGTTGCTGGGGAAGTTATCTCCAAAGTTGCAGGCATGCCTTGGGAGGAATTTGTTGAACAACGTATTATGAAACCACTTGGATTTCAACATTCAGCAGCATCCCTCAGTCGGCTGAAAGATAAATCCAACATGATCCGTCCGCATGCACCCGTTGATGGCAACTTGAAAGTCATCGACATCAATTGGAGTGAAACTGCAAATGCTGCCGGAGGAATTTGGAGCAATATCAATGACTTGAGCAAATGGGTGATCCTTCAATTGAATCATGGAAAATATGGTGATGGGTTGAGCAAAAAATTATTCAGCGAAAACATCCACGAAGAAATGTGGTCGCCACAAACCATCATCAAATCTGTTACAGCTCCTCCGTACAATACACATTTCAGTGCATACGGACTGGGATGGTTTTTAAGTGATATTAAAGGATACAAGCAGGTTACACATACAGGTGGACTTGCCGGCATTGTAACGCAAGTAGTGCTATTTCCTGAACTTAACCTTGGGATCATGGTATTGACGAATCAGCAATCTGGTGCGGCATTTTCATCGATCAGCAATACCATCAAAGATGGATACCTTGGGGTGACTGGACAAAATTGGGTGAAGAGTTTTTCTGAAAGAGAAAAAAAGGGATTTGCAGAAGCTGAAAAAATCAAGCAAAAAGTAAATGCAGATATTGCTGAAGCACAGCAAAAGCAAGGAAATGCTTTTGACTTCAATCCATACTTCGGAACCTACCATGATGAATGGTTTGGAGATATGATGCTAACAGTTAAAAATGGGAAACCCTGGATTTCATCTGTTCGATCACCAAAGCTTGAAGGTGAGCTGTTATCTTATAAAGGGAATGCACTCATTGCAAAGTGGACGGATCGCAGTATGGATGCAGACGCATTTCTCTATTTCAGTCTTGATCGAAATGGCAAACCAAGTGGATTTACCATGGAGGCTATTTCTCCACTCACAGATTTCAGCTTCGACTTTCAGGATCTAGATTTGAAGAGAATTAAATGACAATTTATTTAATTACAAACCAATACAAGTGAGGCTGCAAGTGGATCTTCGGATATTAAACCAACCACGACAGTTACTCGATCACCCATTCTAAGATCAACTTCGGTGATATTTCCAGAAGAATTTTTGATTGATGTTTTGTCGGATAAATGTATAATTTCCTCGATACCATCGTTGCGTTTGATTGTTATTGTATGATCTGATTTGCCAATGATTTGTCCCGTACCCCCAGTTCCCCCGCACAAATCATTTTCTCTTGCTACAGCATTATTATTTTTAATGTGATTTACTCTTTCATTTCTAAAACTAGGACCACGAGGCATAGGTCCTGAATTGTTTTGAAAGAAATTAAAAATATAATAGGCAACAAGTGCAGCAATTATAATTAAACTTGCTAAAAATATTTTTCTGGTTCGAAGTAAATTCCAACATCTTGGAAATACTAGAAATTTCCAATACCCAATCATAAATCCAAGCCCATTAAGTATGACATCATCAATATCAAATATTCCTACATGTAAGATTGTCTGCAAGCCTTCAATCACCAAGCCAGAAAGAACAGCAAACAGAATCGCCTTCTTCCAATTCATTTCCTTCAGTAGATAAGGAATTAAAAAACCAATCGGAACAAGTAGTATGATATTTCCAATGATGTTTATACCTGCAATGATTAACCCTTTATATCCGAATAAATAAGGAAGTATGGTTTTGAATGGAATAAAGTTGGGAGGAGCTTCATGCGTACCACTAAAATTAAGCATCAAATATCCTATCCGAATGGTAGGAAGATTCTTGAATACCATCACATTAACAAGTAAAAGAGAATATGCCACGAGAAGCATCAAAAACAACAAACGTCTTTTCACAGTAATTATTAATTAATTAGATAAATCTATTAAATATCAGCATCTATCTAAAATTCCGAAGGTGGAATATTGCTTATATTTAACAATCTAAACATGCGATATGAAAAAAATTGTTTTCTATTTGATAGGTTTTCTAATCTCGCTAAACCTGTTCGCTCAAAATCAATACAACCTCATCCCACAGCCTCAAAAACTTACACCACAAAATGGAATATTCACGTTTAAGAAAGGAATGAATGTTTCTATTGCAGATGAATTATTTAAACCAGCAGCTGATCTGTTGACCCGCCAAGCAAACAATGTAGGAAATCTTGGGCTAAACGTCATAAAAGGGAAGTCTTCTTCCGGGGTTGCTTTTACATTAAACCCCTCACTTAAAAAAGAAGCTTATTCACTTAACGTAACTTCAAAAAAAATTGAAATTCAAGCCAGCACTGGTGCCGGGGCATTCTATGCCATGCAAACACTGCTTCAACTGATGCCTGCATCAATGAGTGGAGACCAACAAACTTCTACTCCTCTCTCTGTGCCTAACTGTTCTATAGAAGATGCCCCAAGGTTTGGTTATCGTGGACTCATGCTGGATGTAGGTAGATATTTTTTTAAAGTAGAAGATATCAAACGATTTCTCGATGTAATGGCTATTTATAAACTAAATACCTTTCATTGGCACTTAACAGAAGACCAGGGTTGGAGAATAGAAATCAAAAAATATCCATTGCTCACACAAATATCTTCAGTAAGAAAGGAATCTACACTTGGACATTATCGTGATAAAAAATTTGATGGAAAACCTCATGGAGGATACTATACACAAGATCAAATTCGTGATGTAGTTGCATATGCCGCAAGTAAATACATCACAGTAATTCCAGAAATTGAAATGCCCGGACATTCACAGGCATTGTTGGCAGCTTATCCTCAATTCGGTTGCAACCAGGATAAAATTTATCAGGTAGCTACACGCTGGGGAGTTTCAGAAGATGTACTTGCACCAAGAGAAGAAACATTTACATTTTTGGAAGATGTGTTGTCAGAAGTAATGGCATTGTTTCCTGGACAATATATTCATATTGGAGGTGATGAATGCCCAAAGACACAATGGAGGGAAAGTCGGTTCTGTCAGGATCTGATCAAAAAACTTGGACTAAAAAACGAAGAAGAATTACAGAGCTATTTTATTCGTCGCATTGACAGATTTGTTACCTCAAAAGGAAAAAAATTATTGGGATGGGATGAAATTTTGGAAGGTGGCCTCTCTCCAAATGCCATGGTGATGTCATGGAGAGGTGTAAAAGGAGGTGTTGAAGCTGCAAAACAAAATCATGATGTAGTGATGTCACCCAATAGTTTCTTCTATCTTGATTACTACCAAGGAGATCCTAAAACAGAGCCTTTGGCAATCGGTGGAAACCTTTCGCTGTCAAAATCATATTCGTTCGAACCCAATCTTCCAGAATTAACAGAAGATGAAGCAAAGCATGTAGTTGGTATTCAGGCAAATGTTTGGACAGAATATATCAATAATATCAAATATGCGGAATACATGACCTACCCACGTGCTCTGGCTTTATCTGAAATTGCATGGTCGCCCAAAGCACCAAAAGATTATGCAGGTTTTAAAAAAAGACTGGAAGCGCACCTCCCCCACATGGATGCTTTGAAAATCAATTATTCAAAAGCTTTCATAAACCAATGAAATAATTGATATTAAAAAATGTTGCAAAAGAGAAACTATTTTCCGCTCTACATTTTTTTGATATCATGGTTCACCATCAATATTATCCAATCTGCATTTATAGGAGTAGATGGAGATGAGGCATATTATTGGATGTTTTCAAAACAAATCGACTGGGGGTTTTTTGATCATCCACCCTTGGTTGCTCTTTTGATTAAGTGGGGTGAAAGTTTTGGACATAGACCGATTTTTACAAGGCTCGGAACGGTAATCATAACCACAGCTTCAGCATGGATCATTTTTATTGGATTGCCCGATAGGTTGAGACATACGAAATATTTCGTCCTTCTATTTTCATCCATACTCATCATCAATGTTTACGGCTTCATAACTACGCCGGATGCGCCACTATTTTTTTTCTCTTCCTTGTTTTTTTTAGGATACAGGCTTTATCTGGAAAAAGATAATTTTATCGCTGTCCTTTTACTTTCATTCGCCATCACAGGAATGTTTTACAGCAAATACCATGGAATACTTCCGGTGATTTTTGTTGTGCTATCTAATTTTCAACTTCTCAAGCGAGGGAGTTTTTGGTGCTTAATTCTTATTGTAATTGTTCTTTACTCACCTCATATTTATTGGCAATACCAGCATGATTGGCCAACAGTAAGATTTCATCTTTTTGAGAGGGGGCTGAGAATTTATAAGATCAATTTCACACTTGATTATATTTTCGGACAGCTCCTGATATGGGGGCCGATTATTTCCTTCTTCTTTTATTTCAATGTAATTAAGATAAGATCTGTAGATAAACTCATAAAAGCACACATATTCAATTTTTGGAGTGTGCTGATTATTTTCTTGCTTTCTTCATTCAAAAATCATGTAGAAGCGCACTGGACCTTGGTTGCAGGAACATCATTCATTGTGTTGTTCATGGAAATTATTCATAAGGCAGATGAAAAAAGAAAATTCTTGTTTATTAAATTGGCAAAAATCAATATAGGGTTGATGTTGACCTTAAGGATTTTATTGCTGGTGCCTGGATTGCCTATAGATAAAATCAATAATTACAAACCATTTATTCATGGCAAATCATGGGCTGACAGTATTTATAAATATGCTGGAACGACCCCAGTTATTTTTACAGATTCATATATCCTCCCATCAATTTATCAATATTATCAACCCAATGCAACAGCCATTGGGTATAATACAAAGTATTACCGAAAAACACAGTATTCAATCAATCATAGTGAACAAGATTTGAATGGTAAAAATGTTTTGTGGTTCAATGATGAAATTTCAGATGCTAATTTGCAGATTGTTTCACCATTCAAAAGCGGTAATCTGATACCAATAAATAATTATTGCGCAGTGAATGATCTAAAAATTGAAGCAATAGATCTACCAGTAAAAATTCAATTAAATGATACGATTGATATAAATCTGAAAATCACGAATCTAAATAATGATGCCATCATAAATGATGGTCGTCTTTCAATCAGCTATTCTTTTTCTAAATACTCTTACGTTGTTTCAGAAGGAGCTAATACATTTCAATTACCTAAAGGATCATTGAGTGCTAGAAATACTATTACCATCCCTGTAAAAATTATTGCACCAAAAGAAAAAGGATTAACCAGGCTATTATTTTCAATTAACAATGGTTTATTAAAAGGAAACTTTGCGAGCCCTTATTATAATCTTGAAGTGTTATAAATTGGAATTACTTAAAAGTTTCATTTTCTTCTCGTGTCAATCAAGTATTGAATTTTCCATTCCCCATTGAGTTTGACCAGACAAAATGCATCAACCCCACTATGACTGTATTTGCCATTTAAAATAAAACGGTAAGGTGTCCATGCGAAAGCGAGTTCACCATCTAGTTTGATGGTTTCAAATTCAATCTGTTCATCTGCTGCACCTTTTGCCATTTTCCCAATAGCAGAGGCAAATTGCTGAACTTGATTTTTTCTCAAAGATGTTTTTCCCTCTTTGTCATTCATTATAGATTGCATGATAGCATCTGGAGTAAAAACGGAAAGAATTTCAACAGAGTCGGAATTTCTCATTGCATCAAAAAGCCGATTGATGGTTTTTTTAACAGCTTCGTCAGAGGTCTGGGCCATTGAAGTTGCTCCATATAAAGAGCAGGAGATCATTAATAAAATAAATTTTTTCATGGGGCTAATGTAATGATTTGATGATCAATAAATAAAACAACCAGAATATATTATTTAAACGGTTTAAGATTGTAAATATTTCTTACCTTTTATTTTCAATTGATTCATATGAAAAAAATCTTCTTTCTGCTGCTCTTATTGCCATTGATAAATATTGCCCAAACTGTGGACTCAGCTTGGATAGTTAATAACTATACAAAAACAGAATTAATGATTCCTATGCGAGATGGCATTAAACTATTTACAACCATTTATGCTCCAAAAGATCAATCAGAAAGCCATCCAATATTATTAACCCGTACACCTTATTCATGTGCTCCCTATGGTGCCGGGATTTTTAATAGTGGATTCTGGAGAGGTCCACGCAGTTACTTTTTCAAAGAAAATTATATATATGTGCTACAAGACGTGAGAGGTCGGTGGATGAGCGAGGGAGAATTTGAAGATATTCGTCCATTTAACCCAAATAAAACTGCGAATCAAACCGATGAAACAACAGATACGTATGACGCCATTGATTGGATGATAAAAAATATACCACAAAACAATGGGAAGGTGGGCGTGTTTGGCACATCATATCCTGGATTTTATGCAACAATGGCTACGCTCAGCAACCATCCTGCACTCAAAGCAGTAAGTCCACAAGCCCCCGTAACCGAATGGTTTATCGGAGATGATTTTCACCACAACGGTGCATTTATGCTGGCAGATGGATTTGCGTTTTATGCTGGATTTGGAAAACCTCGTCCAAAGCCAACCACCATCGGGCCAAAAGGATTTGATTTCCCAATCAAAGATTATTTTGATTTCTATTTACGTACAGGTGCCATCAGCAACTTTACCAAACTCATGGGCGATAGCATCCGATTTTGGAAAGACCTCATGGCTCATCCGAACTATGACGAATTTTGGCAAGTTAGAAATGCCAGAAAGCATGTAGATAAAATCAATCCCGATGTAGCTACATTGATTGTTGGAGGTTTATATGATGCGGAGGATTGTTACGGTGCTTGGAATCTGTATAAGGCCATTGAAGCAAAATCCAAGAACAACAACAAAATTGTAATGGGCCCCTGGTATCATGGACAATGGGGTGCAATGGATGGAACCAAATTGGGAAATGTAGAATGGGGAAGCAATACCAGTGAATGGTTTGGTAAAAATATTGAACTCCCTTTTTTCAATTATTATTTGAAAGGCAAGGGCAATGTTGATCAAATCAAAGAAGCAAATATCTTTTTCTCAGGATCAAATGAATGGAAACAATTTGAAAGTTGGCCGCTGACATCTATGCGGATGACTCCATATGTACTTGGAAAGAATGGTTCACTATCATCCAACTTAAATACCAGCGCTACCACCCATGATGAATATCTTAGTGATCCTGCAAAACCTGTTCCCTATATTTCTGATGTATACATGATGAAAGCGACACCAAATAGGCATTACAGGGAATACATGGATGATGACCAAAAATTTGCTTCACGTAGAACGGATGTGATGGTATATCAAACACCAGTACTTGAGGATGATCTGACTTTAGGTGGTCCGATTGTTGCAGATCTAATGGTAGCTATTTCAAATACTGATGCTGATTTTGTTGTTAAAGTGATTGATGTATATCCTGATAATTTTGAATACAACAATGGCCGTCATGATTATCTCATGAGCGGCTATCAGCAACTAGTGAGGGGTGAAGTGATGCGTGGCAAATTCAGGAATAGCTTTGAAAAACCTGAACCGTTTGTTCCGAACAAACCTACACAGGTAAAATTCAATTTGCCTGATGTTGCACATACTTTCAAAAAGGGACATCGATTGATGATTCAAGTACAGAGCAGTTGGTTTCCCATAGTAGACAGAAACCCTCAACAGTTTTTAAATATTTATGAAGCAAAAGATGAAGATTTTAAAAAAGCAACCATTAAAATTTTTCATCAATCTAAAATCATGTTGCCAGTCATCAATAAATAATGGAGCATAAATAATTAATTCCATTGTATTGCAAAATAGACTGCCGGTCTTTTTGCCATATTGGTAATATTGTGAGGAATCATAGACTCAACCCAGGCTGCGTCGCCTGTGGTAATATGTTGCTTTTTCTCTCCCAATATCATTTCACCTTCTCCATCAATCATTAAAATGATTTCTTCATTTGCATGAGTATGGGGCGGATGGCTGCTAATGCCAGGATTGAGAGAAGTGATATGTATATCAAAACGATTGGTCATTACGGTCTTTCGATCAAACAACTGACGCACCCCACCCCTTTCATGGGCGCGATACTCCATATCATACCAATCCATCATGAATGAACTGCCAGCAGTGCGTCCTCGTTGCTGATCTCGATAGGATGATTGCATTTGCATTTCATATATTTCAACCTGATCACGTCCTATATTTTTAAAAGCAACTTCATCTCCTGGCAACAGGAAAACCACTGATCCTTTGTCCAATTGTTTAACGGTGTTGTTCAATTGAACCTCAACTGGCCTAGATTTAACAATAAAAAACAATTCCTTACCATCTTGGTTTTCATGAAATACAATTTGCTTGCGTCCATTGATTGTATGACCAATGATTGAATGATGATTCAATATTTTTCCAGATCCTTCAAAGAGCAATCTCGATTGTCCATATTTTGTAGATCTCAAAGATGATGCAGACCAGGAATTTACATTTGATGAAAGAAGCAAAGTGTTTTGAGAATAAATATCCAGGCTTAAAACAATAAATAATGCAATCACAAGCCATTTATTCATGATGGTAAAGTTTATTAGCTACAAGCTACTTAAAAAAACAATTCAACTTATCTTTAGTAAATCATCTAATTCCTGATCTAATTAACTGACATGAAATTTATATATAGAGTTATATTATTTTATTTTTTGAGCCATTTCTTTCAACCATTGGGGATTGCTCAAAAAAAGCCAAATATTCTTTTCCTGTTGGCTGATGATATGAGTTATCCATATGCAAGTGTGTATGGTGAAAAAAATATAAAAACTCCCAATATTGAGCGACTGGCTAAACATGGTGTAACATTTTCAAACGCATTTGCAGCATCGCCTTCATGTACTCCCTCTAGAGCAGGAATGTTGACGGGCAAATACCCACATAAACTCGGTGAAGGTGTAAACCTGGTAGGCAAACTCGATGTGGTAATTCCAACTTTTGTTCAAATACTCAGAAGTGAAGGCTATTTTGTTGGTTACGAAAGAAAAGGCTGGGGACCTGGAGATTTCTCCAAAATGGGATACACAGAGAACCCCGCGGGAAAAGAAATAACATTTAAAAATTTACTCGAACAACTTGATAAAGACCAACCATTCTTTTTTTGGTTTGGAACAAATGACCCTCACCGATTTTTTCCTTTCGGTGCTGGTAAAAGAAATGGCATCAACCCCGACTCAATAAAAGTTCCTGAATTTCTCCCAAATACTGCCGAGATCAAAAATGATCTCGCTGATTATTTTCATTTGATTGAAAGATTTGACAGTGAAATTGGTGAATTGCTCAATCTACTTAACAAGTCAGGTAAATTAGATAACACAATCATCGTTTTAACAAGTGACAATGGAATGCCCTTCCCACATGCCAAAGCAAATTTGTATGATCATGGTAGCAGGGTTCCACTTATAATCAGTCATTTTGGAAATGCTGTTCAACAAAATATAAAAAACAACTCATTTGTAAATCTCATTGACCTGATGCCCAGTTTTCTTGAATTTGCAGGAGCAAAACAATTGCCGGATATTGATGGAATGAGTTTAGTTCCAGTGGTAAGAGGAATCAAACAATCGAACAGAGAAGAAGTATATCTGGAGAGAGAGCGTCATTGTCTATGTAGACTTGATAACGGCATGTTAGCAGGATATCCAATGAGAGCGGTAAGAGACAATAACTTTTTATACATCCGGAATTTCAGACCAAACAGGTCGCCTGGCGGAGATGCAGAAATTCCAGGAACACCATCTGTTTTTGGTGATGTAGATGGCGGGCCGTCTAAAGCATTATTAATAGACAATCAAAATGATCCTAGCATAAACTACTACTTTAAACTTGCATTTGATAAGAGACCAGCGGAAGAATTATACGACGTTAAAAATGATCCATTTAATTTACATAATCTGATGGATGACAAATCTCATTCATTGACCATTCAGAAAATGCGAACGAAACTGAATGATTGGATGGAAAAGGAGAAAGATCCTAGGAGAAATGGCGGAGGTGATGAAATTGATAAATATGTTGGAACAACAAAAGCGTGGATAACCAAATGGGGAATTGTTTTTGAAGACTAAAATCAATGTACAAATTAACCGATGTAGTCTAACTTGGATTTTACTTCAAATCGTTTCCATTTCCACTCATCTAATTTAAGCCCAGCAGTGAATGAATAATTTTCAGACTGAATGACTTCGTTGTCAAAGTTCAATTCATCAATTTGAACATTACAAACCAGATTTTTAATGGCAGTTGGATTAGAAACAAATACCTCAAGAAACAAAGGTTTTGTCTTGATTACATTCAACTTACGATCCCATTGATTTGTTGTGCATTCGTCTATTCGGGGACTGTAATCTTTTCGGGGGTATTTAATGATAAAGCAAGTTGGTTGACTTGTCTGAATACTTACCACAAACTTATTGTACTCTTCTTGATTTCTTTTGCCAGTTGTAAATAATGAGATCCGCTTCATGTAAGAAATTATACTATAAGTATTGATTTAACGAAATAAGTGAATCTGAATCGATTATCAATTAAAAGTTGGTCCATTTATACAAATTCAAGACTGAATATGTGCTTTTTTATACACGCAGGGTTCAATTTTGATCAAATTGAACAAATCTTGGGAGCAATCATCGCTTTTCTAAAGGGTTAACCTCATCATGATATCAAGTTGTTCATCATCTCCCAAACGAAAAATATGCTTGTCAAATGCCTTGAAACCATTTTTCTGATAAAACTGAATAGCACGGACATTCTTTTCCCATACACCTAGCCAAACATATGTGACATTTTTCTGATTTGCAATCTGCAACGCATATTCAAATAAAGCTTGGCCAAGTCGCTTACCTTGAAACTTGCCCAAGACATAAATTCTTTCTATTTCGAGGGATGAATATTGATTTGCCTCGGTCTGGGCGTCGCCGTTATTTAATTTCAGGTACCCAGCCAACTCCGTATCGGTGTATATGAAATAAAATTCCGAGTTGGGTGTATTCAATTCACTTTCAAGTTTTTCCAAAGAAAATGCTGTACTTATATAGTCATTCATATTCTGCTCTGTATTATAAGAAGCAAATGTTTCAATGAATGTAGCTACAGATAGCTCCCTCAATAATTCAACATCAGCAGGATTTAATTGCTTGATGACAATAGTTTGCATATGTCAAATTTAGTTCAGAATTCATATCTAGTTTTTTATTACCTTGATTCAAAGAAATTTATTTTATGCGTATAAGATTAGTAGCATTATTACTCTGTATCACCATTTCAGGAATTGCCCAGCAGAAAGCCAACTATCAACTTGCATCCAGGTTTTCACCAAAGAAGCTGGACAAAATGATCTTTTCACTTGCAGTAGACCCGCATTGGCTCAAGCTTTCCAATCGATTCTGGTATTCTTATGAAACCAGTGATGGGAAACAATGGTATATTATTGACCCCCTGAAATTGGAGAAAAAAGTGATGTTCAACCGCGATAAATTGGCAGCAGCGTTGACACAAATCATTAAAGATCCATTCGATGGCCAACACCTACCTATTGATTCACTTAAATTCATCAAGGATGAAAACTGGATTCAATTTGAAGTGAAAAGCAGTATTGATGTTGTGAAAGAAGAAGATAAAAAGAAGGGCGAGAAAGCAGAAAAAACAAAAAAGACTTTTTATTTCGAATACAACTTGTTGACAGAACAACTAAATGAATTGGTTGATTTCAAAAAACCCAAAAGAAAACCTAACTGGGCAAATATTTCTCCTGATCAAAACACGATTGTATTTGGCAGAAACTACAATCTCTACTACATGGACAAAGCGAACTATGAAAAAGCTTTGAAGAATGAAGACGATTCATCCATTATAGAACATGCCTTAACCACAGATGGTATACAATATTTCAGCTGGCACAGTGAAAGCAGCTATGGCGGAGGCGGTGAGACGAATGTTGATATAGAGAAGAATAAAAATAAGCGCAAGCCAGTCTTTGGATACTGGAGTGAAGACAGCAAAAAACTTGCATTGGTTAAGGTAGATAACAGAAAAGTAAAAGATTTATGGGTTATAAACAGCATTGCTGACCCCCGTCCAACACTTGAAACGTATAAATATTGGATGCCCGGAGAAAAAGATGCACCCGTAGATCACTTGATGATTGTTGATATGACAAATAAACAATCCAAAGAAATTGATATATCAGCATTCAAAGATCAAAACATAGGTATTTATGCAAAAACACCCTTGGTAAATTCAAGAGATGATGATTTTCGTCCAAACATTTGGCTGGGTACCAGCGATGATCTATACCTAAGTAGAACTAGCCGCGATTTAAAACGCATTGATCAATGTATCGTCAATGTGAATTCAGGATTGGTAAAACCATTGATAGAAGAAAGATTGAACACCTACGTAGAAGTAAGAAAACCAGGACTCATAAAAAATGGAGAAGAGATCATTGAGTGGAGCGAAAGAGACGGATGGGCACATTTATATCTGTATGATAAGAATGGAGTGATGAAAAATCAAATCACCCAAGGGCCTTGGCATGTTGAAGATATCATTGCTATAGATGAAGAAAAAAGAGTTGTTTACTTCTCTGCAAATGGAAGAGAAAACCTGAATGGTTCAACGAAAGAAGATCCATATTATCTCCATTTGTATAAAGTGAATTTTGATGGAAGTGGTTTACAGTTGCTCAACCCTGGCAATTATGATCATAGCTTTAGTATGAATGATAAAAAATCTTATTTTGTCAATACCAGCTCGAGAGTAAATACAATTCCAGTTTCAAGCCTGTGCACTGCTGATGGCAAGAAAATAATGGATCTTGAAACAGCTGACCTAGCAAATTTATTTGCAGCAGGTTATAAATTTCCTGAAACATTCAAAGTGAAAGCAGACGATGGTATCACAGATATCTTTGGTGTGATGTATAAACCATACGACTTTGATTCAACTAAAAAATATCCCATCATTGAATATGTTTATCCAGGTCCACAAACTGAATCAGTAAATAAAAGCTTCAGCAAGGGAATGGATAGAATTGATAGACTGGCTCAATTAGGATTTGTTGTGGTTACGTTGGGCAACAGAGGGGGTCATCCTTCCAGAAGCAAATGGTACCATAATTATGGATATGGAAATTTGCGTGACTACGGATTGGCTGATAAAAAAGCAACCATTGAACAGCTTGCTGACAAATACAATTATATTGATAGAGAAAAAGTAGGTATTCATGGGCACAGTGGAGGTGGCTTCATGAGTACAGCAGCTATGCTTGTATACCCTGACATCTTTAAAGTTGCTGTGAGCAATGCGGGAAACCACGACAACAGTGTTTATAATAGATGGTGGAGCGAAAAGCACAATGGAGTAAAAGAAAATATATCAGATAAGGGCGATACTACATTTTCTTACATGATTGACAAGAATCCAGATGTAGCAAAAAACTTGAAAGGAAAATTATTGCTGATTCATGGGGAAATCGATAACAATGTACATCCTTCAAATACAATACGTGTAGTAAATGCACTTATCAAAGCAAATAAACGATTTGATATGTTGATACTTCCAACACAACGCCACGGCTTTGGAGATATGAATGAATATTGGTTCTGGAGAACAGCAGATTATTTCTCCAAATATTTATTGGGAGATCAAACTGAGCGCCCAGTAGATATCGAAGAACTCAATAGAGAAATAGAAAGAAAGCGGTAAACATATAAGGGAATTTAATCCTGCAGTCCTTTTCCAGCAAGGATTGCAGGAATAGATTTCTGGATTCGAGCAATACGGGTAGCAGACTGTTTTGCTTGAGAAAAGAAAATATGATACCCTCTTTGCCTTCCTGGAGTTAAGGATTCAAATGCTTTTTTCAGAGAAGGGTTCTTTTTAAAAACATCCTTAAGCTCAGGTATCATTTCAATAGTGGATGGCGTCTGCATCAATTTCAGTCCATCTTTTTCGATTTGCATGGCTTCTTTGATAAGTGATTTTAAAACTGGCAATGCTTTTTTTACTTGATCAACATGGGTGAACCGAGCTTGCATGGCACTGTTTGAATTTTCTCCGGCTTTTGTAAGAACTCCTTGATCATTTTTTATCAATGCCCCTTTAAAAAACATCAACGCACAGTATGCTTTAAAAGATTGAATCATGATAACATTTACGCCATTGTATGTATAACAGGGAGAACCCCATTTTGATTCTTCCTTCAAAGGGAATGTCAACAGTAATTTTCTTAAAATACTTAACGCTTCTTTCCAGTTCAATACCTTACACTTTGGTGTGTCATACAGTGAGCACCTGCCGCATCCTTTTGTAAAGTATGTTTCTGCGTTTTTATTCATATCTTAAATATATAATTTAAAAATCCATTAATCTGTTCATCTAATTTACAAAATCAAGGACTCAATGAAACCAGCATATAGTAAGGACTTTGAATTTCGGTGGAGTGATGTGGACGCCAACCAGCATGTCATGCATTCCAAATATTATGAAGCAGGTGCACATTGCAGAATGAGTTTTTTAAAGGAGCATGGCATCACAATGGAAGTTTTGAGAGCCGCTAAGGTAGGTCCGATATTATTTCGTGAAGAGTGTGTATTTAGAAATGAATTGCTGGGAGGTGAAATTGTTACTGTAACATTTCAACTCACAAAAGCAAAACGAGATGGCAGTAGATTCAGTGCATTACATGAATTCATAAAAAATGATGGCTCCATTGCAGCAACCCTAAATGTTGATCTTGCTTGGATAGATGTGATCAGAAGAAAACTGACAACACCACCTCCACAAGCAATGGAGATGATGGATCATGCTCCCAAACATATCGATTTCACATATCTTGATTAAAAATTAAACCCGTGTTTATGAGGATATTTCAATTAGCCATCCTGATGTTCATCTTGAATTCATTGGATACTCATGCACAACAATTGAGTTCAATAGAGAACAAAGTTGCATCTTATGTTGATGAGCATCTGCCTGCAGCCATTGAACTACTCAAACAAACAACCAATATCAATAGCGGAACTTTGAATGTAGAAGGCGTAAAAAAAGTAGGTGAAATTTTTGGCAAAGAATTACAAAAAGCAGGATTTAACACTACCTGGATCCATTTGCCGGATTCCCTAAAACGTGCTGGGCATTTGGTTGCAACCCGCACAGGCAATAAAGGGAAAAAAATATTCATTATTGGTCACTTAGATACTGTATTTGAACCAGATATGCCAGCCAATCCTTTCAGGATGATCAATGATTCAACAGCAACTGGACAAGGAGTAAACGATATGAAAGGTGGTGATGTAATCTTAATTCTTGCATTGCAGGCGCTCAATCACTATGGACTTTTGGAAGGATCTGACATTACAGTATACTTCACTGGCGATGAGGAAAGAGCAGGTCATCCTGTATCAGTGAGCAGAGCAGACTTTATTGAACGTGCAAAAAGATGCGATGTAGCATTGGGCTATGAGGGTGCAACTGCAACAAATATTGTTGCAACAGCAAGAAGAGGTGCGAGCAGTTGGCTTCTAGAAATTTTTAGTAAACAAGGACATTCATCAGGAATTTTTAGTGATTATAGCGGGTACGGTGCAATTTATGAAGCAGCTAGAATCATCAATGAATTCAGAACAACATTGAGTACCGAAAAATATTTAACATTCAATCCGGGATTGATAGTGGGTGGTACAGAAGTTACGTACAACGAAAATAAAGCATCAGCAAATGTCATTGGAAAGGATAATATTATTTCACCAGCAGCAATAGTTCATGGCGATTTAAGATTTCTAACTGCAGATCAAAAAGATAAAGCGCGTGAGGTAATGAAGGAAATTGTTGCAAAAAATTTAAACGGAACAAGATCTAAGATTACTTTTTATGATGGCATACCATCGATGGCCCCTACGGAAGGAAACAATCAATTACTCAATATCATTAATCAAGTTTCTATCGACATGGGAATGGGTGCCACAAAAGCAGGTGATCCCGGATCAAGAGGTGCGGGCGATATTTCTTATGTAGCTGAGTTCTTAGATTGTGTGGATGGATTGGGCGCAATGGGCATGGGAGCTCATGCACCGGGGGAAACGATTTATTTAAAAACTATACCATTTTTATCTAAAAGAACAGCGATCCTGATCAATAGGTTGGTACAAGCCAAATGATCAAAAATGTTTCATATTGATAACAATGGTTGTATCGCTTGTCAATTTAAAACTTGCATCTTTAAAATTAGGTACACCAAAAAAGTTAGACGCATTGTTTGAAAACGCATACCCTTCTTTCGGGATACCAAGCATATTCGTACTAAGCTTACCATTGTCATCCGCATCATGAAACAAGGCAATTGCATACGTTCCTGAGGGAATCTCACGTGTTGACAATACTACTCTACCAACCTGAGGGTTCAGCGTAAAAATTTTGATGCAGTTGGTGGATTCATAAGGGAAGCCCTTTTCGGCATTGTAAATAGACAATAATATTTTCCCTTTATTCGATTTCACTTTATTGATTTGTACATTCAATGTTTGAGCTTGAAGTGAGATATCGGTATAAAAGGATATTAAAATAAATGCAAAGAATATTTTGAGTGGCATGTATAAATGAATGAAATATTTCTAAAGAGCAAAAGTAAATGTATATACAAATTGAAAAATTTATTTATTATATTTAATTTATAATTCATTGAAAATGAAAAATAAAATATTGAATATTTTGTCCGTTGTATACGGATTGCTATTTATTAACGGCGGATTAGCAAAACTCTTAAAATACATGCCAACTCCAACAGACCTGCCAGAGGCAGTGGTAAAAGACAATGCAGCCTTGGCAGAAATTGTTTGGCTTATGCCATTGATTTCATGTGCCGAAATTTTAGGAGGCCTCCTTATCATTATTCCCAAAACAAGGGCATTGGGCGCATTGATCGTCTTCCCAGTAATGGTAGGGGTATTGCTGCATCACATATTTGTAGATCCGAAAAATATTGTCATGGCACTCATAATATGGATTTTACTGATTGCCATCATTATAAACAATAAAGAAAAATATCTACCTATTATTAAGTAGCTCTATTTAGCAAGATCAGGACTTTTTAATTTCAGCTTTGTAAATACCTGCAAATGCGGGAGTGTAAGCACAGAGAGTGTAATAAATAAAAGTGTAACAAGACTGGTTGCATTTTTACTGCTATAAAACATAAACATTATAAAAAGCATTCCTATCCAAGCCATGATTGAAAATGGCATCGCCTGCTTTAACAGTTTCATCCAACTTATTGATGAATTAGGCATATTGAAATTCAATCGAATTTTATCAAAAGAAAGGATAGAATGCCAGAGTCCGAAGTAAAATCCAAATCCAATCCACAGTGTGCTGTAATGACAAATAAGTAAAAGCACAACAAGCTGTAGTACTGAATAATAATAATGTGATGATCGGAAATAAAAATATTTTCTGTAGATAAACAATGTCAAATAAAATAAGATGATGATCCCAAGTGTGATGGGTGAAAGAAATTTTGCTACAGCAACCCATTGTTCTTGACTCACAGAAGATTCACCTACATATAAAAAAATCTTCAAGGCACTCTGTACATTAACAGACAGAAAATATAAAATCCAACACATCCCTAAAAAGAAATAAAATACTTTGTGAATGAGATGATCAGATTTTCCTATCCAATCAATTTCACCAAAGTGATAAGCGGTGATGATGATGAATAATATCAATGAAATCAGCGGAAAGAAATACCACAACAAGGCATATGCAAGTATGTTAAGAAGATATTTCAATAAAACAGTGTTTCCCTTGATATCACCCGACTGCATGGTTTTTCCCTCAATGTATAAATCCAATGCCCCATGGGGAACTCCAAAAAGAATCATACTGAATAGCAGCAGTTTGAATTGATAAGGCTCTGAAACAACTATCCAATTACTCAGCAATGCGAGTAGCGCGCCCATCAACAATAACCATGTTCTCAATTTCAACTGCATATCAAAAAAATTGGGGCGAATTGCTTCGCCCCGCCATTAACCAAAAACTACTGTTAAAAAACTAAATTATGCGGCTTTGCGACTCAATGAATAAATCACAAGTCCAAATCCAATTTTATTTACTGCATCACCAATGTTGTAAACAACGTTCATATCTAAACCGATGTTTTTGAAGCTTTCATACCACTGACCATCAGCTGTACCGATCAAATATCCCAAAGGATAGATCGCCCAACCAACCAATACAAACCATGCAAGTGCAGAGTTTGCTGCTGCTACTGCAGGACCAGCACTGGTAGCAAGTTTTTTAACACTACCCATCCATACTTCATAAACTATGTAGAAGTAAGCGATCGCACTGACAGTGCCCCAAATGGTAGCATCTCCCAAACCAGCTTCTCCCATGTAACCAGTTACAAGCATTACTACAGAAGCAAGAATCATCTTCCATAGCAAACCAGTGGTTCCACCAGATTTTTTTGTGATCAAATAGAATTCAACACACATCAAAGGAACTGTCAACAACCAGTCTACATAACGAAAGAAGGTTGGAGACTCATGTGTATCACCATAATAGCCGCGCATGTAATAATAATGCACAGCTGCGATGAACGTAATCAATCCTGAAACCAAGACAGAAGTACGCCATTCTTTACTGGTGTTGTTGAGCTCGAAAAAGAAGAAAACAGAAGCGGCCATCATAGCCATAGTACCTACGAAAAACGTAAATGAAACATAATCGTTCTTCGCAATTGCCGTAGTGGCATCTAGAAAAATTGATTGGAACATATATATGGAGTTTTGGTGAACAAATTCATATCCACAACTCGCACATAATCATTAAGGCTGTCAATCTAATATTAGATCGCAAAGCACTGGCGTAATCAATCGTTGTCAATTACACAACATGAATTTAAGAAAATTGTTCAATACTTAATATACATTGCTTCCACAAAACTCCATTCTGTACTGCAATAGATTGATTCATAATTCAATATAAGAGAAAAAAATATTTTTATAAAAGAAAGTGTGCTTTTTGTGTTATTTCATAATGTTTCGACATTGAATTACATAATACATTATCTTACAATACATTGCAAAGACAATATCAATAGATAAGCATTAAAATATTTTCAATGAAAACTTTACTAAAAATATTTCTTGTTGGATTAATAATACTATTGGGAGTTCTAATCTTCAACACGATGAAGTTGAAGAATGAAAAACAAAACCAGGTTTCTACAATTGACATCCCAAAAGATGATACTGCGGCAAAACATTTAAGTGAAGCCATTCAAATCAAAACAGTTTCATTTGGAGATACCCTCCCCATTGATACAGCAGAATTTTTGAAGTTCAGAATGTTCATGGAAAAAACCTATCCATTGATGCATTCAAAACTGGAAAAACAATCGTTCAATCAATTCAGCTATGTTTTTAAATGGAAAGGCAAGGACAGCACAAAAGCTCCTTTCGTTCTCATGGCACACTTAGATGTTGTCCCGGTGGAAGCCATTGCAGAGAGCAAGTGGACATACCCTTCGTTCAGCGGAATGATCAAACAAGATACCATTTGGGGCAGAGGCGCAGTAGATGATAAATCATCTGCGATTGCCATCATGGAAGCCACAGAGCAATTGCTGAAAAATAATTTTACTCCTGAAAGAACGTTTTATATCTGCTTCGGCCATGATGAAGAAATTGCAGGAAAACGTGGCGCAAACATTGTATCAAAATGGTTTAAAGAAAATAACATCAAACCTGCCTTCGTTTTGGATGAGGGTGGAATGATTGATACAGAAAAATTCAAAGATGTGAAACGTCCTGTAGCAGTGATTGCTACTGGCGAAAAAGGATTTGTAAATGTTGATATCAGCGTTACCATTCCTGGTGGACATTCATCTCAACCAGAAAAAGAAACTGCTATAGATGTACTAAACAGTGCAATTCAGAAAGTTCGTTCCAATCAAATGCCTCCTATAATCACACCACCGCTTCAATCACTGTTGGAAAGAACAGCGGCAGAACAATCATTTCTGAAAAAAATGATCATATCCAATATGTGGTTGTTTAAAAATACTGTTATAAAGAATTTAGAAGAAAACAAGCAAACCAATGCGATGGTGCACACAACCCTTGTTCCAACAATTGTAAAAGCAGGGATCAAAGACAATGTAATTCCATCCATTGCCAATGCAACCTTTAACAGCAGAATACTACCCGGACAAACCAGTGATGATGTTGTCAACTTTGTGAAATCTGCCATCAATGATGATCGAGTCTCTGTAAAAAAACAAACCATTTCCTTGATGGAAGCATCTTCATCAACTCCATCTGATCATCCAAGTTTCAAAATGCTGGAATCCATCACCCAAAAAATTGTTCCAAACGTATTGGTGTCCCCTTATTTGATGATTGGAGCAACAGATTCCAGATATTACAGGCCATTCAGTGAAGCGGTATTGAATTTCACTCCCATGCAGAATGCCAAAGGGTTTCATGGAATTGATGAGCGTATTGGAATCACAGATTTGAGCCGAATGATCAGCTTTTATAAGCTGGTACTGGCTGAAAAGTAAACAAAGTTAATTTTAGATCTTTTGCCAAAAGATTTGAATGCCAAAAGCATCCAATCTATCTATATATTCACCAAAACAACTTTGCTTGATGAAAAAAGTATCTACTAACAAAAAAAAGCCGATGATTGGACTATCCAAAGTATTGGCTCTTGCATTCACTGTATTATCAATCAACATCTTATCAGCTTATAAAATTGTTTCTGACCCTGGTACTGCGCCAGATCCAACCAGGTTCAAAAAAGTCGTCCTCACTGAACCAGGAAAATTTGATGAGCCAATGGAAATGACATTTCTACCTGGAAATCGCATTCTCATTGTTGAAAGAAAAGGCGGCATAAAAATAGTTGATGGTAAAACTGGTGCAGTTAAACTGATCGCTACAATTCCGGTAAATACAAAATATAAAAATAAACAAGGACAGGTCAGAGAAGCAGAAGAAGGTATGATGGGAGTGATAGCTGATCCCAACTTTGCAGAAAACCATTGGATTTACCTGTATTATGCAGACCCCAATGAAACAAAACATGTTTTGACAAGATGGGAATTGATGGGTGATGAGTTAAAAACAGACTCAAAAAAAGTAGTACTTGAAGTTGCTACGCAAAGAGAAGAATGCTGTCACACGGGTGGTGGAATGGCTTTCGATAAAAATGGAAATTTATTTTTAACTGTTGGAAACAATACAGTAAACCCAAGATCAGGTACATCCAATTTGGATGATCGTCCGGGTTTCGAAAACAACGACGATCAGCGTGCTCCAGGCAATACAAACGATCTGCGCGGAAAAATTTTACGCATCCATCCTGAGAAAGATGGAAGTTATACAATCCCAGAAGGAAACCTCTTTCCAAAAGGAACACCAAAAACACGTCCTGAAATTTACACGATGGGGCATCGAAATCCATGGAGGGTTTCATGGGACAGCAAAACAGGATATATCTATTGGGGCGAAGTTGGTCCGGATGCTTCTACTGAAACAGCAAGAGGTCCTCGCGGCTATGATGAATTCAACCAGGCGAAGGGACCAGGATTTTTTGGATGGCCCTATTTTATAGGAAACAATATTCCTTATGTAGAATTCCATCATCAAGACAGCACATATGGTAAACCGTTTGATCCATCAAATCCTGTTAATAAATCTCGCAACAACACGGGTTTGACTGAACTTCCTAAACCAGTTCCAGCAATGATTTGGTATCCATACAATATGTCTGATGAATTTCCATTGGTTGGAGCTGCGGGAAGAAGCGCAACAGGTGGACCAGTTTACAGAAGAGCAAATTTCCCAAATGCTGCTCGCCCATTCCCGTCTTATTATGAAGGAAAGTGGTTGATAGTAGAGTTCATGCGTGGATGGATCATGTCTGTTACGATGGATGAAAATGGAAACTATAAAAGCATGGAAAGATTTGCTCCTGAATTGAATTTCAGCTCTGCCATCGATATGCAATTTGGTCCAGATGGAGATTTATATGTACTTGAATATGGTTCAGCATGGTTCAAAGGAAATGAGAATGCATTCCTTACAAAAGTTGAATACAACGATGGAAATCGTGCACCTGTTGTCAATGCATCAGCAACAAAGAAAAGTGGTGCATCCCCACTTAAAACACAATTGACATCCGCAGGTACAAAAGATTTTGATGGAGATATCCTTAAATATGAATGGAAGATTGTGGGCGGTGGAACTACAAAAATTTTGAAAGAAGAGAACCCATCACTCACTTTAATCAAGCCCGGAAAATACAAAGCCACATTGACTGTTGCAGATGCGCAAGGTGCCAAATCGAGCAAAACCATTGAGCTGAATGTTGGTAATGAGCCCCCAGTTGTAACATTCGATCTTGCAAATGCCAATAAAACATTTTACTTCCCTGGAAGCAAATTGAATTATCAGGTAAAAGTTCAAGACAAAGAAGATGGCTCGTTGGCCAATGGAAAAATTCAAGCTTCTCAAATTGCAGTGAGTTTGGATTATATGCCATTGGGATATGATCAAATTGATATTGCGAGTACACAACGTGGCGCTGATGTAAGTGCATTCTCAAGTACTGGTCAAATTCTTTTGAATAAATATGATTGCAAGAGCTGTCATTTAATGAACAAGCGATCTGTTGGTCCTAGTTATATCGAGGTGTCCAATAAATACAGAGGTAAAAATGGTGCTGTTGAATCACTTGCACAAAAAGTAATCAAAGGTGGTGCAGGTGTTTGGGGAGATCATGCGATGAGTGCGCATCCAAACCTGAGTGTTGCAGATGCGAGAGCGATTGTTGAATACATCCTTACTACTGGCGAAAAAAAGAGCACTGTAAAATCTGCTCCGCTTAATGGTGAATATACCATCAAGCCTACCGCTGATCAAAAAGAAAAAGGAACCTACGTATTCAGGGCTGCTTACCGTGATAAAGGAACTGCATCCATGACACCATTGGTGGGTGAAGAAGTTGTAATGTTACGCTATCCTTCCTTGAATCCTGAATTGGCAGACTTTAGTAAAGGATTTAATAAATTCATTACTCCTTCGAAGTCGCTTAATATGGATGGAGATGGGTCATATCTCGCATATAAAGAAATTGATTTAACAAGTATAGATTCAATTGCTATAAAAGTGAATGGAAACATGAGAGGCTCATCCGCAGGTGGTGAAGTTGAAATCAGGTTAGATGGTGCAGATGGAAGCTTAATAGGAAAAACGCCATTCATCAATTTCACTCAGCGTGGTCAGAACCGAGTTGTCGCTGATATAAATGATACATCAGGTAAACATACCCTGTTTTTTGTATTTAGAAATCCCAAGGCGAAACCTGGTCAAACACTGCTGCAACCTATTGAAATGGAAATTCTTCCAAAAAGATAAACTAAACCGGAAAATAAAAAAGGGTTACAAAAATGTAACCCTTTTTTATTAGAAACAGTTTAACCATTGATCATAGATTTTTAAGATAATTGACACTTCCTTCCAGGGTTCCTGGATCTGATTCCATTTCAACATACACCCATTGAAGTCCGCCAACTTTCGCTGCTTCAAAAAAGTCTTTCCAATTCACCAATCCATTCTGACCAAGGACCACTTGTGTATTTTTATTATTTTTTGAATAATCTTGTAAATGAGCAGAAATAAATCTTCCAGGATGTTTTCGAAAATAATCAGCAGCTTTATATCCTACTTGGATTGCCGCAACTTGAAATTGCATTTTAACTTTGGCTGGATCCAACTCTTCTAATATAATATCATAATCTGGGTGTCCGTTTTTCTTCTGTTCAAATTCGCCATTGTGATTATGATACCCTGCTACTAGACCTGCTTTTGAAATCTTCTCTCCAATTGTATTTAATGTTTCACACTGTTGTTTTAATTCGTCGAGTGTTTTACCATTTAGGCCACCTGAGCATACCATATGCTTCAATCCCATTTGATGTGCAAAATCAATTCGTTCATCAAGATTTTTTTCAAGTTCATCCCAAGTAAAATGTGCACTGTAACACCCTAAACCTGCATCATTGACCAATTTCTTTAATTCAGCTCCTGAATACTTAGTTAATGAAGGAAAATTCCAAGGAGCATACCCTGCAGGTGAACACATTTCAACATGCTCATATCCAAGTTTTGCCATTTTCTGAAGGGTTTCTGCTGGTTGTGCATCAATTTCTTTTCTTAATACAAATGATTGAAATCCAATTGGGATTTTCACTGTTTTAAAATATTCAGATGCAAGTAAACTTGATGGTATCTGAGAGAGCACACCGGCACCAAATACACCTGAAGCCCCAGAACTGATAAATGACCTTCTATTCATGATTTCAAAGTTTTATGAATAAAAGGTAATAAATTTTTCAATTTTAAAGATCCACAACCCAATTATTGACTGGAATATTTTTTAACTTACTAGACGTTGGTTCATATTTCAGCATTTATTTTTTACAGCTAATAAATTTATTACCATGCCTAAAAAATTCAGCCGCAGGAAATTTATTCAACAATCCGCAGCAGCTACAGTAGCTGCAACGATTGTTCCCAGACATGTTATTGGGGGAAAGGGATTTGTTGCGCCAAGTGATAAACTACGGATTGCCTACATTGGTTGCGGCACTCAAGGGCTTAGAGAAATGAGTGATCTCTTAAAAAATCCAAAAATTCAAATAACATCTGTTTGTGACCCAAATAAGTTCACTTCAGACTATCGGGATTGGTCGCCTAATCAAATAAGAAATTTGGTGAGAGAAGCAACAGGAAACCAAAATTGGGGAAGCACAATAACAGGTATCCCTGGCGGAAGAGACGTAGGGCAGACAATGGTAGAAGGGTATTATGGAAGAACTATGCCAAGTGGTAGTTTCAAAGGCTGCACATCGTATGAAGATTTCAGAGAATTGCTTGATAAAGAAAAAGATTTTGATGCAGTAAAAGTAATGACTCCTGATCATTTACATGCTACGGTTTCAATTGCTGCCATGAAGAAAGGCAAACATGTAGTAATTCACAAACCTATAGCCAACAGAATGCATGAAGCAAGGCTTACGATTGAAACTGCACGCAAAACAGGAATGAAAACACATTTGCTGGCATATTCCAAAATTCAGGGAAATGCAAACCTGAAAAAAATGTTGGAGGATGGAACCATTGGAAAATTAAAAGAAATTCATAACTGGTCAAACAGACCTGTATGGCCACAATTTACAGGTAACCCAAAAGAAAAAATGGAAATTCCAAAAGGAATGAATTGGGATTTATGGTTGGGACCAGTACCTGATCGTCCATATCATTTAGATTATACACATATGGTCTTTAGGGGATGGTATGATTTTGGTGGCGGTACTATAGCGGATATGGGACACTATAGTCTATGGCCCCTTTTTTTGACATTAGGAATTGACAAACCACCAATCAGTGCAGAAGCATGTGGAACAATCAATAGAGAATTTGTGAATCAAGTAAGCCATGAAATTGAGAACCATGTTGCGTTTCCTTTTAGCACCATGGTGAAGTTTAAATTTCCCACACAAAAAACCATATCGTCATTTGATCTGTATTGGTATGATGGTGGGATGAGGCCGCATATACCCGATGAGCTCGAGGGACCAAATGTTGCTTTGCCTATTGAAGGAATGATGTTTGTTGGTGAAAAAGGAAAAATTCTTGCAGGTTTTAACTGTGAAAATCCTGTGTTGATTCCAGATTCAAAAATGAAAACATACTTGAGTGGTATGACAATGCCAAAAGAAAAATCGGAGAGAAGTGATGATATTTGGATTGATGCATTTAGAAACAATATCGAATCTCCTGGAAGCTTCTTACACGCATCAGCAATCTCAGAAACCATTCAATTGGGTGCAGTTGCAATAAGAACTGGGAAAAGATTACACTACAATAGTGAAAAGATGCTCATTACAAATGATGCAGATGCAAATAAATATTTTTTCAGAGAGTACAGAAAAGGATGGGAATTATAAATGAAAGATGATATTTCACTCGCACAATGGGCTTTAATTGAAGAGCATCGTGCAAATAAAATAACGACTTTAGATCTTCCAAAAATTGCCAGAAAGGATTTCAATCTGAATGGAATTGAATTGGTTAATACACTGTTTGAATTACCAACAGTTAATTATCTAGATAGGCTATTACATGAAGCTCATCAATATAATATTCAAATTCCTCTCATCATGATTGATGATGAAGGTGATGGATGTTCGGCTTCTGCTGCAGATCAGAAACAGTTTGCCATCAATCATTTTAAATGGGTAGACATTGCAGCATACCTGGGATGTGCTGCAATAAGAACCAATTGTAGAGGTTTTGATGCACCAGATCACAAATCTGCACTTGATTGGGCAATAACATCATATTTTCCATTATTAGAGTATGCTACAAAAAGAAATATTAAAATATTGATCGAGAATCATGGAGGAATATCAAACGACCCGGATTGGATGGTTCAACTTTTCCAAAAAGTAAATCATCCGATGTTTGGTAGTTACCCAGATTGGAGAGAACCAACAAATGAATTTGATAACAAACTTTACTTACAAAAAATGCTTCCGTATTCAAGTGGTATGTCATATAGAAATCAACCTACAGAATCACTAACTGAAGAGATGATTCATCTATGCAAAGAGTCAGGCTATAAAGGATGGTATGGAATTGAATCAAATGGAAGAGATGCAGTATATGAAGGAATAAAATTATTAAAGAAATATTTACACCTCCCATAAATCAGTCACTCCCTTACATCAAAAAGTGAAAGAAAGTTTTATTTATAAAACAGCAGTTGATTCACAGCATTTTAATGATGCAAAACATTTATTCAAAGAATATGCACTATCCTTGGATATCAGTTTAGATTTTCAACATTTCAATGAAGAACTAGATATTGTGGAATCGATGTATGGTGCACCAACTGGTATATTATACATTGTTTATTATCAAGAAAAAGCAGTCGCATGTGCGGCTCTTAGAAAAATAGGAGAAGGAATTTGTGAAGTAAAACGGATGTATGTGCAAACTTCATTTAGAAGATTTAAAATTGGAGATACATTAATCGATTTATTAGTAACCAAGGCAACTAATATGGGATATTCATTAATGCGATTGGATACATTAGATTCAATGACTCCAGCAATTTCGCTTTATAAAAAACATGGTTTCTATGAGATTGAAGCATATTATTTCAATCCCAACAAAAACACCGTCTACATGGAAAAAAAATTACTTGACTAACGAAGCAACATCAAAAGAGATCCTAAAAGTGTTAAGACAATAATTACTTTTCTGAATTGCGCATCATTGATCTTTCTGACAATTTTCAAACCCGCCCAAAAACCTGCAGACAGAGCTGGTATCAATAGCAAATCAACTTTTAGTGTTGAAGCAGTGATATTCCTCCAGTAAAAAATCTGAAAAGGCAGCTTAAACAAATTCATAAAAAGAAAAATCCATGCACCCGTTCCGATAAAATCGTTTTTACTCAAGCGCATGGCTAGAAAATAGAGATTGGCAAAAGCGCCAGCCAAATTTCCCATCATGGTGGTAAATCCAGCTGCCAACCCGGTTGGAATCGTGAACCATGGATGATCAGGCACTTCTTTAGACGTGCGATATTCCATAATGAAAATTACAACGATGGAAACAAGAACAATGGCAGCAATAATTTTTTTAAACAGAGCTTCATTCATATTCTTCCCTGCAAAAACACCCAACAAAATACCCATCATCATCCAGGGTACAAGCTTCCAAAAATATTTCCACTTTGCGTGTCGATTATAATAAGCGACAGCTGCAATGTCTGCAATGGATAACAATGGTAGAACAATTCCTGTAGATGACTTTCCACCAAATACAATTGCCATCAATGTAACATTGAGCATATCAACTCCCTTCAACCCCGCTTTCCCCATACCGATGAGAAATGCAGCAATCATTACCAACAACCATTCAACAGAAGTATATCCCTGAAAAATACTCATCATTTATAAATTATTTTTTTTCAACTCATCAACAGCATAATTGGCTGCTCTTGCAGTCAAGGCCATGTATAAAATAGAGGGACTCTGATTGGCGGTGCTTGTCATACAGGCACCGTCAGTTACAAATACATTTTTACAATGATGAAGTTGATTCCATTCATTCAACAGCGAAGTGTTTGGATCTTTACCCATCCTACATCCGCCCATTTCATGAATATCACGTCCGGGAGCCCAATGATTATCATGGGTATGAATATTTTTTACTCCAGCAGCTTCTAGCATTTCTGCACCTTGAACCAAGAAATCTTTCAGTAATAATTCATCATTTTGATCATAATCAACATTTGTTACAAGCAAAGGAATGCCCCATTGGTCTTTTTCTGTTTTACTAAGCTTTACATGATTTTCATACTTAGGAACTGTTTCACCCTGGATATACATATACATTCCCCATGGTCCAGCTTCAGACATCTTATTTTTTAATTCAATACCAATATGATCAATGGATGCATCTTCATCACCCCTGGTTCTATAACAACCCATAAAAGCCATGTATCCTCCAACAAAATCCATGTCATGCTTTTTGAAATTCCTGAAATTAGGCATCATAGATTCGGCAGGCTTTCTGCCATAATAATATACATCTTCATAACCTTCGATGCTTCCACCCAATGAACCACGATAATTATGAAAACAGATATAATGCCCAAGTAATCCATTGTCATTCCCTAAACCATTTTCAAATCTTGATGAAGTTGAATTCAACAAAATCAAATTGCTGTTTAATGCAGATGCATTGAGGAAAATAATTTTTGCATGAAAATCAATTTCTTCATGACTATGAGCATCAATCACTTTTACTCCTGTTGCTTTTTGAGATGTTGCATCATATATGATAGAGTGTACTACTGAATCCGGACGAATTGTGAGATTTCCGGTTTTGGCAGCCCATGGCAAGGTTGATGAATTGGAACTGAAATATCCGCCAAACATACATCCACGCATACAAAGGTCACGGCTCTGACACTGGCTTCTGCCCTGTTCTATGTGAATTGGGAGCGGCTTGGTTAACTGAGCCCAGCGTCCTTGAATCATATGCCGATCTCTATATTTCTTACTGATTTTTTTCTGTAATTCTTTTTCAACACAATTAAAATCAAATGGAGGTAAATAAGCACCATCCGGCATGGTCTCTAATCCATCTCTGTTACCACATATTCCTGCAAATGTTTCTACATGTGTGTACCATGGAGCGATTTCATCATAATGAATAGGCCATTCAATTCCATAACCATCACGGGCAGGTGATTCAAATTCATTTTGACTCCACCGCGGACAAGCCCTTCCCCAAATCAACGACTTACCCCCAACCTGATAACCCCTGATCCAATCAAATGATTTTTCCTGAACATAGGGATGGTCTTTGTCTTTTATAAAAAAATGCTGTGTCTCCTCACCAAAACCCGCTGCAGTAGTTATCAGTGGATTTTCTTCTAAAAATGTTTGGGTCATTTTTCCTCGATGCTTGAACTCCCATGGATGCATCGTCATGGTGGGATAATCTTTGATATGCTCAACCATTCTTCCCCTTTCCAATACGAGTGTTTTGAGTCCCTGTTCACAAAGTTCCTTGGCAGCCCATCCACCACTGATGCCAGAGCCTATGACAATGGCATCATACGTGTGATCGATTTTTGCTTTTCCGTTTATATTAGGCATGATTGAACCAATTAAAATGAACTTTGTTTTATATATTTAAAGTACTCAATATAATACAATGAAAAAAGTTTTTTCACTTATTGCAGTTCTGCTCATAGCCATTTCCTGGATTAGTTGGAACCATAAGATGTCGATCAGAGAAAAAATCTCCAAAGAAGATATCATCGAGTGTTATAACATGGAAACACTCAATGCCTATCAACAGGAAGCATCTCAATCAGCTTTTGCATCCCTGCATATCAAACCGAAGCAGGCATCAACTGCAGAGCAACTTGGTAAAATGATAAGCTTTTCTGTTTCTGATAACAAAGAAGCCAATGCATATTTCATTCCATCAAAAAAGAAATCCAACAAATGGCTCATCGTCATTCAGGAATGGTGGGGATTGAATGATAATATTAAAAACGAAGCTGATAAATATTATAAAGACCTAGGCAACATGAATGTATTGGCGGTTGACATGTACGATGGAAAAGTTGCCGCAACACCAGACAGTGCCATGAAACTTATGCGCGGTGCAGATATGACCAGAATGGTTGCAATCATCAAAGGTGCCATTGAATATACAGGAAAAGATGCCAATATATATAGCGTTGGATGGTGCTTTGGAGGAATGTGGAGCCTGCAGACAGCAATTCTTGCGGAATCAAAAGCAAAGGGTTCTGTGATGTTTTATGGAAGACCAGAAAGCAACCTTGATAAATTAAAAACATTGCAATGCGATGTCATCGGCTTCTTTGGAAACAAAGACCAATCACCTTCACCAGCTGTTGTAAATGAATTTGAAAAAAATATGCAGTCAGCAGGTAAAAAATTGGAAACACACAGATACGAAGCAGGACATGGTTTTGCCAATCCAAGCAACCCCAGTTTTAATGCTGAAGCTGCAGCAGATGCATATCAAAAAGCCATTGCATTTTTAAAAGCACACAGCTGATCAAGCCTTGGCTGCTAAAATTTTTTCTTTTGTAATTGGTAAATCTCTGAGTCGCTTTCCAGTTGCATTGAATACTGCATTGCTTACAGCAGCTGCAAATCCAATGATGGCAATTTCACCCAACCCCTTTGCACCAATTGCATTGATATAAGGATCAGGTTTATCAGTAAACCATACATCGATATGAGGAATCATATTGTGTCTAGGCACTTGATATGACCCCAATGTTGCGTTTTGAATTTTACCTGTTGAATGATCAATCTTTACTTCTTCGGTCAATGCCATCCCAATTCCTCCTACTGCTCCACCAAGCATTTGACTGCGGGCTGTTTGCGGACTGATAATTTTTCCTGCATCACCTGTTGTAACCACATGCTTCAACTGCACTTCACCTGTTTTAGAATGAACATATACTTTCACAAAATGAACAGAAAAAGAATTTGTTGCCTTTTGGATATCTCTCGGATTCAATCCGGGTGATGTTTTTACCACATCGACAAAATCAACTTTTTTCTTGTTGATTAAATCTCCAACAGCAATTGCAACTTCCTTGTTTGATTTGAGTGAAACACGGCTGTTCTCAACAATCAAATCATCTTTAGAAGTTTCTTTAAATGGTGGATGAAGTTCCTTGGCCATATCCTTCATCAAATCCTTTAATGCTTCGCATGCCAGATGAACTCCAGAACCCAATGTAGATGTGGTTGTTGATCCGCCCTGAGTTGGACCTGGTGGAAGGTCCGAATCACCCATCATGAATTTGATTTTATCTTCTGGTAATGACAAGGCAGCTGCTGCAACTTTTACCATGGCGGTTGCAGTTCCAGCACCCATATCACTCACTGCACTTTCCAATACCACCCTTCCATCTTTATGCCATATACCTCTTACAGTAGATGTTCCTCTGCCTGCACCAAATACACCTACACCCATTCCATATCCAACATACCAATCTTTATCCTTCAATGATTTAGGCTGTTGCTTTCTGTTTTTCCATCCAATCAATTCTGCACCTTTTTCATAACAGTCTTTGACATTGATTGCAGACCAGGGGAGTTTGGATTCCTGTTGGATTTCAGTAAAATTTTTCACCCTGAATGCAATAGGATCCATTTTTAATTTATACGCCAAATCATCCAAGGTACATTCTAATGCAAAACATCCTGTAGCCTCACCCGGGCCTCTCATCCATGTGGGAGTACTCAAATCGAGTGGTAATAATTTATAGTCTGTATCAACATGATCACACTTGTATAAAAATCTGGATGCATCCACAATACCTTCCCTAAAATCTTCATAACGAGATGTATTGCTGATTGCATAATGAGAGATGCCCATCAAGTTTCCATTTGCATCTGCACCAATTCCGAGCTTCTGCCAGGATTGAGGTCTGTAACCAACAAGTGAAAACATTTGAGGCCTTGTCAATACAACTTTAACGGGACGTTGAATTTTTTTTGCGGCAATGACTGCTGCAGGAACATTTGCCCAACTTCTCAATGCACTGCCATATGCACCGCCTACATTTTCTGCGATTACACGTACATTTTTATCTGTTAGACCAAATAATCTTGCAACTGCCATCTGTGTGCTTTTGGGTCCTTGTGTTTTATCATACAACAACAAACTATCAGCATTTTCCCAATATGCGATCGTCGCATGCATTTCCATAGGATTATGTACTTCTATGGGAATATTATATTCTGCCTCAACATAAAACGGTGCTTCTTTGTATGCCTGAGATTTTCCTCTGGTATAAGATGAACCCGTTTTTAGTTTAGCCGGATCTTTTCTAAGCTTATCAAAATCAGTTTCAAATGATTCTTCCTGATAGGATACTTCAACAAGCTTCGCGACTTCATTTGCACTTTCAATTGTTTCAGCCAGTGCCAATGCAATAGGCTGACCATTGAACCTTACCTTGTTATCAGCAAAAACTTTCAGTCCTCTCCACTCACTTACATTTTTTAAATCGGGAAAGGCGGAAGGCTGATAGCCAGGCACTTTAGGACAGTTTTCAAAATGCAAAACATCAATTGCTCCTGGAGCTGCCATCGCTTTATCGGTAGAAATATTTTTTACTATACCTTTTGTAATGGTGCTGCATACGAATACTCCATAGGCCATATTGGGCAATGGATGCTCTGCAGTATACTTAGCCTTTCCGGTTACTTTTTCCAAACCATCTACACGCTCATCAGGATTATTTATTGAAAATATTGTTTGATTCATGTTGATTGAGTTTAAATCTTTGCACCTGATTTTTGTACTTCTTCAATTGCATCTACTATATTTTGATATGATCCGCATCGGCAGATGTTTCTTTTCATATAGTCTTTAATTTCTTCTCGGTTCTTGGCCTTGCCTTCTTTTAAACATGCAACAGCAGACATGATTTGACCTGAAGTACAATAGCCACACTGAAAAGAATCATGTTTCAAAAAAGCAGCCTGCATTGGATGCAGTTCTTCTCCTTTTGCCAGACCCTCAATGGTAGTAATCTTATTTCCTTCATTGTAAACGGCCAAACTCAAACATGCATTGGTGCGATTTCCATTGATATGAATCATGCAAGCACCGCAGTCACCCATCGCACATCCTTTCTTTGTACCAGTCATGCCAAGTTGCTCACGAAGTAAATCAAGTACAGTAGACCGAATGTCAACCATCAGATCCATTTGTTTTCCATTTATTTCAAGCGTTAATTTTTGCTTTGGTATAGGCGCAGGCACAAAAGCATCAATAGGATGAGCAGTAGCAAGAATGGAAGATCCAACAGTAAGTGCAGTTAATCCAACTGCTTTTCGGATAAACCCTCTCCTTGAATTCATTTGATAACAGTTCATCATGAATAGCTATTTTCTCTAAGATAAAAAATTACTCGGGTATGTTCACCAAAGGTTTAACCTTGGTTGCAATTAAATGAATGGCTTTTAATAATTTTTCATGATTCAGTTCAGCAGTATCCATTTGGAAAGTAAGTCTTGATAATCCTCCAAGCGCATTGGAATGCCTGATAATTTTTTCAGCAACTTCCTGAGGATCACCCACTAATAAAGCACCGCGAGGTCCCAATTGTGCCTCAAACCTTCCTCTTGTCATCGGTGCCCAACCTCTTTCTCTTCCAATTTTATTCATGGCCTCTGCATACCCAGGATAAAATTCTTCCATCGCTTGTTCCTTGGTTTCTGCAACATACCCAAGAGAATGCATACCAACCTTCAACTGTTCTGCAGCATATCCTGCACGTTTACCCGCTTCTCTGTATAAATCTACCAATGGTTTGAAATGATGGGTCTCACCGCCAATGATGGCCACCATCAAAGGCAAGCCCAATGATCCTGCCCGAACAAACGATTCAGGAGTTCCTCCGACACCCAACCACACTGGGGCCGGTTGTTGAACAGGACGGGGATATATGGATTGATGGTGTAATGCAGGTCTGAATCTTCCTTTCCAGGTTATTTGTTCATCCTTCATGATTTTTAGTAGCAAGTCAAGTTTCTCTACGAACAATTCATCATAGTCTTCCAATTGCAATCCAAACAAAGGATATGCATCAATAAAAGATCCCCTTCCAACAACCATTTCAGCTCTTCCCTTAGAAATAAGATCTAAAGTTGCATAGCTCTGAAATACTCTGACAGGATCTGCTGCACTTAATACTGTAACAGCAGTTGTTAATCTCATTCTATTGGTAATTGCTGCAGCAGCAGAAAGCAACTCAAACGGTGCTGAATCCAGAAATCCTTTTCGATGATGTTCTCCAATTCCAAATACATCAATGCCAACTTCATCCGCATACTTCATACGGGCAAGCAATTGTTCAACAGCATCTTGATCACTTAATGGTTGCATCGGCCTACTGCTGAACATGGCAGCAAAACTGTCAATTCCTATTTCCATAAATAATTTGAAACCTAAAGTTACTAATAGCTGAGTACCAAACCGAATCCAGCTCCCATATCACTATCATAATGAACACCAAGTGCAGTATTTCTTGTAAAAATATATCTCATACCAGCCATGTACTCTTTGTCAGAATTGATCATAAAAGAACCGCGTAGTCTTTTTGATAATGGAATATCTTCTCTCATTAATTGTAGTCTAACATATCCTGTTCCAAAGATTTCAGCTTGAAATGTTGTAAGCATTGGCAATACATAATTAAATCCCATGCTCATTTGTATGCGATTGTCTTTGGTATTGTATTGCTTGAAAATATTTCTTTCAATATAATTATCTGGACCAGGATGACGATGTCTCCAATCAAATCCAATGAATGGCATGAACCACTGCATTCTTCCAATATATTTACCAACATGGGTTTCAGTTTCATACCCATGCATGTCATTATAACCTAACCTCCATTCAGTTCCTATGCTCCATCTGGTGTTCTGCACCATAAACATTCCATCATTACCATTGGTTGCAAAATCATTTTCACCCATGATGTGAAACATTCTGTCATCTGCATACAACTTGCGTTTTGCATAAGCAGGATTTGAAATCAATGGATTGGTTGTTTGATTTTGATAAGAGAATACTCTGCCCATACCACTCATCATGTGATAAAGAATATGACAGTGAAAATACCAGTCGCCTTCATTGTTGGCATTGAACTCCAATGTATCGGTTTCCATTGGCATGATATCAATAATATTTTTCATTGGAGCATACTCTCCTTGTCCGTTCAATGCCCTGAAATCATGACCATGTAAATGCATAGGATGACGCATCATTGATCCATTGTAAATGATCATGCGAACATTCTCGCCTTTCTTAACAAGTATTTTATCAGTTTCTGAAACCACCTTGTTATCCATGCTCCACACATATCGGTTCATATTCCCGGTCAATTCAAACTTTAATTCTTTCACCGGAGCATCAACAGGTAAAGTTGTTTTTTCAGGTGCCCTTAACATCGCATAATTAAGTGTTTTGATACCCGATCTCGTTCCAGCACTGTATTTCTGGATACCCTTTTCTACCGTTGGAGAAATTTCTGGATACATAACGACATTCATGTCCATCTTGTTCATGGTCATGTTCATGCCCATATCATCCAACCTACCATTCATCTTCATCATTTCGTTCATCATCTTCATGCCTTCAAAGTAATTAAGACGAGGAAGTTTTTTAGCCAATACTTTTTCTCCATCACCAAGGTATAAAGATGCAAATCCAATTCTATCTTCTGAAGTTGCAGTAAATTCAAATGCTTTATTGTTTTCAGGGATGGTTACAACAACATCATATGTTTCAGATACAGCAATCAACAAGCGATCTACTTCTCTTGGCACAACATCATTACCGTCGTTTGCAACTACTGTAATTTTTCCACCGGCATAGTTTAACCAGAAATAAGTAGAAGCGCCTGCATTGGAGATACGCAATCTTACTTTATCTCCTACTTTGAATTTGCCAAATGCAGAGGAAGTAGAACCATTGATAAAAAACTTATCATAATAAACATCGCTAACATCCATCGCCAACATCCGCTTCCATTCGTTCACGATCTTCGTTCCAAGATATCCATGTTTGATGGCTTCAGCGTAACTCTGTGTTGAACCCTTTCTGATTGCAAACCAATCCGTCGCATTGTGCAACATGCGATGAATATTTTTTGGATTGTAATCTGTCCATTCACTGATAATAACTGGAAGTGTTGGAAGATCATCTATTCCTTTTCTAAAACTGGGATCATTGTCTTTTTTATTGAGGATCATAGATCCGTACATTCCGATTTGTTCTTGCAAACCGGTGTGGCTATGATACCAATGCGTTCCATGTTGTACAATAGGAAATCGATAGGTATAAACTGAGTGTGGGGCGATCGGCATTTGAGTTAGATAGGGTACTCCATCCTCTTTATTGGGTAATATCAATCCATGCCAATGCAGTGATGTTTCTTCGTCCATTTCATTGTAGACAACAATCTCTGCAGTATCCCCTTGAGTAAAACTGATGGTGGGCATTGGAATCTGTCCATTTACAGCAATGGCACGTTTCGATTTGCCCGTGAATTGCACAGTGGTATCTCTTACATGAAGTTCATATCTAACCACACGTTGAGCAAAAGTGAACATCATGAAAGTACATGATAGCAAAAAAGACAATGCGCCATGTTTCCACATGGCGCAAAGGTAAAAGATTAAGCAGTGATGATGGATGTCCTTTAACGTTTCATTGGATGCGAAATTTAAAATTCATCAACCAGCATCTGTTGAAGTTGGATCTTACTTTTGAAGGTGATCTTTAAACCAATCTATATTGGCTTTCATGGCAGTCATCACCATTTTAGGCTCAAACGGTCCATGTGGTTGCCTTGGTAAAACCAATAATTTAACGGGGATCCCCCTTCTTCTCAATGCATTATAGAACATCACTGAATTTCCAAGTGGAACCCTGAAGTCAGCTTCACCATGCTGCAACATAACAGGCGTGCTTACATTTTGAATATACCTTAATGGAGAATGTTTTGAATACAATTCCCAGTTATTCCATGGATCGCCATTGAAATACACAGGCATCAAACTTTCAACATCATCTGTCATATTCTGAAATGCTAGATCAACAACGGGTGCTCCAATGGATGCTGCTTTGAATCTGTTGGTATGACCAACAATCCAACTGCTTAAATATCCACCATAACTCCATCCCATCACACCTAACATACTCTCCTCTGTGATACCCATTTTGATCACTGCATCAACTCCTGTCATCACATCATTATAATCCCCTCCACCCCAATCTTGTTTGTTAGATACTCTGAAAGTTGTTCCATAACCGGTTGAACCCCTTGGGTTAGGTCTAAGTATAGCAAAACCCATTTCAGAAAGACTTGCCAACGGGTAAACACCTTGATTACCTGCAATGCAGGTTTGATTAAAAACACCTGAAGGACCGCCATGAATGTTCAACAGCAATGGAACTTTCTTCCCGGGTTGATAGTTCAATGGATAAGTTAATAAGCCTTCCATTTCTTTTCCATCAGCACTCTTCCATTTGATCAATTCAGTCTTTGCCAAAGGCTTGTTAGCATACCCTTCATTGATGCTGGTAATTTTTTTAGGTGCATACGCTGAAACATTTGTCACATATAGTTCAGGAAGTTTACTTGGAGCCTGAAGCGTAAAACAAATATTACCATTGTTAACTGTAGCGCCTCCAATAAAATTTGTTTCTGATGCTGTCCAATCAGCGATTGATTTTCCATCAGCACTGAGTGCATATATACTCATCAATGTTTTCTTTGAATCCATCACCAGCACTTGTTTACCATCAGGCGTCCATCCAATAATATTCCCCTCTTCATTTGCAGTAGATTTTAATCTCCATGATTTACCATCAGCCAAGTTCAACATTTGAACATGCTTTGGTCCGGCCCAATCATTGTTCAATTCGGATGCAACAAAAGCCAATTGCTTTCCATCAGGACTAAATTTTGGATTGGATTCATTAGCGGTAGTATTCGCAATCGATTTTACCTCATCGTTTGTAATATCTACAATCGATAAATCGCAATTGCTCATGTCATTGGCCTTGGTGGTTTTACCATAACTGTATGCAATCATCTTGCTATTGCTGTTCCAATCAAATGAATTGATGGAAACATTTTCTTTGGTAATAAGCTTTTGTAAATATTTTCCGGTTGAATCTTTGTGATGAATCCATACAATCATCAAACGGTTTTGTTTCGGATTGCTATCCATATAATACCAATCACTTTTACCTTTTTTATCTTTTTCTTCTTTGTCAGTTGCAACATCCATAGCCAAAAACGCAATTTTCTGCCCGTCGTCTGCCCAATCAAAATCACCTACCCCGCCTTTTGCATCAGTTATCTTTTCTGCTTCACCACCGGCAACAGACATAACATATAAATTACTCTTTCCATCACGGGAAGATGTAAATGCTATTTGCTGATTGTCTGGACTCCATTTTGGATTGGCATTGTTCTTATCTCCCTTTGTTAATTGAAGATGGCCTGTTCCATCTGCATTGCAAATCCAGATTTGGTTTACATATTCGCTGCGATCATCTGTCATCACTGCTTCCCGCAATGCATATACAACTCGCTTGCCATCTGATGAAACCTGTGCACTGCTGATATTTTTAATTTTTAATAACTGATCTGGAGACCAGTTATTTTGTGCTATGACAATGCTTGTAAAGTAGAATGAGCATAAAAGAATGAGTAATTTTTTCATATAGCTTGATTAAGTGGTTTATTTTTTGATGAGCACTTGAAAAGTAGTTTTTATCTGTTCAAATTTTTTAGAAAATATATCATATGCTTCTAACTGCTGTGAAGTTGGGGGATAATCTGCACCATATGTCTGACTCTCTTTTGCCAAAGCAAGGAAATTTTCAAGCAACTGACTCGGATTTCTAAATCCATCCCACCTGGATCCTGTTTGATATACATCAAACAACTTTCCTTCTAATTCAAAAATTCTTTTTTCAAGTTCAATTGCACTCGGACTATTTTCTTTCAGTAAGGATGCCCTCTTAACTTCCATTGCCTCAATAAACAGCATACAATCTTTTATTTGCTTGTAAAGCTTTTTACCAAATTGATATTGTGCCTTAATGTCTTCAACAGAAGAATTTGCATTGGGGTCTTTCAACACTGTCAATGATTGCTTAAAATTCTGATTGCCAACTTGGAGCAAAACCGTATATACCCCAGGAACTACCCTTGGTGGTTCTAATCCAGGACCAATATCCAAATCCACAATATAAATAGACCTGCTTCCTGTAGAATCCAATGGCACAAACAATTTACCTGGAGGTTTTGTTTTCAATGTCGCCAGTTTGATGTCATCATGTGCAAGGTTCCACCATACTCTATTGAAGCCTTTGTTGTTTGTTCCTGTAATGGTTTGAATTTTATCCCCTTCAGGTGTTAAAATAAAAATCGTAGGTTTCTCTGCTGCAGTATCTGATAAATAATAATTGATGGAAGCACCATAGGGCGGGTTGGCGCCGGTTACAAAAGATCTTCCATCACTGTGATAAGCATTTTGCATATTAAACCTGTATGCATTTCGAATTGAAAACAATCCGGTTGAAAGCTGTTGGAGATTTTTACTCCATTCACGTAATGGAGTGATGTCGTCTAAAATATAAAACCCCCTTCCATATGTTGCAATGGCCAGGTCACGAAAGTTTTTTTGTATGGCAAGATGATAAACCGGAGCGGGAGGCAAATTATTTTTTAGGTGAATCCATTGTTTCCCGTCATTAGGACTAACATATAATCCATTGTCTGTCCCTGCAAACAACAATCCTTTATGTGCTGGGTCTTCTTTAACAAAATGAACGAATGAGTTATTGGATGAAGGGATATTTGCTCCGATATTGACCCATTTTTTTCCGTAATCACTTACTTTAAATATATACGGTTTAAAATCTCCGAGTTGTTGAAAATGAATACTCACATAAGCAACGCTTGGATCAAAACTGGATGCATCAATATTACTGATCGTTCCCCACGTTGGCAACCCAATGTTTTTTGGAGTGATGTTTTCCCAGTGCAGTCCATCATCCTTTGTTATTTGTACCAACCCATCATTGCTTCCTGTCCACAGCAACCCTTTCTTCAAAGGAGATTCTGCAATAGCATACAATGTTGATCCATCAAAAGTCATGAGATTATCTGCATTGATACCACCTGAACTTTGTTGATGAGATTTATCGTTGGTAGTTAAATCAGGACTGATGATTTTCCAGCTCATTCCTTTGTTGGTTGTTTTATGAACAAACTGACTTCCAACATAAACAGCTCCGCGTTCATGAACTGATAAAGTCATGGGAAAATTCCAATGCCACCTGAATTTGACATCTGCGGGCGCCCATCCATAGGCAGTTTCAGGCCATACACGTACATCATGACTGTATCCAGTTTTCGTATCAGTAATATCTAATCCACCATCATAGCATCCTGACCAAACAATAGAATTATCAAATGGATCGGGTTGTGCAAATCCACTTTCGCATCCACCTACCTGACGCCATGAAGCAATGGGAATAGAACCTTGCATACTGATTGCAGCTGTATGATAAGAACTTCCATCCTGTCTATTACCCATGATATTATATGGCACAGCATTATCAACCGCAACATGATACATCTGGGCAATGGGCAAATTGATATTTCTCCAAGTTTTGCCACCATTAAATGACATGTTCATGCATCCATCGTGTGCAACCATGATTCTGTTGGCATCTTTTGGATCGAACCAAATGTCATGGTTGTCTCCTCCTGGATTATAATTACCATGACCATTAAAGGTTTTACCACCGTCTTTAGATTCCATGATGGTAACACTGATCGTATATAATTTATTTTCATCTTGAGATGATACACGCAATCTTGTATAATAAGGTCCTCTTTGAGCAAGCGAATGACTTTGAAACATCATCTTCCATGAACTTCCTCCATCGGTAGATTTATACAATGCTGGAGATTTGTCTTCAACAAGAGCGTACACTGTGGAAGGATTGCTTTGTGCAATATCAATGGAAGTTTTACCAATGATATGATTGGGTCCGCCTGGCAAACCATTTTCCATTTTCTTCCAGGTTTTACCTCCGTCAACTGTTTTATAAAATCCACTTCCTGGTCCACCGCTTTTTAAACTCCAGGTTTTCATTTCCACTTGCCACATGGCAGCATAGATCTCATCCGGATTTGAAATATTCAACACGAGATCATTGCACCCAGTATTTTCATCGACAAATAAAATTCTCTTCCAGGTAACTCCGCCATCAATGGTTTTAAAAACACCACGATCTTGTTGCGGTCCACCTGTATGCCCAAGTGCAGCTACATATACAACATTGGGATTTGTAGGATGAACTAGTACACGTGAAATTCTTACTGTCTCTTTCAGTCCCATGTTTTTCCATGTCTTGCCTCCATCGATCGACTTATAAATTCCATTTCCATTTGGATGAGCTGGTCGAATGATAAAGGTTTCACCAGTTCCTGCCCAAACTTGTTTGGGATCTGACATAGATACTGCCAATGTACCAATAGCTGAATTATCCATTTCATCAAAAATGGGCTTCCAGTTTACACCACCATCCTCCGTTTTAAATATTCCGCCAGATGCAGCACCAACATAGGAGACCATTGGATTTCCTGCTTCACCAGCAACCGAAATTGTTCGGTTTCCATCTGGACCTACAAATCTGAATTTCAATGCTGAAAAATCTTGTGCATTCAATTGAACAAACAATAAAAGGAAGAAGACAATAGTTTTCATGCAAGTAAAAAATAAATTCACTTTTATTTATTTTGAAACATTAATAATAGTACCCGAAAATGATGTTCATTTCATCTTCAGTGGTAAGTCCAAATGATATAGACTTGCTGGAAGTATTGTTATAGGTTACTTCTGATGTCAGTCCTTCACCAGGATTTAGAACAATTGGATTTTTAAAAGAAATAACAGCGGGATGTTCCCAATCGGTATTTGTATAAACAATTTCACCATTTCTTGAGCCACCAGCTATTTTGATTACAAACTTTTCACCCAACTTATGAAAATGAGAAGTCAGCATCACCACACGTGTAATGGTATTAAATTTGAAAGTTTTAATAAATGTTTTCCGCTCATTTGGTGCCAATGCAATATCTGTGTTGTTAAGGTCAAGTGTATTAGCAATGTACTTAACAGATGATGCCGGAATCGTATAAAAATTTACATAGTTCTCTCCTTTCAAAACATAACTTGATCTATTAAAATAATGGGCGTTTAAGTCCAAAGGAGTATTAGGAGCAAACTGCAGGGCAACGCCATCAGGCAAGGTAACATCTGTATTTACATCTGTTCCGCCACCAAAGAATATATGATTCTGCATTTCAGAAAGTGTAGTAAAATTGAGTGCGCCATTTGTGAAACGCAAATCACGCATCTCATTTACTTTAGGCAAGAGCAAAGAACCAGAACTTCTGAAGCCATAGACAACAAAATGGTGACTATTTGATCTCCCTCGCATTTGCAATCTATTTACAAAAACATCTTGGGTGTTAGGTGTATTTTTTCTTACAAACACTTCGCGCTCAAAATATTTAGGCACATCAAATGGATCAATGGTTAATTGAAATCCTTCATTGGCAGCAGGCGCGGGAAGTGGCGTAATATCTGGCAAACAAACGGTTGTGTCTTTTAATAAACTAGTATCAACTGAAACATCTGATAACTTTGCGCCGTTATTGATCCATCGTTTAATAAACTCAACTTGCCCTTTGGTCAATAACAATCCGCCCATAGGCATTTGATTTCCATAATTACTTGTATGATGGTTTGCGGCACATTCAATTTTATGGTATAGTAAACTGCTCTCAGCTTCAAATGGCTTGATCAACTGCAGTTTGTCTGCAAGTGCTGCAGCATTTTTAGGAGATTTTCCAACCAGATTCCCAAATGAGACTCCATTTGCAAGCACCAACCCATGCTGAGCGTACGTAGCATCATTAGGGCTTGAATGACAACCACTAATGGCGCATGAAACAGTTAGAATTTGATTTTGAATCCGTTCGTATGAAGTTATGGTAGGATTGGTATTGTTTTCTGTTTCCGCCTTTTCACATCCTGTGAAAAACAGCACAGCAAGCAAGATTCCCAAAAGCATAAACTTCATCTTCATGTCAAGACGATTATACTTCTAAAAGTAATGAATAAATCATCATAGTAGTAGACAAAATAGCCTTTCGTCGGCTTGAGTCATTTGATGAAAAGCAGATACCTTTATATCTCACAAAACATGCATATGAAAAGATTGAAATACTTGCTTACAATCAGTTATTTAATTTTTATATCTACCATTACCCTTGCACAGTCGAAATATCTTATTACCGCAGATCGATTATTCGATGGAACTGAAATGCATTCAAAATGGGCAGTTCTTACAGAAGGTTCAAAAATTATAAGTATTGGACCAAAAGATCAGCTGAATATTCCAAAAGATGCAACCATTATTAATTACGGTGATGCAACCATTACACCTGGTTTGATCGAAGGGCATTCACATCTGTTGTTATATCCATATAATATAACAGACTGGGACACACAAGTATTGAAAGAAACAGATTCATATAGAACTGCGCGTGCAACAGTACATGCGAAGAATACATTGCTTGCGGGTTTCACAACTGCAAGAGATTTGGGAACAGAGGGCGCAGGATATTCTGATGTTGCCATCAAACGAGCCATCAATGAAGGCATTATCATCGGACCGAGATTGATGGTTGCGGGAAGAGCGATTGTATCAACAGGATCTTATGGACCCAAAGGATATGACAATGACCAAAAAATCATGTTAGGTGCTGAGCCAGCAGATGGAAATGATTTGATAAGAGTAGTAAGAGATCAGATTGGGAAAGGAGCAGATTTTATCAAGATATATGCAGACTATAGGTGGGGAGTAAATGGAGAAGACAGACCATCCTTCACATTGGATGAATTAAAGCTCATCAATGAAGTAACCAGAAGCAGTGGCAGGGTAATGGTATGCCATGCAAAATCAAAAGAAGCAATCAGAAGAGCTGTGCTAGCAGGTGCCGAAACCATTGAGCATGGTGATTTTATTGATGTTGAATTAGGAAAACTCATGAAGGAGCACAATGTAACTTATATTCCAACTGTTGCTGCAGTTGATGTGATTTCACAATACAGAGGATGGAAAAAAGGAAGTATGGATCCACCTGCAAATGTGTTGAACAAAAGAAAAAGTTTCAAAGAAGCCATTGCTTCTGGCGTATCAATAGGCATGGGAGGTGATGTAGGTGTGTATCCGCATGGAGAGAATGTTCTTGAAATGGAATTGATGGTGGAATACGGCATGCAACCCTTTGATGTGTTGAAAGCTGCTACCAGCATAAACTCCAGGGCCTTTCATTTGGACGACAGGTTGGGATTTTTAAAACCTGGATTTATTTCTGATGTAGTTGTAGTTGCTGGTGATCCAAGTAAAAATATTTCTGCGATTAGAAATGTTTTATTCGTAATGAAGGAAGGTGTTGTTTATAAACAGGCTAAATAAACAGAGATGATTACTGCATCCACCATAAAATTTTTAAAGGGGCTCAAAAAAAACAACAACAAAGAATGGTTTGATGCAAATCGAAATACCTACGAAAATGCCAAAAAAGAATTTATCAATCAAGTTGATGAAATCTTGGTTAAACTGAAATCAATTGACCCCACGCTGGTAAATTTAGAACCGAAAAATTGTGTATTTCGCGTCAACAGAGATGTTCGATTTTCTGCAAACAAGGAACCCTATAAAACCAACTTTGGAGCGAGTTTCAGCAAAGGAGGCAAAAAAGTTGAATGTGCAGGATATTATTTTCACCTAGAACCTGGAAATAGTTTTTTAGGGGGTGGTTTTTGGATGCCTGAATCATCTGCGTTGAAAAAAATCAGAATGGAAATTGACTATAATTTTGATGAACTCAAATCAATCCTTCAACATAAATCATTTAAAAAATATTATGAAGGACTCTCTGATGAAGCAAAATTAAGCAGACCTCCAAGAGATTATGATGAGAAAAATCCTGCCATTGAATTCATCAAGCTCAAAAGTTTTACAGCATTGGTTGCACTGGACAACGAAGATGTACTGAATAAAAATTTAACATCAACCGTTATCAAACATTTTGAAGCGATCCAACCACTTATTCATTTTTTAAACAAAGCAATTGATTAACATGAAAGTAATCATTACAGGGGCCACCGGTATGGTTGGAGAGGGAGTATTACTGGAATGCCTACAAAATGAAAATGTTTCTGAGGTTCTCATTCTAAACAGGAAACATTTTGATCTAGAACATCCAAAACTCAAAGAAATCATTTTAAAAGATTTTATGCAGTTGGAGAATATTCATGATGCTCTTAAAGGATACGATGCATGTTTCTTTTGCGCAGGGATTAGTTCAGTAGGATTAAAAGAAGATGCATACAGGCATATCACCTATGATGTTACAATGAATGTTGCAAAAACACTTTCGTCCATAAATTCTTCCATGACATTTATCTATGTTTCAGGATCTGGAACTGATAGAAGCGAAAAAGGAAAACTCATGTGGGCAAGAGTGAAAGGAAAAACAGAAAATGATCTTTTAAAATTACCCTTCAAAGCTGTGTACAATTTCAGACCAGGAATGATGAAGTCAACCCAAGGTCAGAAGAATGTAAAATGGGGATTCAAAATAATGGATGCAATGTATCCGTTGATGAATATATTATTTCCTGCTTTTGTGAGCACGTTACAAGAAGTTGCCATTGCGATGATCGAAGTAACATTAAATAAATACAGCAGTGCTATTATAGAAGTAAGTGATATAAAAAGAATAGTAAAGACTTTGAAATAGCTCAAATCAATGCATCATACAAAACTTCAATCGTATGCATTGCTCTCACGCCGGTTCCGTCTTTGATTTGATGCCTGCAGCTTGTTCCTGGTGCTGCAATTGTACAAGACGATTGATTTTTTCTAACCGTTGGAAATAAAACCAGTTCCCCAATTTTCATGGATACATCATAATGCTCCTTTTCATACCCAAAAGATCCTGCCATTCCACAACAACCTGATGGTATATTTGAAACAGTATAGTTTTCTGGTAAAGACAGCACTTTAATAGAATCAGCTACTGAACCAACTGCTTTCTGCTGACAGTGCCCATGCAATAAAATTGATCTTTCAAGTTTTGTAAAACTTTCTCGCTTTATATATCCTCGATCGATTTCATGCGCAATGAATTCATCTATAAAATAGGCATTCTCAGAAAGTGTTTTTGCAGCTGCCAGATTTTCATCAGTCGCTAAATCAGGATATTCATCCCTGAAAGTCAATATTGCTGAAGGCTCCAATCCAATCAATGGAGTTTTATGAGTTATTATTTTAGAAAACAATTCAATATTCTTATTGGCAATCAGCTTTGCCTTTCGGACAAGTCCCTTTGAAAGCCAGGCACGTCCGCTTTCCTCATGTTCAATCATTTTAACTGCATACCCAAGCTGAGTAAGTAATTTGATGGCCTTGATACCAATTTCTGCATCATTGTAATTGGTAAACTCATCACAAAATAGATACAACTCTTTATCACTCTTGGTCAACAGTGCATTTTTATTTTTTTTGTACCAAGATTTCATCGTTTGCTTGGAAATCAATGGCATGGATCGGTCTACTGCGAATCCAGATAATTTTTTTATGAGTGTAGAAGTGAATTTATTTTTCACAACTACATTATAAATAGAAGGTATGAATGAAGCTGCCTTTGAAACTTTTGTAAAATTTGCAATTAATCTTGATCTGAGCGGGACTCCATTGGCATCATAAAAATGTTGTAGGAATTCCGCTTTAAGTTTTGCCATATCAACATTCGATGGACATTCACTTTTACAGGCCTTGCAACTCAAACAAAGACTCATTACATCATAGATTTCCTGATGATCAAATCGATTTTCTTTGTTTGAATTCGTAAGGTATTCTCTTAAAATATTCGCACGCGCTCTGGTAGTATCTTTTTCATCTCGTGTTGCCATATAAGACGGACACATTGTTCCGCCCGACAAATGGGTTTTTCTGCAATCACCAGATCCATTACACTGTTCTGCGTGCTGAAGAATATTTTGCTGATGAAAACGGAATATGGTTTTGAATTCAGGAGTAAAATGCCCTGGCACATACCTTAACATGGAATTCATGGAAGGTGTATCCACAATTTTATTGGGATTGAAAATATGCTGAGGATCCCAGATATTTTTTATCTCTTTCAGCAGTTGATAGTTTTTATCTCCCACCATTTGTCGGATAAATTCACCGCGCAATCTTCCATCACCGTGTTCGCCGCTTAAGGAACCTTTGTATTTTTTTACCAATATTGCAACTTCTTCAGCAATGATTCTGAATAGTTTATTCCCTTCCTCAGTTTTTAAATTAATGATAGGACGAAGATGCAATTCACCTGAACCGGCATGTGCATAATGTACGGAGTACAACCCATGCTTTTTCAAAATTTCATTGAATTCAGCTATGTATGCTGGCAGATCTTCCACATCTACTGCAGTATCTTCAATGACTGGTACTGCTTTTTCATCTCCAGGAAGATTGCTCAGCAAGCCCAACCCTGCTTTTCTCAATGCCCATATCTTCTTACTGTCTGCACCGAATAAAACTGGAAAATGGTATCCCAATCCAGCTGCTCTCATTTCTGCTTCCACCTGATTGGTAATTGCAATGATTTCTTCGCGGGTCTCTCTGCAAAATTCTATCACAAGTATGGCGCCTGGATCTCCCTCAACAAAAAACCTGTTTTTTCTTTGCTCAATATTTTCTTTGGTGCAATCCAATATATAATGATCAATCAATTCACTTGCGCTTGGTTTGTATTTCAATCCAATTAGATTGGCACGAAGCGATTCATCTATGGTATTAAAATGAACACAGAGCAATCCTGTTTCTTTGGGGGGAAGATCAACAACATTTAATTTGACCTCTGTTATGAACGCCAATGTTCCTTCAGAACCTGCAATCAAAGAACAAAAATTGAAATCTTGTCCACCTGCTTTGAATGGTGCCATCTCCACAAGTAAATCAACCGCATATCCAGTGTTGCGTCTTTCAACAGTTGGTTTAGGAAACTCTCTTTTTATTTCCTCTTGATTTTCATAATTACTTAAAAGCGATCGAACTAATTTATATATAGACCCCTCGAAATTATTCAATTCACATTTCTCGTGAAATTCATCCAATGTCAACGCATTAAATGTTGCCTCAGATCCATCGCTAAGTATTGTTTTCACTTCCAACAAGTGTTCGCGGGTACTTCTGTAAACAACAGAATTAGACCCACAAGAATTATTACCCACCATCCCACCAATCATTGCACGATTGGCAGTTGATGTTTCAGGACCAAAAAATAATCCATGGGGTTTTAGAAATAAATTGAGTTCGTCACGAATCACTCCGGGCTGAACCCTCACCCACTTCTCTTCATTGTTCAGTTCGAGAATCTGTGTAAAATGCTTCGATACATCCACGACAATTCCATTGCCAACTACTTGTCCGGCCAATGATGTGCCGGCTGTTCTAGGAATGAGTGATGTTTTCTCTTTATTTGCAAAAACAATTAGCTTTTTTAGATCATCAATACTGGAGGGAATTGCTACTGCAAGAGGCATTTCACGATAGGCTGACGCATCGGTTGCATACAATGTTCTGATTGTATCATCCAAATAAAGCTTGCCTTCGAGTTCTTTAGAAAGTAATTGCAGCCTCTCCTTCATGCAATGATGTTGAGGCTGCAAATTTACCAATAAAATAGGGGAATTGATCTATGCTTATTTCACTTCAAGGATACCTCTCTTCAATGGAGAGTTCTCTCCTTTCACAATATTCTGAAGACCTGGTGTTAAGCTGCTAACAAGTACTTCTTGGGAAAATGTTTTCACATTTTTGGGTTCGATTTTTTTACCCTCGCGAGCTTCTTCCTCTTCTTCTTCAGTCAATTGTGCAACGGTTGATGTAACGATCAATTTAAATGGTGCGGCAGTAGAAATTTTTGAATTCAGAATAAGGTTTGATGCAGGGCCCCTTTGCTCACCTTCAGTTTTATAAAGGGTTTCAAGAACCTTTCCTGTCGTATCTGCTATCTCAACAGAAAGCTTACCATTCATTGCATCCTCCGTTTTCTGAAGGATAAGTGTTACAGCCTGTCCATTGGTTGAATCCAATGTAGTTGATTCCTTAAAATTAATTGCACTGGAAGTCTTCGGACCTTGAGGCTTCGCAAAACGTCTTCCAAATTCAGCAACCGGTTCTAATACTTCAGTATATGCTAGCACAAGAATTGCCAACACAAGAACAGCTGAGTACAGTAATTCTTTTTTGATGGAACCGGTTGTTTTGTCTTTCGAATACGCTTTGAGAGAACCCCAGTTGTTTACAATATGGAATACTGCGATCGAGAGAAATAAAAGACCAAATATGGTATGGGTCATTTCAATTTCATGCGATTTCTGTTTTAGCCACATCAAGATCCCAGAAATTGCAAGAATAAAAAATGCTCCGGCTACAATTAAACTGATTAAATTTTTATTTTTTTTCATACGTTACTTTTTAATGAACAGCTTAGCTGAAAAATGTTCAATTGATAATTTTATGATTTAAGATAAGTATTTGACGTTATTTTCTGAAAAAGTTTGCTTTTAAAATTTTTTATTTAGTTGGTCTGATAACTATATCCCATTTCTTCCCGCCATATACAAGAGAATCAATCACTTCAAAACCGGCTTTGGCATGGGCTTTGAGAGAACGCTGATTATCACAATCAACATCCGTCACCATAAAATCATATTGAACTTTGACGGCATCTGCAAAAAAATCATACATCCTTTTTACAAGATTTTGACCCCTGTAATTTTTTCCTACGCACAACTGTCCAACTACCACATATTTGGCATTTTTTAATAATGTTCCACTATAAGTACACCTATCAATGTTATTAAACAAGTCTTTGATCAAATCATGTCCTTCTCTCACTGCATGAGTGGTTATCATGGCATATCCAACAACCGTATCACCGTCTTTTGCAATGACAGATGGAAAGGAAGCATTCATCACTTTTAAATACTCAATCGTATAGGAAGCTGTTAAAAACCCCTCTGATGCGGCTTCTTCATCACTGATATATTTACGTAAATTTTGGGTCTGCAACTCCTTGATTTGCAGAATTTCATCATCCGAACTGACGAGTTTTATTTGAACCATACACCAATAAAGATACTCATCTAAACCCGAAATCGTTTTAGCATTTAACAAACTTCTAAAGTTGCAATTAAAATACTTTTATAATCTCAATCAGCATGCATGAAAACGTTTAACATCAGCCTTTCTCTGACATTCTTGATCGTTGCAAATGTGATTTTTGCACAACCAAAAAAAATCTCGCAACCTACACTCGGATTCCGATCTGCACAAATCTTAAAGATTGGTTCCCTTCAATTCAAGGATTTGAATAAAAATGGAAAGCTAGATGCTTATGAAGATTGGAGACTCCCATACAATGAAAGAGCAAAAGATTTGCTCTCAAAAATGTCTGTTGAAGAAAAAGTTGGATTCATGTTGATCAGTACTACAAGAATGCAGAATGACTGGTCATTTGAAGGACCAAAATCAAAAGCCCCCATTGAAAGTGGATTCAATGAAGATGATGCAGTGCAAAGTATGAACATGTTTACGCGAAAACCATTGCCAGTTCCAATGATGATGTCAGCTGGAACTACCAAAGGTGTAACTCAATTTCATCTCAGACATTTTATATTAAGAGCAAATGTATCTGCGAGAATGATGGCAGAATGGGCAAACAATTTACAAGCGCTTTGTGAAAAAGATGGATTGGGCATCCCCGCAATTATTGCTTCTAACCCAAGAAACCATATCACAAAAGATGCATCGATCGGACTCAGCGTTGGAGCTACAACATTTTCTACATGGCCTGGAGAACTAGGATTATCTGCCACGCGTGATTTGAAACTCATCAGAACCTTTGCAGAAACGGCAAGATTAGAATGGGCAGCAGTTGGATTGAGAAAAGGATACATGTACATGGCTGATCTTTCTACGGAACCGCGCTGGCAAAGAGTAGAAGGAACGTTTGGTGAAAATGCAGAGTGGGTAGCCAAGATGATGCATGAAATTGTTATTGGATTCCAAGGAACAAAACTTTCATCTACTTCTGTTGCATTGACAACAAAACATTTTCCAGGTGGAGGTGCAGGAGTTGGAGGACAAGATCCGCATTTTGATTGGGGGAAATTTGAACACTTCCCTGGAAAGATGTTTCAAAATAATTTAATCCCATTCAAAGCCGCCATCAAAGCCGGCACTTCAGCAATCATGCCATATTATTCAGTTCCATTGGATACGAAGTATGAAAAAATTGCATACGCATATAATAAACCAATTATCACAGGATTGTTGAGAGATAGCCTGGGATTTCAGGGAATCATCAACTCTGACACCGGACCGATTGAAATGATGCCATGGGGTGCAGAGACACTGACAATTCAAGAACGTTACAAAAGAACGCTAGAAGCTGGTGTAAATCTTTATTCAGGAACAGCAGATCCAACAAAACTGTTAGAAACAGTAACATCAGGAATGGTCGACATCAAACTCGTTGACAACTCTGTATACAGGCTATTGATGGAAAAATTTGAATTAGGACTATTTGAAAATCCTTATGTAGATGTTGATTATGCTTCAAAGATTGTTGGAAGCAGTGCCCTTCAAGAGAAAGCAGATCTTGCCATGAGAAAATCTATTGTATTGCTTCGCAATGAAAATAATTTTCTTCCAATTACAACTAAAACAAAAGTATACTTCGAATCATACTTTCAGAACAGAGGAGAAAAATCTGCAAGCACCATTATTGATGGGTTAAAAATTTCAAACAATGTTCAACTTGTAACTTCTCCTGAGGAAGCTGATATTATTCTTGTATGGATCACTCCAGGATCAAAATCACTTTTTGAAGCTAATGGATCTCCGCTGTTTCTATCACTTTCAAAAAATGGAGTTGATATAAATTATATCAATCAACTGACTGCCAAAAAACCAACGATATTGGCAGTCAATTATACCAATCCTTGGGTGATCGATGAAATCTACAATGAGCAATCAAAAGGAAATATCAAAGCAGTGATTGCAACTTTTGGAACCAAGCCAGAAGCACTGCTGGACATTGTTACAGGCAAATTCAATCCAACAGGTAAGATGCCTTTCACTACTCCTATTTCAGAAGAGCAGGCACAAAAACAACTTTCGGATGTTCCTGGTTATATGAAAGGAAAACAATATGGATTGTTCTGGTATGATGAGGGATTGACGTATAAAAAATAAAGAGATACAACAGCATATCAATCAATAAACTGCTCACTCCGAGATTAATTTCTTATTTTGTAGATACCAATTATCGGTAGAAACATCATGAAGAAAATTTTCACCAACCTCACCACCTGGGTAATTCTGGCAATTGTTAGCGGAGCATTGTTAGGACATTTCAATCCAACCACGGCCATTGCCATGCAGCCATTGGGAAAATACTTTATTGAAATTGTAAAGCTGTTCATCAACCCTATTATATTTCTTACGATTTCTCTTGGTATTAGCGGAATGAATGATTTAAAAAAAGTGGGCAGGGTGGGCGGGAAAGCAATCCTCTATTTCGAAATTGTTACAACACTTGCATTGATCATTGGTATTATAGTTGCACACTATATACAACCTGGAATTGGAGTAAATACCAGCAATATTGAAAATGGTGACATCAGCAAATTCACTGAAGGTGCACGAAAGTTTTCATGGTTAAAATTTTTTAAAGACAATGCAACCATCCAAGTTTTACTGATTTCAATTCTGTTTGGGATTGTGTTGAGTAAAATAAAAAAAGCTGAAACCATCATCAATTCTCTGAAATTTATTTCAAAGTATATATTCAAAGCCTTGCACGTTGTAATGCTCTTTGCTCCCATCGGTGCTTTTGGTGGAATGGCTTTCACCATTGGAAAGTACGGCATCGCAACCCTGATTCCATTGGGTAAGTTGATGCTCACGGTTTATATCACGATGGGTGTATTTGTTTTTGTTGTACTGGGAATGATACTAAGTTATTATAAAATAAGCATCATAAAATTTCTGAATTATATCAAAGAAGAATTGTTGATTGTTTTGGGAACATCTTCATCTGAAGCAGCATTGCCTTCATTGATGGAGAAACTCGAAAAAATGGGTTGCGCCAAACCAGTTGTTGGATTGGTTGTTCCTGCAGGATATTCATTCAACCTGGATGGCACTACCATTTATTTATCGATGGCAGTCATTTTTCTTTCACAGGTTTTTAATGTTCACTTAACCACCACTGAAATACTAACCATTGTAGGTATACTGATGATCACTTCAAAAGGTGCAGCAGGTGTAACTGGAAGTGGCTTTATAGTATTGGCTTCAACATTAACTGCCATCAAAGTAATTCCAGTTGAAGGATTGGCGTTGTTATTGGGAGTTGATAGATTCATGTCGGAAGCCAGGGCCATCACCAACTTCATCGGCAATGGTGTTGCAACCGTATTTCTTGCCAACCAGGAAAAGGCGTTTGATAGAAAAATGATGGATGCAGCTTTTTCAAAAGAAGTATACGAGTTCGATATCAAACATGAGATCTGATCAGACTTTGATCAGATAATCTGCAGCATAGGTCATCATGGGATCCATTGTTTTGTACCGAACTTTATATCCCATTCCTTCCACCATACCTACTGCCTGACGAAAAACTTCATTGGATTTGTATTTAGGATCCGGATTCAAATCGATATCAATCCATACTGGTTTGGGTAATCCATTTGCTCCCATCAACTCAGCAGTTTCAATAGCATTCCACACTTCTGTCAGCAAACGTGTTGCACGAACCAATTCTTTTGGAGCCTTCCATCTTCTATACAAGACGTGTGCCCCTTTCCCAGGACGATACATGGCTATGACAATTGCATAAATAGTACTCTCAGCATAATTTTGAGAATCGCATCCAATCATTATTTCTGTATCGGGAAAATTCGAGATATACTCTTTGAGATACGCGATGAAATCAACTTCAACGCTAGAATGCATCTTTCGGAAAAGAGATTTCTGTTCCATATTTAAAGATGATACAATCTACTAAAGAAATCACTGGCTGAGATACACAAATTATGCACAGGGTTAATTCCCCTAACACTTGATCTCATTGATCAAATCCCTGATCACCACAGAAGCTGCGACTGCCCCAAATACTGCGGGCAAGTAAGAAATCGTACCATACGCTGATTTCTTGAAATTCTTCCCATCGGTCAACATTAAACTCTCTTTGATCGGTTTTTCTGGAGAAAAAACAACTTTGATCCCTTTGTAAATTCCAGCAGTTTTTAAATTCTTTCTTATCTGTTGCGCAAAGGGACAGTTATAGGTTTTTGAAATGTCTACAACCTGAAGCTGCGTAGGATCTAATTTTGCCCCCGCTCCCATACTGCTCACTACCTTAATTCTTGCAGCATAAGCAAGTTTTAAAAATGTAATTTTTGGAGTAATGCTGTCTATTGCATCAATTACATAATCCGGCTGGTTTTTTAATTGTTCTTCAACCATCTCAGGATTTACAAATGACCTAACAACAGAAAGATCCAATTCAGGATTGATGGATTTCAATCTGTCTGCCATGATAAGTGCTTTGGACTCTCCATGATTGGTGGCCAAAGCAGGCAACTGACGGTTTCGATTGGTTGGATCAACCACATCTCCATCAATAATCGTCATTCTGCCAATACCCGATCTGGCTATAAATTCAGCAGCATAGGATCCTACCCCACCCAATCCAACTACCATCACATGTTGATGAGTTAAATGTTGTAGTTTTTCCTCTCCAATCAATAATTGTGTACGAGATAACCAACTCAAATCCTGCATAGTGACAAAATAACAAAGAAATGATGTTCACTCAATGTTTAAACTGTAAATTTGCAATTTCTAAGCGGAAAACGCATCTAACTATCTACTCATACGTTCATCATTCAACTCACTCAAATGGCATCTTCAGAAAAAGGTTTCCCCAAAAAAGCAATCATCCTGGTATTGGTTCTACTGGTTGGAGGATATTTCGGCTTCAAGAAAATTTATTTTTCATTGACCCACGAAACAACAGACAACGCACAAATTGAAACCAGCATTGTACCGGTATTGCCGCGCATTGCAGGATATGTGAAAACTGTACATGTAAAAGATTATGATTCAGTAAAACAAGGACAACTCTTGGTTGAGCTTGATGATGCTGAATTGCAATCACAATTGTTAGAAGCTGAAGCGGATATTGCACAGGCAAAATCAGATGTTGTCAATGCAAAAGCTACTCTTCAAAATGCAGTTTCTACAGTGGAAGTTGCTAAAGGCAATATCACCCTCAATGAAGTAAGAAGAAAAAAAGCTGCAGATGACAGTGAAAGAGATCAAAAATTATTGGCAGATGGCGCAGTAACCAGAAAAATTGCTGAAGACAGTAAATTCAATTTAGAAACCAGTACTCAGCTTTTAACCAACAGCAAAACAGAATACAAGGCAGCGCTTTCTCGCATTGATATGCTGAAGGCAAATGTTCAAAAAGCAGAGGAGGCGGTAAAAATCAGAGAGGCGAGATTACAACAACTGCAACTTAAAATTGGATACACCAAAATTTTTGCTCCAACCACCGGAAAGATTGGAAGAAAAAGTATTTCAGACGGACAGTACGTACAAGCTGGATCGCCGCTGTTCTCCATTGTGAACGATACCACTTATTGGATAGTTGCAAATTTCAAAGAGAATCAAATTGAAACCCTAACACCTGGCAAGAAAGTGGAAGTTAGAATCGATGCATATCCCAGCAAAAAAGTTACTGGAACCATCCTCAGTTTGAGTGAAGCAACCGGCGCAAAATTTGCTATTCTTCCACCAGACAATTCTAGCGGAAACTTTGTGAAAGTAACACAACGAATTCCTATCAAGATTGCTATAGACAATGTTGATCAATACCACGATCTACTCAAAGCAGGTATGAGTGTATACATCGTAGCAGAAAAGTAAGACAATGTCAACACCAAAAGGTTTCGCAAGAGCCATCATTGTAATAACAGTAGTATCAGCTGCCATCATGGAACTGATAGATACCTCTATTGTCAATGTTGCCTTGACAGACATGTCAGGTAGTCTTGGTGTAAATATCGAGGATGTGAGCTGGGTGATCACTTCTTATGCCATCGCAAATGTGATCATCATTCCGCTTACCGGATTTTTAGGTGAATACTTTGGAAGAAAAAACTATTATGTTGCCTCGATGATTATTTTCACCTTGGCATCTTATATGTGTGGTCAATCAACCACACTGATAGAATTAATTCTATGGAGATTTATTCAAGGTGTTGGCGGAGGTGCCTTGTTATCAACTTCACAAGCCATCATGTTTGATGCATTTGAACCTCACGAAAGGCCCATGGCATCCGGATTATTTGGTATGGGCATTGTGTTAGGCCCAACACTTGGTCCAACTGTTGGCGGATATATCATTGAACATTTTAATTGGCCGTTGATCTTTATGATCAATATTCCAATTGGTATCATTGCAACTTTATTATCCATCACATTTATTGAGCAAAAACCCAATGAGGGAAAAAGAAAAAAAGAAATCAAGATTGACTACATAGGGATCGTCTTGCTCATGGCGGGTATCAGTTGTTTACAATATGTGCTTGAAAGAGGTGAGTCGGAAGATTGGTTCAACAGCGAAACGATTCGGACCTGTGCAGTAATTGCGGGTATTGGACTGACAAGCTTCATCATTTACGAATTGAATATTGATCAGCCAGCGGTGAATTTGCGCGTATTGGGAAATCGCAATTTGGCCGTTACCACTGTATTCACTTTTGTTGCTGGCTTTGGTTTATTTACCTCAGTTTTTGTATACCCCGTGTTGGCACAAAGAGTACTTGGACTCACTGCATATGAAACAGGATTGAGTTTGTTGGCTCCAACGCTTGCCGGAGTAGTGATGATGCCCGTGATTGGAAAGATGATGAGCAAAGGAGTCACCCCACTGCCTTTTGTGATTGTCGGCTTTTCTTTATTCAGTGTATACGCATTTTTAAGCGCAGGAGTGAGCCCAGATGTTGGAATAGCAGCATTCTTTTTCCCATTGCTTATCCGTGCATTTGGTATTTCCATGTCGCAGCTACCCTTGATCAATCAGGCAGTCATCGGATTGAAACCTCAGGAATATGCTGCAGGAATATCCCTCAACAATATGATCCGACAACTCGGAGGTGCATTTGGAATAGCCATTGCGAATAATTATGTTGCTGGAAGGTATGCCTTACATAGAATGAATTTAGTAAGCAATTTAAATCCCTCAAATCCCATTGTAACCGAGAGGGTACAGCAACTTACGGGGAGCATCGGACAAAGAACAGGTGATTTTGCAACCGCAGGACAAAAAGCATTGACCATCATCAATGCAACAGTTGACAGACAAGCATATTTCCTATCATACCTGGATACATTCAGATTGGTTGGAATATTTTTTATATGTGTCATTCCGTTTGTGGTATTTCTAAGGGTCAAAAAGAAAAACGAACAGGATTCCAAAGAAATGATGAAAGCCGCAGCAGATGCACATTAAAATCAATTTTAGTAAAATGAAAAAGAAAGTAAGTATTGTATTTGTATGGTTGATCTCGTTGATACAGCTGCTAAATGCACAAACCAACAAAACTGATGAATTAAAAAATTTAGTGAACGCATCTTTTAACCATTTCCCAAAGATGGCGGAAGTTGACAACACGATTTTAGTTGCGCAAGAAAAAATAAAACTGACTGAGCTGAATAAACAACCAGACTTTACAGCAGATGCATCTTATGCGTATGTAAAACCTAAAATCGAACTTCCCATCAATGGAAATACATTTCAATTTGCACCGGTAAACAATTTCAATGCTGCATTAAACGGAACGTATACATTTTTAGATTTTGGAAGATTGAAGGCAGCACTACAACAGTCAAACAATGAATTAACATTTGCAAAACACAACAAAGAATTGGTACAGCATCAATTGGCATATCAAGTTGCAAACATTTATTACTATTCTATCTATATTAAAAAAGCAATTGAAATTCAGGATACAATTTTAAATACACTGGCAGAAAACAAACATATCATTGAAAGTCAATTAAAAAATGGCACAGCACTTGAAATCGACTTGCTAAGCATTCAATCTAGTATTGATGCAGAAGAGAACAGAAAAACTGAATTAAAAACCATGTTGCGAAAACAAGAAATTTTAATGGAATATGCAACAGGGGTTAAATCAATCACTGGAAGCTCATTTGATCTTGGTGCTTTAAATATTGAAATCAATAAAATGGAACTGAGCAATCCTGAATTAACACTGGCACAAGACAAGGTTGACCAGGCAAAACAGGATGTATCAATCGTATCAATGAAATACAGACCAGTCGTAGGCTTAAGAGCAAGCATGGGAACAAGAAATGGATACATCCCCAATATCAGTGAAATGCGGTTTAATTATCTAGGTGGACTTTCATTCAGCATGCCAATTTACAATGGAGGAAAAATAAAACAACAAGTAAAACTTCAGGAAAAATTGGTAGACCAACAATCGCTTTTAATGGAGAGCATGAAGAAGACCTTAGAAAAAGACCTCAGTCAATCCATGGAAGAATTAAAGTCTGCCAAAGAAAGATTGAGCAGAAGCAATAGTCAGATTGAAGTTGCTAAAACTGCCAATAGACTGGCAATGAGTAAATTAAAAAATGGAACTGGAACACATCTTGAAACCACATCTGCAAATACAAACTTGCAAAGAACATTGTTGAACCAGCTGCAGTTAGAATACCAAGTATGCAGTGCAAAACTGGAAGCAGCCAGATTGTCTGGTAAAAAGTTTTGGTAAACATGGGTTTTGGTGTATATTCAGCATACATCAAAATTCAACGAAATGCATCGCCGGACTTTTTTTGAAACCACTTCACTGGGGGCCCTTGCCGCAGCCATTCCTAGTCTTTCATTTAATACTGCAGCACCCTCAACTGAATCAAGAATTAAATTAAGCGTATCAAGTTACTCCTATTGGCATTTCAAAGGGGATAAATTCCCAATAGAAAAAGTAATTGACGAAGCAGCATCCATGGGATTGGATGGAATCGATGTACTACACAGACAGATGGAAAGCGAGGATAACGCGTATTTACAAAAATTGAAGAAGCATGCATTTGTAAATGGAATTGCCATGACATGTCTTTCCATTCACCAAGGGTTTGTAACACCCGATAAAGAAGAGCTTAAAAAAAATATAGAACATACAAAACATTGTATTGAACTCGCCTATAAAATGGGCATCCCATGTATGCGCCTTAATACAGGAAGATGGAATACGACAAAATCTTTTGATGATCTGATGAAAAATCGTGGCATCGAACCTATCATCCCTGGATATACAGAAGATGACGGTTACAAATGGTGCGTAGATGGAATCAATCAGTGTCTATCCAAGGCGGAAGAATGTGGAATTTTGCTTGCATTGGAAAACCACTGGGGACTCGGTTCTACGCCAGAAGGAATGCTGAGAATTCACGATACTGTAAATTCTCCTTGGTTGGGGTTGCTGATGGATACCGGTAATTTTTTAGAAAATCCATATGATAAATTGAAGAAAATTGCTCCAAAAACAAGTTTCGTTCAGGCAAAAACATATTATGGTGGTGGGGTATGGTATTCGTTAGAATTGGATTACAACCGAATCTTCAAAATATTAAAAGACGTCAACTACCAGGGATATATTTCCATTGAATTTGAAGGAAATGAAGATCCAAAAACAGGAGTCAGAAAAAGTGTGGATGTTCTGCGCAAAGCTTTGAAACAATAATCATCTAATAATAAAACGATTGTCATGACAAATCAAAATGCAAAATCAAGAAGAGCATTTCTTTCACAATCTGCTCTTTTGGGAACTGGTGTATTTTTTGCCAAAGATCTACTGGCTTTGGCCAATACGGGTTCAAAATTTGGTGGAGTTCAGATAGGCAGCATTACATATTCGTTCAGAAGCCTGCCGACGGATGCAGATAGGGTAATTGAATACTGCAAACAATCCGGAATCACTGCTTTGGAAATGTTAGGTGATACTGCAGAAGCATTTGCTGGTTCACCTGCGGCTAATACAATGCCAATGCGTATGATGGCCCCGCCTCCAGGTGCGGCACCTGGCCAACGTCCACAGATAAGTGACGAACAACGCAAGGCAATGGCGGAGAGAATGCAAAAAGGACGCGAATGGAGAGAAACTGTATCGATGGATAAGTTCGTTGAACTTAGAAAAAAATTCAATGATGCAGGTATCACCATATATGCATACAAACCAAATGCATTGGGTGAAAACAATACAGACGGTGAAATTGAATATGCAATGAAAGCTGCAAAAGCATTGGGTGCAACATCCGTAACTGTTGAGCTACCCACCAAACCAGAGCAATCAAAACGCCTCGGTGATTTTGGTGCAAAACATAAAGTATATGTTGGATATCATGCACACCTTCAGGCAACAGATAGCGCATGGGATGTTGCACTGTCTCAATCAAAGTATAACTCTTTGAACCTCGATTGCGGTCACTATATTGCAGCTGGTGGAAACAATACAAAAGAATCATTGCTTGCATTGATTGAAGCCAAACACGATAGAATTACAAGCATCCACTTAAAAGATCGTACTACCAAAGAACATGGTCAGAAGAATTTAGTTTGGGGAACTGGTGATACCCCCATCGTTGAAGTACTTCAATTGATGAAGAAAAAGAAATACAAATTCCCAGCAACCATAGAATTAGAATATGAGGTTCCGGCAGACTCAGATGCCGTCAAAGAAGTTGCTAAATGTGTTGAATACGCAAAAAAGGCTCTCAGTTGAGAGCCTTTTTTTATGATGTAAAATTAAAGTTGATTACATCGGTCTTACCCTGAACACTGTTCCAGGATTTTCAATGCCAACATAGATATAGCCATCTCGTCCCATCTCAACATTTCTGGTACGCCCAATATTCATCAATATTTTTTCCTGTCCAACTACTTTATTGTTTTGCATGATCACACGATTCACATAATTGAATCGAAGAGAACCTACTAACAAATTTCCTTTCCAAGCTGAATATTTACTGCCACTCACAAAAGTCAATCCACTTGGCGCGATAGAAGGAATCCAATAATTAACCGGCTGTTCCATCCCCTCTTTTTTACTAATGGGGGTGATTGGTTTTCCATCATAATTGATGCCATATGAAATCACTGGCCATCCATAGTTGACGCCTGGTTTAATCAGGTTCAACTCATCGCCACCACGAGGACCATGTTCAGTTTCCCAAATCAATCCACTTACTGGATCCATCGTCAATCCTTGTGGATTGCGGTTGCCATAAGTATAAATAGTTGCTTTGGCAGTTGCATCTTTCGCAAAAGGATTATCTGCAGGAATTGTTCCATCATCATTGATACGATGAATCTTTCCTGGAGAAGTAGAGATGTCTTGTGGAAATACTTTTTCTTGTCCGCGCTCTCCCATAGAAATAAAGAGGTATCCTTTTTTATCAAATACCAATCTTGAACCATAATGGTGTCTGGTTGATGCATAAGGCAATCCTTCAAATACTTCTAGCTGGTCAACAAACTGACCATCCTTGATTCTTCCTCTTACAACCGCAGTAGTTCCCAATTTCTTTCCTCCCTCTTCCTTGATTTTGGAATATGAAATATATATCCAACCGTTTTGATCAAACTTTGGATGAAGGGTGATGTCCAATAAGCCTCCTTGTCCTTCAGCCAATACAGCAGGAGTGCCGGTAATGGCAGTCTTATTTTTGTTTTTATCAACATGGTACAATACCCCGCTTCTGTCTGTGATCAGATATGTTCCATCGGGGAGTTGTTCAAAGCCCCATGGACTGTTTAATCCGGTTACAACCGTATCCAATGTTACCGTCATCCCATTTGATTTGAAAATCGCAGGACCGTTAAATGCTGGTTTTGCTTTTGCAAAATCATACTGTTGAACAGTTTTCAAACTCTCTGTAATCAGATTGGCCATGCCTTCAATTTCTTTCTTGGTGAGAATGCCTCCCCAAATTGGCATACCAAAATCTTCATAGCCATAGGTAATGCTTTTGATGAGATCGTCTTTGGAATTACCATGTTTCCAAACACGGTCAACAAATGCATCCACGCGCTCACCATGACATGAAGCACATTTTTCAGTATAAATTTTCTTTGGGTCTTGATCTGCCAAACGCGCATTCACTGAAAATTTTACTTGTGAAAACGCAAAGCAAACTGTTACCACAATAAACAGTGCCGCAACTTTTTGTATTTTATTCATATCCTTTGATTGAGTATAGCAATTTACGTATGAAAAATCATACTTGGATAATTTCAAAAAAAAGCCCCGTACCAAAAGGAACGGGGCGCACTGCTTATGAGAAAAAAAACTAATCTGGAATTTTATCTAGCGGTGCTACGTTTTTCTCAGCACCAGAGTATCCTATGTTTTGGTTCATCACTGCCAAGCTGTTTGCTAAGATAGCAGGACGAGGAATTGGCCACAAAACGTGGTATGGGCTGATGGTGTAAGCATCTCCACGCACATTTTTGATGTTTCTCTGATAGAAATCATTTTTAGCCATTACCCTGTCATACCAGAAGTTAGCAGAAGAGAAGTTTGAGAGACTGTATGTCTTTCCGTTGTATGATTTACCGGTTTTTGCAAAGATGAATGCAATCCTGGTCAACTCAGTCTTTCTTGGTTCCTCATAATAGAGTTCTCTTTGACGCTCATCTAAAATGGTACCGATATCAACTTGTGCAGCTGTATATGGGCTACATTTAGCACGGGTTCTCACTGAATTCACATCCGCAGCAGCATTGGCAGCATCGCCTTTCCACCAATACGCTTCAGCACGCAACAGATAAGTTTCTGCTAAACGGAAAGCATACCAGTCAGAGTTACCACCTTGCCATGGATAACGAATTTCATCTTCGACATACAATTTATAGTGAGGCCAAGCGAACCAAGTTCTGATGGTATCGCCACCACTCACCAACAAGGTTCCGTCTGCTTTTCTTAATTGAAGTCTTGCTCCATAATAAGGAGACTTTCCTTTCAAGTTTCCTGAATTATTATAAGTCAACATTTCCATTTCCATCCAGTTTCCGGATGTTGTATCATGTCGCAAATCTTTGGGATCATCCCAAATATATCTTGTTGAATAAGGAGTAGCACGACAACGTCCGATACCACGACCATAATTTTTCATATGATCGATCTCAACCTGAGCATTCGTCATACCTACCAGACCATCAGGAGTAAGAATGATACCTGAAGAAGAGAAAGGCAATGCCTGACGCATGCTGGTTAATCCAGTTGATGTTGCAGATGGATCTCCATAACGGTCAATCACTGAAAACAACACCTCTGTATTTGCAGCGATATATTTATTGGCTCTTCTATGTAAATCCCAAATGACATTCTTTGATGCTACAGATGCATCCGCTCCAAAACGTGAGGTCATCAACTTATAAGTACCATTGTTGATAACAGCACTTGCGGCTGTAATTGCATCATCAAAATTTCCAAGTGAAAGATTAACTTTTGCCAATAGATGCCCAACTGCACCTCTGTTCACTTCGCCTTTGTTGGCAACCCAGGGAACATACTGCATGGCAAAATCCAAATCAGATTTCAATCGCTGTAAAATAACATCACGCTTCACAGATTGAAAATCCAATTTTGCTTCAGTCAATTCCTTGAAGGTTGCAGGAACATCGCCAAATTCATTAACAAGACGATAATAAGCATACGCTCTGAAGAAATACGCACGACCCAAGATGATATTTTTAGTTGCATCAGGGATAGTTTTAACGTCGGGTATTCTGGAAGTAACTGTATTTGCCAAACGAATGATCAAATACCATCTCTCCCAATACCATCCAACACGGTTGAAGTCTACGTTATTTAACTGCGCATCAGGCGTGATCAGCAGATTCATGTTTACAGCAGGTCCAAACTTATCTGTTGTACCTTCTACAGCACCTTCAGAAAATATATTCTCACTGATGATTGGTGCACCATCGCCATACCACTCATCTCGAACGTTTTTTGCAATGGCAGCAAGGGCAGCATTGAAACCTGCCTCATCGATCAATGTATTCTCTGGTGAATAAAAAGACAACGCTTTGGGTTTTAACCAGTCTTTTTGACAAGACTGACTCACCAACAACACCACAGCAAATGTGGCGATGAATTTCATGTATTTATTGTTAATGTACTTCATATCTAATGATTTGAATTGTTCAGTCAATGTTTAAAGTGTTAGATTAATTCCAAATGTTCCATATGATGGAGTAAAGGATTTATTCTCAGGATCGAAGAACTCCCATGGTGTAACAACAAGGGCGTTTTGAATGTTGAAGTAAAACTTCAAGCCAGAAAATTTCAACTTATCCAATTTCGCTTTGGGCACTGTATAAGCAAGACTGACATTGTTCACCCTTACAAAAGAAGATTTTCTCCAAATATTTAATCCAATTCCTGATCCAAGCGAAGACATCATCCTTGCATAGTCATTGATTTGATTGTATGGAGTCCAATATGGTCTTTTGTAAAACTGTGAACGATCGTAGAAGCGATCTACGTTTGCAGCCTCATTAAACTGTGTCATTTGGCCGAAACGACCATACAGTTGGAAGGAGAAATCCCAGTTTTTGTAAATGGTGAATTCACTTCTAAAGTTAAGATTTACTTTAGGTGTAGTTTGACCAACAAAAACTCTATCGTCTACAGTAAACTTGCCATCATTATTTACATCTTGAATCTTGAAATCACCTGGCTGAAACCCATAAGATTGTGCTTTGGCCAATTCATCCACTCTCCACACACCAAGAATATTAAAATCCCAAATGGTATTGATATTCTTACCGATGAACCAACCGTTTGCACGATCATCCAACTCCTGATAAGTAACATTTCCACTGGCATCAGTTACTGGCACCTTTCCATAAAGACTGATGATTTTATTTTTATTGCTCCATAAAGCCAAGCTTGTTCTCCAAACAAAATTGCTTGTTTTTACATTCTCAGTGTTGATGCTTACTTCAAATCCGGAGTTGTCAACTTTACCAAGATTGGTTACAACACTTGCAAAACCAGTCACGTTGGGAAGCGCACGGTTTACCAACAAGTCACTTGTCTTTCTGATGTAGTAATCAACCGCACCATTGATTTTACCATTCTTGAGGCTATAGTCAAAACCAACGTTTACTGATGCTTGTCTTTCCCATTTCAAATTAGGGTTCGACATATTTGCAGTTGAAACAGCTCCAATAGGTACATTGGCTCCAGAAGGTGATGTATATAAATAAGTACCGGCTGACAATTGAGACAATGCTGCATATCTACCAATCTCTCTGTTACCGTTCTCACCATATGAAAGCCTCATTTTTAAATACTCAATAAAAGAAACATCTTTCAAAAACTTCTCATCAGACATTACCCAACCCAATGCCGCAGAAGGGAAGTTGGCGCGAGGATTGCCCTGACCAAATGCAGAGTAACCATCACGGCGGGTAGTTAATGTAAGCAAGTATTTGTCATTGTACGTATAATTCAAACGCGCCATCAATGCATCTCCTGTTTGATATTGATCATTTGCAGTGAAATTCTTAATACTTGCTGATTGTATACCGCTCCATCCAAGGTTGTCATTTGGAGAATATAGTTCGGCATTCATAGTGGTGGAATAGAAATAGAATTGCTCAGCATTCGCAAGTCCGGTTATATCAATTGCATGCTTACCAAATTTCTTGTTCCACATCAACAAATTATCCAACTGCCATTGATAGGTTCTATCGTCTCTTCTAGTTGTAATACCTCCGCGGCTTTCAAGCAATGGACGCTTAGATGAAATATGCTCATAGTTTTGGTACCATTCAAACCTAGGGGTAAAGTTCACCTGGTATGAAAATCCAAGTGGAAGTTTGCCTTTTGCATAAACAGAACCAAACAAGTTGTTGAATTTGATGAGGCGCTTTACATAATAAGGTGTCATCAATGGGTTGGTATTGTTACCCACGTCATCATTTGCACTTGCACGCAAACGTCCATCTGCCTGATATAAATTACCAAAAGGTGAAGTACCCAACATATCACTGATACTTACTGGAGTTTGTCCTTCATCTCTGCTGGCAAACTGCATGTTCATACCAATGGTGAGGAATTTGGTTACTTCAGATTCCAGATTTAATCTTGCACGCAAGGTTTTGAATTGTTCGCCTTGAGCCAATCCCTGGTTTTCATAATAACCAAAAGAAGTATAATAATTTGTAGCACCGGATCTTCCTGAAACACTTACAGTATGATCTTGCTGTCTTCCATCTTTATTGAGAATCAACCCTTCCCAGTCAATCGGAGTGTTGTTTTTATAACTTTCAATTGATACCGGCTGGGTTCCAGTTCCACCACCCAAACGTTGAAGCCATACTGCAATGGCATCAGAACCAGCAGGATTGCCTCCCAACGCAAGCCACTGATCAACAGTGAAACCTGCAGGAAGTTTTCTTGGATCTTGCTCATAATATTTCATGCCAGGCTTTGAAGTAGAATCATATCCTCTCATGCTGAAACGCACATCCTGTCTCCAACTCAAAAACTCTTCAGGAGAAAGCAATCCAGGCCATCTGGCAATTCTATTAAATGTATAGTTGGAATTTGCAGTTATTACTGGTTTCCCGCCTTTTCCTTTTTTGGTAGTAATCAATACAACACCGTTTGCTGAACGTGCTCCGAATACTGCAGCAGAGCTGGCATCTTTTAACACGTCGATGGTTGCAATGTCATTCGGATTGATATCAGACAACTCACCAGGATAAATTACTCCATCAACAACAATCAACGGAGATGTAGAGGCTGTAAGTGATGCTCTACCGCGCACTTGAAGGTTACCACCTCCTTTTGCAGAGGCATTGAAACTCACGTCCAAACCAGGTGCATTACCACGCAACATATCCTGAACAGAGCGAGGATTTTCGTTTTCCAATTGTGCTGCCTTTACTTGAACAACAGCTCCAGTCAGATCTTTTTTACGCTGGGTACCATATCCCACAACCACAACATCCGTGAGCTGATTGATCTGCTCGCGCATGGTTACATTAACACTGGTACCAGTAACAGTTACCTCTTCAGTAATATAACCACTGAAACTGATTTGAAGTACTGCATTGTTCGCCAATCCTTTTAGACTGAATTTTCCGTTCTGGTCAGTAACGGTAGAATTTTTGGTTCCCTTGATGGTTACGGTTGCACCTGCAAGGGGTGTATTTCTTACATCCGTTACAGTACCAACAACATCAGCAGGGGGTCTTTCAAAGTGTTTTGGGCTTTTTGAAAGAGAAGTTTCATTTGCATAAGCCTGAACTGCTCCCAGTGATAGCAGACACACTATGACAGTGCAGACATACGTTTGCATGGTTTTTTTTCTCATGGCAAGTTTTAGTTTTGTTTTTTTAACTATCCACTTACAAATTATGAAATTTTACCTATTTGTAACCGCTAAAAACCAGAATTTCCGAAATCGTTTTCAGCATTTCGAAGGCTAAACATTGGTTTTGTCATCCCATTTCTTTCTCGCTAATCAATAGACAATAACTACCTTAGGACCAATCATTTCAAAAGATCAATTATGTCAAAGCTGTTGAATTTTACCTTCTTTTTCTTCCTTTCTCTCACAGTTTTAGGTCAACATGTTATCAGTCCAAAAGAACACTTCGGTTTCAATATTGGAGACAACTACCAACTGGCCAATTACACACAAACTGAATCCTATTTCAAAAAATTGGATGCTGCCTCAGACAGGGCATCCATGAGCTCAATAGGAAAAACTGAAGAAGGGCGAGATCAATTCATGATGATTGTTACTTCCCCGGAAAACCACAAAATGCTTTCCACCTACAAAGAGATTTCTCAAAAACTGGCCAGAGCAGAAAATCTGACAGACGATGAGGCTAAAAAATTAGCATCCACCGGCAAAGCAGTTGTTTGGATCGATGGAGGTCTTCATGCCACTGAAGTAGTAGGAGCACACCAATTAATTGAAATCGCTTATCAACTCTGCAGCAGAAACGATGATGAAACAAAAAATATCCTCAATAATCTTATCGTATTGATCGTTCATGCAAATCCAGATGGACAGGAACTGGTTTCAAATTGGTATATGCGCAACAGCGATAGCAGCAAAAGAACAACTTCCTTCTTACCTAGACTCTATGAAAAATATGCTGGTCATGACAACAACCGTGATTTCTATATGATGAATTTGAAGGAGACCCAGAATATGGCCAGACAATTATTTATAGAATGGTTGCCACAAATCATGTATAACCATCACCAAACGGGTCCTCCCGGTGCAGTGGTTGCAGGGCCTCCCTTTCGTGATCCATTTAACTATGTTTTTGACCCTCTTGTAATGACCAGTCTTGATGCAGTAGGTGCTGCAATGATTAATCGTCTTATTCAGGAAGATAAACCGGGATATACAGAACGCGCTGGCTCTCCTTACTCCACATGGTACAATGGTGGATTAAGAACAACCACTTATTTCCATAACATGATTGGACTGCTCACAGAAATCATTGGTAGTCCAACTCCTTCTGAAATTCCTGTTGTTCCCAACCGCCTGATCCCAAGCAGTGCCAATCCCTATCCCATTACTCCAAGAAAATGGTACTTCAAAAATTCTATCGATTATTCTGTATCACTCAACTATGGAGTATTGATGTATGCTGCACGCCACAGAGATGAACTCTTGTATAATATATATAGAATGGGAAAAAATTCTATTGCGAGGGGAAGCAAGGATAACTGGACACTCTATCCAAGTAAAACTGCATTGATACAAGACTATTTTAAAAAAGATCAACCTGCTAAACCAAAAGAAGACAATGCAACTCCTGAAGGATGGGGAAGAAATATTGCAAGCATATCAAACAAATATTTCGACACGGTTTTTAAAAATGCAAACTTCAGAGATGCACGTGCATATGTTTTATCTTCTGCGCAACCAGATTTTGCCACAGCTACAAGATTTGTAAATGCATTGATCCGTGCAGGTATAGAGATTCAACATGCCTCAACGAGTTTTAATATCAATGGAAAAACATACCCTGCTGGTTCATACATTGTAAAATGCGATCAAGCATTTCGTCCACATATCATTGATTTATTTGAGCCACAAGACCATCCAAATGATTTCCAATATCCCGGCGGCCCTCCTGTTCCACCATACGATGCTGCAGGCTGGACACTTGCTTACCAGATGGGTGTTGAATTTGACAGGGTTACAGATGATATTCCAGCAACATTCACAAAACTGAAAATAGGTGAAGTACAACCATTAAAAGGAAAACTTGACATTGGTAAAGAAAAAGGCGGATACTTGATCAATGGCGCAAACAATCATTCATTTTCATTGGTCAATTCATTATTGAAAAAAGATATCAAAGTATTTAGAACATCTGAAGAGGTTGCATCTTTTTCAAAAGGCTCTTTCTATGTACCAATTTCCACTGCTTCAACGGCAATCATAAAAGAAATGGCTTCAATCTCAGGAGCAGACGTGAAGAGCATCAATAAAAAACCTATTTCATTAACAGCTATTCAACCTGCACGTATTGCACTTTGGGACACCTATGGTGGATCTATGCCATCGGGATGGATGAGATGGATTTTTGAACAATTCAATTTCAATTACAATGTTATATATGCACAGGACATTGATAAAGGAGATTTGAAAAGCAAGTATGATGTAATCTTATTTGTTGAAGGAGCTATGCCGCCTTTGAATGCAGATGCAAGAAAACCCATTGGTCCAAAACCAGAGGAAACTCCAGAAGAATTCAAGAAGACCATTGGAAATCTCAGTAGTGAAACTTCCATCCCTGCATTGAAAAAATTCATGGAAGATGGTGGAACCGTATTAACAATTGGCACAAGCACCAACCTTGCATATCACCTGAAACTTCCTGTAACAAATGCATTGGTTGAAACTGTAAATGGAGTTCAGAAAAATCTTCCCAATGAAAAGTTTTATATCCCCGGAAGTGTTATGCAAGTAACCATCGACCCTTCTGGTCCAAATACCTGGGGCATGAAATCAACTGCTGATGTGTATTTCGATGATAGTCCAGTGTTCAACATCAGTCCGGAAGCACAAAGCAAAGGGATCATAAAACCCATTGCATGGTTCGCCTCTGATAAAACTTTAAGAAGCGGTTGGGCATGGGGACAATCCTATTTAAAAAATGGTATCGCAGGTTTTGATGCACAAGTTGGGAAAGGCAAACTGATTGCATACGGACCAGAAATCACTTTCAGGGCTCAAACACACGGTACATTTAAATTGGTCTTCAATCAACTCTATAAAAATAATTGATTGAACCGTTTTCAAACGTTTGCAATCTATTGATCAGTGAACTAGGAAGATTTTTCTTATCATAAAAGAACACGCATACGGCTTATTTCGTAAGTTAGTCTTGATCTGCTTCAGATCACACAACGATTAAGCCATGAATAAAGCACGCTTGTCTTTCATGCAAATCATCAACATGAATGTTGGTTTCTTCGGCATTCAATACAGCTTTGGTTTGCAACAAAGTGCTGTGAATCCAATTTATGATATGTTGGGAGCACAGCCGGATCAAATACCTATTTTAAATCTTGCCGGCCCCATGACTGGACTGCTCATTCAGCCCATCATTGGAGCATTGAGCGACAGTACATGGCACCCCAAGTTTGGAAGAAGAAAGCCATTCTTTTTTATTGGAGCACTTCTATGCAGCCTATGTCTCTTTATATATCCTTTCAGTAGCTCACTGTGGATGGCAGCAGGATTGTTGTGGATACTGGATGCTGCAAACAATACTGCAATGGAACCCTATCGCGCGTTTATCGCAGACAAACTTCCGAATGAACAATATGGAACAGGATTTCTATCACAAAGTTTTTTCACAGGATTGGGAATCACACTAGCGAACATTTCATTGTTCATTTTCCAGAAATATATTACCGGCACTGCAGGTTCATTACCTGTTTGGGTGTACGCATCATTTTTTCTTGGAACCATTTGTTCCATCGGTTCAGTATCATGGAGCATCTATACCACACCGGAGATTCCACCAACAGATGAAGAGCTGAAAACACTGCGAAAAAAAACAGCAGGAATGCCACATCCTGTTTTACAATTTTTTCTGTCCATTATTACAACCATAATAGCATACACATTGGTTGTGATACTATTGATACCTGCAATTTTTTCAAAAGGCTTGCTGAAAAATATTTTGAAAAAAACAGAAGAACATTCCTGGTTGAGAATCATATTCGCACAAAACATTGAAATTATTGATGCAATCCTACAAATGCCATCAGTGATGTGGAAGCTGGCACTCGTGTATCTCTTTCAGTGGTATGCTCTTTTTTGTTACTGGCAGAATGCTGCAAAGAGTATTGCACATTCTGTGTGGAAGACATCCCCTTCCGAAAACAAAGTTTTGTTTGAAGAAGCAGTGGGATGGACCGGACTGGTAAATGGTTGGTATAATATTATAACGTTTGTTTCAGCATTTGCACTTGTTGGAATGGCAAAAAAATATGGGCCCAAAAAAGTTCATTTTATCTGTCTACTTATGGCAGGTATAGGTTTGCTCTTCTTCCCGCACATAGAAAATAAATTTTTATTGTTCTTACCAATGATAGGATTTGGTATTGCATGGGCAAGTATGATGGGCGTTCCATATTTATTGGTAGTAAACGAAATCCCAAAAGAAAGATATGGTGTATATATGGGAATCATCAATATGATGATTGTGGTTCCAATGATTTTTCAAACACTGTCATTTGGTTTCATTTCAAAAAATATTCTAAACAATGATGCAGGATCAGCTATTGGCTTTGCAGGGGTACTGCTAATTATAGCCGGACTCGCAACATTAAGAATAAAGGAAAACAGCAATATTTCAGACAAGATTCAATTATCTACAGCACATTAATATATGAATAAGATACTCTGCATCGGTGAAGCATTGATTGATATGATATGTACAGACAAAGGAAGTTCTTTGTCGGATGGAGATCATTTTTTGAAGAAAGCTGGTGGTGCACCTACCAACGTTGCAGCAGCCATTGCTGCATTGGGAGGAAACGTTGATATCGTTACGAAAGTAGGGAAAGACCCATTTGGAACTCATATTGTAGAAGTATTGAAATCATTTGGAATTTCAACAGATAACATAACAATAGATCCTCTGCATTTTACAACATTTGCCTTTGTGTCATTGATGGAAAATGGAGAAAGAGATTTTTATTTCAACAGAGGTGCGGATGGATTGCTGACCAGAGAAGATGTCGCACATGTTGATATGACATCCTATGCAATTTCTCATTTTGGTTCTGCAACAGCATTTTTACCTGGGCCCTTGCAATCAACCTATGAATACATGCTTGAGCAAGCAAAATATCACCATCATTTTATAAGTTTTGATCCCAATTACCGTGAACTGCTGTTTGGTGATAAAAAAGAAGAGTTTATAAAAAGATCAACTTCATTTATACAGCAATGTAATTTTTTCAAGGTGAGTGATGAAGAGGCGTTTCTAATTACCGGTCAGTCAAATTTACAAGATGCTGCTGCAAATTTCGCAAGATTGAGCAAAGCAATTTTTGCCATCACACTTGGTAAAGAAGGAACATTGATCGGAATGAATGGAGCAACTTCAATGATCCCCAGTATCCCCATCCATCCAATAGATACTACAGGTGCAGGCGACGCTTTTGTGGGGGCAGTACTATATCAACTCAGCAAGTACTCTGTACAAGAAATAAATACGCTCGATATTCATTCATGGATCAATATTTTCTCAAATGCAAATAAAGCAGGAGCAAGAACATGTGAATACATGGGTGCCATGGAGGCATTCAAACATTTGAGCAACGATATATTCAATTCCTAAATCCAACCTTAATGACTTTCAACAAGCAATTGCACGAATACGTGAACAAGATTATTGCGAAGAAAAAAATCGACATGATGGGCAAAGACAATGCCTTTTATACAAGACTCATGTCGAATATTGATACCATAGATCATCTCTATAGAGAAATTTATGGTCACAACCCTGTTGCGGATCTACAATATGAAGCGCTGATCAATACACTCATTGATGCACATCTATGCAGAGCGAAGGACTTGAGAGACAAAGATGAAAATAAAATTGAAAAAGGAATTTGGTTTCTCAGCAATGAGATTGCAGGAATGAGTTTATATGTAGATCGATTTTGTGGAAACCTTCAACATCTTTCTCAAAAACTTAGCTATTTTGAAAATCTTGGTGTGAATTTTTTACACCTCATGCCGCTGTTTGAAAGTCCGGAGGGCGAAAGCGATGGTGGATACGCAGTTACTAATTTCAGGAAAATCGATGAACGCTTTGGGAACCTGGAAGACCTCATACACCTCAGAAAAGAAATGCAAAAAAAAGATATGTATCTGATGATTGATATTGTCCTCAATCACACTTCATATCACCATGAATGGGCAAAAAAAGCCAAAGCGGGAGATAAAAATTATCAGGACTATTATTATATGTATGATGACAGATGGATTCCGAATCAGTTTGATGAAAAAATGCCTGATATATTTCCGGAATCAGCGCCAGGAAATTTCACTTATGACGAAGCATGTAAAAAATGGGTAATGACGGTCTTCCACCGTTATCAGTGGGATCTCAATTATAGAAACCCGACTGTATTTCGTGAAATGATGGACAACATTCTTTTCTATGCAAATCTTGGCGTAGATATTTTAAGAATTGATGCCCCTGCATTCATTTGGAAAGAAACTGGAACAACCTGCCAAAATCTTCCTCAGGCTCATACCCTACTGCGTTTGATAAAACATTGTGTGCTGGTAACAGCACCTGGCATGGCATTATTGGGTGAAGCCATTGTTGCACCAAAAGATATCATGAAATATTTTGGTACCGGATCATTCACCGCGAAAGAATGTGATGTCGCGTACAATGCAACCCATATGGCACTTCAATGGGACATGCTTGCATCGGGCGATACACGTGTCATGTTGGCTGCCCAACACGAGATACTTCAGAAACCTTATGGCACCACTTGGATCAACTATACAAGATGCCATGATGATATCGGATTAGGCTATGACGATTACATGATTGAACATGCAGGAAGAAATCCTTTTGAACACAGAAAATTTTTGAAAGATTACTATTCTGGTGCTATTTGGAACAGTCCGGCGAAAGGTGCTCTTTTCTCTTCCAATCCCAAAACTGGTGATGCGAGAATAAGTGGGTCGCTCGCATCTTTATGCGGACTGGAAAAAGCGTTGGAGGAAAACAATTCTTACGAAATTGATTTATCCATCCGAAAAATATTGATGATGCAGGCGCATTCATTCTTTCTGGGCGGTATTCCAATTATTTTTTATGGTGATGAGCTCGGATATACCAATGATTACAGCTATTTGAATGATCCCAGGAAAAGTTATGATAACCGGTGGATGCACCGTCCTGTTATCAATTGGGAAAAGAATAAAAAAATTGAAGAAGTTGGCTCCATAGAAAATATCATATTTCAGGGTACTAAAAAATTGATCACACTCAGAAAAAATCTATTTGTTGTTGGCGACCATAAGAATTTAACCTGGCTCACTCCACACAACCACCACGTAGCTGGTTATCTAAGATCCTATGATGATAAAAAGCTCTATGGGATTTTTAATTTCAGTAATCAAACAGTATATCTAACTTGGTATGCTTTTAAAGAACATGGCACCTTCAAACCAACCCTATATGATTATTGGAAAGAGAAAGTATTCTCAGTTGGACTAGACAATGACTATTTGGTCATTGAACCTTATGGGTTTCATCTGATGGAGCCTAGAGATTGATCACAAATTTTTTCAGGGCATCTAACAGCTTTTCAAAACGATCATGGGCATTATTACACAACAAAATGATCGTTTTATCGGCATCAATATATCGAACAATTTCCGTTTTGTAACCTGGGTTATCTCCGCTGTGCTGTACATATTTTCCTAGAACATCGTCTGATCCCAATTCCCACCCAAATCCATATGGAGAAATTTTCTGATCGTTGAGTACAGCAGGCTTGAACGCTTCACTTTGCATTTGAGTAGTAAAAAATCTTTTATCATACAATGCTCTGTCCCATTTTAAAAGATCATCGGCAGTTGAACTGATTCTTCCGGGGCCTTCTCGATGCCCCAACCAAATGGTATAATTAGAAGAAGGAAACAATTCTGCTTTCATATAAACTCCTGTGGGAGATTGCTTAATATGGCCATAGGCCATATTAAGCAATGTTGCTTTTTCAGCAGGAGTTCTCAAATCAGTATTCTTCATGCGGAATTTCTTGAAGACCATCTCACGAAGCATCTTGGTGAAATCTTCTCCACTTGCTTTTTCTGCTATACTGGCCAACAATACATAACCAGTATTGCTGTATTCATACTTATCCCCAGGTAAAAAATTAGCAGGAGGTGCATACTTATTTAGATACTCAATAATATCATTGTTGTCAGCAACATTAGATTTGTCCCAGTGAGCATCCATGATGGCCTGATAATCTGGCAATCCACTGGTATGATTCAGCAATTGTCTGATCGTTATATTTTTATATGGGATGGATAAATATTTTTCAACTGCGTCATCATAATTTAACTTACCCTTTGTCTGCAGCTGCATAATAACCATTGCAGTGAATTGCTTTGATACAGATGCCAATTCAAAAATATCAGTTGTTTTTAATGGTGTCTTTGAATCATAGTCTCTCACGCCAAATGCCTCTTCATGCATTACCTTACCTTCTTTTGCAATCAAAATCACTCCATTAAAAGGATCTGATTCATCAAAAACTGTTTCAAGTATTTTCCCAAGTGCAGATGTTTTCTGTTGGGCATATGATAAACCAATCAACATCAAAAGAAATACAACAAACAGCGATAATCCCTTGGCAATGGATATCATAAAAATTATGTTCATTTAAGTTCAACAATCATTTCGATTTCAACAGCAGCATCAAATGGAAGAGAAGCCATACCCACTGCGGCTCTGGCATGTCGCCCTGCATCACCAAACACTTCAACCAGTAAATCAGAGCAACCATTCATCACAGCTGGATGTTGTGTAAAAGCTGGATCAGCATTTATCATACCATTTACTTTAACTATCCGTTTTACGTTATTCAAATTCCCAGCATAATACTGAAGTGTAGATAACAAACCAATGGTTGTAATTCGAGCAGCTTCTTTTCCTTCTTCAACAGTCAACTGTGAACCTATTTTTCCTCTTGTCTTTTTCCCCGCTACTTCATCAGGGATATGTCCGGAGAGATAAAGCAACTTACCTGTTTGTACTGCTTTCACATAATTTGCAACTGGTGGCTTCAGTTCTGTCAACTGAATACCAAGCTCTTGGAGTTTTTTATTTGGATCTTGTGCATGACAAATACTGATCATGCCGACAATTAATAAAAAAATATATTTCATACTGATTATTTCAATGAAATTCCATTCAGATCATATACTATTTCACCTGCCCTGATGGTTGCCTCGCATTCGAGTTTTACATTCCCATTCATACGAACACCTAATGTATCAAAAAAACCAAATGTTCCTTCACGAGCATTTAAAATCGCAACATCTGCTTCAGTACCAACTGACAGACTCCCCAGCTGATTTCTTCCAATGGCTTTTGCGGCATCACTGGTACTTGCTTTGATCACATCATAAAGCGACATTTTCATGGCAAGAAATTTCGACATCACATTCAGCTGATCTTTCATCGCAGCATTCATACTGTCTACATGCAGATCAGTACTGATGGTATCTGGATAAAATCCTTCCTCCATTGCAGGCAAAGCCTGAGAGTATGCAAAACTTGCACCGCCATGACCAACATCAAATATGATACCTTTTTTTCTTGCCTCGTGTAAAAATGGTTTTAATTTCTTGGTGATTGGATCAATGATGGGATCACGTCTTTTTAAATCTGTATATACATGCGTATAAATATCTCCAGGTCGAAGTTTTTCCATGAAAAGTTTTTCGATGGATAAAGGAGGATGACTATCATCCCCACCAAAATCTATCATAACCGGGAGATTGGAAAGTTTACCTGCCTCAACTACTCTATCAACTGCTATCCAATCCTCTGCTAAGAAATGTGCAACTTTAAATCCTACAACACAATCGCTGTTTTCTTCTGCTGCCCTCGAAGCAAGTGCTGGATCCATATCTGTTACATCCTGCTCCCATGGATTACCACGCATACCTTCACCAACAATATTCACCAGAGCCAATACACGTGTTTTGGATTGATTGATTACATTCTTCTTGAAGATGTGCAAATTTTTCCACCCTGCTCCACCTGGATCCAAGACAGTTGTCACACCGCTGCGGAAAGTAAATCCGTCTGGTGGAACTGCATAAAATCCATTGCTCAGGTAATGGTTGTGTTCAGTGCCGTAAAAGTGATGAGAGTGAATATCAATTAAACCAGGACAAACCAATAAACCAGATGCATCAATCGTGATATCAGCACTTTTCGAATTCTCTGGATCAACTGAAGCAATTTTCCCGTTTTCAATATGGATATTCAGCAATTGATCCAGCCCGTTGGCTGGATCAATTACATGTCCATTTTGAATACATATCGTTTTCAATCAAAGGAAATTACCGAAGAAATTCAATTGCAACTGGACTAACAACCTCCACATCATGTTGCATTGATTTCATTTTTCCTGTACTGGGGTCAAATGAAAAAACCTGAATGAGGTCGCCATCTTGTCCGCATACAAATACAAATTTTCCGGTTGGATCAAAGTTGAAAAAGCGTGGCTTCTTGGTTACCTCCACATGATCAGCTTTTTCTAATTTACCATCTGATAACACTTTGTTGATCACAACCTGGTTGCTGGTTACCCTGTTGCTGGCCAAAAGCCATTTCCCATCTGGAGAAAGGCGGATTGCACCACTTCCATGATCACCGCTCGTTTGCACTGTATCAATAATCGTTGTTTGAATTTTTTTCAAGCCGGTTGTGGTAACCTGAAACGCATCAACAGATCCTGCCATCTCGTTAACAGCATATGCATATACACCGCTTGAACTCAACACAAGATGTCTTGGGCCATTACCGTTTTCTACGTTGTTTACAATGGGCTTGACATTGATCAATCCATCTGATGTGATGGTGTGCTGATAAATACAATCAGTTCCAAGGTCTGCAACAAAAAGATATTTTTTATCAGGAGATACAACCGCACTATGTGCATGAGAAGATGTTTGACGCACCTTGTTCACACTTGAACCTTTGTATACCAAATGTTGTGCAATAGGCAATAATGAACCATCCTTGTCGGTTTTAAATACAGAAACACTTCCGGTGCCATAATTGGCAGTATAAATTGTTTTGGTTGATGAGTTATAAGAAATATAGCATGGCCCATCTCCAATGGTTTTTTCAGTATTGAGCTTCGTAAGTTCTCCTGTTTGTTTATTTACAGAATAAGCAGTGACCGCTCCTTTTTTATCATCTTCACTCAAGACATAAAGAAACTTTTTGTCTGGAGTCATGATCATGTAGGAAGCATTGGGATTTTTATAATCTCTTAGATAAGAGAGTTGCCCGGTTTTATCATCGAAGGAATATACATTGATACCGTTGTTGCCCTTGGAAGTGAAAGATCCTACATAGAGGAGTTGATTGTGATCAGACTCAAAGTCTCTTTGAAAAGCTTCAACTTCTTTTTTTGAAAGCACAGACTTGCCTGAAGAGATCACAATTCTATACCTGAATGTTACAGATTGATTGGGTTGCAGGATGAGGTTTCTCTCTGACTTGCCGTTGGTGAAAATGGATTCTCCAAGCGGATTTGCAGCAAACAAGCCGTATCCCCTCGCATGCCAATTTGTTGGATAGCCAATATTTTTAGAATGATCAATCATAACAATGCTCACAGAATCAGTTTTCATCTTTCCGGATAACATGCACCAGGTTGCTTTCTTGCTCCAAACATCTTCACCCTTGATGCCATTGCTGTTGATATAATTTCCACTTGTAAGTTTATCTACTGCTTCATCTACCATTGTTTCAATGCCAAATGCATCAGTATATTTTTTCTTTTCATAAACAGGAAGCTGTAATTCACGTGCTACACGCAAGCCAAGGAGACCATCTTTTGCATCCTTGAATGTTACTGGAATTGCAGCAGTTAAGGTGGTAAACCTATCTATCACCCAAGCGCCATTCATTTCTTTGATCTCATATCCTGTTTCTTCACCAAGATGTTTTTTACCAGTTTGGTCAAACCAGTTTGCCTTGTACACCATTCTTCCAACAGGGCCGTTCTTTACTTCCGTAAATTTTTCGAATTTGATGGTTCCGTAAGAACCTTTTTTATCAGCAGGAATTGCAAAGGAGTTGTTCCAGAAATCTAACCCGTTCACATTTTCATAATTCATCCAAAGTCCAAGATGATGAGGATGATCTGTAGGATCACCAGGCACTGGACGGACGGGATATCCCCTTGTTACATTTATGCCGTTAGGTGCTTTGATCGGGTACAAAACCGGTTTTGCAATCGTATCAGGAAAGAAGAAATCAGTAAAAGGTTTGCCACCGATCGTTACATGCACGACTGGCGACTGTTTTTCCTTGGTAAATTCAACTTGTGAAACCTGAGATACTTGAGAAAAAGAGCCCGTGTAAAAAACAATTGCAAATAATAATGAAGAAATTAATCTTTTCATCAGTATAATTAATGAGGTAAATATACTGACGAAATACATAACTATACCCTTTTAAGTACCTCTTGTCCAATGGCATCTGTGCCCAAGACATGATCATGGGGCGTCTGGGGGCTGGCAATGTCCCTGGTTCTGAACCCAGCTTTCAGTACACCGTCCACCGCACTGATAACCGTTTCTGACTCCTTTTTCAACCCAAAAGATATATCCAGCAACAGTGCAGCCGACAAGATAGATGCCAGGGGATTGGCAACCCCCTTACCCGTAATGTCGTGGGCTGAACCGTGGATAGGTTCATACACGCCTGTTCCATCTCCAATGGAAGCAGATGCGAGCATCCCCATGGAGCCGGCGATTTGAGAAGCTTCATCTGTTAGGATATCACCAAATAAATTGGCTGTTACAATGACATCAAATCTTCTTGGGTCTTTGATCAACAACATGGCAGTAGCATCCACAAATTGATGTTCAACCTCCACATCAGGGTATTCCAATGCTATTTTCTGAATAACTTCTCTCCACAAGCGGCTTGTTTCAATAACATTCGCCTTGTCTACCGAACACAATTTTTTTCTTCTTGTTCTTGCAGCATCAAATGCTTTACGTGCAATACGCTCTACTTCAAAACGACTGTACTCTGCAATGTCATACGCAGTATTCCCATCATTCTTTCTTCCTTTCTCACCGAAATAAATATCACCAGTTAATTCTCTGAAAAACAATATATCGGCACCACGAAGAATTTCTGGCTTGATACTTGAAGCATCCAACAACTCATCAAAAAGTTTAATAGGACGAAGATTGGCATACAATCCAAGCTCCTTGCGCATTTTCAACAAGCCTTGTTCTGGACGAACTTTCGCTGTTGGATCATTATCATATTTTGGATGTCCCACTGCTCCAAAGAGGATCGCATCAGATGCTTTCATTTTTTTCAATGTTTCATCTGGAAGCGGACTTCCGGTTGCTTCGATGGCAACATGACCAATAAGTGCTTCATCATATAGAAATTCGTGCCCGAATTTTTCCGCAACCTTGTCCAATACTTTTTTCCCTACTGCAGTAACCTCTTGACCAATTCCATCACCGGGAACAATTAAAATATTCTTCTTCATAATTAAATCATGTTAAGCATCTTCTGTGTTGCTTTAATAGCAGCAACTGTCTGATCACTGTCGAGTCCACGGGTTTTAAATTCTTTCCCTTTGTTTTCCCAAGTAATAATGGTCTCACACAAAGCATCGCTCTTACCACCAGGAGGTATGCGAACAGCATAGTCGGTCAAAACAGGCAAATGCATTTTCTTTTGCTTGTATATTTTTCTCAATGCATTCATGAATGCATCATACTGGCCATCCCCCTGTGCATGTTCCTGAAACAATTCTCCATCGATATTGATTTGAAGTGTTACAGAAGGTCTTAATACTTTTGAATGAGTAAGTACATAATTAACGATTGAGACTTTCTCTTCAATGGTATTGCTATCAATTACATCGGAGATGATATAAGGCAAATCAGATTGAGTAACTACTTCTTTTTTGTCACCCAATTCAATAATTCTTTGTGTAACTTTTTTTAGATCTGCTTCAGGAAGTTCAATTCCCAATTGCGCAAGGTTGTTTTCTATATTTGATTTACCACTTGTTTTTCCCAAAGCGTACTTGCGTTGACGACCAAATCTTTCAGGCAATAAATCATTGTAGTAAAGATTGTTCTTTTTATCACCATCAGCATGAATGCCTGCAGTTTGTGTGAAAACATTTTCACCTACCACAGGTGTGTTTACTGAAATTCTGAATCCGGAAAAAGTTTCTACCAATCTGCTTACCTGATAAAGCGATTTTTCAGCAACACCAGTTTTTACATTGGGCATGAAATCATTCAACACGGCTACAGTGCTTGCCAACGGTGCATTACCAGCTCTTTCGCCCATTCCATTGATGGTGAGGTGAATGCCATGCACACCTGCTTTTACGGCTTCCAACACATTGGCAGTTCCCAAATCATAATCATTGTGACCGTGAAAATCAAAATGATTTTTAGGATAGCGTGCAATGATCATTTGAAGAAAATGTTTTACCTCATTGGGTTCAAGAATACCCAAGGTATCTGGAAGCATGATTCTTTTTACAGGTTGCTTTGAAATAAAATCCAGGTACTGAAAAACATAGTCAGGAGAATTTCTCATTCCATTGCTCCAGTCTTCAAGATATACATTGCATTCAATGCCTTTTTTCTTTGCTTTTGAAATGACATTTGCAATTTCAGCAAAATGCTGTGCAGGAGTTTTTTTAAGTTGATGCGTAAGATGATTGAGTGATCCCTTTGTGAGCAGGTTCATCACTTTTGCTCCCGCTTTTGTCATCCACTCAATGGAAGTGTTTCCATCAACAAATGTGAGTACTTCAATTTTTTTGAGGAGGCCTTTCGATTTTGCCCAACGTGTAATTTTTTTTACTGCGTCAAACTCACCCTCCGAAACCCTGGCAGATGCAATTTCTATTCTGTCAACCTTTACTTCTGTAAGCAATAATTGAGCAATTGTCAATTTCTCTGAGGCAGTGAATGAAACACCACTTGTCTGTTCACCATCTCTCAAGGTGGTGTCCATAATTTCAATATACCTCAATGATTTTGCCATTGTACGATTGCGCTTTATTAATAGCGACTTTCTTCTGCGAATGTTTCAATCTCTCCTTTCATGTCTTGCAAATAATCTATATCATCAAATCCATTCATCAAATTATGTTTCTTGTAACCATTGATCTGGAAAGATTCTTTTTCTCCTGTTGCCAACAAAGTGATGGATTGTTGTTGCAAATCAACCTCCAACTCAGTTGCAGGATCTGATTCTATGGCCTTGAAAATTTTATCAAGAAATGTATCAGAAACCTGAACAGGCAGAATGCCGATGTTCATAGAATTGTTCTTGAAGATATCTGCAAAGAAACTTGAGACAACACATCTGAATCCATAATCATAAATCGCCCAGGCTGCATGTTCGCGGCTGCTTCCACATCCAAAATTTCTTCCGCCAACTAAAATCTTTCCTTTGTAAATAGAATTGTTGAGAACAAAATCTTTCTTAGGACTATCATCGTTGTTGTATCTCCAATCACGAAAAAGATTGTCTCCAAAACCTTCTCGCTTGGTTGCTTTTAAAAAACGTGCAGGAATGATTTGATCGGTATCAACATTCTCAATCGGTAATGGAACTGCTGTGCTTTTCAGCACAGTGAATTTATCGTATGCCATGTGTTTAAATTAATGTTCTTGGATCAGTGACTTTCCCTGTAACTGCTGCTGCTGCTGCAACCAATGGACTTGCCAACAATGTTCTAGCGCCAGGACCCTGACGACCTTCGAAATTTCTGTTGCTGGTACTCACTGCATATTTACCTGCAGGAATTTTATCATCGTTCATTGCCAAACATGCTGAACATCCAGGTTGACGCAACTGAAATCCTGCTTCAGTAAGAATATCATAAATACCTTCTTCTCTGATTTGTTTTTCCACCTGGTGAGATCCAGGTACAATCCATGCAGTTACATGATCTGCTTTTTTTCTTCCTTTTACAATTGATGCAAATGCACGAAAGTCTTCAATACGTCCGTTGGTACAACTCCCTATAAAAACATAATCAACAGGCTTGCCCAACATTGCATCCTTCTCATTGAATCCCATGTAAGAAAGCGCTTTGTCAAAACTTGCTTTGCCTCCTCCAACTTCAGTTGCAGTTGGAATAGATTGTGAGATTCCAACTCCCATTCCAGGGTTGGTACCATATGTAATCATGGGTTCTATGTCAGCACCATTGTAATGATACTCTTTATCAAAACTTGCACCCGCATCAGATTTCAATGTCTTCCAATATGCCAACGCTTCATCCCATGCTTTCCCCTGTGGTGCTTTCTCTCTTCCTTTGATGTAATTAAATGTTGTTTCATCTGGTGCAATCATTCCTCCTCTAGCTCCCATTTCAATACTCATGTTACAAACAGTCATTCTTCCTTCCATCGACATTTGCTCAAATACAGATCCAGCATATTCTACAAAGTAACCAGTTGCACCTGCAGCGGTTAGTTTTGAAATGATGTACAAGATGACATCTTTAGGAGTTACTCCTTTCTGCAATGACCCATTTACATTGATGCGCATGGTCATTGGACGCGGCTGCATGATACACTGAGAAGAAAGTACCATCTCAACTTCAGAAGTTCCAATGCCAAATGCAATACATCCGAACGCACCATGGGTTGATGTATGAGAATCACCACATACAATGGTCATACCCGGAAGGGTTATTCCATTTTCAGGTCCTACCACATGCACTATTCCATTTTTTGGATTACCGAGTCCCCAGTGAGAAATTCCATAACTCGCCGTATTCTCTTCCAACGCTTTTAACTGATTCGCTGAAAGTGGATCAGCAACGGGAAGATGTTGATTGATGGTGGGAGTATTATGATCCGCGGTTGCAAATGTTCTGTGAGGAAACATGACATTGAGTCCTCTGTTTTTTAACCCCAAAAAGGCAACAGGACTGGTAACTTCATGTATAAAGTGGCGGTCGATCAATAAAACATCCGGACCATCTGAGATACTTCTGACAACATGTGAGTCCCAAACTTTATCAAACAGACTTGTGGGTTTACTGCTCATTTTTCAAAATAGTTATAAAGAGATTGAAATATTTCTATTGGAAAGCGAATTTCCGAAAAAAATGGCTAAAAACCCCTTAAAAACTGGATTAGTTTGAGCAGATGTAATCAGTTGACAGTTAACGGTTAACAGCCAACTGCATTCAGCATGCTACAATGTAACAACACTGTTGCTACCCCCAAATGCATTGGGAACTTCAGCATCTGCTTCAGGATCATTCACCCAAAGTGAATTGTTGATCAAATACTTGAACTCGTGTGATGAATCTTTTGGAAGATTGACCTCGGCACTGAAACTACCATCTTTCTTCTTAGACATGATGATGGAACGCTGCCAATCGCTGTTCAATCCAAGTATTTCAACTGTTTCAGCTAGTTCAGGTTTGAAATTGAACTTTACCTTACAATAATCTTTTGTTTTATAGTATGTTTTCTGCAACATGGTTAGAGTTTTTTACAATTCTTAATTCCAAGATCTGCAAAATGTAACCCACTATGCATCAATTTTTTGTATGAATTTCATCTATTAACAATCTTTTATTAAGATTTCAATTATTTTAGAAAAAAAACAACATGGACCGCAAAGAATTTCTTGCTCAACTGGGAATAGGTAGTGCAGCTGCAATGGCAATCACTTGTTTACAAGCGTGTACCAAATCAAGTATGGGCGGAGGATCATCTGTTGACTTCACCATCGATATCACCAGCAGTCAATTCAGTGCATTAAAAAATTCCGGCGGCTCTGTTGTTTATCAAGGAATCATCATTGCAAAAACAACTTCAGGTTCTTATTTGGCGGTATCATCACGTTGCCCGCACGAAGGTGTAACTGTAAATTTTTCGTCAAGCAATAACCAATTCATTTGCAACGCACACAATTCTGTTTTCTCTTCAACAGGATCGAGAATCTCAGGTCCAGCGAACACAGGACTCACACAATACAATACATCACTTTCAGGAAACTCACTGCGCGTTTACGCCTAACACTTAACTTTTCAAATCCTTATATTTATGTAACAAACCTGTTACATGAATAAAAGAGCTTTTTTAAAATCTGCTGCCATCACCGGATTGGGAACCCAAATCGGATTTTCATCACTTGCTGCAATCTTTGATGAGAAAAAAAATATTTCAGCAGATGTATTGGCAGCTGACGATGCATTCTGGAAAAAAATTCGTGATCAATATATTTTGAAACCGGATTATATCAATCTTGAAAACGGATATTACAATTTTACTCCGCAACCTATTCTGGAAAAATATATTGAACACATCCGATATGTAAACAGAGAAGGTTCTTATTATATGAGAACCGTTCAATTTGACAATAAAAAAAGAATGGCAGGAAAGTTAGCTGCATTGCTGGGATGCCCAGCGAATGAAGTTGCCATCACACGAAATACAACTGAATCACTTGATCTGGTGATAGGTGGACAAGAATGGAAGCCAGGTGATGAAGCAGTGATCGCCATTCAAGATTATGGCGCTATGTTGGATATGTTTGAACAAGTATCCAAACGCTATGGCGTTGTTCTTAAAAAAATATCAGTTCCGAATCACCCCAAATCTGACGAAGAAATAGTTTCCTTGTATGAACAAGCCATCACACCCAAAACAAAATTGTTGATGGTATGCCACATGATCAATATAACTGGTCAAATTTTACCCATCCGAAAAATTTGTGACATGGCACATAAAAAAGGTGTGGAAGTAATGGTGGATGGGGCGCATGCTGTTGCACATATTCAATTCAACATGCCAGATCTTGATTGCGACTACTATGGTGCTTCCCTACATAAATGGTTAAGTGTTCCATTGGGTGCCGGTTTGCTCTATGTGAAAAAAGAAAAAATTGCAAAACTTTGGCCATTGCTCGCAGATGGTAATACAGATATGTCAGAGATTTCGAGAATCAATCACATTGGAACGCATCCCGTACATACAGATATCACCATTGAGGATGCTATTGATTATTACCAAATGATCGGAGGAGAAAGAAAAGAGAAAAGAATGCGCTTTTTGCAACAATACTGGACCAGCAAGGTTCGAAATGTTCCCAATATTATTTTGAATACGCCAGCTGATGAAAAAAGATCCTGTGGAATTGCCAATGTTGGTATCAAAGGCATCACCCCTGGGGATCTGGCAAAACGATTGTTGGATGAACATAAAATATTTACTGTTGCCATCGACGGCGCCAATGTTCACGGTTGCCGAATCACTCCAAATGTTTATACAACATTGGAAGAATTAGATGTATTTGTTGCAGCCTTGAAAAAATTGGCTGCATAATGGGTGAGCTTAAAGCAATTATAAAAGATCTGAGAGCCCACGCTACAAAAGAAAAAGCAGCATTCCTCCCTTATTTTTTTAAAACAGGAAAAGGACAATATGCAGAAGGAGATCGATTTCATGGAATCGTTGTTCCAGATCAAAGAAAAATTGCAAAACTTCATACTGCTACTACAAACAAAGCAACCATTGTTGAGTTATTAAAGTCCCCTTTTCACGAAGAACGTCTCACTGCTCTTTTTATACTCTGCAATAAATTCAATGCTGCAAAAAAAATCCAACAAGAAAAAGAATGGGTCGACCTCTATCTAAAAAATGCTGAGCGAGTAAACAACTGGGACTTGGTAGATAATACTGCTCACATCATTCTAGGTCAATGGCTGGAAGACAAAGACAGATCTATTCTGTACAAGTTTGCAAAATCAACATCACTTTGGAAAAACAGAATTGCCATTGTGGCAACATTACATTTTATCAGGAAAAAAGATTTAAAGGACATCTTGCAACTAAGTGAAATCATGTTAACACATACCCATGATCTCATGCATAAAGCAACGGGATGGATGCTAAGAGAAGCTTGGAAAAGAGATGCGATATCTGTAGAAAGTTTTATAAATAAATTTGCCCATCAAATGCCTCGTACGATGCTGAGGTATGCCATAGAACGTATGCCTGAACCCAAAAGAAAGGCATACCTCAGTATTAAATTTCAATCGCACTGATTGCTTCTCATGTAATCGTCGCCACGGACGGACTCGAACCGCCTTTAAAGGTTTTGTTGACCTCTGCCTCACCTATCAGCCACGTGACAGTTTTATTTAGTCTACCAAATTTATAGACTTTACCGGAATCAACAAAATTTATTTTCTAAAAACATACCAATTGTACCCATTGGCAGGGATAACAACTTCAAACCGAAGATGTGAACTTGCATCGATGACCTTCACTTCTCGTTGAAGATCTTTCTCGTAAACGCCTATAGAATTCTTCAATCCAGTATAATACATTGGAACTGAAATCGTTCTTTTAATAGGTTGATCAGTAGGATTGAATACCATCAAAAAAGCTTTGTCATTCAATAATGGATTGACATGCATAAAACCATCCCAGTCTCTGCCATCAGCTCTCCGTAAATGCACAATGGATGAATTTAAAATATCTCTATACTTCTTGTACCAACTGATGGTAGATGAAACTAAGTTTTTGGTTGCTTCAGTATCATACAACCTTGGCCCACGATAACAAGCCTGAACTCCACCACCATAATATTGCATCATCAACATTTCATAATCCTTGAGATGATCATTCAATGGTTCCAATACTGCTTCTGCTCCTCCACCCTGATATCGGGTGAGCGGAACAAAGCCCCATCCCATCGAAGGAAGTTTTTCAAATGTGCCATCATGTATGTTTTGGCGATTCAAAATCTTTTGCTGTTCACGCGATAATGAAAAATTTACTTCTCTATATCCCAAAGCAATCTTGTGTGTACCATCCATAAAATACCAATCGGGTGCATTCACATAAATTCCATGTTCATTGCACCATCTGTACAACCCTTTTTGTAATTCCATCTGACGCCATTGTGAATCATCTAAATTTTGATGCCCAGGATGAACAGTTGATGCACAAACATCTCCAGGATATGGCCCATCATTCTCAAATAAATTAAATCCTGTTGTTGACATGAAATATTTCAACTTTTCAATATATGCCAACCCCCATTTACTTCCCAAACATGGAGCATTGCCAAAAAATGCACCTCCGGGTTTTCCGGTTTTTGGATCAATCACATCCGTTTCATCGTTAATCTTTCTACTGCTAAACAATGAATAACTTCCAATCATTATTCCTTTCTGATGAGCATAATCTGCCAACGCTTTCCATCTTGAAACATTGGCAGCACTTGTATCTTCCATATTACAGTGACTTCCAAAACTCAATATCAAAGCTTCATAACCGGTCTCCTTACATTGATCAACTGCATCTCTGACTTGCTGATCATTTTTACTCACCAAATGCATAAAAATGGGATTCTGAGTTGTCCATGGTGCAACTGCAGCGTACATCCGCTGTATCATCATTCCTCTACGCTCCCTGTCATAACTATCCATCAACAATTCATAGGTACGTTGTGAAATGATTTTTTCATTCGGCTTCAATGATACAGCTAATACCTTTTCAGGAAATACGTCCAATACACATGGTGTTTGATAATTATAATTTACTTGGGAAGTATATGCCGAGTCTGTCAACCAATGTGTAGTTTGGTCGCTGATATCATACCGCATGGCATTGTTGAACGCATAATTTGTTTCAACATAAATACCATGTTGTTTTTTCATTTGCTCTGGACTGCCCACTACTGCACTTTCTTCTTCAACCAACGCAAGACTTTCATTTACGATCCGATTGACAGCAATTGTTTTGTCGGATTGATTTATCACTTCCACCCACTTTACGATCAACGGCAATCCATCATACATCTCATAGTGAACCTCAACCAAAATATTTTCAAGTGTTGATTTATTTGGAAGGAAGGATAAAACAATATGTTTGCCCGTTCCGAATGATTTTGCGGAAGCCCAAGTAGAACGATTCCATTTGATGCGTGGTTGAATTTCAGAAACAGTAATTTTTTGAAATTGAAAATCTTCATTGGAAGAAAATTGTTTGACCCAAGATGGCATCAGATAAGCTTTTTCAGACTGGCCTTTTAGGCCGCCTACATGGTAAGTCACACCATTAATAGTCAACTTGGCCTCTGGTTGTATAGCTCTAATCAACTGCTGACTGGTACTGAGGTTTGTATAATCTATACATGCAAAACCAGGACGCATGACGAATGAGCGCCTGATCAATCCATTATAAAAAATGATTTCCTGATTTTTTTTATCCTGATAGACTCCTGCCTTTTGAACAGGTTTTGATAAAAGCCAATCAGTTGCAGTTGATTGCAAATTTTGTTTATCCCATTCCCATGCAGGAAGATCCTGGGCAGAAGAAATAAAACATAAAAGAAGAAATACAGTTGTAAAGAATATCTTACTCATGATCTCAAGTTGAGACCATAAGTTAAAAAATATTTTTTACTGCTTGAGGAATGAATTGTAACGGTTCCTTGATGGATGTTTCGATTGAACCTGCAATGGAAGCGAGTGTAACAACTTTATCCAACAACATTTTATGCCCATCACATTCCATGTGTTGACCACATATAACTTTGACAGGTTTTTGATGTTTCTTTGCGATTTCAGCAACATGTCCTACGACTTTTCCCTGAATACTTTGCTCATCCAACATTCCTTCCCCTGTAATAATCAGATCTGCATCTGCAATATGCTTTTCCAGTTCAATGTGGTCAATGATGTATTGAATACCGGGAGTCAATCTGGCTCCTAAAAAAACATCACAACCTGCACCAAGCCCGCCAGCTGCTCCTGCACCAGGATTCTCAGCAACAGATCGTCCAAAGAATTTCATAAACAAGGTATCAAGATGCGCAAGTCCTTCATCTAATTTTTTTACTTGCGCTGGTGTTGCACCTTTTTGAGGTCCATATACATGTGCGGCACCATTGGGACCAAATAACGGATTCTTCACATCGCATGCGATGGTGAACTGAATGTTTTCCAGAAAATCACTTTCGGGAAAAATGATTTCATTGATCAATGACAAATTCTCTCCGCAAGGTTCTAGTGGTTCTCCATCTTTATCGAGAAACATATATCCTAAAGCATCTGCCATTCCGATACCGCCATCTGTCGTTGCACTTCCTCCAATTCCTAGTATGATATGTGTGGCCCCGCGTGCAATGGCATCTCGGATGAGAAGCCCTGTTCCATAGGTGGAAGTTTTTTCAGGATTTCTTTCGGAGGAGGAAAGCAAAGCCAACCCACTTGCTGATGCCATTTCAATAAAAGCAGTGTTGTTGTCAGATGCATATTGATACTTGGCAATAATCGATCTGCCCAATGGATTTGTGGTCTGCGCGGATACTGGTGATGTACCGACATAATGATGGATGATCTGTGAGAATCCATCTCCTCCATCTGCTAAAGGGAATTGTAAAACTTCTGCATCCGGGTATAATGAAACAATCTCCTTGTGGATTGCTTGACACAAGGAGATTGAATCGATGCTCCCCTTGAATTTATCAGGGGCGATGATAATTTTCATATTTATTTTCTCTTCGGATAAACTGCATTTACACCCAACTCTTCTTCAATGCGGATGAGCTGATTGTACTTTGCCAAGCGGTCAGTACGTGATGCAGAACCAGTTTTAATTTGTCCGCAATTCAATGCAACAGCAAGATCTGCAATGGTAGTATCTTCTGTTTCACCGCTGCGGTGACTCATAATAGATGTATATCCGTTTGTTTGTGCAAGTCGAACTGCATTTATGGTTTCAGTAACAGTTCCGATTTGATTCACCTTTACAAGAATGCTGTTTGCAATTCCTTTGTCAATTCCTTCCTGCAAGCGAACTACATTGGTAACAAACAAATCATCTCCAACCAGTTGACATCTGTTCCCAATGGCATCTGTCAATTTTTTCCACCCATCCCAATCATCTTCAGCCATACCATCTTCAATAGAAATGATTGGATATTTATTTACCCATGCTGTCCAGTAAGCAACCATCTCATCGCTGCTGATTACTTTACCAGAACTTTTATAAAACTTATATGATTTGGTTTTTTCATCATACATCTCGGTGCTGGCAGCATCCATAGCGATATTGATTTGAGATCCTGCCTTGTAACCAGCTGCTTCGATGGCCTGCAATACTGTTTCGATAGCTTCTTCATTGCTTTGGATATCTGGAGCAAATCCGCCTTCATCACCCACATTGGTGCTGTATCCTTTTTTCTTCAATACATTTTTTAATTGATGAAAAATTTCAACCCCCCAACGCAAGCCTTCACTAAAAGTTGATGCCCCAGTTGGAACGATCATGAATTCCTGAAAATCAATTTTGTTATCAGCATGAACACCACCGTTCAAAATATTCATTAAAGGAACAGGAAGTGTGATTGCATTTACACCGCCAAGGTATCTGTATAAATTCAAGTTGCTGGCTTGTGCTGCAGCTTTTGCAACGGCCATAGAAACAGCAAGTGTTGCATTGGCTCCCAACTTTGCTTTGTTGGAAGTGCCGTCGATTTCAATAAGCATTTTATCAACCAATGCCTGCTCGGTTGCAGGAACTCCCAATAATTTTGGAGCAATGATTTTATTTACATTTTCAACTGCTTTCAACACTCCTTTCCCTACGTAAACAGCTTTGTCGCCATCTCTCAATTCGACTGCTTCGTGTTTCCCTGTTGATGCTCCCGAAGGAACAGCAGCACGGCCAAAGAAACCGCTTTCAGTAATTACATCTACTTCCACAGTTGGATTTCCCCTGCTGTCTAAAATTTGTCTTGCGTGTACACTTGCAATGAGACTCATAAAAATTTATTTTAATACATTGAAAATGAGGCGAGCATCGTTAATTGCCTGTCAATTGTCTGAAAATATCTTCCAACTGACGGGTTTGCGTTTGCAAAGAAACGATATTCAGGTTATGTTGCAAAGCGAATGACATGAGTTCTTTGCTCACATCAGCTGATAATATAGATTTCAAGATCCATTCTCCCTGTGCCAAGGCTTTAACCTCCTGAATTCCAGGCAATGACAAAAGATCGTCTTTGCTCACTTCTCCACTGAATTTTACCCTTGTAACAGTTTCATCCTGTTTGGATTTCAAAGATTGGATCGACCCATCTGCCACGATCACACCTTTATTTATAATAATCACATGATCACAAATGGCTTCCACTTCCTGTAAAATATGTGTAGAGAACAGGATTGTTTTATGTGCTCCCAATTTCTTGATCAAACTCCTGATCTCCAAAATCTGATTTGGATCCAACCCAGTAGTTGGCTCATCCAATATCAACACTTCCGGATCATGAATGATTGCTGCAGCGAGCCCTGTTCTTTGTCTGTACCCTTTAGACAACTGCCCAATCACTTTATGTGCTTCACTCGTCAAACCAGTCAACTCAATAACTTCATCTGTTTTTTTCTTAGGATCAACAACTTTGTGCAATGATGCAATCATCTGCAAATATTCACGAACATACATCTCCAGATAAAGTGGATTGTGCTCGGGCAGATACCCTATTTTTTTCTTGGTTTCAATTGATTCGCCTTTAACCTCTACTCCACACACTTCAATAATTCCTGCATCTGGTTTGATAAATCCTGTAATCATTTTCATGGTAGTGGATTTACCTGCACCATTGGGACCAAGAAAACCTACAATTTGTCCTTTGGAAACTTCAAAACAAATATCATTCACCGCCTTCTGGCTACCATACTGTTTTGTTGCGTGTTGGATGTTGATTGACATTATTACACTTGATCTTGCGTTTCTTCACCGGACACAGGTAAATGATCGTAGTCTCCTTTCAATGCCAACCAACCAAATAATATGAGTCCGATTGCAATGGGAAGAAATATGATTGCAAAGATACTCCATTGTACGATGGTATCTGTTGTTGGCTTTGCATTGATTTGCATCCATGCCGTTTTTAACAAAATGCTATAAGTGATGATGGCAGTCAATATCCAAATCATTCCAGCATATTTTTTTATCTGATTCATATTTTAATCATTTACGTTAGGATCAATTTTATTGGATAAATACATAGCACCTATGACCATGGAAAGCGCAGCAATAGAAATCGGATACCACAAACCAACCAAGGGATCTGCCGTATAAATCGTACCCAGCAATACCGCGATGAATGGTGTCAATCCTCCAAATACTCCATTTCCTAAATGATATGGCAAACTCATGGATGTATACCTGATTTTGGTTGGGAAAATCTCCACCAAAAAAGCTGCAATCGGTCCATATACCATGGTCACAAATAAAATCTGAAAGAAGATCAAAGCCACCATTGCCCAATAAGTTGAAGTGGGCAACAGTTTAGATGATTTATCCATTGCTTGTGGCTTTTCTTTTCCTGAATTATATAAAGTATCTACATGTACAATTTTTTCCGTGATACCATTTTGATAAAGATGTTGCGTGGTGGTATTTCTTAAACTGTAATCTTTGTGAATACCTACACTGATGTTTGATTCAATTTTAGTCTGTGATTCATCCAACACAACTTGCTTGATTGAAGATAAATCGAGCATCTTCTGATATATAGGCCTGTAGCTGATGATCGCAAGAAACATCCCGGCAATGATGATCCATTTTCTTCCAATCTTATCACTCAAATTTCCAAATACAATAAACAGCGGAGTTGCAATGATGATTGCACAAATCAAAATTGTTCTGGTCTGTTCAAAATCAATCTTACATGCATTTTCCAAAAATGTTTGTGCATAAAATTGCCCCGTGTACCAAACCACACCCTGTCCCATGGTTGCTCCAAACAACGCCAGCAAAACCATTTTTAAATTCCCGCGGTGCAAAAGACTTTCTTTGATGGGGTTGACAGAAATTTTCCCTTCTGATTTCAGTTTGCTGAAAAGAGGTGATTCGTTCATTTTCATTCTGATGTAAATACTCATGCCCACCAAAATGATGGAAAACCAAAATGGTATTCGCCATCCCCATGATTCAAAAGCTTTGATGGATGCAGCTGCATCAGCATCTAAACTTTTTCGGGTTAGTAAAATGACACCTAATGAAAGCAGGAGTCCGAGTGTAGCTGTTGTTTGAATCCAACTTGTATAAAAACCTCTTCGGTGATTCGGAGAATGTTCTGCAACATAAGAGGCTGCTCCTCCATATTCTCCTCCCAAGGCCAACCCTTGAACCAATCTTAATATCAATACCAAGATCGGTGCAGCAAAACCAATTTTTTCAAACCCCGGTATCAATCCAATTGCAAATGTGGATCCACCCATCAACACCAACGTAAGGAGAAAAGTATACTTTCGACCAACCATATCTCCCAGTCTACCAAAAACCAATGCGCCAAAAGGTCTAACAATAAAACCGGCAGCAAAAGTTGCCAGCGTGGATAGCAATGCAGCTGTGGGATCTGACTTGGGAAAGAATTGCATGGCAATGATAGGGGCAAGACTTCCAAAGAGATAAAAATCATACCACTCTATAAGTGTCCCTACGGATGAGGCGAAAATGATTTTCCGAATTTGTTTTTTTTCAATCACATTTTGCATGGAAAGCAATGGTTATTTGGTTAAGATTCAGTTTTGAAGTTAAAAATACTTCCCGAAGAATCTTATTTTTTTTAACTTAACAACTTCAAATGATTGCAGAGATATGAGTTACCCTTACCAGATCAAATCCCTCGAAGACTACCAAAAAGCATGGAAGAAAAGTATTGAATCGCCAGAAGAATTCTGGTCTTCCATTGCAGAAAACTTTCATTGGTATAAAAAATGGGATCGTGTGTTGGATTGGAATTTTAAAGAACCCTCTATCAAATGGTTTGAAGGCGGAAAACTCAATATCACCCATAATTGCATTGACAGACACTTGGCAGACAAGGCGGATCATCCGGCCATTATATGGGAACCCAATGATCCAAATGATCATCATCGAATTCTTACCTATGCTCAATTGCATCAAAAAGTTGTTCAATTTTCAAACGTATTAAAAAACAATGGTGTAAAGAAAGGAGACCGTGTTTGTATTTACATGGGAATGATCCCTGAATTGGCAATTGCCGTTCTTGCATGTGCCCGCATCGGTGCCATTCATTCGGTGATATTCGGGGGATTCAGTGCTCAAAGCATCTCTGACCGTTTGCAGGATGCAAAGGCTGAATTCATCATCACCTGCGATGGTGCATTTAGAGGAGCAAAAGACATCCCTCTCAAATCTGTGATTGATGATGCACTTGTAAATTGCTCTTTTGTAAAACGTGTTATTGTATACACCCATACGCGTACAGCTGTAAGCATGATTAAAGGAAGAGATGTATGGTGGGAAGACGAAGTAAGAAAAGTTGAAACTGCCGGAAATCCAGACTGCCCTGCTGAAGTGATGGACTCGGAAGATCCTCTTTTTATTTTATATACATCCGGTTCAACAGGTAAACCAAAAGGTGTGGTGCATTCGTGTGCGGGATATATGATTTATACCAACTACACGTTTGTGAACGTATTTCAATATCAACCAAAAGAAATTCATTTCTGTACTGCTGATATCGGATGGATAACTGGTCACTCATATATTGTATATGGACCATTAAGTGCCGGCGCTACTACACTGATGTTTGAAGGCATCCCCACTTTCCCGGATGCAGGAAGATTTTGGAACATCATTGATAAATACAAGGTCAATATTTTATACACCGCCCCTACTGCCATTAGAAGTTTGATGGCCTTTGGTTTAGATCCAATAAAAGACAAAGACCTTTCTTCACTTCGTGTGTTGGGAACTGTAGGTGAACCCATCAATGAAGAGGCATGGCATTGGTATGATGAAAACATTGGAAAGAAAAAATGTCCCATTGTTGATACCTGGTGGCAAACCGAAACTGGTGGAGTATTGATCAGCAATCTTGCAGGCATTACCCCTGCCAAACCAAGTTTTGCAACACTCCCAATGCCAGGTGTGCAGCCTATTTTGTTGGATGAAAAAGGAGAAGAGATCAAAGAAAACAATGTCACCGGAAATCTCTGCATCAAATCACCTTGGCCTGCAACCATCAGAACAACATACGGGGATCATGAACGATGCAGAACAAATTATTTTGCTACCTACGACAATTTATATTTTACAGGCGATGGTGCATATCGGGATGAAAATGGTTTCTATCGTATCACTGGCAGAGTAGATGATGTCTTAAATGTAAGCGGGCATCGCATTGGAACAGCAGAAGTTGAAAATGCTATCAACATGCATGCAGGTGTTGTCGAAAGTGCAGTTGTAGGCTATCCTCATGATGTAAAAGGACAAGGTATTTATGCATTTGTGATCTACAGCGGCTCACATGGAACACCAGAAATGGTAAAAAAAGATATTACTGCTACTGTAAGCAGAATCATCGGACCCATCGCAAAGCCTGATAAGATTCAATTGGTATCTGGACTCCCAAAAACACGCAGCGGTAAAATCATGCGTCGCATTCTTCGAAAAATTGCAGAAGGTGAAATGGACAAAATCGGAGATACCACTACACTCTTAGATCCTGCAGTTGTAGAAGAAATCAAACAAGGAAAAGTCTAATAACTAAACCGCACACCAACGGTGTAAGGCTTCTGATTCACACCATACTGATGCATTGCTTTTGGTGCATAAGAGCCATAGAGTCGAACTTTCCCCAATCCCAATTCTCCAATATAAGAGAGCTTGAAAGGTGAAAGATTATAATCGGATTTGACTTTTGAACGCTCTCCCTCAATACGCATTTTCTGCCATGCGTTGATCAAAAAACCTCCACTCAAACCTGCAGAAATTTGAAACCCATTTTTTCTGCTGGATGGATTGGTGTTGATATTAAGCATGAGAGGTGCGGTAAGATAATTCGCAACCAGTTTATTTTTATGAACCTCGCCCAACGTTCTGCTCACAAGCGTTTCTATACCGAGGTCCTCATATTTAATACCAGACTTAAAATAATAGTTATTGCTTTCTATGCCCAGCCCATATTTCAAATTAACCACCTGTTTAATTAAACTCATTCGCTGAATAAAAAACCAAAGATTAAAATTTGATACCCGGGTAGTTCTCAATGCAAAATCATTTTTTGAAAGCGGAATTGGCATTGGAAAATTGGTTCCCATTACTGGCGCTAAAAATTTTTGAGTGGATGCTGAAGAATAATTCGTTTGATCATCATAGCCAGCAAAACCAAGATCCCAAACAAACCAGTTTGTTGAATATTTTTTGGGTTGCTTATTCACCACAATTTTTAAGTTTAAATCGGTAAAAGCATCTTTCAAATTTTCAGCACCCGTACGTATTTTTTCTAAACCCTTATCCAGTCCATTCCCAATGATTATAACATCACTGGTAACCCTGATGGTATCTCTATCTGATTTGATAGATGTTAAACTATCTGAATCTTTTCTCAAAATAACCATATTGCCAACCTTGATGGTATCAATACTTTTCTTAACAGTACTGTCTGTCTGAGTAAATCCTTGATGATGCAGTAGTAACATCAATACACTTGCCCAAAATACTTTCATGCAATTATTGTTTATTTGAAACTGGAATTACAAAATTTGATAGTTGAATGGTTTTTTGCTGATCTGAAATAGATTTTTCTTTAAAAACCCTTCGCGTTATTTTTCTCATCAGCCCGCGTAGAACGGAATGATTTTCATTTCGGTTGGATGCTTGAATTAATATATCAGTATTGATTGTAACGTTGGATGATTGTATTTCCTGAGCATCCACATTCCTTGATGCAGCTGCTTGAATTGCTTCATCACTTAAATTGGGTTGCACAATGATGGGAGATGGCGTAGACTCAATACTTTTTTCTTCTTCCAACTCTACAATCACGGATTGCTTTGTTTCAGGTATGAATATTTCTGAGGCAAGACTGGGATGATTTAAATTAGAAACCTGATATGTACCTTTTATTTTAGGCTTTGTACCTGCTAATTCAGTTGGTTTTTCTTTTAAGTCAATGGGAGCAGGCTTACTCATTTTTTTATTGACAGTCAGCTTCTCATCTGTAAGCGACTTTTCAGTTGGATTTAATAAAACAAAGAGACCTAATATAAAAATGAAGCTCGCAGCAATGCTCACAGGAATGATCCATTTAATCTTTCTAACAGCTGATTTCCTGTACAATGTATTTTTTACAGGATAAGTCACAGAATAATCAGGCTTGAAAGTATAAGCAGACAATTCCATTTGCTCTGCATATAAAATATTTTTATCTGGAAATCTTACATCGTCTGGTGAAGCCTTTAATTGACATAATTGATTTAACAACAATCGAAGTGAAGGATTTGATTTGACAAATTCTTCCACTTGCAGTTTTTCTGCTACAGACAATTCATTGTCGGCATACATAAAAAACCAGGTTTCAAAATTTGTTTGATCTATCACTTAAATCAGATTTTCAATTTTCCCAATATATTCTTTCAACTGCAATCTTGCTCTATGTAAATAGACTTTTACTTGTGATGCATTGAGTGCAGTAATTTTTCCAATCTCGTCGTAACTGTACCCTTCATAGTCTTTTAATAAAATCAAAGATTTTTGAAGCGGTGTCAATCTTTGCAATGTTTTTTCCAACTCGTTCTTAAACCCTGCATGTCCCACATTGCCAATTTTTGATGATTCATCAAATTCTTCTACACTCACCATTCGCTGGTTTTTTCGGAAATGATCAATCATCTGATGGTACGCCACTGTAAAAAGGTATGATTTGGCAGTTTCGGTTTTCACTTCATCACGATGACGCCACATTTTTTCAAAAGCAGATTGCACCACATCCTGTGCATCTTCGGGAATCTGCATATTTTTCAATATGAACCTGTATACTCCATCTGCATACAGATCTACACATTTATTATATTCCTGCTCAGTCATTTAGTCTTGCTTCGAAACGTATATTTGTAGTACGAATTTCGATCGCAAATGTTACAGATCCATCAAAAAAAATCACTTTAACGATTTGTTTATGAACCAAACCCTAGTCAATCGCATTGGCACTGAATTGGAGGATATCAAACAGGCAGGTTTATTCAAAAAAGAAAGAATCATTGAAAGCCCCCAGGGAGCCGTTATCAAAGTTGGAGGCAAAGAAGTAATCAATTTATGTGCGAACAATTACCTCGGATTGTCTTCACATCCAAAAATTATTGATGCCGCAAAAAAATATATTGATGAGAGAGGATATGGGATGAGTTCAGTTCGGTTCATATGTGGCACACAAGACATACACAAAGAACTTGAGCAAAAAATATCTGCATTTCTGGGAACCGAAGACACCATCTTATACGCTGCTGCCTTTGATGCAAATGGTGGCGTTTTTGAACCACTTTTTAATGATGAAGATGCTATTATTTCTGATGAATTGAATCATGCATCTATCATTGATGGCGTTAGACTTTGTAAGGCACAGCGCTTCAGGTATTCACACAACAACATGGAAGATCTTGAAGCCAAATTAAAGGAAACCGCTCATTTGCGCAATCGAATCGTCGTTACCGATGGATCCTTCAGCATGGATGGTACCATTGCTCAATTGGATAAAATTGTAGCACTTGCAGAAAAATATGATGCTGCGGTGATGATTGACGAATGTCATTCTTCCGGATTTCTAGGCAAAACAGGAAGAGGTACGCATGAACATTGTGGTGTTGTAGGTAAAATTGATATCATCACTGGTACCTTGGGAAAGGCACTGGGAGGAGCATCGGGAGGATTTACCAGCGGAAGAAAGGAGGTAATTGAAATGCTTCGTCAGCGAAGCAGACCATATTTATTTTCCAATACACTAGCACCCAGTATTGTTGGGGGTTCTATTGCAGTACTTGATTTACTCAACGAAACAACTGCATTGAGAGATAAATTGGAATGGAACACACAATATTTTAGAAATGAAATGACAAAAGCAGGGTTTGATATCAAACCTGGTGTTCATCCTATTGTTCCCATCATGTTGTATGAAGCAACAGTTGCACAAGAGATGGCAGCAGCACTGTTGGAGGAAGGTATATACGTAATTGGGTTTTTCTACCCGGTTGTTGCAAAAGGCAAAGCACGTATTCGTGTTCAATTAAGTGCTGCACACGATAAAGAACATCTTGATAAGGCCATTGCTGCATTTGTAAAAATTGGCAAATCAATGAAAGTAATTCAATAGCAAATCTTTCAATGTTCAATAAGCTTCGTTATAAATATCAACGCTATAGCTCAATCTTAAAAGAAATCAAAAACTGGCCTTCCTATTTTCTTTTTAAACTTGGTATTCATCCAGGAGATACATTTATATTCAGATTCAAAGACGGACATTCCTATGAGGTTCCAAAAAAAATGATTGGGCCATTCAGGGAGTGTTTTTTTGATGATCAATATCTTCAAAAATTTGATTACCGTGGTTTCCCTTCTAAACCGATCATCATTGATATTGGAGCCAATGTTGGTTATGCAGCATTGTATTTTTTTCGAAAATTTCCTGGAGCTACCATCCATAGTTTTGAACCAATGCCATTTCTACAAAGCGTGTTGTACCAATACCAGCAAGCATATAAAAATTATGATTGGAAAATTCATCCATATGGACTCTGGAAAGAGGCTGGTACATTGCAGTTGTATACAACATCTACAGATGACTTCACCTCTGTTTCAGGAGTAATGAAATTTTCAAATGCAGAAAAAAAATTCAACGTTCAAGTGGGTACTATTCAGAATTTTATTCAGGATAATAAGATCGAGACAATTGATCTCCTGAAACTTGATTGTGAAGGCGCGGAATATGAAATATTGTTTTCACTCAGTGAAACGGATTATAAAAAAGTGAAGAGAATTGCCATGGAAACTCATGTAACCGAGCATCATAAGACAGAAGATTTGGTTGAATTTCTTAAAACAAAAGGATTTCAATTGTCATATGTTACAAAGCCTGAAACCGGACATGTTTGGGCTTGGAGATAAAAAATGCGAATGAACGTAGGATTCGATGCAAAAAGACTTTTCTTAAATAATACCGGACTGGGTAATTATTCTAGATATGTTGTAAACGCATTGCTCCAATACAAATCCAATGATCACTATTTTTTGTTTACTCCAAAAATTAATATAAATAACAGGACAGAACACTATCTTGATCACCCTGCCATCAATATAATTCAGCCAAATAAACTCATTCAATTACCTATAATAAATGCATGGTGGCGTTCAGCAGGGATTGTACATCATTCAAGTTTTAAAAATCTCGATATATATCATGGATTAAGCCATGAACTCCCAGTAAATATTCCATCGCATATAAAAAAGTTCGTCACGATCCACGATTTGATTTTTTACAGGTATCCCGAATTTTATCAACCCATAGATGTATTTATCTATAAACAAAAACTAAAATCAGCTTGCCAACGTGCAGATAAAATCATGGCCATCAGTGAGCAAACTGCGAGTGATTTGGTTTCATTTTTAAATATACCTGCCAATAAAATCAAAGTAGTTTACCAGGGTTGTCATGATCAATTCAGAAAAATTACGACCAATGAGGAAAGAAATTCCATAAAAGCAAAATATAGACTCCCTGAAAAATTTCTATTAAACGTATCTACCGTTGAAGAACGAAAGAATACACTTGGCTTGGTAAAGGCATTGGCGCGCATACCAGCAAGTCAAAGGATTCCACTGTTGATTGTGGGACGACACACGAAATATTTCAAAAAAGTGAATGCATATATACAATCATCTGGATTAACAAATGATGTAATCTTCATAGATAAAGTTGGATTTTCTGAATTACCTGCCATTTACCAAATGGCATCTGCATTCATCTATCCCTCGATTTTTGAGGGATTTGGCATCCCGTTGTTGGAGGCTGCGGAATCGTCAATTCCAATCATCACTTCAACTGGATCATGCTTCAAAGAAGCTGCTGGTAAAGATGCTGTTTTTGTAGACCCATTGAACATCAATGATCTTGCATCTGCTATAATTGATATGGTAATCAACGATCAATCGGAGCGGATCAGAAAACAGAAAGAACATGCAAGAAAATTTTGGCCTGAGCATTCAGCCAATGATATAACTACTTTTTATCAATCATGAGGGTTCAACCCATGCACCGCTTTCTTTCAATAAATTGATCAATTCATCAACAGCAACTTCACTGTCAACATTTTTCTTGACAATTTCTTTGCTTCTATACAATGTAATTTTACCAGGGCCACTTCCAACATACCCAAAATCAGCATCAGCCATTTCACCAGGACCGTTTACAATGCATCCCATGATGGCAATTTTAACTCCTTTTAAATGATTCGTTACAGAACGAATCTTTGCAGTTGTTTCCTGCAGGTCAAATAGAGTTCTGCCACAACTCGGACAACTGATGTATTCGGTTTTTGAAATCCTTGTACGCGTTGCCTGTAGAATACTGAATGCAGTATTGTTGGCAAACTGATAAATATCTTTTACAGTCAAATAGGTTCTGCCATTGACTTTTGGATTCTCCAATTTCATATCTCCTTTGAATCCCAATGAAATCCCATCTCCCATTCCATCTAATAACAAAGCACCCGTCTCTGCTGCAAAATGAATCAAATGCTCATCGGGTGTATGTTTTGAACTTATACATGATAAAATCACAGGATTGTCAATTCCACAAGATGCAAATTCAACAAACATCCTACGAACACTCTGCATTGCATTGATATTGGCACTCCTTAAACAAAAAACAACTGTTTTGTCTTTTGCAACTTCTTTCAACCATTCAGTATCAAATGCATTGGGGCTAACTGATGCACCTAATTCATCATAACAGTCAATCACAACAAAATTCATCCTGTCGCTCTTCTGTTTTGCCTCTTTGTATTCCGAAAGCAAGAAAAGTGGAAAGCATGACTCGGTATTTTTCCAAATTGGTGCGTTCACAACATTTTTCAATGTGCCAGGAAGAGCAAATTCAATTGGTCTTTCACCAGTATATAGATAATCAGCAGCAGCATCTTGAATACTCCACTTATCAGTGTTGGCATCATATTGATACCCGATGCTTTGCAAATGATCAGGAAGCAAATCAGTAATTGCACTTAAATCTGCCATTGCCACAGGAACTTGTTTACCTCCAATATTTTCCACTACACGCGAAACCCTTCGCTTGTATTCAAATGGCGAATAAGGAAGCTTGATAGATTCAATGATATCTTTTGAGATATTTCGATTGTTGTATCTCTTCACAAGATCCAGACAAACCGGAATTTCAAATTCAGGATCTTCGGTGAGTGAAACCCGGATGGTATCTCCAATGCCATCTTCAAGCAATGTTCCAATTCCGATAGCAGATTTGATTCGTCCATCTTCTCCATCTCCTGCTTCAGTGACTCCCAAATGCAATGGATAGCAAATTCCAAACTCCTGTTGCATGGTTTGAATCAACAAGCGATAGGCTTGAACCATCACCTGAGGATTGCTCGACTTCATGCTGAGCACAATATTATGGTAGGCTTCGCTACGTGCAATACGTAAGAATTCCATCGCACTTTCTACCATCCCATTTGCACTGTCGCCATATCTGCTCATGATACGATCACTCAAAGAACCATGATTGGTTCCAATGCGCATCGCAGTACCATGTTCCTTACAAATTTTTACCAGTGGAGTAAAGCGCTCACGAATTCTCTCAATCTCTTCATTGTAAGCTGCATCGGTATATTCGATGAATTCAAACTTTTTCTTATCTGCATAGTTACCCGGATTCACACGCACTTTCTCAATAATGCGGGCTGCAATTTCAGCAGCATTGGGAGTAAAATGGATATCCGCAACAATTGGAGTATTGTAACCGCGTTTCCTCAATTCTTTTTTTATCTCCAATAAATTATTCGCTTCATTTTTTGATGGAGCTGTAATTCTCACCAATTCTGCACCTGCTTCAATACAACGAATACTTTGCTCAACCGTTCCTTTCGTGTCCATGGTGTCGGTGGTTGTCATGGTCTGAACACGAATGGGATGATGGTTGCCCAGCAATAAATCGCCAATCTTAACTTCAACTGTTTGAAGACGTTGATAAGTAAATAGAGATGGTGTATATAATTGCATCAAGTCTAAGTTACATGATCCCCTTAAAAAAACCGATATGTTTTAGGATCTCTTTGCAGAGCGCTGTACTCATAGCGGAAGCATCTGAATCCAATGCAGATGTATAGTTAATTACAAAAGGATAAACGTGTCTATTTTCTTCCACCCAACCAATCACCCATGAAATTTTCTTATTGTCAGATATTAACTCCGTTTTTTGATATGCCAATTGGTATTGAGCATTGTTCTCAACAATTAAAGATTTTTTAATTGCCTCCTGCACACTGGATCTGAAAGGAAGTTGTTTGAAATAAAGCCTCTTGATCAATCCTAGTTGTTCATCTGGAGAAATAGATATTGAATCTTGTTTCCATTTTTTATTCCCATACTTCACACTGTCTACCCAAAACTGTAAAGTATCTTTCCCTATCAATTGATTGAGCGCATTAAAATCTATTTGAACAGTATCGCTCGCTAATTTACCGGTATGCACTCCAACCAGTTTACTGAAAATCATAAAACTTTCACCTGGAGGAAAATTTTGCTTGAACCGGTCAAGATTATAAATCGTAAATGAACCCCTGCTGTTGTCAAACATGCCAAAAGTTCCTTCCACTTGCTTGTCTTTGAAATATTTTTCAATGCTGTCGTCAACAGTTACATTGTTAACAGTGCAAGATTGAATGAAAAAAAATGCAATAACAACAAATGCAATTTGATTAAAAGTACTTTTCATGGTGATCAGTCTTTATAGTTTCTCCACCATCTGTATCCAACGAAACCTATGATGGCCAGCGGCGCAACCATCAAATAAATAATTCCGGAATTAAGTCCCCTTGCAGGTTTATCGCCCAACTGTTGAGCAGTCTTGGTGCAAATGGAACACTGCGACATTGCGTCCTTCGTAACCAACATTGTTCCGAGAAAGCAACATATGAGCAATGCTTTTTTCATACCTATTAAACAGCTTCGGCCTTCATTTGTTTTGCAAGACGATTTCTTTCTGTTTCGTCGAGAATCAATTTTCTCATGCGGATGAAGTTAGGCGTAACCTCGATACACTCATCATGCTGGATGTATTCCATACATTCTTCAAGTGTCATGAGTCGCTTGGGGGCGATGCTGGCAGCACCGTCGGTACCACTGGCACGCATGTTGGTGAGCTTCTTACCTTCATTGGGATTTACAACAAGATCACCGGGTTTGTTGTTCTCCCCAATGACCATTCCTTTGTATACTTCTTCTCCTGGATCCACAAAAAAGAAACCGCGATCCTGTAATTTATCCAATGAGTAGGCAGTTGTTGAACCACCTTCCTTTGCAAGCAATACTCCATTGTTTCTGCCTGGGATAGGTCCCTTCCATGGCTTGTATTCACTGAAGCGGTGGGCCATCACTGCTTCACCTGCAGTGTTAGTCAGCATGTTGGTACGAAGTCCGATCAGTCCGCGAGAAGGAATCTCAAATTCAATATGCTGCATATCGCCCTTGGTTTCCATCACAGACATTTCACCTTTTCTCCTGCTTACTAAGTCAATCGCTTTGGAAGCGTATTCCTCCGGAACATCAATTACAAGTACCTCGTATGGCTCACATTTTTTACCATCAATCTCTTTTATGAGCACCTGTGGTTGTCCGATTGTCAATTCATATCCTTCTCTTCGCATCGTCTCGATCAAGACACCAAGATGGAGGATGCCCCGTCCGTAAACCAGGAAGCTATCTGCACTGTCAGTTTCTTTCACACGCAGTGCAAGGTTTTTTTCAGTTTCTTTCATGAGACGGTCACGCAAATGGCGACTCGTTACAAACTTACCATCCCTGCCAAAGAAGGGTGAATTGTTGATGCTGAAAAGCATACTCATAGTGGGCTCATCCACATGAATAACCGGTAGGGCTTCTGGATTTTCAAAATCTGCAATAGTATCACCAATGTTAAATCCTTCAATCCCTACAACAGCACATAAATCACCTGCATGCACTTCTGTTACCTTGCGTTTCCCCATTCCTTCAAATACATACAATTCTTTTACACGCTGCTTCTTCAAAGAACCATCAGCCTGCATGAGTGTGATAGGCTGGTTTTCTTGGATGGTATTCCTGGCAACTTTCCCAATGGCAATTCTACCAAGAAAAGAAGAGTAATCCAGTGAAGTGATTTGCATCTGAAGGGTACCTTCCTCTGTTTTTGGAGGCGGCACATACTTGATAATTCCTTCCATCAAAGGAATAATATTATCTGTAGGTGTGAGGCTGTCATTAAACCAGCCGTTCTTACCTGAACCATAATAAGTTGGGAAATTCAATTGTTCTTCGGTTGCATCCAGATTGAAGAAAAGTTCAAATACTGCATCATGCACTTCATCAGGACGACAATTTGGTTTATCAACTTTATTGATCACAACAATCGGACGCAGGTTTAACTGCAGTGCTTTCTGCAATACAAAACGGGTTTGTGGCATAGGCCCTTCAAAGGCATCCACCAACAAAATCACACCATCGGCCATTTTCAATACCCGCTCCACTTCACCACCGAAATCGGCGTGTCCGGGTGTATCTATCACATTGATTTTCACATCATTATATGTAACCGCGGCATTTTTACTGAAAATGGTAATGCCTCTTTCTTTTTCCAAATCATTGCTGTCCATGATCAACTCCCCTGTTTCCTGGTTGTCACGGAAAACTTTGGCAGTATGAAGAATCTTATCAACCAAGGTTGTCTTTCCGTGGTCTACGTGCGCAATGATTGCTATGTTCCTGATATTCATATTGTTATTTAGTCGCCGCAAATTTACGACAAATCACTGGGGCAGGCAATTAAATAATAATGTATTGGGCCTTATTTAACCTTTCGGACTACATAAAGCACTGTGGTCCAAACCAATACAAGCACCATGGCCGTAAATTGGTGTGCTGCACCCAACCATAAGAGTGCGGTTGCATGATTTGCAAACAACACTGTAAAAATGCCAAGAATTACCTGAAGAATGATGATGATCAAAGGAAGCTTACTTAGTTTCTTAAAAAAATCAGAGGAAGAAATGTTCTTCGCTTTAAAAAACCATAGAACCATCAAAATTGAAATGATATATGCAAGTGTACGATGGATGAAATGAACAGCCAACGGGTCTTTGGTAAAATTGGAAAACCTGTCATTCAACATTGAAGATGGCAACCACTCCCCATTAATGGTAGGCCAAGTGATTGCAAAATTTGCAGCTTTGAGTCCTGCCATGAATGCACCAAAAATCAACTGAACGATGATTAATAGAAAAAGTCCAACTGAAAATTTTTTCAGTTCTGGCGACACGACAAGTTGAGATACATCCAATATTAACTGCAATGCAAACCACAAGGTATAACACAACAATCCCAATGCAGAGATAAAATGAATGGCCAATCGTATATGATCTACATACAATTTTTCATCGTTCAATCCACTCTTCACCATGATCCAACCAATGAGTCCTTGCAATATCCCCAACAAAAAAAGGATCATCAATGGTTTGACCATTTCCTTTTTAAATTTTTTGGTGATGATGAAGTAAACAAATGGGATAAGAAAAACAACTGCAATCAATCTTGCCCATTCACGATGGAACCATTCCCAGAAATAAATAAACTTGAAATCTGACAACGTAAATTCAAAATTCAAATGTTTGAATTGACCAATCTGTTTGTATTGATCAAACGCTTTCTGCCAGTCAGCCTCGTTCAATGGAGGGATGGCTCCAAGTATCGGCTTCCATTCAGTAATAGATAAACCTGAACCAGTAAGTCGGGTGATTCCACCCAATAGTACCTGCACAACAATCATTCCCACACCAATCAATAACCAAATGGCTACGGCATTTGATTTTTTATTTGCATTTGCTTGCATGTTGCAAAGGTAGTTTACAATTCTTTCCGCCATTCTTTTGATGAATTTTTCTTGCTACTTTGCACGGGATGCTCAAACCATTTTTTCAATCTTTAGAACCAGAAGCGGGTTGTGATGAGGCTGGACGAGGTTGTCTGGCCGGACCGGTTTTTGCAGCAGCAGTCATGCTGCCAAGAGATTTTTATGATGCAGGATTGAATGATTCAAAACAAATCAGCGAAAAAACAAGATATCGTTTAAGAGAGATCATCCAAAGAAATGCCATCGCATGGTCAGTTGCAAAAATTGATGCAGCTGAGATTGATCATATCAATATTTTGAATGCATCGATCAAAGCGATGCATGTTTCAATCAGTCAATTATCTCTCGCACCAGCATATATTATTGTTGATGGAAATCGTTTCAAACCATACAATGCCATTCCATATTCAACCATTATAAAAGGTGATGGAAAATTTGCTTCCATTGCAGCAGCAAGTATTTTGGCAAAAACATACCGAGATGATTTTATGTTGGAGGTACATGAAAAATTTCCTCAGTATCAATGGAATAAAAATAAAGGATACGGAACCTTAACACATAGAAAGGCAATTGCAGAATTTGGGAGATGTGAATTGCATAGAGAGAGTTTTAAATTGAAAGAGTTTAATAAGTTGTAATTGTTGTAGTGGTTGTAATAGTTATTTTTGTTATCGTGGTTATCATTGTTGTTTTGTAATACTATGGATTCGATAACAATGACAACGATTACAACAATTACAACTCCACATAACCCATCCCTTGTCTAATGATTTTCGGCTGCTCATCAATCATATCAACAACCGTAGAATATTCCATCCCACCGATACCTCCGTCAACTACTATATCAACAAGCTTTTCAAATTTCGTGTGAATCAATTCAGGATTGGTGTATTCTTCCACCATATCGCCAGGCAGTGAAGAACTTAAAATTGGATGACCCAATGCAGCAGCAATTGCATGGGTGATTTTATGATCTGGCACACGGAGTCCAATCGTATTTCTCTTGCTCTTTAATATTTTGGGAACTTCTTTGCTCGCATGAAGTATAAATGTAAACGGACCAGGAATATATTGTTTGATGAATCTGTATTGTGGTGTTGTGATAGATCTCGCATATTTACTCAGATCGGAGAGATCACTACAAACAAAAGACAGGTTTGCCTTTTCAGGGTCAATCCTTTTGATTCTACAAATTCTTTCAACTGCTTTGGGTTGAAAAATATCACACCCCAATCCATAAACTGTATCTGTTGGATAAATGATTACACCGCCGTCTTTCAGGCAATCAGCAATTTTTTTGACGATTCTTTCTTGTGGATTTTCAGGATGAACGTTGACCAGCATAAACTATGCAATGGTCCAGGTTTCATGTCCTCTTATTAATTTATTGAGATCCCCCTTCCCTTTCTTGGTCATCACCTCATCGATTTGTTCCTGCAACATGTCTTCATAGCAAGGACGATCGGTCTGATAAAAAACACCAAACGGTCTTGGCAGATGTCCTTCAATGCGTGGATCATCAAACATTCTTACCAATATCTGTGCTTTGTAAAAATCTTTTTCATCATGGATCCAGCAATCATCAACACTTGCTCCATTGCTCAGGTCAACAACGACAGGCTTGAAACCATCGAGCTTAATACCTTTTTCTTTATTTGCACCAAACAACAATGGTTTACCATGTTCAAGAAACAATGTTTCTATGGGCTTGGTTGCTTTCTCTGTGAAAATTTCAAATGCACCATCATTGAAGATGTTGCAGTTCTGATAGATCTCCAGGAAGGATGTTCCTTTGTGTGCATTGCTTCTCAACAACATTTCCTGCAGATGTTTTGGATCACGGTCCATGCTTCTTGCAATAAAAGTTCCATCAGCACCCATTGCCAAGGCAAGTGGATTGAATGGATGATCCAAACTACCGTATGGTGTAGACTTGGTTACTTTATGTTCTTCAGATGTTGGTGAATACTGTCCCTTTGTCAATCCATAAATCTGATTATTGAAAACCATGAAATTGACATTGAAATTTCTTCTCAACAAATGAATGGTATGGTTTCCACCGATGCTCATTGAATCTCCATCGCCACTTACAATCCATACACTTAAATCTGGGCGTGCGGCTTTCAATCCACTTGCAATCGCTGTTGCTCTTCCATGAATGGAGTGCATACCATAAGTTTCCATATAATATGGGAACCTGCTCGAACAACCGATACCGGAAATGATTGCAATATTCTCTCTTGGGATACCAAGTGTAGGCATGATTTTTTGTACCTGTGCGAGAATAGAATAATCACCGCAGCCAGGGCACCAACGTACTTCCTGATCTGATTGAAAATCTTTTGAGGTAAGATTTTGAACGGCAGTTTGAACGGATTCACTCATAATAAATAATTAACTATTTAAAGTTAATCAATTTTTCAGGTCAATAAAAAAAGAGAACCCAAGGGTTCTCTTTTAAAAATTCGGTAGGATGCAAAGACTACCAACGGTTTCCACCGCCGCCACCGCCGAAGTTGCGACGACCACCGCCACCGCCACCACCATTGTTGGGGCGTTGCTCACGAGGCTTCGCCTCGCTAACTTTGATCGCACGTCCTTCTACAGTTGCACCATCCAATTCTTGGATAGCTTTTTGGGCAGCTGCATCGTCAGACATTTCAACAAAACCGAAACCACGGCTACGGCCAGTGAATTTGTCTGTGATAACTTTTGCTGAAGTTACTTCTCCATACTCAGCAAAGAATTCTTTCAAGTCTTCATCCTGTACGTTGAAGCTCAAATTTGAAACGTAAATGTTCATTACAAATAAAATTGATTAAAAATACTGAGAGAAACACAGGGGTAAAGAAGACTTACTATTAGCAGGTTTTGATGCTTAGCAGAAAATACTTTCACTTACTTAATACTGTACTTAACTCAAATAACAGGGCAAAGATAGACCTATTCAATCAAATACAACAATAAATTATTATGAAAACTATGTTAACGTATTTGTTTCCAATGGATTAGCAGATGCCATGGCACGCTTCTCATCCTGTAAACTCTTATAAGAAATCAATGTGCTCACCAAAAAAAATGCTGCACCGGCAATAAAAGGAGCACCTGGAAAATAATATGTATAACTGTCTCTACTAAAATGAGAAAACAGGTTTGACATGATCAACGGCCCAAAAATTGAAGTAGCACTCATTAAACTTGTTAATGCTCCCTGTAGTTCTCCTTGCTCATTTGAAGGAACATGTTGTGAGATAATCCCTTGCAATGCGGGACCTGCGATACCGCCTAAACAATAAATAAAACAAAACGCAAACATCATCCAGGTAGAACTTGCAAAAGCAAACAAAAACATTCCAATGGTATACATCATCAACCCAACAAACAACGCGCGTGCCTGACCCAATTTTGGAATTACAATTCTAATCAATCCCCCTTGAACAATAGCAACCATCAAACCAACAAATGCAAGTGAATACCCAACCATCCCTGTATTCCAATTAAATTTCTTGATGGTATAATAACTCCATGTTGTTTGAACTGCATGTGCACCTATATAAATAAAGGTCAATGAAAGTATGAGCCCTGTTAACGCTGGATATTTTTTAAGATGCATCAGCGATCCAACAGGATTTGCTCTCTTCCAATCAAAATTTCTTCTTTTATCTGATGGCAATGATTCAGGTAGAATCAACAACCCATACAACCAGTTCACCAATGACAACCCAGCTGCGAAGAAAAATGGAACCCTTTCTCCGTATTGTCCGAGAACTCCACCCAGCAAAGGACCAATGATGAAACCGAGTCCGAATGCAGCTCCCATCAATCCAAAATTTTGTGCACGTTTTTCAGGTGTACTGATATCAGCAATGTATGCAGATGCAGTTGTGAAGCTTGCTCCAGTAATTCCTGAGATAATTCGGGCGATGAACAACCAAACAATATTAGGTGCCCACGCCAGCAAGAGATAATCAATACCAAAACCAAACAATGAAATCAGGATGATGGATCTTCTTCCATATCGATCACTCAGGTTCCCCAATACAGGTGCAAATAAAAATTGCATGATTGCATACGCGAACATAAGAAAACCGCCATAACGAGATGCAACACTCATATCACCTCCAGTTAGTTTTTGGATGAGTGATGGTATCACAGGGATGATGATCCCAAATCCAATTACATCAATCAGGATTGTAACAAAGATGAATCCAAGTGCAGCTGAGCGATTTTTATTTAAGATCATATTATGAATGTTGGACGGAATCATACACCACTACCCTTCTCCACAAATGCTTGCACTCTTCAATGAATTGTAAATGCATTGGATGGGTTTGATATACATCCTGGTCCTCAGCAGTTTCAAAAATATTTAACCATGAAACAGCATAGGTAGTATCGATGACATCACGATTTGTATCTGCTGGCAAGCCAATATGAAACATCTTGATTTGTGGAACAGCACTTAACTTTTCCAAGCCTTCGATTAGTGCAGCTAAATCTTCTTTGCTGCCCGGGTTTTTCAACCAAAAATAGACATGATGAATAAAATTGTTCTTCAATTCCATAAATGACCATTTAGGCGGTGAATTTAATCAAAATGCGTGGTTTACTATTCAGTTGATCGTATAATTACGAATAGGATATTGAAGAAATACTCTTTTTAGTTTGATTTTACTAAACAGTATAATATTGAAGCGAGCATACCGTTTAACAGACAAAGAACCCAACCATGCTGACACTTCTTGTTGTACTTTTCATTGTGCTATTAGCTAGCATTCCCTCAAACAGATGGAATAATATGTTCAGCAAACAAATTCCAAGAACTACGTCTTTTGCCTCATCAGAAGATGCTGGACTAGCACAATGGGATGATTTCTCATTGACAAACACGCCAGACATCATCAAAAAAGGAGTAACCGATATCAGCAAGTATTACATCTAACTCAATTTTGCAGCAATTCTTCTTCTTGCATCTTTGGTATTGAATGGTGCAACTTTTGTAAAACGCTTGACACCCAACAACATCATTCTTTGTTCATCCCCACTTGCGAATGCATTGATGGCATCTTTTCCATGTTTATGCACCCTGTCGGCTGTATCATATAAATATATCCTTGCCATATCAAGTTCCATGGCACAGTTTGCTTCGCCTTTTTGTTCAACCAACTTGATGGCACGCAACAACCCACTCTCTGCATGAAACACATCAATGGCCATGTCGGCAATGTGCATGATGATTTCCTGTTCTGATTCCAACTGCATCATCAGCTTTTGAGCAGCAGCACCTGCTACCATGAAGATGGCTTTCTTCATTTGTGCAATGGCTTTCAATTCTTCTGCAAATGGAGTGTCGTCGGTCGATCCAAATTCTGGAATGCTCATCAATTCTTTTTGAACAGCCATGGCAGGACCCATAAAATCGAGTCTTCCTTTCATGGCGCGTTTCAATACCATGTCAACAATCAAGAGTCGATTGATTTCATTGGTTCCTTCAAAAATTCTATTGATACGACTATCGCGATATGCTCTTGAAACATTGTATTCATCACTGAAACCATTTCCTCCATGAATTTGCACGGCTTCATCTACAGCAAAATCCAGCAATTCAGATCCGGATACTTTTAAAATTGCACACTCAATGGCGTATTCTTCTGCTGCACCCAAGAGAGCTTCATTGAAAGGTTTTCCAGCAGCAAGCAATTCTTTTTCTTTCTCTTCGATCCACATGGATGCACGATACAAAGCAGCTTCAACCACCCATGTACGAAGAGCTACTTCGGCAAGTTTATGTTGCATCGCTCCAAATTCAAAAATGGGTCTTTTGAATTGTTCTCTGGTCTTTGCATATTTCAACGCATCTACCAATGCCATCTTTGCTCCGCCCATCGTGGAAGCACATAATTTCAAACGACCAAGATTTAAAATATTGAATGCAATTACATGACCTTTTCCAATTTCACCCAATACATTTTCTACTGGAACTTTGCAATCTTGAAAATATAATTGAACAGTAGATGAACCTTTAATTCCCATTTTACGTTCTTCCTGACCTTGCGTAAATCCTTCCATTCCTCTTTCAACGATAAATGCGGTGAATTGTGTTCCATCAATTTTTGCAAATACTGTATACACATCTGCAAAACCACCATTGGTAATCCAGCATTTTTGTCCATTCAATATGTAATGCTTTCCATCTTCACTCAACTTTGCGGTTGTTTTTGCTCCAAGTGCGTCGCTTCCACTATTGGGTTCTGTCAATCCATATGACCCTTTCAACTTACCAGTTGAAAGTCCAGGTATGTATTTTGCTTTTTGTGCTTCTGTTCCAAAATAGAGAATAGGCAAGGTCCCAATTCCAGTATGTGCTGAGAAGGCAACCGAAAAAGAATGTCCAGCACCCAATGCTTCTGCTACAATGATAGCAGAAGTAAATTCTTTTCCTAATCCTTCATATTGTTCCGGAATAGAAACACCCATCAAACCTAACTCACCAGTCTTCTCCATCAAACCAGGCATGAGTCCTGCTTCTAATTTATCAATCCGATCCAAGAGAGGGGTCACTTCAGTTGTGATGAACTGATGACACATGTCGAACATCATTTTTTGTTCTTCACTAAAATCTTCAGGAATAAATGTATTGGATGGAGCTGCTGCTTCGATCATCCATCCAGCGCCTTTCATTACTTGTTTAATTGTTTCCATAACAAAGGATTTAATATGTTATTTAAGATTGTCGTATACTTTTTGCAATACAATTTTTGCGCGATCAACATCTGAAGTGATTACACCTTCCAAAGCTTCATTCAACGTATTGGATGCAATTTCCATGGTATGGTCTTGCATTTTTCTTGCAGCGTCTGTTAATACAATCAGGTTCAATCTTCTGTCTGTAGGTGATGCAACTCTTTTTACAAGTTTTAGTTTTTCAAGATTATCGAGCAATCTTGTTATACTTGGTTTATCGCGAAATGTTGCATTGCAAAGTTCTTGCTGACTCACTCTATCTTTTTTCCAGAGATGATAGAGTACACTCCATTGTTCGATGGTAATTTCAATTCCTTGCTGCTTGAAATTTTTTTGCAGTCTTCTTGCAATGGCAGTCGAAGCCATTCCTGTAATAAAACTGTAAAGCTCCCCCCATTTAAATTGGTTGTTTGGCATATAGTTAGTTATGCAACTATATGAAGTTA
>JAFMJI010000020.1 GCA_017853575.1 Chitinophagaceae bacterium | reverse complement strand
TCAAAAAAGGCTTATATTGTATGATGATATAAAGGATAAAAAGCATTGGAAAAATTTTAAAACAAGTATAAGGCGCTGTATAGTAATATTTAATGCCAACTCATCATGCCCAATCCCCAAAAACTAATTTATAGCTGACTAAATAAATCAAAAAATGAAAACAATAAGACGAAATTTTATTAAAAGTATTGGCTTAGGTGCAGCAGGCCTTGGACTTGTATCTCCAGCATCGCTAATTGCCGGTCAGGAAGTAAATGTGAAAGAACCAGATGAAGAAAAGCCGGTACTCTATATTGGAGACAATATAGCAGTCGCAAACACCACATATGGAAAAGTTCGTGGTTTCATCATGAGAGATATTTACACCTTCCTTGGAATTCCCTATGGTGCTGATACCTCCGGAAAGAATCGATTCATGCCTCCTCAAAAGCCGGCATCCTGGAATGATGTTTATCCTGCCACTTATTGGGGCATGTCTGCACCGCAATTACAAAACAATTTCTATGCAAACAGGTATTTGGCATTTACCGATGATTGGCATTATGATGAGATTGGGGAGGATTGCTTGAAACTGAATGTTTGGACTTCAAAATTGGATGGAGCGAAAAGGCCGGTACTATTTTGGATGCATGGAGGTGGTTTTACAAGTGGTAATGCGATTGAACACCCTGAATATCATGGTGAAAATCTTTCCCGTTTTGGCGATGTAGTATTTGTTTCAATTAATCACAGGTTAGGGCCTTTGGGATTCTCTAATTTTGCCGGTGTTGGCGGTCCAAAATATGAAGCATCAGGGAATGTAGGTATGCTAGATTGTGTAGCGGCCTTAGAATGGGTTCGCGACAATATCGCGAATTTTGGAGGAGATCCGGCTAATGTTACGATTATAGGTCAGTCGGGGGGAGGATCGAAAGTTTGTACTTTAATGGGCATGCCCTCTGCAAAAGGCTTATTCCACAAAGCCGTTGCTCTTAGCGGCTCTTCTCTCAGAGGTCAAGATAAAACAGCTTCCGAAAGACTGGGGGCCAGCATCGTGCGTCATTCAGGAGTTTCAATTGAAAAACTTCAGGAGATGCCATGGAAAGATTATATCGCCCTAACAACCCATGCAAGTCGTGAACTAAGAGAATATAGCCCTGCTGGTACAGCGGTAGGTTCGTTCGGTCCTGTGGCAGATGGAAAATACCTAGTCAAAGAAACTTTCTCTTTGGATGCCCCCGGAGCTAACATACCAATGATAATTTCCACTACATTTTACGAACGATCTCCAAGCGGCTTCGATTCATCGCTCGAAAATATTTCAAAGGAACAGGCAAAGGATCAATTGAAAACACTGCGTGGGTTTGGTACTTCAGTTGCTGAGAATGCGTCTGCGGTATACGATGCATATGAAAAAGCATTCCCTGATCGCAAGCCAATTGAGATCGTTTCCATGGCAATTAGTAACAGAAAAAATGCAATTGCGGTTGCCGATGCAAAGACTAAACAGACGTCTAACGTTTATGTAGATTGGTTTGGCTGGAACCCGGTTACTATTTTTGATGGGAGGCTTCGTGCGTTTCATACTTTGGATATCTCATTTTGGTTTTACAATACAGACAGGCAATTATCTCATACTGGGGGTGGCTCCCGGGCGAGAAAAATGGCTGAAAAGATGGCGGGCGCTTTATTGGCATTTATGAAAACAGGAACTCCTAATGCAAAAGGATTGCCGATATGGCCTAAATACACCACAGAAAAAGGTGAAACAATGATATTCGATGATGTACCTGTTGTAAAAAATGATCCTGATCGCGAAGCTCGTAAAGCCTTACCTTCTTGAGTCAGAATAAAAAGTTGCAGACATAAAATACACCTCAGCAATTCAGATTCTACTTTGCATAAAGGAAGTTTTGGAAAGTGGTAAAATAAAAAAAGAGGTCTAATTGACCTCTTTTCTCAACTTGCTCTCCTTACGAGTGAATGTTGCAGCAGTTTATTTGTTAATCATAATGAAAACGACATTTAGCAATCTGAATTTCATGATCAACTACTCTATATATTAATCTATGTTCCTCGTCTATACGTCTTGACCAAAAGCCTGCATAATTAAATTTTAATGGCTCAGGCTTACCTATGCCCTCATAAGGATTACGGGAAATATCTTTTAGTAATTCATTGATACGTTTCAATTTATGCTTATCATTTTTCTGCCAAAAAAGATAATCTTCCCAGGATAATTCAGTGAATACAAACTTCATCACTCATCCAGTTTTTTGACCAATTTCTTTCCGGATTTAAGTGCCTCTATAGACGCATCTAAACGTTGTTGATTGATACGTGAAGACAATTCGTGCTGGGTACTTTTCAGCGCATTATACTCTTCTATAGAAATAACGACCACGCCGGTATCTTTTCCCCGGTTTATAATCAATGTTTCAAAACTTTGTGTAACCTTATCTAGGTAGCTTTTGATATCCTTGCGGAAGTCTGAAAGTGTTGTCGTTAACATTTGTGTACTTTTATATGTACAAAATTATGTACATTAATAGAAACTTCCAAATAAAAAAGGGTTACACTATACAAGTATAACCCTTTTACTTTTATATGCTCCCCTAAGTTACGAAAGTTGCAATCATTTGCAGCAATTAATAGCTATTTCAAAAAGCTATTATAAGTAGGGTCTGAATTAAAATGAATGCTTAGTTTATCATTTATACTGACTTCATGCCAATTGATAGTAAGTTCAATCAGTTTTCACTTTTGAGGAAAAGTGAAAATAATACAAACTGACTCAGACTTTAAAGGCGTTTTGTCCAAGAATTAAGGGGTCGATACACCCCAAGACACGAAAGTTGCAATCAATTAAAAAAAAATGATGACTATTTTAGAAATATTTATTTCTATAACAACCGAAAAAATCTAATAAATAATGAGGTTTTCTCTACATTAACTTCATGACAATTGAAGATAAGATTGCCTTATGTTACTCTAAAGTTATTTTTTGAGTAATAGGTATTATATGATTGCTTATTTGAACTTTATCTTTCCAGAGCGTATTAATTTTGCTTTTATTTATAATATATGATCTGTGTACTTTTATAAATAATTTCTTATTTAATTTCTCATAGAATTTATACATGGAATTGTAATGTAAAAAGGTATTTTTTTCTGTAATTATTTTTACATAATTAGAACAGGCTTCTATGAAGAGGATATCATCATATTTGATTTTTTGAATTCTGCCGTTTATTTGTATAAATATTGAATTTTCTTTTTTATCGGTTTTGTATTCTAGATATTCTAAATATTCTTTAGCATGATCAACAGATTTTTTAAATCTTTCAAAACTTATTGGCTTTAATAGATAATCCATGATGTTCAATTCAAATCCTTCTATTGCATACTCTGCGTGCGCAGTAGTAAAAATGATTAATTGAATAGGTGAAACATTTCTTACAAATTCTATTCCTGTTATATGCGGTAGATTTATATCTAGGAAAATAAGGTCAATATTTCCATTTTCTAAGATTTCATTTGCTTCACTTATATTGCTGTAAGTTGATATTAGATTTAAAAAATCTATTTTATTACAATATTCGCTCAATCCCTTTTTTGCAAGCGGCTCATCTTCTATAATTATACACCTAATCAGCATATGGAAGTTTTAAAGTCACTTTATAAATATCTTCTTCTGATCTAGCATCTATTTTAAGGTAAGAAATATTATTGTATAACAATTTTAATCTTTTTTGAATATTTTCAAGACCTATTCCTTTTGATTTATTTTCGTTTTTTTTATCACTCTCATAGCTATTAATAATTTGAATTTCTAAGTGCTCATTTTGATTATTTTGAATTTTTAATTCTATAAAATTTATTTTATTATCATGATTAGACAGATGTTTAAATGCATTTTCCAACAGCGGTAAAATGAAATGAGGATTGATTTTTAAACTAGGTATATCTGAAATGTCAGTTGTAAATTCATAGTTTTGTCCATACCTCATTTTTTGTATTTCAAAATAATCTTTCAGGTGATCTATTTCTGATTGGCAATTAACTTTTTCATTATTGCTTTCGTAAAGAAGGTATCTCATCAGATTAGAAAATCTTTCTACAGTATTTCTAGCAGTATGATTTTCTTTATCTATTAAAAAATAGATCGAATTCATTATATTAAAGAGATAGTGTGGATGAATATTAGATTTTAAAATCTCTAATTCAATTTTTAATTTTTCTTTTTCAATTTCAATTAGTTTCCTATTTACAATAAAATAATTCCATGAAATTCGACTTACTCCTGCGATGCTCGAAGCAATGAGAACATTCACTGTTATTATGTATATTGATTGAAGAAAAGATTTGATGCTAGGGAAAAATTGATTTCCATACATGATAAAAAAATACAGTCGGATGGTAAAATGAGAACAAAAGATAAAACATATTGCAATCGCAAACGTCTTATAAAAAAAGCTTTTATAGCTCTGTGATAAATAAAACTTTGGTACCAGTTTAATGATGGTAAAATAGTAAGGCACGATCATTCCAAGAATTATATAAAAAATAAAAAGACTTGGTACTTTCAGATCTTTCCATGCCTCATAATTTGTCTGACTTGTTGCAAAAATAAAAGCTGTAATCACCAGCCAGCTAAATATATGTCTTATCCATTTCATTGGTCATTCAAATGTATTTTTGTCAAACTACTATTTGCATAAAAATATTGCCTTTTCGCATAATACCTATTTGCTGTTTTATTTTTAAAATTAAATTAATAAAAAAAGGATATGAATTCATCAATTCTTAAGTTTATAATTTTAAATCTATTGATTTTTTCAAGTCAATTTTTATTAGCGCAAAAAATATACATTGTTAACAATCAAAAAGACTATGTTGCAGATTTTACAGAATTACAAACAGCGGTTGATAGCGTGCCTGCTGGGAGTATCATCTATTTACAACCTAGTGCTATACCATACAAAGGATCAATTCTTAGAAAAAAAATTCTTATTTATGGTAACGGGTATTTCCTTGGTCAGAATCAGGTATTAAGTATTCAACAGAACATCCAAACATCAAATATTGAGTATTTAAATTTTAAACCAGGATCCGATGCTAGTTTAATAAGTGGCGTACAATTCAAGCGTGATGGTATCTACAACTCCTCCATTTATTTTGATACAGTATCAAATATCATAATAGAAAGATCTTTATTTGATGCCCGTCAAGTTCATCTTAGTTTTAAAAATGCATCTAATATATCAATACGACAATCCTTTTTTCAGGGTCCTTCAGCGTTAGAGAGTAACCCTTTTATTTTTTATAATAGTGGTACAAGCAGTGCTACTTTAAGTAACAATATTATATTAGGTGGAGAAATTGCTAGATATGCAGGAGATTATTCCGGATTCTTATTTGATCACAACACTTTTATTACTCAATCATCTAATTTTCATCTGGAAAATATACGTTTTACAAATAATATATTTTACAAAAAATCAATTAACTCAGCAGACACAACTGTTGCATTATCCTCTGGTAACCCAGCTGGCAGTTCCTCAAAAAATATTTCCAATTATCCAATTTTTAATTCAGCAACTAATCAAATAATTTCTAAACGAAGCTCACTAGATAGTATCATTATTTCATCAAATAATTCACAAGGTATCACAAGCGATGATGGTATTTACAAAATTCGAGCATCCAGTATTGCTGTCAATTATAGTTCAGATGGTACAGATTGTGGTGCATTTGGGGGCGTAACCAGTTATATTCTATCAGGTCTCCCACCTATACCTAATATTTATTACATCAATGTTGATCGAGATGCAACAAAACAGGGCGGGTTAAAAATCAGTTTAAAAGTTTCAGCAAAAAATTGATGGCACAATGAAACTGAAGCAAATTATATTAATATGGCTGACCATTGGTTTAAGTTCTATTACATTTTCTTACTCTCAGCTGTTACATTCAGTAGAATATTTTTTTGATAAAGACCCAGGAATTGGCAAAGGCAGTATTATTCTGGTTTCTAAGAAAAAAGAATTGGATACAAGTTTTAAGTTTTCTATGACTGGATTAAGCATGGGTTTACATGTTATCTATTTTCGTGCAAAGGATAGTTCTGGAAATATAAGTATTACTCATAATGCGCCGTTTATTTTGTATGATGGAGCAGATTCGGTTTCAAAAGTTGAAAAAATAGAATATTTTTTTGATAAAGATCCTGGTTATGGCAAAGGGTATACTTTACAAATCACCCCTAACAGTACTATCGAAAATAATTTTGGTATTGTAGCACCAGATAATGGGAAGGAAAAAACAGTCCTTTACATAAGGGCCTTGGACACATATGGAAGATGGAGTCTTCTGATGTCTGCCTCTATCAGTTTATGTGATATATATAAAACAAAGGCTGATTTTTCTTTTATTCGATATGGTAATCAGTATACTTTTATCGACAGCAGTAAAAACAACATCTCTAATAAAAGTATTTGGACTTATTCAGATGGGGCTAAAGATACCATACAAAATCCTGTTCGTGTTTTTGGGAATGGGCGGAATACTGTAAAACTTGTTTCAGGAACAGGTTGTCGGACAGATTCTATAACAAAAAATTTATTTACAGGAATTGAAAGTTATCATCCAAGAGAGTTCATGGCAGGCGGAGATGTTATCACTACAATCTATGGGGGATTATTAGATAGTACTGTGAAAATTACTCTTGTAGATTCTACGGGCAAAGTTTTAAAACCAAGTATATCATCTTATTCTAAAGATCTCTCAAAATCTCGGATAGAATTTGATTTGCACGAATTGGTCCAACCAGGTATTCAAAATTGGGACCTAAAGATCTCTTATACAAAAAGTGGATATGATACAATTATTAAAAAAGCATTTAAGATATATCCGAAACCATCAGATACGACTTTACTAGAGCCTCGAATTTCGGGAGTAATAAATATTCCCCAAAATATCATGGCTAATGGGATTTATAAAGGGAATATTACGTTTAAAAACAATGGATTAGTTAATGCAAATATTGTGCCTTTCTTTTTTGCTGTTGATCAAAGAATCAAAGAGTTTTCATTTGATGACAAAATTTACATAAGTCCAATATTAAATGATACGCTCAAGAATTTAGCTCAGTATTTTGATGTTGATACTACATGGGGAAAGCCATTTAAATCAAGAGTTCATTTTTTATATTTATCTCAAATTGGTCCAGATGAAAGTATCAAAATTCCTTTCACCTTCAAGGCACCTAATAATACAGATTTTACTGCAATGGATATTTTTATGGATTTGAAAATAGGTGGACGGATGATAGGTTCATATCCCCCGCAAGATGCATTTGATTGCTTTGCAGGAATAGGTGGTGTTGCACTAGGTATTGCAGGTTTTGCTGCTGCAACTCCAGCAGCAAGTGTTACATATGCAGGGGTAGGATTAATTTGGGGAGTATCTCAACTTTTTGTAGATATGTATTATGATCTGCAACAAGGAAATAATATATTTAACCTGGGCACTGGAGCAAATTTAACCGGAGCAACTCTTTCATATACCGGATTTATGAACGAATTTTGTATTGCAACTATGGATGCGTCTACTGCTTTTTTTTCTGGCTTATTAAGAGAAAGAATAGAAGTTGGTAAAATTCTTGGTAGTAAGGCATTGGCTCTTCAAGCGGGCATGACTCTTAAAGCTTGTGTTGATTTTTTTCAAGGTTCAAGCAGTTCAAGTAGCAAAGTAAGCGAATCTTTTGATCCAAATGAGAAACAAGGGAGCTATAAATATGATACTTTGCTTCATTATATCAATAGATCAGATGAAATTGCTTACAAAGTAAGTTTCGAAAATGATAAGAAAGCCTCACGTTCTGCACAAAAAGTAGTAATAGTAGATACTATTAATTCAAAAAAATATCAGAAAAGTTCTTTTAAACTCGAATCATTTTCAATAGAAGATTCTAATTACACTATTCCAGATTTTAGATATGAATTTTCCAAATTAATTGAATACAATAAAAAAAGTGGTATCAATGTGTTATTCAATGCAAGATATGACACTTCATCATCTATTCTTACAACATCATTTTTAACTATTGATGCTAAAACAGGGGAATTAGCATCAGACACTACATTACTTGGGTTTCTTCAGCCGCACAAAGAAGGAAAATCGGGTCAAGGATCTGTCAGTTATTCAATCAAACCTATACAAACCATAACTAATCTTGATACTTTAATAAATCGTGCTTTTATTTATTTTGATTATAACCAACCAATTATTACAGATTTTTTCAAGCATACCATTGACGAGGGTACTCCAAAGGGTAAGGTAGTCTCCTATAAGTTATTGAGTGACAGTACATTTACCATTTATCAAACAGGTGCAGATAGTGAATCGGGTATACGGGACTATACAATTTATAAGTCGACGAATAAGGGGAAATATTATCCTGAATTATTATATATATCAGATTCACTATTTATTCAAGGTCAAAAAGATAGTATTTATCAATTCTATGCAATTCCAAGTGACAATGTTGGGAATAAACAAATAAAAAAAGATACAGCTGAATTAACTGTTCAATTGTTCAATACAAAACCTATTTCTGGTGTGTCGGAGTTGTGTGTCGGGAATAATGCAAAATTAAGTTCACCAGTACTAGGTGGTACTTGGTCGAGTAATGATATTTCCATTGCAACTATTGACTCACTCGGTACTATTAAAGCAGTAAAAGCTGGGAATGCAGTTTTTAGTTATGAAGTCATAAAATTAGGCATAAAGGGAACTACTACTAAAAATGTAAAGATTATACCTCCTCCCAATGCTCCCGTCATCAGCAGAGATTCATCAAATAATCTGGTAACAAATGTAAATGGTCTTGTATGGTATAAAGATGGTGTGAAAATTTCGGACACTACCCAAAAAATCAAACCAACAACCAGTGGGAATTATTCAGTTACTACTACTCAAAATGGATGTACCAGTGCCGCAAGTGCTAATTATTATTACCTCACTACTGCTCTTTCAAATCTTTCAAATGATGAGTATTTTAATATTTCACCCAACCCAACTAATGGGGACATCAATCTTACTTTTCAATTGACTAATGTGAAAGATGTGTATATAACCATTATTGATATGAATGGTAGGCAAATTATAAGCAATAGAAAAGTTAGCAGCGGTAATAAGCTCAATATTTCAACCTCAATGAAAGGCGGCTACTTAATCCAAGTGAAAGATAAAAGAGGTAAGCTTTTAACAGCGCAAAAACTGATCAAAAATTGATTTAAGTATCGATAGAAGTAAACAATCAAACTCGAATTGATAAGAATTGCAAGTGTATCGACCCCTTAATTATTGGACTGATTTTAAAATTCAGTTTAGAACATTAACTTAGTGAAACATATGCTTAATCGCCCCTAATCCGTTTACAGTTTTAAATTTGTCTACCAAGTCACTTTGAATTCCTGAGCTCACTTTTCTATATTTGAAGAGATGTGACCTCTATTCCATTCCATTTTCACTCATTATTTATCATCTGTAAACCAAAAGCTGGCAGAAAGCTGGCACGAGAATAATGAGAAATAAAAAAAGGTCTATGATTTTGATTCATAAACCTTTGATAATCATTTGATTGTGTGTGCTCCCCTTTTCGACGAAAGATGCAACTATAATTCGATGATTGAGTATGTTACTATCGGGAAATTGAAAGGTTGAATATCTTTACTTTTTATCTCCCTTCAGTTTCTGAGCGACATCATCATAATACGCTTGAGTTAGTTTATCTGTCCAAATAGTTGGTTTTGAACCATCATATAAAGCTAGATAAGTAACTAAACTTTCTTTACTTGCTTTATGCCAATGCTCAATATCTTTTGGACATCTAACAACGTCACCTTTTTTTATGATAATTGGTTCTTTACCTTTTTCTTGATAATAGCCTTCACCTTCCAAAATAATAAGTACTTGAGGTGTGGAGTGTTTGTGCCAATCGAGCGTGGAGTTTTTTCTAAATGTTGCTTTGGTAATATTATAATTCAATTCACTATCCCCTTGAAGTACACTACTTAACCAAGCCTCACCAATATAATGTGTATTAGGAGCCAATGGCCCTTCAGGTAAAAAAGAGGTAACCGTATATTGGGTGTTTTGTGCAAAACCAAGAAATGGTAGAAGCAAAAGTGATAGGAGGGCAATTCTTTTCATTTTTATATTCGTTTGATTATTTAAGTACTGAAGTTAATCAAAGAAAAATAAAAAGATGCAACTAGCCTAACTCATTGACGGACAAAGAAAAAGCCATCATTTCTGATGGCTTGTCTAGTTTGGCTCCCCTAAATTACGAAAGTTGCAATCAATTGCAGCAATTAATTGCTATTTCAAATAACTATTCTAAATCGTAGCTGGATCAAAATTAGTTAAAAATAAAAGAACTGCGTGTTTGTTTTCCTGACTTCATTCCAAATGGAAAGAAGTTCATTAAAGATTCATTTTAAAAGAGAGAAAATAAAGATATTTCTTTGAAATTAACTTTTTATAGTTCAAAAATTAAGGGGTCGATACAATAGTTGATTCAAATAAAACTCTTTAGTACGCGATTTATCACGCATTGGAAGTTTTGGGATTACATCTTTCAACATTAGCTCAAATTTTTTCTGATGAAAGTTAATCAAAGTAAAAATAAAAATGCAACGATTTCATTTGGCTGATAGGCAAAGAAAAAGCCCCGGTTCCCCGAGGCTTTTCGCTATTTGAACTTTTTTGTTCTTGCGTCCTGAATGACCCCTTTCCAGTTCATTCCAAAACCAAAATCATATCGATGTCCTTCTGAATCCACATGGCATTCCATATCGAATGGTACATCTTCATATTGTTTTTCGACTACACGCATGTTCGCCGGCATTTGCATCGGCAACAAGGCTTTCGGTTCTGCTTTACCTGAAATGATCTCTAAAATAGCCTGATCTTGCACACCAAAACTCGCCAGTATTGCATCCACTTTCCCCTCAAATTCTGCGAAGACCATCGGATTGGAAACATTGATGGAAACGATCACCGGCTTTCCGTTCATCTTCGCTTTTGTCTCCTCGATTAATTGAATATCCGTCAAATTTCTCGTCTTAACCGTTTTTCCTTTATAACTTCTATTCGTAAAATTTTCCAAAGGATCTCCTCCAGCAATACTTACTTCACGTGCATCATTTGCAGTATAATCTGAATATTGCAACGAAATAGGGAGGTAACCATTTCCACCATTGGCAACATCTTCTTTATCATACCCGGTATTGCTTTTCGGATTTTCAATACAAACCAATGCAATATCCGCTTTCGAAGCATCATCTGTTACATTGAAGTATTTCTGAACCAGTTCCATATTGATCGGGAAGTCGTTCGTTGCTGGAATCGGAAACCCTAAGAAATGGCGGGTAGCTGCGACGAAACGCTTTGGAATGTAAATCGTTTTCTTTTCCTTAATAGGTAGCACATTCCCTTTGTTTTTTAATAATACGATCGAGGCTAATTGAGCCTCAAAACCAGCCTTCATATATTCGGGTTTACCTACGATTTGCTTCGTCTCAGAAGGATTTACATAGGGATTTTCGAATAGCCCCACTTGAAAAATATTACGCAATAAACGCACTGCTGATTGTTCCATACGTGCACGCATCCATGCATCTCCATGTTCTTTAACACCCATCGCATAGGCTTCGATGATCGGTTTAATATCGTTATTTCCACCAAACTGATCTGCTCCTGCCATCAATATTTTGTAATGACGCTCTGCCATTGTTAATTTTTCTACACCCCATACTTTGCCATCAATAAATACGTCCATTGCCTTGTGATCTCCCGTAACCGACCAGTCCGTGCAAACCACTCCGTCATAGTTGTACTTCTTCCTTAAAAGGTCTGTAACAATATATTTATTGTAATTATTTGCTATGTTTTCGCTTGTTTGATTCCATGAAATCGTGTAATAAGGCATGACCGCAGCAGCCTTTTTTGTGTTACCCGTTAACTTGAATGCACCTTCCGTAAAAGGAATTAAATGTTCATTAAAATTATTGCCAGGATAGACAGCAAATTTTCCATTTGCATAATGCGCATCACGACCTGCTTCTCCTGAGCCGCCACCTGGCCAATGTTTTACCATCGCGTTTACACTATTTCCTCCCCATTGGTCTCCTTGGAAACCATTGCAATAGGCTTCTCCCATAGCCGCTGAAAGTTTTGAACTTTCTCCAAATGTTCCATCAAAACGCAACCACCTGGGTTCAGTAGCGATATCTACTTGGGGTGAAAGTGCCGTAGCAATACCCAAAGCGCGGTATTCCATTGCCGCTATGCGCCCAAATTGTTGAGTAACTGAAGGGTCAAAAGTTGCCGCCATTCCCAAAGAGGATGGCCACATGGAAATCTCTCCGCCAGCGGCTGCATTAAATTCCGCCCGAGCGGATGTGCCATGACGTGGATCGCTACTGTTATTGGCCGGAATACCTTTGCCGATTGATTCACAAAAGGCCTGGAGTTTATTGTTCCATTTTGCTGCATCCTCTGGACTTGAAACGGTGGTCAATAACACATGACGCAGATTATCTTCTTTCAAAAATTTCTTTTGTTGGTCCGTCAGATCACTGGGATCCATTGTCTTGGGGTCAAAAGGCTTGCCACCGTATGTTCCCGCAAAATAACCATCTGGTCTTGCTGGTACTGCCTGGTGACCAGAGTATAACATTAAGCCTGCAATCTCTTCCACACTTAATTGTTTTGCTAGATCTTTCGCGCGTTCATCGACTGGCTTTCTCCAATCCTCGTATACATCCAGTTTGCCATTCTTATTGAGATCCTTAAACGAGAGGCCATCTTTCTGAATAATTTTAGCTTGATCAAAGCCGAGCTTAGGACCATTTTTCTGTTGAATGAAATGTTGTTGACTAAAGGCCGAGGTTGAAATAAAAAGCAATCCGAGTATCTTTTTCATGTGCTTAGGTAAAATTTTTTCTAAATATACTTATTGTAATAAAAATGATACAATGATTTATTATTGGTAAATGACTAATCCCGAAATTGTGAAATCTATTATTTGTTGTTGACATTATATTTTAAACGAAAGTTTTAGTACAGAGGCTATAATTTATAAAAGCACAAGAAGTCAAAGCAATAAAAAAGAGCTACTTGTATGTAGCTCCAACATTTACAATTCCCCTTTTCAACGAAAAATGCAGCTATAAAAATCTAAATGAAATTGGAATTATCTGAGCATCATTTATCAAGTGGCTTTCTCAGAATTCTCTACTAACTTTATGTATGAGAAATTTTACCCTCACAATTGCAATTCTGTTCAGTTTCTTTGTTCAACCAGTTCATGCACAGAAATCATTATCACACAATCCTGTTATTGAAGGATGGTATGCGGATCCGGAAGGAGTAATTTTCGGGAACAGGTATTGGATCTTTCCAACCTATTCTAATATTTACGCTAAACAGGTTTTTTTGGATGCCTTTTCTTCGAAAGACATGGTGACATGGAAAAAGCATTCCAGGATCATAGATACTTCCATCATCAAATGGGCTCATATGGCAATGTGGGCGCCAGCTATTGTTAAGAGGGACAACAAATATTTCTTATTCTTTTCAGCCAATGATATTCAAAGCAAAGAAAGGAACGGATTGAAAGACGATACGCTGGGTGGGACTGGACTGATTTTAAAATTCAGTTTAGAACATTATTTAAGGGAAGCTTGAGTGTAACTGCCCTAAGCCGTTTGGATGTAAAAGTTTGATGAGAAATCACCTTAAACTCCTCAGCTCACTTTTCTCATTTTCAAGAGAAGTAGCCTCTTCTTACTGTCCATTGTTTGTCTCGTTTTATCACCTGCAAACCAAAAGATGGCAGAAAGCTGGCACGAACATTTTAGAAATAAAAAAAGGTTTATGATTTTGATTCATAAACCTTTGATAATCATTTGATTGTGTGTGCTCCTCAGACTGGACTTGAACCAGTGACCCTCTGATTAACAGTCAGATGCTCTAACCAACTGAGCTACTGAGGAGTTTCCCCTTGGGGGCTGCAAAAATAGGGATTTTCGGCTTTTTGAAAAAGAAAATCAAGGGTATAAAACCAGGGTATTCCGGCTACTTACAGATGCTGATCATCAAACCCTTTGGAGGAGTAGGCCTGTATGCCAGGCAAACTGCACAATCAGACCCCTTCGGATCATTGTCAATTTTAAAATAAAATTCATCCCCCTCCTTGATGCTGCTGGGAAATGTGCAAATACTCTTCAACGCAAATACATTCTCATATGTTTTAGAAGTAGATGGATCCTGCCAACTCTTAACTATCAAATTTGAATCGATGGACCCACTCAAAACCTGTATTGTTATGTTACCACAAATACCATTGATGACCAGTTTGCCTTTGATGCAATTATTTACATCGGATGATTTCGTGCAGTTCAAAGAAAGCAATGCAACAAGAACCAATAAGGGTTGAATCATTTTCATTACACTCAAAAATAGTTAACCTTTCTGTTTATACGATTCTTTTGCTAACATTGTTACATGAATTTGCAACCTTTTAACTTGAAAAATGAATGGGTAAAACTTATTCCGCTAAAAGAAACTGATTTTGAATTACTCTATAATGTTGCAAAAGATCCTTTGATTTGGGAACAACATCCTAATCCGGATAGGTACAAAAAAGAGGTGTTTAAAAATTATTTTAATGGTGCAATGGAATCCAAAGGTGCATTTACTATAAAAAGCAAAACAGATCAAGTAATTGGCTGCACTCGGTTCTATGATTATTTTCCGGAGAAAAAAGAAATCAAAATTGGATACACGTTCTTTTCAAGAGTCTGCTGGGGGCAACCTTTTAATAAAAGTACCAAGCAATTGATGTTAGATTATGCTTTTCAATTTGTAGATCACGTTATCTTTCATGTCGGTGCCAATAACATCCGTTCTCAAAGAGCGATGGAAAAGCTGGGAGCCATCAAAATAGGAGAGGAAGAAGTAGCCTATTTTGGAGAAGCTTCTAGAATGAATTTTGTATATCAGATAGCAAAATCCAATCGAAGTTAATTTAGCAGCAGATCTGCTGAAATATCTAGTTCCTTTTTAAAAATTTTTGCAATTTCAAGTGTGAGGGGTTTTCTTTTATTTAGGATGGATGAAATATATCCTTTGCTTCCAATTTTTCCAACCAAGTCTTTGTTTCGAATCCCCTTCTCCATCATTTTAAGTTTTATAATATCTATCGTGTCAGGATATTCAATGGCATAGTGTTCGTTTTCATAATGCCGGATCAACAGTAATAAAAGTTCTAACTGATCTCCTTGAGGAGTATTTTTTTTAACCCGTTTATTTAGTAACTCCTCAACCTTCTTGAGGTAAAGCGTGTACTGGCTTTTATTTTTTATAACTTTTATAGTCATGTTAATTAAAGTTTATTTTCCCTGCATCAATTCTGTCATATTCTTTATGCTTTCCAAACCATTTAATCTGTATTACCTTGAATTCAAAAACAATTCTCACAATCAAACGGTATCTATTACCACATATATTAAATACAATCCTATTGTCCTCTATGATACTGGCACTCGGGAAACACTCTTTTAGTTCGTTGAAATTAGATACGTTCAGATGCTGCATGGTTTGATACCAAAGTTTCAAAGCAGATGAAGCATCGCGGTATTTACTGCAATATTCCAAGAGTGTTTTCCGGGAAATAATGTTGAACATAAAAATAGTAAAAGTTTTTCAATAGAAAACTTTTCTAAGTTATGATTCAGTAAAAATTTTAAAAAAGTGAATGATTCCTGGTTTAGAGAGATTTTATACTTGAGCGTATGTTTATTTTCTCTTCTTCGCTTCATATTTTTTCTTATTCTCTACAACCCTGAACGTTACAATGTCTTTGATCAATTTTTTCGGGATGGGTTTACCATGGGGAAATTGTATGGTTGATTTGGAAGTAACGTATCCATCTAATTGCTCTGCAAATTTTTTCAAAGCAGAAGGCATGGGATAAATTGCCATGTGTTTCTCCCAGTTAGCATAATACACAACCACTCCGTGTAACTTAATTGCGGGCATACCATAGCTCATGCAAGATTCCGCTCCGGGAGCATTTGCAAGAATGGTTTCATGAAACTGGATGAATTGTTCTCTTTGTTCTGAAGGTACTTGCTGAATATACGCTTTGACAGTTGTTGCTTTTTTCACTGGTAAGAATTTATATTTAGTATTCTTTCATTCTTTGAATATTAAAACGAATTCCTGACATCAACCATCTACCCGGCATTTTTGCTCCTAAAAAATCGGCATATTGTATATTCATCAGGTTTTCTATTTGAAGGTAAATAGCCGCTTTGTTGTTCCAGATATTTTTATCTGCCCGCACATTGATGAGTCCGAATGATTTGCTTACACCAGCCTGCAATACGGAGGTGGTTTTCTCTGGCCTGTTTTTATAAAGAGTGCTAATTGAAAACATACCCATCGAATTGCTTATTTGAAAATTGGTATTCCAAATAGTATTGGCATCATTCGATAAATAAATAGCAGAAATATCATCTGCAGCAACTGCTTTCACCAACGTCAATCCTGTATTCCATCTTAGGGTTGTTTTCTCCGAAATTTTATGCATTCCATTCACGTCAATTTCAGCACCACTGGTATTTACGTTGGCAATATTTTGCGCAAGCGCATAGGCTCCTGTAGCAATCAGGTTAACCTGTCTGGGCATATTTTCAAATTTTGTCTGTACCCAATCTATCATGTTGGTTTGATTCCTTCTGAAAACGGTTGCATGCAGCTGAACAGGTTGATTCAAAAAAAGATCTGTACCGATCTCCATGTTTATACTTTTCTCTGCCTGTAACGCTGGATTACCAATTCTTCCACTCGTCACCAACACTTTATTATAATTATTATATCGCTCAGTGAAGTCTGCATCCCTCACTCCCTTTCCGATGCTGCCTCTCCAAACGATGTCTTTTATTGCATATGAAATATTCAACTGAGGGATAAAATTCCATTTGTAGGATTGATCCCAGTCTATGCGTACTCCCTCTGTTAAAAACAATCCTTTCAAAGGTTGATGCATCAAACTATTATAGATTCCAAGATGTTTGTGGGTATGATTGCCACGGTCGTTGGATCGAATTATTTTATTAAAGACCTGAAAGCCACTTGTGAACTTTGCTTCTTGCCATCTTAGCTTTTGCACTTGTCTGATATCGATGTTCATTAATCTAGATCGGTTGTCATTCGCAGCAACAGATGGCCTGAAAACATAATTGTCATACAATTGCCTTCCTCCAAAAAGAAAATAATAATCTGCAGTTGAGGTAGATTTGGTGAGTGATGCCTGTTGCCAAGTGGAACTGACTTTTTCTCTTGCCGTATCTGAGATAAAAGTGGTATAGAAATTTTGTGCATTGAAATCTCTTCTGTCTAGTGCAGCACGCACTTGCACATTCCAATTCCCTTTTATTTTTTTTGAGAAATTTCCGCTGTATAGATCTGATTTGATAAATCCTTTTGTACCTCTTAATGGCTGACCCTCTGCATTGTTTTTCTGTATTCCTAAGAACAGGGCACTGGTTTTATTGCTATGCTCCATTGAAATTGTTTGATGAGACAGGCCATATGTTCCTCTTTTTACATCTGTCAATAGGCGTTGCTGTTTTTTTGATTCATAGTTTTTTTGGGTGATGATATGAATCACTCCACCCACTGCATCCGGACCAAATATAGATGCAGCTGCTCCTTTGATGATTTCTATGCGCTGAATCTCTTCTTTTAGTACAGGGATATAACTATTAAAGTGACCAGTCAAAGGTTCATTCATTCGCACTCCATCAATCAATACCAATACCTGTTGGAAAGTTCCACCTCTGATCACAAAATCGGATTGAGCCCCAGCGGGTCCTCTCATTTGTACTTCAATTCCTGGAATGAAACGGAGGAGTTCATCCAATGAATTGCCTGGAATTTTTTGAAGCTCTTCTTTGTGGATTACAATGATATTCCTCCCAGTTTCTCTGCTCTTTTTTTGTTGTATCGTCTCTGTTATGATTACTGGAAGCAATTCCAAACTTTGAGCGAATATATTTTTACATGTCCAAAAAAGTAGAACCGAAAGCATTAGCTTTTTCATATCATTGATGTTAATTTTTGAACCCTACAAAAACACCTGTTTCATTGATTTTAATTGGATATACTTTCATGTTATATCCTTCTCCAGTAACATTATATCCGTTTTTCAGTGAAAACTTGAAACGGTGCAGCGGACAAACTGCATTGCCCTGGGCATCAATATAACCCATCACCATTTTTGCACCAGCATGCGGACAAATGGATTGATACGCATAAAGATTGTCTTTAAACTTTGCAATACAAATAGTTTTATCAGCAATGCCAATCTGTATGATATCGTATTTGCCGAAGTCGATTGCTTCTTTTGAAGGTGCAATCAAATGCCATTGATATTCTTTAGAAAGCGTCATACTGAAAACCGAATCCTGTTTTATATGGATAGCGTTTTGTATACATATTTCTTACCTGGTTGAGCAATGTTGCTCGGAAGCGATCGATGTCTCTTCTTTCAATTGCAGAAATAAATACACATGATGAGTTTGTATCATTCTCCCATCTTTTCTTCAATTCATTGAGCAAGCCTACTCTTACTTCATCCTCCAACCATTCGTCGTATGTATTTTTTTCATACATATCCATTTTATTGAAGACGGTGATGCATGGTTTATCTCCGCAACCTAAATCTGCCAAAGTAGCGTTCACAACTTTCATCTGATCTTCATACATGGGATGAGAAATATCCACTACATGCAATAAAATATCACTTTCTTTTACTTCATCCAACGTACTCTTGAAACTTTCGATCAAGTGATGTGGAAGTTTTCTGATGAAGCCTACAGTATCGCTTAAAAGAAAAGGAGTGTTCTCATAAACTATTTTTCTAGTCGTGGTATCTAGTGTGGCAAACAATTTATTTTCAGCAAGCACATCACTCTTGCTCAACAAATTCATGATGGTTGATTTCCCAACATTGGTATATCCTACCAATGCAACACGAATGAATTCTCCTCTTTCTTTTCTTTGGGTAAAGGCTTGTTTTTCAATTTCAGAAAGTTTTTTTCTGAGCAGTGATATTTTTTCTCTTACAATTCTTCGGTCGGTTTCAATCTCAGATTCACCGGGTCCGCGGGTTCCAATACCGCCACCTAGTCTTTCCAAGTGTTTCCACATACCTCTCAGACGAGGCAATATATATTGGTATTGTGCAAGCTCTACCTGTGCTTTTGCTTGTGCAGTTTTTGCGCGGCGAGCAAAAATATCCAATATCAAATCACTTCGATCAATGGTTTTGAGGTTAACAGCTTTCTCAATATTGGTGATTTGTGCACCGGTGAGTTCATCATCAAAAATCAATACACGGATATTTTTACCGGCGGCATATTCTTTTATTTCTTCCAGTTTTCCTTTTCCAACATAAGTTTTAGAATCTGGGTGTTGTAATTTTTGATAAAATGTTTTTACGGCAACTGCACCTGCTGTGGTTGCAAGGAATGCGAGTTCATCCAAATACTCCTTTACCTGCTGATCGGTTTGGCCTTTGTGTACAACACCAACAAGAATCGCTTTTTCTTCTTCTTTAAAAAGATTTGTTTTATCTAGCAATGCATTTCAATTATAATCCACTGAGACAAAGTCCGAATGAATAGGGATGTACAATTGGTCCGAAGCCTTGTTTAATATAATCTGTAACGGTATAGCTTGCGAAGAGGCTTACATTACCATAACCTGCTCGGGCGGTAACGGCAAATCGAGAGTTGTTGAAATATTTTTTATCCCTTATTTTCTGGAAGTAACCACCAACTTGATTCTGGTCAAGATCAACTTTTGATTTTACTTTGGCATCGAGGGCAGTTCCTACTTTGATACCCAGGGCAAGTTTCCATCCGCTGTTCATATTATCTGGCTTGGTAGAGTAACGAAGTTCCAAGGGCACTTCGAGGTAAGAAGTTACCAGTTTATTTTTTTTGTATTTGATGGTGGTGCTGTCTGCCTTGAAGATTACACCTGTTTTGGATTTGATATCAACGATGGTATTTTTGAAATATATGTTATCAGTTCCAACGCCTGGGCCAATCGCAACGCTCAATCTAGGATCTGTTTTGAAAGGAAAATCAAAAAGGAAGTAGGTATTAAAAGTTTTATTGAAGCCTCTGAGATTAATATCTCCTGCATTTGCCCAATTTGCCATACCAAACTGTATCATCAGGTGATCTGAAGTTCTTTTAGACAGATCCAGTTTCTTAAGTTCTTCTTTTGTTCTTGAAATTTTCTTCACCTCCGATTTCGTGGAATCTTGAGCGAATAAATTCAAACTAATCACGCAAAGTACTATTCCAAGTAATGACTTCATAATCAATATTATGGGATCAAAAGTATTTCCTGTCAGGTTAATGAAAGGTTAATGATTCGGGGGCAAAGTTACAATTCTTAAAATTGAATTTTGTATTTTTGCATCCCTATAAGAACAATTATGTTCTTGGGCCTATAGCTCAGCTGGTTAGAGCACCTGACTCATAATCAGGGGGTCCTTGGTTCAAGCCCAAGTGGGCCCACCCCT
>JAFMJI010000031.1 GCA_017853575.1 Chitinophagaceae bacterium | reverse complement strand
GTACCAGTAGCATTCACCGTACCACATCCCCCAGTCAATGGAATAGTATAATTGAATGTTCCGCTAGCAGTAGGTGTACCGCTAATCGTAATCGTATTTGATGCCCATGAAGCAGTCACCCCAGAAGGAAGCCCTGTCGCAGATCCAATACCAGTAGCTCCCGTTGTTGCATGCGTTATATTCGTAAGCGCTGTATTGATACACAATGTAGGTGTAGATGATGCTGCTCCAGCTGTCATTGCTGGAGTTACCGTAATCGTACCAGTAGCATTCACCGTACCACATCCCCCAGTCAATGGAATAGTATAATTGAATGTTCCGCTAGCAGTAGGTGTACCGCTAATCGTAATCGTATTTGATGCCCATGAAGCAGTCACCCCAGAAGGAAGCCCTGTCGCAGATCCAATACCAGTAGCTCCCGTTGTTGCATGCGTTATATTCGTAAGCGCTGTATTGATACACAATGTAGGTGTAGATGATGGGATACCCACAGTGTTATCTGAATTTACACTTCCGCTCAAGGCTACTGTAACTAAACCTGCACCAGTAGAAGACAAAGTAATATTTCCTGAGTATGAATTTGCAGAACTTGATTTTAATCGAACATAAACAGGAGTTGAATTCAATGTCCCAGAAGAAACCGAAGTTATTATTGCAGATGTAGTAAAGGAGGCATCTGAATTTGTAAACGAAATTTCATACCCGCTTGGCGGAGTAACTGTTATAGCACTTTGAAGATTTGTTGCAGATAGATTGAAAGATTGGACAGTTGAGGCAACAGACAAACATGTACTGAATCCAGTTAAAGTATTAATTTCATTTGAAGAAATTTGTGGTGATAATGAAATATTTGCATTTAAAGATGCTTTGGGATCTCCACCATTATTTGTTCCAAAATCATACGAAGTAGTGTAAGTAGCACTACCATCAAAAGTTGGATTTAAAATTGCAAATGCATTTGTCGCAGAGCTATAAAAATAAAAATAGGGAAATTGATTTGTAGTATTATCCTTTGTAGATACCCTTGAGATTTTACCTTTGAATGTTAGCTGAGTCCCGCCACTTGGTGTATAGTAAAGCGTACCGCTCACATTATTAGTACCGTTATCTGATATGAAAGTACTTCCTAAGCTATCGGCTTCAAAAAAAATCGCAGAACCAGTGGCTTTTGATATCTTAGTAGAGGTTGGAGAAGAAGCTGAATTAAGTTTAGATGAAGATTCTGAATAGTTTGTAAGCGGACCTTTAAATAAGCTATTAAAATAATATCGAGGCTTGCTCTGCCCATCTACATTTAATGCAATGGCTAGAGTCAATAGCCCCAACAATATAGCTCTCCCAAACACTTTAATTTGTGGTGCAAACTGATGCCAAGAAAAAGATTTTATGCCGAATCCAATAACCATGGGTACTAATGAATTTTCCAAAATGCGACACAGCACTCGGATGAATGGTTATTCAAGAGGAAGGGGGGATTTTAAAATTCTAGCTTAGTAACAGAGATTGGAAATTTGTCCAAATTAACTTTTGGACAGGCTTTAAAAAGGATTGGATATGGTAATCGCGGAAAAGCGAAAATACCTAATTAACTCTAATATAACGCAAATCAACCATATAATATTGTGATTCTGACTGATTTAAATCAAAAATCAATGTGATTTTGATCAGAAAAAATGGTTGCTTTTACAACGAAAATTCAACATGCTTCAAGAATTAGGACTTAAATTTATTTAATATATTGATTTACATTATTTTACATATATAAAATAATTAACTTAAAGTTGGGTTTTAAAAAAATTGGACTCCCTGAAATAATGAATTAGTCCAAAATAAATATTTTAAATACGTCCGATAAGGGATAAAAATATCCCAAATTTACCTTTATAAACGGGTTAAATTGTTTACATTATTACCAAACATGATTGTTTTTTTATCCTCCACTATCATCTTGCTGTCGATCATCATGTTCCTGTACAATAGAAACCTGAAAAATTATAGTGGACTTTTATCGCTATTCCTGATCATCTTCGCGATCTATGCCATTGCCCATAACCAAACCTTCTACGGCAATAATGAGTTCCTGATCGCTATTTTCTGGAATAATTTTTCTCCACTCTACCTGCTGGCAGGACCATCACTCTACTTCTACGTAAAAGCAACACTGGAAGATAAAATCACCTGGAAATGGTATCACCTCCTTCACCTTATTCCTGCTGTACTACTTTTCATTGGCATCATCCCCTACTACTTCTCACCCCTTGAAGAAAAATTGAATGCTGCACGATTGATTGCTGCCGATGTCAATAACATCAAAACAATTAGAATGAATGCAATCTTTCCCAACCTGATTGTTTTCCTCTCCCGCCCACTACTTTCAACATCGTATATCATTGCCTCAGGAATTATTCTGATCAAAAAAATAAAAACTCAAAAAGATCCTTCCAAACAATTTCAATTGATTACAAGGTGGATCAGTATTCTTTTGATTATCTCTTTCATCCTTCTGGTTATACTAGCGGCCATGGGCACAAATCTTTTTAAAAATGATACGCGTACCATGCTGGATAAAATGCAACAACTGCACGTTTGGGCTGGTGCATTGATGCTGGTCCTTACACTTACCCTGATGCTCTTTCCACAAATTTTTTATGGCATCCCCATCAGAGAAACTGAAATATCCCAACAAGAAAAAATAGCCATCATCACAGAAACACCTGAAAAAAATACAGACAGTTCAAAGAGAAATAAAGAATCCTTCAAAATCCTCAGTGAAAAAATTCTGACCTATTTTGATGAAGAAAAACCCTACCTGAATCCTGCATTCAATCTAACACTACTCGCAAATGCATTGAATGTTCCGCAACACCACATATCATATTGCTTCAGTGATTTTATCGATACAAGCTTCACAACACTTCGTGCGTCCAAACGTGTAGAACATGCAAAATCACTACTGCTGCAGGGTATTACACAAGAATATTCGATGGATAAAGTGGCTGCCATGTCTGGCTTCGCTTCACGTTCCACTTTCTTCAGTACGTTCAAGGAATACACAGGATTGACGCCAACCGAATTCATTGAAAAAAATAAATCTTAAGAAATTTGAGGTTTAATTGTACCTTTTGTTTTGAATAATCTTAAAGCAAAAAGTCGACATTAAATGATTGTTTACACTTCCTCCCTTATCATCCTATTATCCATTTTAATTTCTATTTTTAATGGAAGAGCAAACAAAAATGCCTACTTACTTTCGGCCTACTTTATCATCTTCAGCATCTACCCCCTAACCTATCACTTTAGCTTTTTCAGCACAAATGATTTCTTACTGGCAATTATATTCTATCAATTTTCACCGCTATACTTTGTTGCTGGCCCTTTACTGTATTTCTATATAAAAGGAACGCTTAGAGATAAAATTGAATGGAAATGGATCCATTTATTTCACCTCTTGCCTTTTATTGTTTCTTTCATCAACGTCATTCCATATTTGTTTTCATCATTCAGCCATAAACTAGAATTTGCTCATCTGATCCATCAAAATACAGAGAACCTTAAAAAACTTGAATACAATTGGTTTATACCCAAAACAACTGGTTTAATTTTAAGACCTATTTCTGTTGGGATATATATCATTGCAAGTTTTTATCAGATCTACAGGGCAATCAAATACTATCGGCAAGAAAACAGACAATTTCAATTGATCATTCGATGGCTCAGTCTTTTACTGATAATTTCAACAGCATTTATGTTTGTATATGGATATGCTGGAAACATTGCCAGGCAAAACGATATCAAGACTACTTTTTCGATTATTGAAAAAATTAATTTTATCATCGGTGGAGTCTTTATTGTTTTTCCTATTTCAATGTTGATGTTTCCACAAATTTTATACGGGATACCTATACACGAAAAGGTTCGCTCCAATAAACCATTGAAAGAAAATTTGAGTACAAAAAAATATATAGAACAATCCAATAAAAACCATGAAGCCTTCAAAATGCTGAGCAACAGGATTATTGAATATTTTGACAATGAAATGCCATACCTCAAACAAGATTTTTCACTCACTGAATTGGCAGCAGCATTGAATTGTCCGCAACACCATATCTCTTACTGCTTCAGTGATTTTCTAGAAATCAGTTTTACTAAACTTCGTGCTACAAGACGAGTAGAACACGCGAAATCTTTGCTGCTGAAGGGTGTTACAAAGAAATACTCTATGGAAAAAGTTGGTGCGATGTCTGGCTTCTCTTCACGCTCTACTTTCTTCAGTACGTTCAAAGAATACACCGGACTCACACCGTCGGAGTTTATTGAAGCGTCAAATGAAATCTAAATCTCCTCGATACCTGCTCGTAAAAATGGAATGGTGGGAAGGGTAGAAACAAGCCTGATCTCCTCCGATAAATTTGTTTCATTGTCTAAAAACCTGAAAATTCTTTCAATGGGGTTTTTCTGAAACATTTTTTTAAATACAATGTCGCCTGGCACTCTTCGCTTGATCAATACATTTAATAACACTTTATCAAACCAACTGTAGCGCTGATTGAATTTGGTGGATGAATAAAGTGGTTTACCTGTTTTTTTCAATTGCTCAATAAGCATTGCTGATTGCTTTTGAATAAACATGAATGTAAATCCACTGGATGCTTTTGTTTGTCCGCCTGCTGTTCCAATAAATATTTTTCTTCCTTCTTCTCTCGGAAATTTCGCACTGGTCATGGGTATAATCCCAAACTCTTCTTCATGAATTTGATAAGAAATATTATTGAGATAATCTTTGATATAATTTTTCAATCCATCTATATATTGATGCTCTTCTAATAATTTCTCGGTAAACAATGTATACTCCACCAAAGCTTTGCGCTTTGTCAATGGCATCACATACACAAATGTTGTACCATGATGCTGACTCACCCTGAAGTCCATTAAGGTACACGCATTCACATCAAATACATCTTCTTCTGTTTCAATCACCCATCCTTTAAAATGCTGTAACAAATGAAGCGCATTCTTTTGCTTCAATGGATCATCAAATAAAATACTATTGAACAGATATGCTCCTTGATATTGTCCGTCTGAAGTAAACACCTGCACACCATTTGCATCTTGTTGAATCTCTTCCACGTTGTCGCGGACAACTGTAACATTAGGAGCAGCATCAATCCGTTGATAACAATGCTGATAAAAATCAATTCCCCTGATCATCTTATAGCGATACGCACC
>JAFMJI010000001.1 GCA_017853575.1 Chitinophagaceae bacterium | reverse complement strand
GTATTGTCAACTTGTAATCCAAGTTTTTTGCAAACTTCTCTTACACCCGCTTCATCCATTTCACTGATGTCAAAACCAGTATGCTCTTTGATGGCATCAAACATGGTTACTCTTTTGAAGGGGGCTTTGAAGCTGATGGTTTTGCCGTCTACTTGAGCTTCGGTTGTTCCATTTACGTCAATAGCTGCTTTCTCAATCAACTGCTCAGTGGTATCCATCATCCACAAATAATCTTTGTATGCAGTATAAAACTCCAATACAGTAAACTCAGGATTGTGGGTACGGTCCATTCCTTCGTTGCGAAAATTTCTTGAAAATTCATATACCCAATCAAATCCACCTACAATCAAACGCTTCAAGTACAATTCATTTGCTATGCGCAAATACATGGGAATATCCAATGCATTGTGATGCGTAGTAAAAGGTCTTGCTGCAGCACCACCAGGGATACTTTGCAAAACCGGAGTATCAACTTCAATCGCACCTCTGCTGTTTAAAAATTCTTTGATGGAGTTGATGAGCTTTGAACGTTTCAGAAAAGTTTCTTTCACATCCGGATTGATGATAAGATCTGCATAACGCTGACGATAACGGAATTCTGGATCAGTTACTGCATCAAACGTTTCTCCTTCTTTTTCTTTTACAACCGGAAGCGGCTTCAATGATTTGCTCAATAATACGAGCTCTTTCACATGCACAGATGTTTCACCTGTCTTGGTTGTGAATACATATCCTTTAACACCAATGATATCTCCAATATCCAACGTTTTCCAAACCTGATCATACAGGGTTTTGTCATCACCCGGACAAACATCGTCTCGCTTCACATAGATTTGAATCTTACCTGCATGATCCTGCAAAACAGCAAAACATGCTTTTCCCATGTCACGAATGCCCATCAATCTTCCGGCTAAACATACATCCGCAAAGTCTGCCTTGTTTTCCTCACCGAGGTATTTTGATTTGATATCAACCGAAGTTATGTTTACGGGAAATGCAGGGGCTGGATATGCATCGATTCCTAATGCCTGCAAAGAGGCTAGTTTCTCTCTTCTGATTAGTTCCTGTTCTGATAAGTGCTGCGTACTCATGCTTGTTCAATTCGCTGCAAAGGTAATCAGTTTGAAGAACTCAATAAGGGAGTCCTGAAACACCCCATCCAAACAAAGCGATATCAAATTTTACAGGATCAATGGGGTCGATGGTTTTTAATGATTGGGTAAGCAATAACGCAGTTTTCCAATCACTTTTTTCTACTTCAATGAGCTGAAGTTCTCTCGCAACTCTTAGTACGTGAACATCAAGTGGACATACAAGTTGATGTGTTTTGATGTTTTTCCAAATGCCAAAATCAATGCCCGATTGATCCTCTCTTACCATCCACCTTAAAAACATGTTGAGTCTTTTGCAGGAAGAATTGTTTTTTGGAGCAGGAATATGTTTTCGAGTTCTCATGGGGCTGTTCTCCAATGAGAAAAAATAATCATGAAAATGATTCAACCCATGTTCAACGTTTTCATCATTTCGACGCATTCCATTTGTAAACGCTGATTCCAATGATTCATTTTCTTTATAATGATGCTGTAGAACCCTGATGAAATGCAACAGGTCTGTAGTTTGAAAGGTTCTGTGTTTGAAAGAAAGAAATAATTTCAAATCTTTTTCACGATGCTGTGTAACAAACTGATAAGGTGAATGATCCATCAATAACAAGAGTTCATTGCATTTATTGATGATGGTTTTTCTATTTCCCCAAGAAAAGACAGCGGCAAAAAATCCAGCAATTTCAATGTCTTGCTTTACTTGAAATTGATGTGGTATCGAGATGGGATCGTTTTCAATAAACGTTTGATTATTGAAACGGTTATAAAGAGATGTTAGAACTTTTTTGGTGGAGGGAATTTGATTGCCCATTATTTAACGTTCTCTGCCAATTGAATCGCTTGATTCAAATCTTCTATCAGATCATCTGCATCTTCAATGCCTACAGATAATCTGATCAACGTATCACTCAATCCATTTTTTATTCTCTCCTCTCTTGGTATTGATGCATGCGTCATGCTTGCAGGATGATTGATCAGTGATTCAACACCTCCAAGACTTTCTGCCAGTGAAAACAATTTTGTACTGGAAAGCAGTTTGCGTGCGGCTTCTATTGATTCTTGTTTTAATTCAAATGAAATCATTCCTCCAAAAGATTTCATTTGTTTTTTTGCAATGGCATATCCAGGATGTTCTTCAAATCCAGGCCAATATACTTTCTTAATTGCAGGGTGTGATTTCAAAAAATGGGCAATTTTCTCTCCATTTGCTGAATGCCTTTCCATCCTGATGCCCAGTGTTTTGATCCCCCTTAATACCAGAAAGCAATCCATCGGTCCAGGTACTGCTCCACAACTCTTTTGGATAAAATATAATTCATCCCGCAATGCTTTGTCATTCATTATCAATGCTCCTTGAATAACATCGCTGTGCCCGCTTAGATATTTTGTTGCTGAATGCATCACAATATCTGCACCAAGCGAAAGTGGATTTTGCAATGCCGGCGAAGCAAAAGTATTGTCAACGCAAAGCAGGAGTTTATGTTTTTTTGAGAGATGTGCGATTCCTGCTATATCAGCAATGTTCATCAGCGGATTGGTAGGTGTTTCCACCCAAACCAATTTTGTCTTTGGATTGATATGTTTCTCAATGTTGTTGATATCAGACAAGTTGATATAGTGAAAAACAATTCCAAATTTTTCAAACACTTTGCTGAACAACCTGTATGTTCCACCATACATATCATTTCCTGCGATCACTTCATCTCCTGGTTTCAATAACTTGATAACAGCATCTGTGGCTGCCACACCGCTGCTGAAGGCGAGTCCGAAATTTCCTTCTTCTATCACCGCCAAGGCTTCTTCCAAAGCCTGTCGGGTTGGATTTTGAGATCGGGCATATTCAAATCCTTTGTTCACTCCAGGCGCCTCTTGAACATAAGTAGAGGTTTGATAAATAGGAGTCATAATCGCTCCAGTACTTGGGTCTGGATGTGCACCGGCATGTATATATTTAGTAAGCTTTTTCATGTAAGAAATTATTGGAACAAAGATAAATCAATCAAGGTACCCTCCTCCCTAATTTTTATCTTTGCAGCATGTTGCATATTTATTACAAGAATCCTGTTCCAGAGGTTTTTGAGGGGATGTTGGACGAGCATGCTTTCTTGTTGGCAAATGATAATTGTAGTTTTGTATTTGACTGTTATCAGGATGATGAACATGCAGCTTTGTCGTTTTTTGAAAAATGGAATGAACGAAAGTGGCTCAAAAGAAATCTTCCTGACAATGCGAAGATTGTTGTCTTTTCTGAGTTCACTGCAAATCTGTTAAGAACAAATTATCACAAAACCCAAGATCACATTACTGTTCGTCAACCCAAAGTTGATGCAGTGTATAGACCAATTGATGACGATGCAAAAGATGTTGTCAGATATAGAGAAACCAGCGGGGATGCATACTTTCTTTATCGGGGTCCCATTCATCCCGCAGCTGAACTTAAGAATTTATTGAAAGGGTTTTCCATCTTTAAAAAGAAAATGGGAAGCAATATGAAGTTGGTTTTATGCGGACCGATTTCAAAAAAGAGCAAAGCATTTATTGCATCGCTTGATACTTATAAATACAAGGAGGATGTGATTGTAAAGCATGATGTAATTGACGATGCTGATCTGATTGCTGCGGCTTATGCCTTGGTTCATCCATGTAGGTGGGAGCGTTTTGGATTTTCAGTTTTAAAAGCCATCAAGTCGGGTGTTGCAGTCTTGACAGTTGAAGATTCTGCCATGAGTGAATTTGCTGGAATGGCAGGAATGTTTTTCAATGAAAAGAATCCGGAGGATATTGGAGAAAAATTGATCCGAATTTTTAAAGACGAACAAATGCGGCAGGATATGATAGGAACTGGACTTTCCAGGGGTCTTTAAAAGCAGTTCTGTAACTTTGCAAAAAACGAAGAATGGACCAATCTACGATCACCATAGATGTAAATCTGGATGAAAATAAAATTCCACATCAAATCCGTTGGAATGCATCACAATCCAATTCGGAAGAACAGCAAGATGCCAAAGCCATGATGATTTCTTTTTGGGATGGAAAGGAAAGAGCTGCATTGCGAATTGATTTGTGGACCAAAGAAATGATGGTGGATGAGATGGCTGATTTTTACTATCAGACCTTGATGACAATGGCAGATACCTTTGACAGAGCTACCCACCAAACCGAATTGGTAGGCGAAATGAAAACATTTGCAAAAAACTTTTATACGAAATTCAAAAAATCACAAGAACAATGAGCTTAGAAATAACCATCAATGATCATTTGAAAAAAGCCATGTTGGCAAAAGATGAAAAAGGATTGCGTGCTTTGCGTGCTATCAAAGCAGCCATCCTGCTTGCAAAAACAGCAGAAGGTGGATCTGCCGGTCTCAGTGAAGATGGCGAAATCAAATTGTTACAGAAGTTGGTTAAGCAACGAAAAGATTCCATTGAGATATTTGAACAACAGAACAGAGCGGATCTTGCAGTGAAAGAAAAAGAAGAAGTTGAAGTAATCGAACAGTATCTTCCAAAGCAGTTAAGTGCAGAAGAAATCAAACAGGTTGTTGCGGAAATCATCAAGCAAACTGGTGTAACCAACATCAGTGGACTCGGACAGGTAATGGGAATTGCATCAAAGCAATTGGCAGGAAAGGCAGATGGTAAAACCATCTCAGCAATAGTAAAAGAACTGTTAACTGTTAACAGTTAACCACCAACATTATTTATGGTAATAGACATTATAACAGGTATTATCCTCGTATATGCCATCTACAAGGGCTGGACCAAGGGCTTTACCATGGCTATTTTCACCTTAGCGTCTTATTTTATATCCATACTATTGGCACTGCAGTTTTCTGGAATGGTAGCCGGATATATAAGAGACTATGCAAAAAGTGATAGCAAGTGGTACAGTTTTTTGTCGTTCGTGTTGGTATTGGTTGCTGGAATAATTGCTGTTAGAATCGTTGGTAAAATTTTAGAAAAATCTGCTCAGGTGTTGATGTTGGGATTGCCCAATAAATTATTAGGTATTCTCTTCTTTTCCTTTATCTATTTAACTGTAATTTCCATTGTTTTGGTATATGCAGAAAAGTTTGAAATGATTGATCAATATAATATTGGTGAGAGTAAATCATATAATTATCTGCTTCGATTTGGAAAATGGTTTATTGAGCAATGCAGTAAATGGATGCCTGCAATTAAGAATCTTTTCAATGATACCAAGAGTGCTATCCAAGAGCAGATACACTAATTTCAAATAATATACTACCTTCAATTATGGGTTTTGCATATGAAGTAAAGGTTGATGGGAAATTTAAGTTCATCGAAGAAGGTGTTGGTGAGCCATTGATGCTTTTGCATGGACTTTTTGGAACCATGAGCAATTTCACTGGAATCATTGATCACTTCCGACATACACATAAGGTGATCGTGCCAATTTTGCCCCTATTTGAATTGGATTTGCTACATACAACGGTAGGTGGTTTGGAAAAATATGTTTCAAAATTCATAGATCACCGAGGATATACGGGCATTCACTTATTGGGAAACTCATTGGGAGGTCACGTAGCGTTGGTCCATGTTCTCAAATCTCCTGGAAAAATCAAATCGCTCATCTTAACCGGCAGTTCAGGATTGTTTGAAAACGGCATGGGTGAAACCTATCCCAAGCGAGGCGATTATGAATACATCAAAAAGAAAACTGAAATCACCTTTTACGATCCCAATGTAGCAACCAAAGAATTGGTGGATGAAGTATATCAGATTGTAAATGAGCGGATGAAAACACTCAAGGTTATTTCATTGGCAAGAAGTGCTATCAAACACAACATGCAAAATGAATTAGCCCCCATCAATTTGCCAACTTTGTTGGTTTGGGGTAATAATGATATCATCACACCTCCTTTTGTAGGACGTGAATTCAATAAATTAATCAAGAACAGCGAGTTGCATTTTATTGATCATTGCGGACATGCTCCCATGATGGAAGTGCCAGCTGAATTCAATAAAATTCTTTCCGATTTTTTGCAAAAATTAAATAGTACTGCAGCAAATTAAGTGTAATATTGGTCTATCAATCATAGATATGACATTCTGTAGTCAACTTATTGATTCAACTTCACAAACCTTTGATCTCCACGATACAGTTGCGCATGCGTTGGAAATGATGGATGTACATCACAATGAATATGCAATAGTTCTGGATGGACTAAAATTTGTTGGAATGCTTGATATTCTTGATTTAGAAGATGCTGATCCTGCTGCTGAACTATTTTCTTTGGAACAATATCTCATCAAAGCGCAGGTAAAGTCTAGCGATCATTTTCTTCAAGCATTGAGAATAAAATCAAAATTTAATATATCTGTTGTACCCGTTTTAAATGAAAAAAATGAATGGGAGGGAATGATCCAATCCGAAAGATTGTTGGAGCAAACAACCCAATTATTGGGTGCTTCTTCAACAGGAGCTTTTCTGGTATTGGAAATTCCACGGCATGAATATGCCCCTGGTCAACTCAACCGATTGGTTGAATCAAATGATTGCATGATCATGCAAATGAATACAATCGCAGATCCAGTAACTGGTATGCTACAGATTGTCATCAGGGTCAACAAAGAAGAAATCTCTGATCTTATCGCAACCTTCCAGCGTCATGAATACACGGTCTTATATTATTATGGTGAGGAAACATTTGACAACACTTTGCAAAACAACCTTGACCATCTGTTGAATTATCTCAACATCTAAATGTATCCTACAATCGGACGTTTTAGCTATCTTTCGTTTATGAAGGAAATGAAAATTTCTTTTTTCTGCGCTTTGTTTCTTTTCTTTTCTGTTCTGGTAAATGCCCAAGAAGAGGAAGAGATTTTTCAAAATGCTCCTATTTTGAATGAAGCACATGTTACCATCCGCAATGTTATTATTCAGGGCAATAAGATTACCAAACGGTACATGGTTACCAGAGAAATCATTCTAAAATCAAATCAATCATATAGTATTGGTGAAATATTGTCTGGCTTGGATAAGAGCAGAGATAATTTGATGAATACTTCGCTGTTTGTGAATGCCAAACTGTATTTTTCAAACTGGCAAAATGATTCATTGGATATTCATGCTGACGTAGATGAACGTTGGTATTATTTTCCTTCTCCCTATTTCAGACCCATGGACAGAAACCTGCAAGTATGGGCGAGTGATTATAAATTCAGTTTGAAGCGTGTGAACTTCGGTATCAAGTTCATGGGAGAAAATACAACCGGTAGAAATGATAAATTGAATATTTGGTTGATGGAAGGCTTCTCCAGAAAACTTGCCATCAAATATTATAATCCCTTTTCTGATCCAAAACTCCGCATTGGATGGGCCATTGATATCAACAAAACATGGAACAAGGAAGTGTTCTACAACAGCCTTGATAACAAACAGATTTTTTTCAGAGATCCAACACAATATTTGAGAAAAGACCTGTATATCGGAACAACATTTTCATATCGCAAAGGATCAGTCAATAGACACTATCTGCGAACTGGCTGGCAGTCTATTTCGATTGCAGATACATTGTTCAGGTTAAATAAACAGTATATCAGCAACGGACTCAACGCAGTCTCATATCCTGAGTTGCAGTATACCTTTCAACACCTGAAAATGAATTATTTTCCATACCCTACAAAAGGCTCTCTGTTTGTTGTAGATTTTTTACGAAGAGGTGTCAATAGTAAAATGGATCTATCCCAACTTTCTGTGCGTTACGGAAAATTTCATGAGTTCAAAAAGAAGAACTTTTTTTCAGTCGTGGCAGATGCTTACCTCAAAGTTCCATTCAAACAACCATATATCAACCAATATCTTTTGGGCTATGGCGATCATTATCTCAGGGGACTTGAACGATATGTAGTAGATGGGCTCGCAGGTGGAACCCTCAAAGGAACACTTGGTCGGGAAATATATTCTGTGAAGGTTCGATCAGGCTTTAATGCCAAGGCGTATAAAACCATTCCATTCAAATTTTACATCAAGCTTCACGGCGATGTTGGATACATTTATAACAATACCAATCTGATGGCTTCCAGCTTAAACAACAAGTTGTTGTATTCATTTGGTGCCGGATTTGATATTGTGAGCATTTATGATTTTGTGTTGCGGATTGAATGCACATATAACCAGTTTAATAAGCTGGGTATGTATTTTCATAATTATGAGACAAGGTATTAACGTCTGATCTTTCAATCTCAACCATCATTCCTATCTTCGATGTATGAAAGTGGCAGTATATAGCAGAGAGGGTGCCGTATTGGCTCCACAGGATTTAACACAGTTATGTGATGCCTTGAAACTTGCTGGTATAGATGCTGTTGTATATGCTCAGCTGCCTTTGGAAAATTTCAAATCCCAAAAAACATTTCTTCACGAAAGCGAGTTGGATGCATCATTTGATGCAGTCATTTCTCTTGGTGGAGATGGAACCCTGCTTGATACAGTTTGTTTGGTCAGAGATAAACAGATTCCAGTATTGGGTATTAATTACGGAAGACTGGGATTCCTGGCGAGTCTCAGAAAAGAAGATTTACAGGAAGCAGTTGATGCGCTCAAAAACAATACATATGTATTGGATAAAAGAAGTCTGGTTCACCTTGATGCCAGTGTTCCACTTTTTGGCAGAGATCCATTTGCGTTGAATGAATTTACCATTCACAAAAGAGAATTTTCTCCCATGATCAAAATCCACACTTATTTAAATGGAGAATTTCTAAATACATTTTGGTCTGATGGATTGATTGTTTCAACACCAACTGGTTCAACTGGCTATTCGCTTAGCTGTAACGGTCCGGTTGTTTTTCCTGAAAGCAACAGTTTCGTACTGACCCCAATTGCACCCCATAATTTGAATATCCGTCCCATTGTAGTTCCAAATCATCATGTCCTGTCATTTCAAGTGGAAGGAAGAACTGAAGATTTTATTTGCACATTGGATGCACGAAAAGAGATTGTTGACAAATCGGTTCAACTCTCCATCAAAAAAGAAGACTTTACTTTCAACCTGATCCGATTAAATGAAAACATCTTCCTGAAAACACTGAGAGAAAAATTAACCTGGGGTTTTGATACAAGAAACCGCTGATTTTTTACAACTATTTTAACCCCATTATAAAATCTCCTCACTTTCAAGTCCTTATTTTTACAACAACATGAAAAAATTCCTGCTTCATTTTTTTGTTGTTTTATTGATTTCCAACAATGCCCTTGCTCAACCGCAAGCCATCGTGCAGGAAGGTGAAGTGGGCATCGCCATTGGAAGTGCACATTATTTTGGTGATCTGAACAACAACGTTGGACTCAGAAATCCGCAACTCACGTATGGAGTAATTGCAAAAAAACAGTTTGGACCTTATGTTGCTGTGAGGGTGGCAGGCCACTCTGCTAAGATTGGTTATGCAGATTCCATGGTGAATCCAGTCAAGTTTCCTTTTCAAAAAATTCGCAACCTCGATTTTCAAAATAAAATTTGGGAAGTTTCTGTTCAGGGTGATTTTAATTTCTTCAAATACATCCCGGGTGACCCGGAACATAGGTTTACTCCTTATGTGACATTGGGTGTTGGGATCATCAAACACAATCCCTTTACTTATTATGAAGGAATTAAATACAAACTAAGGCCACTTGGTACAGAGGGGCAAGGTCAAGACAATAGTTTTTATAGTGATCAGGCCTATTGCTTCCCATTTGGAATGGGCATTAAATACAATCTTGTAAAAAATCTCAATCTAGGGCTTGAGGTGGTTTACAGATATACCAACACAGATTATTTGGATGATGTCAGCGCGGTTTATCTGCCCAGTTATATCAATGCAAACGGACTCGATATTGCAAAAAAATTACAGGATCGTTCCATCGGGCAAATTAAATTGGATGGAGATCAACGCGGATTCAGTCAGCAGAAAGATCATTATGTACTCGCACAGCTAACTTTAACATTTTCCATCTCCTCGTACAAGTGTGCAGACCCCCGTTAGGATCCCTTTAAATACACTAACTTTGCAGCATGTCTCTCAAGCAAAATATTGATCTGGAGCGTCTTCCACAGCACATCGCCATCATCATGGATGGAAACGGACGCTGGGCACAGGAACATGGTCAAGATCGACTTTTTGGACATTTCAGGGGAGTGGAAAGTGTGCGGGATATTGTTGAGGGATGCGCAGAAATTGGCGTAAAATACCTCACGCTCTATGCCTTCTCAACTGAAAACTGGGATAGACCTCAGAAGGAGGTCACCGGCCTGATGGAATTGTTGGTGGAAACACTTCGAAAAGAAGTTCCCATCCTCAATAAAAACAACATTAAAATGCACGCCATTGGCGCTCTCTCAATGTTGCCACCCAACGCCAGGTTGGCTTTACAGGAGGCTATTGACATGACTGCTGAAAATACAGGGCTAAACCTCATCATGGCACTTAGCTACAGTTCCAGGTGGGAGCTTGTTCATGCAGTGAAACAAATTGCCATGGATGTAAAGGAAAACCTGTTGGATCCTGCAACCATCAACCAAGACACTTTGCAGCAATACCTTACCACCAGTGCGTTTCCTGACCCAGAACTCATGATTAGAACCAGTGGTGAATACCGTATCAGCAACTTCTTGCTTTATCAATTGGCTTACGCTGAACTATACTTCACAGAAACACGATGGCCCGACTTCAGGAAGGAAAATTTATATGAGGCCATTTTAGATTATCAGAAAAGAGAAAGAAGGTTTGGAAAGACAAGCAGTCAATTACAGGCCGGTTTAACAAAGATTTAGACAAAAACCCGTTATTTTGCCCACCCAAACCATGATTTTGATGATGAGGAACTGTATGCTGTTCATTATAATGGGATTACTCATGTTTTCGAACAGTGTATCAGCCCAAAACGATACGATACCACCAGCTTCGGTGGACCCTGCATTGATGTCGATTTTCAATGCAAAATATCCAAGAAAATATATCATAGCAGACATTGCCGTAAAAGGCAACAAAGCATTTGATCCTGCCATCGTGATTTCAGTATCCGGATTGGCAGTCGGAGATGAAGTGACACTTCCTGGAGGCGACAATTTTGCGAAAGCCATTAATAAGCTTTGGTCGCAGAACATGTTCACCAACATCAACATCTGGATCACAAAATTAGAAGAGAACAATATCTGGGTAGAAATCGATGCTGTGGAACGCCCGATGCTGGCCGACTTCAAGTTCAAAGGCATAAGAAAAACTGAAGCGGATGAACTGAAAGACAAAGTTGGATTGGTAAAAAGCAGGGTAGTGACAGACAACATGAAATTATCTGCCAAAGAAAATATCATCAAGTATTATACTGAAAAAGGATTCAAAGGTGCAGCTGTAGAAGTTGAAGAAAAACCCGATACTTACAGTCCTGAAAAAACTGTTCTCACATTCAATATTGTCAAAGGTATCAAGGTGCGCATTTCAGAAGTATTCTTTTTTGGCAACGAAGCTGCAGCCATCCCTGCCTTAAAGCGGAAGCTTAAAGGCACAAAAGAAATGACGCGCATTACCCTCCATGCAGACAGCGCAATGAGTCCGTATGGATTGGTCAAGCCATACAGCGCGAAAGAGTTTATCAAAAATTGGGGATTTCTGAAACTTTCACATATCCGCGATTTCATTGATCCATGGTTCCGCTTCAAACTATTCTCATCTGCAAAATTCGATGAGAAAAAATACCTGGAAGACAAAGAAAAAGTTCTTCAGTATTACAATTCCCTTGGTTACAGAGATGCCATGATTGTGAGTGATACACAATACTACGACAAGAAAGGCCGATTGAATATTTCCATAAAAGTGGATGAGGGAAGTAAATACTATTTCGGAAACATGACCTGGAAGGGAAATACAAAATATCCCGACAGCGTTCTGAATATGGTCTTGGGAATTAAAAAAGGAGATACCTACAACCTAGATGTGCTCAATAAAAAACTTGGTAAACAATTGTCTCCAGAGGGAGGTGATGTAAGTTCCATGTACATGGATTATGGGTATTTATTTTTCAGTGTAAACCCTGTTGAAACTTCTGTTTACAATGACACCATTGATCATGAGCTGAGAATAACGGAAGGTCCGCAGGCCACCATTAAAAATGTCAATATATCAGGAAACGATAAAACCAAGGAGCACGTAATAAGAAGGGAACTTAGAACCGTGCCTGGTGAAAAATTCAGTCGTCAGGATCTTATTCGTTCTCAACGTGAGATCATCAACCTTGGATATTTTGATCAGGAAAAACTTGGTATGAATCCAGTGCCAAATCAGGAAGATGGAACGGTGGATATCAACTACAGTGTTCAGGAAAAATCTTCTGATCAACTTGAACTGAGTGCAGGTTGGGGTGGTAATATTGGATTGACCGGAACATTGGGTGTAACATTCAACAATTTCTCCATTAAAAATATTTGGAAGAAAACAGCTTGGGATCCATTGCCAACAGGGGATGGTCAGAAGCTAAGCATCAGGTATCAATCAAATGGTAAATATTTCCGATCTGTAAACTTCTCATTCACAGAACCATGGTTTGGTGGAAAGAAAAGAAATTCTTTCACATTCAATGTGTTCAATACAAAATTCACCAACGCGTACAATCCATACACGGGCAGATACGACAGAACATTTGTTGATTCTTCTTATTTGAGTACTGCAGGTGCAACCATTGCATTTGGTAAAATGTTGAAATGGCCGGATGATTTCTTTTCATTGGTTACTTCATTGAACTATATTCAGTACCGTGCAAAAAATTATGCCATCTTCCCTTCTTTCTCAACAGGGGTATCCAATAACTTCAACTTGAAGTTCGCTTTGCAGCGCTCATCAATCGATCAACCCATCTTTCCAAGAAGTGGTTCAAACTTCCTGGCAAGTGCCGCATTCACACCACCATGGTCTTATATCCAAGGAATCAATCAAAAAGATATTTTCAAATTGGTGGAATACCACAAATGGAAATTCAATGCAGAATGGTTTGTGCCCATTGGCAAGCCAGCAGGTGAAGACAAAAGCAGACAATTTGTTTTGCGCATGGCTGCTAAATACGGATTCATTGGTCGATATAACAACAAAGTACCAATCTCACCATTCGAAAGATTCCAAGTGGGTGATGCAGGTATCACCAACAACTTCGGTGTGCTTGGATATGATTTGATTGCACATAGAGGATATCCAGTGTATGATAATTCAGATCCAACCATCAATCCAGATAAATCAAGTGCCAGCAGGTTCTTTACCATCTTCAATAAGTACTCTCTTGAAATGCGATATCCATTCGTTACAAATCCTAGTAGTACAATCTATGGACTCGCATTTTATGAAGCGGCCAATGGATGGTATAGTTTTAAAGAATGGAATCCATTTAGGTTGAGACGTGCAGTAGGCGTTGGTGTAAGATTTTTCCTTCCAATGTTTGGATTGTTAGGATTTGATTATGGTATTGGATTGGATCGATTCACACCAAATGGAAGAATGAGAGATGCGAGCAGATTTACATTCATGTTAGGATATGAACCTGAATAACATCTAAAAAATATTTCATGAAAAAAATCACCATCTTACTAATTGCAATTTTCGTGTTGACGGCTTCTTCTTATGCCCAACGCTATGCAATCATCGATACAAGATATATCCTCAGCAAATTATCCGAATACAGCGATGCACAAAAAAAACTAGACGCCTTCAGTTTGCAATGGCAAAAAGAAATTGATGATAAACAAGCATTGTTGGATCAGATGTACAGAAATTATGAAGCTGAAAAAGTAATGTTGAGTGAAGAGTTGTTGAAAAAAAGAGAAGATGATTTATTCAACAAAGAGAAAGAAGTAAGAGACCTTCAAAAGAGAAGATTTGGATTTGAAGGCGACCTCTTCAAAAAAAGACAGGAATTGGTGAAGCCGATTCAAGACAAGGTATACAATGCTGTTCAAAAGCTTGCTGTAGCAAGACAGTACGATTTGATCTTGGATAAAAGTGAAGGAATTACCGTAATTTTTGCAGATCCAAAATTGGACCGCAGCGATGATGTGTTAAAAGAGTTAACCAGCAAATAAAAAAACCCTATTTTCGCAACACTTAAACAAACAAGAAATAATGAAAAAGTTTTTATTCCTGGGCATGGTGATGATTGCAATGATGTCATTCAATCCAATGCTCAATGCCCAAAACAAACATGGATTTATCAGCGTGGATGAAGTTGTTCAACTGATGCCGGAGTATAAAAAAGCAATGTCTGAAATGACTCAGTTTGATAGTGCACTGCAAATTAACTATGCAGAAACGTTGAAAGAATTGAACCGTCAGGATAGCATCTTCAAAGCAGATTCAACTAAATGGTCTCCTGCCATTAGAACTGCCAACAGAGAAAAAATGAAAAAGCTATTGGTAGAATTGCAAGGATATGAGCAAAGCTATCAGCAACAAATGCAGCAAAAGCAAGAAGAATTGATGGCGCCAGTTGCTCAAAAAGCAAATCAGCTCATCAGTGATGTTGCAAAAGCAAACGGGTTCAGTTATATTTTTAGAAAAGAAGCACTGATTGTTTCTCCAGATGCAGATGATCTGCTACCTCTGGTCAAGAAAAAAATAGAGGCCGGCTCACCGAAGCCCCCCGCTAAATAAATAACTTCGACCGAAACAATTGTTTCGGTCTTTTTTTATCATGTCAGTTCAAGCACCCATAGGAGTTTTCGATTCGGGTTTAGGCGGACTCACTGTTTTGAAAGAAATTGTCAACCGTTTGCCTGAATATGATTTTATTTATTTGGGAGATAATGCCCGTGCACCCTATGGTCCACGCGATTTTGAAACTGTTTACCAGTATACACTCGAAGCTGTAAAATGGTTGTTTGATAAGGGATGTCCACTTGTGATCCTTGCCTGCAATACTGCCTCGGCCAAAGCACTCAGAAATATTCAGCAAAAAGATCTCCCTTCGATGGATCCTTCCAAACGTGTACTGGGTGTCATTCGTCCAACCACAGAAGTAATTGGCGACTATACAGAGACCAATCATATTGGGATACTTGGCACCAAGGGTACAATTGAATCAGGTTCCTATGTAATTGAAATTCAGAAATCATTTCCAGATGTAACCATCTATCAACAGGCATGTCCTGATTGGGTAGAATTGGTTGAATCAGGCGATTATCAAACATCCAAGGCAGATCAACCGGTAAAAGAATGTCTTGATAATTTGTTGGATCAATGTGCTGGGATAGATACCATTTTACTTGGATGCACACATTACCCATTGCTGCTTCCTGTCATAAAACGTCATGTTAATCCTGCCGTTCAAATTATTTCCCAGGGCGAAATTGTTGCAGAGAGCCTTGTTTTTTATCTCAAAAGACACCCGGAAATGGCCAATCGCCTGAGTAAATCAGCAAAAATGGAATTTTTTACAACCGGAGATACCGATCATTTCAGGCATGCCGCAGGTGTTTTTTGGGGCAAAGAACTGCCTGCAGAGAAGGCTTTCCTCTAATTTCCGCTGAATGCTTGCCCATTTATCCCAAAACCGCTACCTTTGCCGTCCTTTCACAAATCCACAGGTGTGGTGACCCGTGGACCCATTGAACAGCATCGATCGCTTCTCCCGATCTATTGTTTCAAAAAAAGGAAAAAGAAAAAATTATGAAACGTACATTTCAACCACATCGTAGACGTAGAAAAACAGTACATGGTTTTCGCAAGCGCATGGAAAGTGCCAACGGCCGTGCTGTATTGTCAAGCAGAAGAAAAAAAGGCCGTAAAAAACTCAGTGTCTCCGACGAGAGCAGACTGAAATAGAAAGCCTAAGCATATTTATCAAATCATAATAGCTCCGGATCTTTTCTGGGGCTATTTTTGTTAAGCAATGACCAGCAGGTATACTTTATCCAAAAATGAAAGGCTCAAAAGCCTGAAGGTGATTCGAAACCTTTTTGAGCACGGTCAAAAGTTTAAAACAGCGCCACTCATCATCTATCATCATTTTCATGAAATGAAAAATTCTGATGCTGATCTATTCCCGCTTAAAATGGGCGTCTCTGTTGGAGCAAAATATTTTCGAAAAGCAGTCGATAGAAATTTATTAAAAAGAAGAATGCGTGAAGCATTCAGACAACAAAAGTTACCCTTGCAGCAACAGCTCATGGAAAGCAATATGTTGCTGGATGTATTTTTTGTTTATGCCCATGCATCCATTTCAGAATACAATGTAATATGGGATGCGATGAAAGTTGCTCTTGAAAAATTATCATCTATACTCGAACAAAATCACCAGCAATGACGGATGAATATTTCATGAAAATGGCACTCAAAGAAGCAGAAAAAGCATTTGATGAAGATGAAGTGCCTGTTGGTGCAGTCGTTGTTCAACATGGAAAAATTATTGCAAGAGGATATAATATGGTCGAGAAACTCAATGATCCAACCGCCCATGCTGAAATCATTGCGCTTACTTCCGCTTTTAATACAATGGGATCAAAATATTTACCGGATGCAACATTGTATATTACTGTAGAACCCTGTTTGATGTGTGCAGGCGCCATCCATTGGAGTAAAATTGGACGAATTGTATGGGGTGCGCCTGATATAAAAAACGGACATCAGTGTTATACAGGTGAAAAAAATCCATTTCATGTCAAAACGCAGATTTTAACCGGCCTCTTGTGTGATGAAGCTGCAGAATTGATGAAAGCCTTTTTTAGGAAAAAGCGTTTCTGATTTTTATCTTTGCAAAAAACAATCATATGCCATTTACATTACCTGCTTTACCCTATGCACATGATGCATTGGAACCACATATCGATACAACGACCATGCAAATCCACCATGGCAAACATCATCAGGCCTATGTCGACAATTTAAACAAGGCCATTGCTGGTACTCCACATGAGAGCAAATCTTTGGAAGAATTGGTTGCGAATGCAGGAAGCATTTCACCAGCAGTTCGAAACAACGGTGGAGGTCATTGGAACCACACTTTCTTCTGGGAAAGCCTTGCTCCCCATGCAGGTGGAAAACCTGAAGGTGCCCTTGCAGCTGCCATCGATGCTGCATTTGGTTCTTTCGATGCATTCAAAGAAAAATTCAGCAATGCAGGCATGACAAGATTCGGAAGTGGTTGGGCATGGTTGTTGGTAAAAGACGGGAAATTGGAAATTTCATCAACGCCAAACCAAGACAATCCATTAATGGATGTTGCTGAAGTAAAAGGCAAGCCAATCTTGGGAGTGGATGTTTGGGAACATGCTTACTATCTTAAATATCAAAATCGTCGTGCTGATTATCTATCTGCATTCTGGTCTGTTGTGAACTGGAATAAAGTTGCAGAACGTTTCTAAGCCGGATCATAACCGCTGCCACCCCAAGGGTGACATCTTGAAATTCTTTGAAGGGCCTTCCATAGGCCCTTTATCATTCCATATTTTCTTAATGCATCTATCGCATATTGCGAGCAAGTAGGAGTGTACCTGCATTTGGGCCCTAACCACGGTGAAATCACCAGACGATACACATGTATCAACAAAATAAATGGGGCAATTAACAAGTTTTTTATGGTGGTTTTCAACCCGATCATGAGATGTAAAGCTATCTCATATCTGTTAAAGAATCCAATGCTGCTGTGAAATATCTGAGTCCATGAGGTTGATTTTGACTTTTCCATCATGATGGTGATGTTGAATTTTAAGAAAACAATCAACCATGATTCAAACCATGATTATTAAAGAGAAAATCAATCTAAAAGAACCGATCATTCCATCCTGCATGTTGTCAGAAGAAGAAATCTCAAACACTTTGAATAACTGGATCAAATTGCTGGATCAACACCAAATTCATATTGTATTCAACCAAACACCTGCTAACCTTCGTGAGCAATATGATTACATTGCCAACGAGTTTTTGTATAAGGAACTTCCACCTCATCCCAAGGGATTGCATTTCTGTTTCATGTACGATCGGGTAACATCAGATTCAACATGGAGCGAACTGGATAAAATGGTGCATCAGTTGTTGGAGGATGTATTCAGAAATAAACAAAGTACTGTATTGCCTTATTCAAAAAAACATCTTCACTTCAACGAATTTGAAAATCTCTCTGAACCGGAATTTAACTATTTGATGGCCAATCATAACAGCAATCGTTCTTCCATCAGTCATTGTAAAATTGAATTTAAGGGCAGAGAAATATTCCACGATAAAATGGATATCAATGGAGAATACCGGTTGGGATACACCCATCCCTGTCATTGCGAGCTGCAGCAGGGAAGCTGGAAAGTTTCTCTAAACAATCAAGAGGGAAACTGGGCGGTAAATGCCCTGTATATCGACGGCTGCTGATACCAAAAAACGTCTCTTAAATTTAGGAATGACTTATCATTTCCCTCTGCTCATTTCCTTAACTTAGCGTTTCCAAAAAACGATTCGTGGAGGAGAACAAGACTTTTTTAAGGCGACTCAGATCAGGTAGCGGAGAGGAATCAGAGATGACGTTTATTGATCATCTTGAAGTTTTGCGCTGGCATATCGTTCGTTCAGTTTTGGCGATTTTAATATCAGCCATTCTTTTTTTCATATACATCGACGAGCTTTTTGACATTGTGATCATGGGTCCAACCCGAAATGATTTCATATCATACAGGGTGTTGTGCAACCTCAGTCATTTTCTGGGCATGGGTGATTCACTCTGTATGCCACCCATGAAATTAAACCTCCAGGTTACATCCATCAGTGGAACCTTTATGTCCAGCATCACCATTGCAGTGGTTGGAGGCTTGTTGGTTGCCATCCCTTTTGTATTTTATGAAATCTGGAAATTTGTTCGTCCTGCGCTGAAACCCACTGAACTCAAATATACCCGCGGAATCATTTTCTGGGTGAGTTTCTTCTTCTTCATGGGTGCTGCTTTTGGATATTTCATGCTTGCACCTTTTACATTTAACTTCCTCGCCAATTATACCATTGGTGCAATGGGAGTCATTGATTACCGTCCAACCCTTTCTGATTATCTGGATACATTGATCGATATTACCCTCGGTGCAGGTATTGCATTCGAACTGCCCATGGCAACATGGCTATTGTCTAAATTGGGAATCATCACTCCTCAGTTTCTTAGAAATTACCGCAAGTATGCCTACGTGGTATTGCTTGTATTAGCCGCTGTTATCACACCTTCGCCAGATTGGGGCTCTCAATTGATTGTGGTGGTTCCATTGGTGCTTCTATATGAAATCAGTATCGTCATCGCTGCACGCGTGAAGAAAAAGCAAGACGAAGAGTGGGAATAAATCAATCAGACGTATGAAAAAAATTATCGCAATAGGATCTGATCATGCAGGTTTTGGCTATAAATCCGCTGTCATCGATCATCTTCAAAAAAACGGATACGAAGTAAAAGACCATGGTACTTTCTCCGAAGCATCTTGTGATTATCCAGATTATGCACATGCAGTTGCCAATGCAGTAGAAAAGTCTGATGCATGGATGGGTATTTTAATTTGCGGCTCTGCAAATGGTGTCGCCATCACCGCAAACAAACACCAAGGTGTTCGTGCTGCTATTTGTTGGGAAACAGAGATTGCAAAATTGGCAAGACAACACAATGATGCAAACATCATTTGTATTCCTGCAAGGTTTGTTGGTACAGAACTTGCTTTAAATATGGTAGATCTATTTTTGTCGACCGAATTCGAAGGCGGAAGGCATCTAAACAGGGTTCAAAAAATTAAATTGTAAAAACATGTTGAGAATTTTTTCATTGTTGATCTTATTTTCTTTTTCAATCTCATTGTCAGCTCAGAAAAAGAAAACTGCAGTTGCAGACCCAAAAAAATATGCAGCCAGCATTACTCCAGAAGATTTGAGCAAGCACTTGTATATTGTTGCAGGCGCTGAAATGGAGGGTCGTGAAACCGCATCTGAAGGGCAACGCAAAGCAGCAGCTTATATAGAAAATCATTTTAAGTCATTGGGACTTCTTCCTGGTAATAACGGAAGTTATCAGCAATCTTATCCTGTTTACAAAGATGAAGTGGGCAATTCATCTGTGACTGTTAACGGAAAATCATTCACACTGTACAATGATTTCAGCCCCATTGCCAATTGGAACAACACCGCGACCCATTATTTTTCTGAAGTGGTTTTTGTAGGACATGGAATTGTTGACAAAGATGTGAATGATTATGCAGGACAGAATGTAACTGGAAAACTTGTATTTGTATTGGATGGTGCTCCGAGTGGATATAAACCTTCTGCAAATGGTTTCAGGTCTCCCTCCAGCTGGTATGGAAAAATTCAAACAGCTAAAAGCAAGGGTGCTGCAGCAGTATTGATTGTTGCCAATGGGTTTCCCCGCAAAGCTCCAACCGAAGCAACCATGCATGTTGATCTCTATAAATCTGAAATTTATCCTAACTCATATTTTATCTCTGAGCAGGTTGCAACATCTGTTCTTGGCGATGCGTTTTCTCAATTGAAAGAAGCAGGTAAATCAAAATCATTGCCTGCTCAAGTGATGAAAGCCAATGTGAAACTGGTATTTGAGAAAAAGACCATGGAAGTTTCTAGTTCAAATGTGATGGGTATTTTGCCAGGATCTGATAAATCAGATGAATGGTTGATTGTAACAGCACATTATGATCATTTGGGTAAGCGTGGAAACGTAATATATTATGGTGCAGATGATGATGGATCAGGAACTGTGGGCGTATTGGAAATAGCGGAGGCATTTGCAAAAGCAAAAGCAGACGGGAAAGGTCCTAGAAGAAATATTCTTTTCATGACCGTAAGTGGTGAGGAGAAAGGATTGTGGGGGTCAGAATATTTTTCTGAACACCCAACCATTCCTCTTGACAAAGCAACAGCAGACCTAAACATCGATATGATCGGAAGGGTTGATACTGAGAGAAAAACAGGAGATACATTGAATTATGTATACGTTGTAGGAGATGATAAGCTGAGTTCTGATCTCAAACCAATCAGTGAAGGTGTAAACAATAAGTTTACCAGCCTAATGCTTGATTATAAATTCAATGATCCTAAAGATCCAAATAGAATTTATTACAGAAGCGACCACTTCAATTTTGCAAACAAAGGAGTGCCTATCATTTTCTATTACGATGGCATGCTTCTCTCTGATTACCACAAACCAACAGATACTCCCGATAAAATTTATTATCCCTTGCTTTCAAAAAGAGCACAGCTGGTATTTTATACAGCTTGGGAAATGGCAAACCGTGATGAAAAGTTAAAGAGGGATATTCCCCTGAATCTGCAATAATATGACTGACAGCAAAAAAAAGTGGTTCGCGCTTTATACAAAACCTCGTTGGGAGAAAAAGGTCGACAAGGCCCTTCAACAGAAAGGCATTGAATCTTATTGTCCTTTAAACCGGGTGAAAAGAAAATGGAGCGATCGGATGAAAACGATCGAAGAGCCACTTTTTAAAAGCTATGTTTTTGTTCGGGTTGAAGAAAAAGACCGGACAGAAGTACGTTACGTCGATGGTGTCTTAAACTATGTATACTGGAATGGGAAGCCTGCCGTTGTAAAAGATGAAGAAATCATTGAAATCAAGAAATTTCTGAAAGATTATGAAGACGTGGAGGTTAAAAACCTGGAAGTCAAACCGGCCGACGAAGTAGTTGTCAATGCAGGGGTTATGGTCGGTGCAACCGGCAGGGTGCTCAAGGTAATGGGCAATAACATGGTGGAAGTCCGCATTGAAAGCCTGGGTTTTGTACTTACCGCCAAATTTGAAAAGAAAAACCTCCTCAAAGCCTGAACCAGGCTAAACAATTCCTCTAAACTGGTGTTATAGTCTTTGATGAACGCTTTTACCATCAAAGACCTCGAAAATCTTACCGGCATTAAAGCCCATACGATACGTATTTGGGAACAGCGTTATCGTTTTCTGAAGCCCCAAAGAACAGACACCAACATTCGCTACTACAGCAATGATGAACTGAAGAAAATTCTCAACATCTCCCTGCTCAATAAAAACGGGTTCAAAATCTCTCACATCGATAGAATGTCTGATCAGGAGATCAACGAGAAAATTCTGAGCATTAATAATCCAGATGCCCAACAGGAACAAATTGTAAATACCATGATACAATACATGGTAGATATTGAACTGAATGGGTTTGAGCAATTGTTGCGTGAAAGAATTGAAGCAAAAGGAATTGAAAAAGTAATCCATCAGTATATCTTCCCATTCATGGAAAGAATAGGCCTGTTGTGGGTTACAGGGCATATCAACCCAGCACAAGAACACCTGGTTTCCAATATCATCCGTCATAAACTTATTGTTGGAACCGAATCTGTAAAACCTATTTTCAAATCAAATAAAAGTGTTCTCCTCTTCATGCCTGATGGAGAATATCATGAGTTGGGACTTCTCTTTATTCAATACCTGTTAAAGAACAGAGGCATTGATGTTTACTACCTCGGAGCAAGTGTTCCTTTGGTTGATGTCGCGTATGTTGTTAAATACAAACAGCCCGACTTCATCTACACACACATGACCACCGCCTCACGACAATTTAACTTCGAAAGGTTCATGACACAGGCAGTTCAAAAATTCGGCACTGTTCCATTTGTTATCTCTGGTCCCGTTGCTGCAATGTATGAATCCAAGATCCCCCCACAGGTCAAATTCAAGCGTTCATTGCAGGAAGTCATCGACTTCGTGAACCAACTTTCCCTTTCAAGTAATTAGAAATCAATCACTTATGATCTGTTTAATTATTTTTAAAAATAATTAAACAAAAATTAGTTTGTCCGGACTTATTATGTTTAACTTTACATCAATAAAATTAAACAAACATGTCTACGCAGGAATTCAACATGATGCTGGTACAAAATTCAGAGTATCTGCGCCCTTTTGCAATTACATTGACAAAGGATCAGGAATCTGCAAAAGACCTTTTGCAAGAGACCATGTTCAGGGCTATCTCGAACAAGGATAAATACAATGTTGGTACAAACATCAAAGCATGGATGTATACCATCATGCGTAACATCTTCATCAACAATTACCGCAGAAAAGCAAAACAAAATACCATCTTCGACAATACACCGAATGAGTTCTTGTTGGACCACAATCAATCTGCCGTTCCGAATTCTGCAGAGACCAGCATGAGAATAAAAGATATTGAAAAGGCAGTTTACAATTTACCTGCTTTGTTCAAGCAACCATTCATGCTCTATTTCGAAGGGTATAAATACCACGAGATCGCTGTAATGTTGAATGAACCCTTGGGTACCATTAAAAGCAGAATCCACTTTGCCAGAAGATTGTTGAAAGAAGAAATCAGTAAGTTTTAATTTACCTTTCCACTGTGTCCAAAAAAGCTATAGTAATAGGAAGCGGTTACGCCGGACTTTCCTCTGCAACTTTTCTTGCCCAAGCTGGTTGGGAAGTACATGTTCTAGAAAAACATGATCAACCCGGAGGCCGCAGCAGATTTTTTTCTGAAGAAGGATTCTCTTTCGATATGGGTCCGAGTTGGTATTGGATGCCCGATGTTTTTGAACGGTATTTCAACTCCTTTGGTAAAAATGTTACTGATTATTACACATTAAAAAGATTATCACCCTCTTACAGAATTTATTGGGATGATGGATTCATGGACATTCCATCAGATTACGAGCAATTAAAAAATCTTTTCGATGAACTGGAGCCTGGTGCTGGTGAGCAGTTGGACAAATTCATGGAAGAGGCTGCATACAAGTACAAAGTAGGAGTGAATAAGCTGGTTTACAAGCCAAGTCTTTCCTGGACAGAATTCATTGACATTGATTTAATGAAGGGGATTTTCAGGTTGGATGTATTCAACAACATCAAATCGCATATTGCAAAGTTTTTCAAACACCCAAAGATCAGACAGTTGATGGAGTTTCCTGTTTTGTTTTTAGGAGCCCTTCCTGAAAACACTCCAGCGCTCTATAGTTTGATGAATTATGCCGATATCAAGTTAGGTACTTGGTACCCAGAAGGAGGTATGCATCAGGTTGTTCAAGGTATGTATCGATTGGCAAAGGAAATGGGTGTAACATTTCATTTCAACACCAATGTTTGTAAAATAGATGTCATCAATGCCAATGCTTCACAGGTTTTAAGTGATGATGGAAAAAAGTTTCATGCAGATGTAGTAGTTGGTGCAGCTGATTATCATTTTATTGAATCTTCATTGTTGGATAAAACATATCAGTCTTATTCAAAAAAATATTGGGATTCAAGGTTGATGGCGCCCGGATCGCTGATTTATTATCTTGGTGTTAATAAAAAAGTAGAAGGCATCTTGCACCATACGCTATTCTTTGATGTTCCATTTGATCAACACGGAAAAGATATTTACACTGATCCAAAATGGCCAGACACACCTTTGTTTTATTTAAGCTCGACTTCAATCACTGATACCACTCATGCACCTGAAGGTTGTGATAATTTGTTTTTTTTAATACCGATTGCAGCTGGATTAGATGGCGATGATGAAGCTTTGAGAGAAAAATACTTAAATATGATATGTGTCCGCTTTAAGGAAAAAACCGGATACGATATCAAAGAACATCTTGTCTTCAAAAAAACATATTGTACCAAAGAGTTTATTCAAGACTACAATGCTTTCAAGGGAAATGCATATGGACTTGCAAGCACATTGCTGCAAACTGCAATTTTGAGACCATCTTGTAAAAGTAAAAAGGTTAATAACCTATATTATACAGGTCAATTAACAGTGCCCGGACCGGGAGTGCCACCCAGTTTGATCAGTGGGGAAGTGGTTGCGAAACTTATTGATAAGGAGTATCAGAAAAAATGATCTATAAAATTTATCAATTGAATCTCATAACCAAAAGCAAAAACAAATTCATTTAAATGATTTATCTTCATTAGATAGCTCCTCTATGATCGACTTGTTCCATAGCGTTTCACATGAGTGCAGTAAAATCACAACTGCCAGATACAGCACTTCTTTCAGCAGTGCAATAAAGCTATTGCATAAGGAAATACGAAGACCTATTTATGACATATATGGTTTTGTAAGGTTTGCGGATGAGATTGTTGATACTTTTCATCAATATGACAAAGCACATTTGTTGGCAGATTTCAAAAAGCAGACCTATGATGCTATTAAAGACAACATCAGTTTAAATCCAATTCTTAATAGCTTTCAAATAACAGTCAACAGATATAATATCGATTTGCACCTGGTTGAAGCATTTTTCAAGAGCATGGAATTTGATTTGAATAAATCAAATTATGACTCTGAAGGCTATGCTTCATATATATATGGAAGTGCAGAAGTAGTTGGTTTGATGTGCTTGTATGTTTTTTGCAATGGCAATAAGCAACAATATGAACAATTGAAACCAAGTGCTCAGGCACTCGGTGCTGCATTTCAGAAAGTGAATTTTCTACGCGATGTAAAAGCTGATTATCAGCAATTGAACCGGGTTTATTTTCCTGGCGTGGATTTCAATGATTTTTCCCATGAAATGAAAAAAGAAATTGAAGACGATATTCAACATGATTTTGACAAAGCATATGAAGGAATCGTCCAACTACCGCTAAATGCGAGATTTGGTGTGTACCTCGCTTATAAATATTATTTGAGTCTCTTCAAGAAAATCAAAGCTGTTCAACCCCAAAAAATTCTTGAACACCGCATCAGGATACCAAATTATCACAAAGCCTGGGTAGCAGCGAAAGTTGTTATTAGAACACAACTGAATCTTCTTTAACCTTTGAACCGTAAACTGTTAACTGACAACGGTTACCGGATGAACACTTCCTCCATCACTTTTCCTCTAACATTTAAATCACCGAATGTATTTTTTGCAGTAGGATGAACCCTGTTGGCAAGTAATACAAAGACAACATTTGTTTGAGGATCTGCCCAAGTGCAGGTCCCGGTAAATCCAGTATGTCCAAATGCATCCGCCGAAACACTCAGAGATGGATAGGGCACTTTTCTGGTTGCATTGTCTTTTTCTGGTTTGTCATAACCATATCCCCTTCTGCTTATTTCGCTGTGATACTTTGTAAATAGATCAATCGTCGCTCCACTGATGAATCTTTTATCATTGATCACACCTTTGTTCAATACCATCTGCATCAAAACGGCAATTTCATATGCATTGCTGAACAAACCTGCATGTCCGGATACACCTCCAAACATCGCAGCACCTGGATCATGTACAAAGCCTCTGATCAATCTCTCTCTGAAATATGGATCTTGCTCTGTAGGAGCGATGGTATTTTTATTGATATAGCGTGTGGGGTTAAATCCAGTGCTTCTAAAACCCAGCGGACGATAAAAATATTTCCAAACATATTCATCCAATGTGTAACCTGTAACACTCTTTACAATTTCACCCAGCAAAATAAAATCATTATCACTGTACACATAGGTTTTCTTTGCATCAACACCAGAAGTAACAATTCTTTTGTACATGGTATCCCTCCATGCTGTTTTCATGTAAAGGGAATCGTCAACTTTCACACCGTAAACAGCATCAGAGGTTTTGCTGAAATACCCTGGTAAGGCTTTCATGCTGACGCTGTCCGATATTTCTTTATAAAAAGGAATCCATGCTTTTAGCCCAGCCTGATGCAATAGGATATCTTTTATCAACAGATTTTCTTTGTCGCTTCCTCTTACCCATGGTAAATATGTTCCCAAAGTTTTCTCCAGTGATATTTTCTTTTCATCATACAATTTCATCACAGCCAGTGTGGTGGCACAAATTTTTGTAACAGAAGCCATGTCGTATACAGATTCTTGCGAAATTTTATCCTTACCTGAATAACTCATCGAACCATAGGTTTTTTGCATGATGATCTTTCCATCCTTGACTGCAAGCAAAACCATGCCTGGTGCTGCTTTTTGCTGTATTGCATCGTTGATAATAGAATCAATTTTTTGTTCATTCAATAAATTTATAGTGGATGCCAATGGTGGATTGTTTCTTATTTCAACTCCTGCTCCATAAGGCAAAGAAGGACAAACAGTAACAGGTAACTGGCCTTCAGTGCCCAACTCACCTTTGAGAACTTTGGCAGCAACCGTATGTGTGATGGGATCATCATCATATGCCAATACAATGTTCTTGGTATCACAATAACTTTTCGCTGCATATGGATTTCCAAATATGATCAGGTTCGTGGGTTTAGCACTTGAAACAACCTGAATCAGTTTCACTACCGCATTGCTCATGTTGAAATTATTGGCAGTATATCTCGGCAGTTCGTGAATGGCAATGATAACGGTAGTGTAATTTCTTTTTAAAACATCTGCAATGCTGTCTGCTTCTTTTTCCAATTTACTGTTGTCGAAATTGAAAACATCCGCATTGTATGCCTTTCTCATTTCAGCTGCAAACTGGGTATTTAGATTTTTCCCAATATCCAACAGTGCATAGGTTGATGATGTATTTTTTTGAAGGGGGAAGGCAGACTTGTCTTCATATTTTCCAAGTGTAATGGTCTTCTCTGCAATTTCTTGTTTCAGTGCATTGCTCTTTTCATTTAATTTTTCTGCCAGTTGATCAGTATTCACTGGTTTCCATTTGTCAAGTCCAGTGATGTATTTTGTCTCCAACACTTTCATCACATGCTCGTCAATCTCTTTCCAGCTGATTCTCTTATCTGCAATTGCCTGTTTTACCTTGGTAATCACTTTTTCCACTTCTCCAGGAAGACAAAGCATGTCATTTCCTGCAATCAGGGATTCAACGCCTGCTGCACCATCTGGGAATGCACCTGCAACGCCTTTCATTTCCAACGCATCCGTAAAAGTGATTCCTTTAAATCCCATTTCTCCTTTCAATAAACCTGTTACAGCATTTGAAGAAATAGAGGTAACATGGTTGGATGATGTGTCAATGGAAGGAACAAATAAATGTCCTACCATCGCACTGCCTATCCCTGCATCAAAGAGTTTTCTAAATGGATACAACTCCAGACTGTCCAATTGATTTCTTGATTTGCTGATCAGGGGTGCTGCCAAATGTGAATCCACATCCACGTCGCCATGTCCTGGGAAATGTTTTGCGCTTCCCATAATACCAGCATTTTTCATGCCCAACATATATTGGATGGCAAGAGACGCAACCTTGTATTTATTTTCACCAAAAGAACGGTCGTTGATTACTGGATTATTGGGATTGTTGTTTACATCAGCAACTGGTGCAAAATTTACCTGAATACCTGACAGTTTACATTGCTCCGCAACCCACTGTCCATATCTATACACTACTGATGAATCCCTGAGTGCCCCGAGCATCATCATCTTTGGCAGATTGTAGACACTGTCCATCCTCATACCCAACCCTGTTTCACCATCGATTGCAATCAAGATGGGTGTTTTTGCAATGGATTGAAAATAGTTGACAAGGTTGGCTTGTTTGACTGGTCCTCCTTGAAAGAGACAAATTCCACCAATATTGTATTTTTTGATGTCACGTTCAACAGTGGTATCGTAAAAACTTACTATTCTGGTTCTCGTGTCGATAGAAGATAGTCGAACCATGATCAGTTGGGCAATTTTTTCATCTGTACTCAAGGTTCTAAAAATACTGTCTGCCCACTTCATGGCATCTTGCGCCTGACTGATGGCTGCACAGAGTAAAAACAGGCTAGCCAGGGTTGATTTTCTCAAAAACATACCGTTCGGTTTTGTTACATTTGCAGGCTTAAGTTACAACTAATCAATCATCGAATTGGAATTTGTTTCATGCCTGATTTGATACATTTATTGCCCCCTAATATAGCAAATCAAATTGCTGCAGGAGAAGTTATACAACGCCCTTCCAGCGCTGTAAAAGAATTGCTTGAGAATGCTGTAGATGCCGGTGCCACCCATGTTCATCTTATTATTCAGGATGCAGGAAAATCATTGATTCAAGTCGTTGATAACGGAAAGGGAATGTCTGACACTGATGCGAGAAACGCTTTTGAGCGACATGCAACATCCAAGATCCAATCAATCGACGATATCTATAAGATAAAAACCATGGGATTCCGTGGTGAAGCCCTTGCTTCGATTGCTTCAGTTGCCCAGGTGATCTTGAAGACAAAACGTGCGGAGGATGAAATTGGCACAGAAATTGAAATTGAAAACAGCAAAACTCTAAGGCAGGAACCATGTGTTTGTGAGAATGGTACATCGATCGCCATGAAAAATCTTTTTTTCAATGTTCCTGCAAGAAGAAATTTTTTGAAAAGCAATCCGGTTGAATTGAAACACATCACCGATGAATTCATCCATGTGGCCTTATCATTTCCAGAAATCAATTTTAACCTCACCAGTAACGGGCAGGAAATGTTTCATTTGGATGCAGGTTCTCTGAAGCAAAGAATTATTCAGTTGATGGGAAACAGTTACACAACCAAGTTGGTTCAGGTTGCAGAAAAAACGGATTACCTGGATATACATGGATTTATTGGAAAACCAGAAACCGCAAAAAAAACGCGTGGCGATCAATACTTGTTTGTGAACAACCGCTTTATAAAGAATGCATATCTCAATCACGCGGTGTTCAGTGCTTATGAAGAGTTATTACCGGCGAATAATTTTCCATTCTTTGCAATATTCATTGATCTTGATCCAGCACATGTAGACATCAACGTGCATCCAACCAAACAGGAAATAAAATTCGACGACGAGAAAATCGTTTATGCATTTGTGAAGTCTGCTATTCGACATGCACTTGCTCAATACAGCGTTGCACCCGCACTTGATTTTTCTCTTGATGCCAATATTCAGCAAATGGAGGCTGTATCAAAACCATTTACCTCTTCAAAACAGGAGGAAACAAAATCAAGCGGACTCTATAAATCATTTATTGATCGCCATCAGGCACATAAAATTGAAAGCACCAGCAACCTGCGCGATTGGAAAGATTTCTTTGAGCCTGGATCTACAACTGCATCCTCTGTAGACCAGACCCTGGAATTCGGAGAAGCAAAAAGCCATGCTTCCATTCAGGGTGTTCCAGATGCATTGAATCCTTTAGAAGAATCTGGAATCGTACAGTTGCATCAGACTTTTATTGTATTTGATCAGCCAAAGGGGATCACCATCCTTCATCAGCAGTTGGCTCATCAACAAATACTTTTTGAACAGTTCAATGCAAGTTGGACTGGCAAGGCACTTGCAATTCAGCAAGAGCTTTTCCCGCAAACAATTCAGTTTTCACCTTCTGATTATCAGTTGATCAATGAGATTTTGCCAGATCTGCTGCACATGGGCTATCAACTGGAACCATTCGGTGTTCACACCTTCGTGCTGCAGGGTTCACCTGCCGATTATCCAACTGAAAATCACCGCTCAGTTATTGAAATGATTTTGGAGGATGTAAAAACCAGCACTTCAACATTGCATCAATCATACAAAGAACGTATTGCTAAAACCATGGCAAGAAAACATGCTGTAAAAATTGGAGTAAAGCTGGAAAATAAATTGATGCTTGAAATTGTTGATCAACTTTCACGTTTACTCAATTACCAAACCCATTTTGATGGAAAGCCTTTGTATGTTGAAGTAAAAAAAGATTACCTCAACAATATTTTTGGAATCTGATCAGAGTGTTCCCAAAAAGCTCGCTATTTTTTTTCTGACATAGGCACTTGTGGTATGATGGTTGTTGACCATCACAGAAAATGTTAGCCATTTGTTTTTCTTGTTCAGATAAAAACCACTCAAACATACCACTCCATTTAATGTACCTGTTTTTGCAAAAATATATTCATTGTTTATTACCGGGTACATTTTAAGATTGCTGGAACCCGCACCTGGCATTACTTTTCTTATTCTTTCCCAACCAAAATCCTCCTTCATTTTTTGTAAAATCCAAATCATATCTTCCGGACTAAACAAATTATATCTGCTCAATCCACTTCCATCAACCCATTTTGGCTGTTGAGGAAGAGCTGAGAAATCATTTTTTAAAATACTGGCTATGGCAGCTGATTCATCCATTTTTTTCATTGATAACTGACTGGCCATCTCCACACACATGTCTGCAAAAAAATTATCACTCCTGTCCATCATATCTTTCAACATGCTGTCTGTTGGCTGTGATGTCATCAACGTTGATGGTTTGAGTGCAGCAGATTGTAATATTTCTTTTTCTGCAATTGAAATATTTTTATGAAGGGTATCTCTCAATAATTCAACGGCAGATTCCAATCCATTGGTGATGAATGGTACAATGGTTGATGCAGACTTTTCTTTCCCTTCATGTAAAGTGAAATGATTCTCGTTCGCAGATCTCTCTACCTGAAAACTTTTTCCTGGAACTCCTATATCAACTTTCCAATTGATTTCTGGGGATGAATACATGAATACATCTGTGGTGTCACCGATGCTGGTTGGATTCTCCTTTTTTGACCTTTCCTGAAACCATTCAACTTGATTTCCGTATACTGGAAAGGCATTTCTTTCAATCATGTAATCTTCAGCATAATCTTCCCAACTCCAACCATGTCCCCACTTTGGACTACTGAAATTTGAGGGATTCAGGTAGAGTGATTTATTGGAAGTTTTTAGATAATCAAAAAATGGTTGCGATTTGAACCTGGGATGTAGAAAGGTTGGATCGCCTGTTGGCGTAATTAGTAAAGCAGTATCTAAGTCAGTGACCAAAGCTGCTGGCAGATGGTCTGGAAGATATTTCATTGCAGTATAACAGCTTACTATTTTTGTATTGCTTGCAGGAGTAAATAATTTATCCGATTGAAATTGGTACAACCATTTCTTGGTCTCCAATTCCTGAACTGCAATTCCAATATGTGCTTGTGAGAGGGTAGAGTCTTTCAGTAAAAATTGATTCGCTTGTTGATGAAGTTGTTTTTCAATGGAACAAGATTGAAATGTAATAATTACAACGCTTGCTATAAGTGCAATAATATTTCTGATTTTCATAATGTTAATGTTAAAGTTCACAGTTGACGGTTAACAGTTAACAGTCAACCGTCAACTGTCAACTGTATTTCTCTTCCCAGGCTGCATCACTCAACTCCTTTCCTGCAACCTCAACCACCTCTCTGGTAACTCGTTGTTTCCAGCTACTGTAAAATCATTGGCAGAGCAGGGAACATATTTCCCATCCGGCATTTTCATCCACCATCTTCCGGTTTTTCTGCTCTTGAGAAATGTGGTTTCAATAGCTGCAAACTCCAAATGACATTCAACGAACATCTCATTTTCATTTAAGCTGGCTTCCGATCTGCCGTATTGAATTCCATCAACATAATACCATACCATTTGAGCAATTTGTTTTGCCAGGTTCAGTTGAGGGTCTTTGCTGATTTGATATCCATAAATTCCTACAGCTTGCATTTGATCGCTCATGCCCGCGTATTTCATCAATGTGCAGGCTTCCTCTCCATTGAATCCGTTGGGACTGCTGCCATCCCAAAAAGTTGCAGCTCCCAATGCAGCAACATCAAACATCAACATGTTGCTGCTCCTGAAAGAAGGTTCCATCTCTTCAATATCTTCTTTTACTTTTCCAAGTCGGTAACAATCAAAACGAAGCTTGTCCATGGTTTCAAGCATGTGCGGATGTATATAGTAGCTCTGAAATCCAACATGGTTATAATGTCTGATGAAATTGGGTTCGCCCGTTAACAGTTCCATAAGAAAATTTTTGGATCGAACTGGGTTATCCAATGATAAATCAATGTACGCATCAACACCGGTTACTTCGATGATTTTCTTCATTTCTCTATACGCCTCATAAACCGCAAGGCTCAAGTCATGAGAACCTCCAATGAGCAAGAATATTTTATTGTTTTTAATGACTTCCATTGCAACCGTTTTTATTGCAGCATAGGTGTCTGCCATGGTTGCCCCCGTTCTTATTTTCCCGATATCCACGACTTGAATTTGTTTGTGCCAATAATAAAGTGAATACAGTTCTTTTCTTATGGCATCAGTGCCAGCCATTACATTTCCCAACTGTCCATCACCCCTCAACTCATCGCAAGTGGCAATAACAATATCAGTGTCCTTTAAATCAGGAAACTCATCCTGGTATATCTGAATGCATTTACCCATCTGTCCTTCCTTCAATTCTCCATCCTGAAGTATATGTGGAAGGTCTAAGGGGTCCAGAAAATCAGTAAGACTTTGAAATGCCATGTTGCAATGTTTCGGCAAACCTACTTAATCTTGATGGAATGAAATCAACTCCAAAAACATCAATGGTTGATTGATACAAGAACTTGGCGATTTGTTATCTTCGCTGCATGGAGAAAGTTCTCAGCAGCATAGATCTTTATTCGAAAGAAATCAATGCCTTTGTTGCATCAGATGCAGATGCATTGGAGCAATTTCGAATAAAATTTTTAGGTGTAAAAGGCATCGTCAAAGCCCTAATGGGCGAAATGCAACATGTTCCGGTTGATCAAAAAAAATCATTCGGACAAACCATGAATGCATTTAAGCAACTTGCTGAGCATAAATACAATGAAGAAAAAGAAAAACTTTCTGCAGGTGCTACAGGATCAGTATTTCAGATGGATGCAACATTGCCGGGCATTCCCATGGCATCCGGAAGCAGACATCCTGTTACATTGATGCGAAATAAAATCGTTGAAATTTTTGAACGTCTTTCTTTCACGGTGGCAGAAGGTCCAGAAATTGAAGATGATTGGCACAACTTTACTGCATTGAACCTGGATGAGCATCATCCGGCAAGAGATATGCAGGATACATTTTATCTGTCTACAGATCCTGCAATATTACTAAGAACGCATACCAGCAATGTGCAGATCAGAGAAATGGAAAACCATAAGCCTCCAATCCGTATTATTTGTCCTGGTAGGGTTTATCGAAATGAAACCATCAGCGCAAGATCACACTGCTTTTTTCATCAAGTAGAAGGATTGTATGTTGATGAGAATGTTTCTTTCGCAGACCTGAAACAAACGCTGTATCACTTTGTTAAAGAAATGTTTGGCGAAGATGTGAAAGTTAGGTTCAGGCCAAGTTATTTTCCATTTACTGAACCCAGTGCTGAAATGGACATCAGTTGCATGCTCTGTCATGGCGATGGTTGTGCAGTATGCAAACGAACTGGATGGTTGGAAATCCTGGGCTGTGGAATGGTCCATCCAAATGTGTTGAGCAACTGCGGTATTGATCCGAATAAATACACAGGCTTTGCGTTTGGTATGGGGGTAGAACGTCCTGCACTTCTCAAGTATGGGATAACTGATATTCGTTTGTTCAGTGAAAACGATGTTCGATTTTTAGAACAATTCAGGGGAGCTTAATTCCTCATTCATGAAAAAAATATTCATCACCGGTGCTTCCGGTTTACTCGGATCTTATCTCATCAGAGATTTATTAAAAAAGCAAGTCCACATCGTTGCTCTTTACAGAAAAGAAAAATGCAACCTGCTTACCGACGAAGAAGTTAGCAAAGTAGAGTGGGTGCAAGGTGATATTCTGGATGTAGATGTATTGCTGCATGCCATGGATGGCTGTTCACAGGTTTATCATTGTGCAGGATTGGTTTCATTTAATCCTTCAAGGGCAAACGACCTGATGAAAGTAAATGTGGAAGGCACTTCCAACATGGTGAACGTTGCGTTGGAGCTCGGTATCGAGAAATTTTTACATGTTAGCTCTGTTGCTGCCATTGGAAGAAAACGCAACAATCAAACAGTTCATGAAGCTTTGAAATGGGATGAGGAAGCCAATCCTTCAGTATATGGCAAAAGCAAGTACTTAGGTGAAATGGAAGTTTGGCGGGGTATCGGAGAGGGACTTCATGCTGTAATTGTAAATCCCGTAATTATATTAGGCAAAGGAGATTGGAATGATGGCTCATGTGCAACATTTAAAAACGCTTACAATGAATTTCCATGGTATACAGAGGGTGTGAGTGGATTTGTAGACGCTGCAGATGTTTCAAATGCGATGATTGGTTTGATGGAAAGTGAAATTGAAGGCGAAAGATTCATCATATCAGGCGAGAATTTAACTTATAGGGAAGTATTTAATATGATGGCAGATGGATTCGGCAAAAAGCAACCCCGCTTAAAGGTGAGTCCACTGCTCGCTGAATTGGTTTGGCGCTTGGTAAAAATCAAATCTTCCATAACTGGAGAAGAACCACTGCTGACCAAGGAAACTGCTGAAACCGCTCAACAGAAAGTTTATTTTGATCATTCCAAATTGCTCAACGCATTGCCAGGTTTCCAGTTTACATCCTTGCGTCATACAATTCAGGATGCATGTCACTATTATATAGAAAAATTGAAGGCAAGCTAATAAGGTCTTGATCAATATTCCTGGGAAGTCATTTTATTTGTTTTGATCGTCTTTTTATAAAAATCCCATAATTCTGGAATTTTCTTGATCCAAACCCTTTCCTTCATTTTAACCCCTGTATCTTCAGCAGGCACTCCCCAAATGTTTTGATTTGCTTCTACGTCCTTAAATACAGCGCTCTGCGGACGAATGATTGTATTTTTCCCGATCCGGGTTGTTTTCCCAATGCCTACCATCCCCCAGAGCACCACTCCATCTTCCAGGGTTGATGCACCAGCAATACCGCATTTTGCTGCTATAAGACAGTTTCTCCCTATTACAACATCATGTCCAATATGGTTCTGGTTATCCAGCTTTGAGCCCTTTCCTACAATCGTATCATGGGTCACCCCTCTGTCAATGCAACAATTTGCACCGATTTCTACATAATCTTCAATGAGAACCCTCCCGCAGGACTCCATTTTCTTGTATGCAAGCTCCCTGTTTTTCCCATTATAATAGAATGCATCAGATCCAATAACTGTTCCGGATTGTATGATTACATGATCGCCTATTGAACAATTATCCATGATGGTTACATGTGGTTGGATGATGCAATGTTTTCCAATATGTACATGATTGCCAACAAAAACATTTGGGCCAATATAAGACGATGAATCAATGACTGCTGAATCACTGATCATTTTATTACATGGTTGAAAAGGATGATAATGCTGAACGATGGTTAGGTATGCTTCAAATGGTTCAGCAACCACAAGCAATGTTTTATCTTCAGGATGATCTGTGTATTGATTGATGATTATAATACTCGCTGCAGATTCGAAACAAGTTTTATAATATTTTGGATGATCAACAAATACAATATCACCTGATTCTACTTTATGAATTTCATTGATGCCAGTTATCATTGCATGATTATTTCCATAAACTGTTGCATGAATCATATCTGCAATGAAAGCAACTGAAACAGGTGTTGGGAATTTCATAATGGTTATTTTTTCAAAGGTAATTGTTGAAAAAGGCAATACATTTCAATTGAATTGCATGCGGTTTTCTTTTTTTATATAATGTAGTAATTCACATATTTAAAAAAAATGTGAATAAAATAGTTGCAAAAAAATTTCTTGTAAATAAAATATATGTATAATATTGTGAAGGGAATTTAATTCCCGGTACTTATTAACCCATCTATATAACAGCGCTCGGTTTCCACCGAGCGCTGTGCTTTTATATAAGTTGTATCTTGAAAACCAGTGCTGGTGTGTGTTTCAGCAAAATAATTCACTTACATTGCATTAAATATTTTTTATGCTTAGATCAATGACAGGGTATGGAAGAGCAGAAGTCACCATCGGCGAAAAGCTGCTGATGGTAGAAATTCGCTCCCTGAATGGGAAACAAATCGATCTTTTATTGAAGGTTCCTTCACCTGTAAAACCATTTGAATTTGATATCAGAAATATCATCAATGAACAATTATCTAGGGGAAGCATTGAATGTACCATCATCATCAAGCTCAATGGCTCTGCTAAACCTTCATCGATCAATCTCGACTTGGTGAAATCTTATTTTCATCAGTTAAAGTCATTGGCAAATGAATTGCATACGGATGACCAACAACTGCTTGCATCCATACTTCGTTTACCAGATGTAGTTGCTGCATCAACCGATGTGATCAGTCCATCTGAATGGGAAGCACTTCAAAAAATTATTCAAGAAGCAATCAATATGTTGAACAAGCATCGAACAGATGAAGGAGCTGCGTTAGAAAAAGAATTGCTTTTGCGCATCTCCAATATTGAAGCATTGCAACAAAAAGTTTTGGAACTGGATCCAGCTCGAAAAGAAAAAATTCGTGAGAACCTCTTGAAACTCCTACAAGAAAATGTTTCAAAGGAATCTGGCGTTGATATGAACCGATTTGAGCAAGAATTGATCTATTATATTGAAAAAATTGATCTCACTGAGGAGCAGGTTAGGCTTTCCAATCATTGCCAGTACTTTCGTTCCCTGCTCGCCGAAAAAGAACTCAGCAAGGGCAGAAAATTATCCTTTCTACTGCAGGAAATAGGAAGGGAAATCAACACCACCGGCTCAAAAGCCTATGATGCCAACATTCAAAAATCTGTCGTAGAAATGAAAGATGAACTGGAAAAGGCCAAAGAACAAGTCCTGAATGTCCTTTGATCAAGTTGACTACCTTTGTCATATGTTTCTTAAGAAGTTAGTGATTCCCATTGCCGGCCTGTTCATAATAGGCTGTGAGGAGTCTTCCCTCTTTCAAAAAGTCGTTTTTTTTCCGGAACAAGCCTGGAGTTATAGGAACAGGCCCGTTTTTAACTTCAATATTTCCGATACCAGCGCCAAGTACAGGGTGTTTTTTGTCTTCCGCCATACGGATGCATATGAATACAATAATATATGGATCCAGCTGGCCAGCCACCTTCCAGGAGATACCGCCAGCCGATCAGATCGATTCAATATTCCACTCGCCAATGAAAAACAATGGCTTGGAACCGGAATGGATGATATTTATGACCATCGGGTCTTGCTCTATCCTCAACCCATACAATTTAAAAAAGCAGGGAATTATTCAGTTGAATGTAAACAAGACATGCGAATTGATCCACTCAATCATGTCATGAACGTTGGACTACGTTTGGAAAAAGTCAATTGATATGCAAAAACTCTTTGATAAGATCCCCCTCAAATTTGCTGAATACGCATTTTGGATCTTGCTAACCTATATGTTGGCAGCCCTTGCATGGTGGTATATTGAGCTAGATCAACAGAATGATCTGATGCTGCAATATAAAACAGAGACGTTGCAGAAATCTGGGCAGTACAACGATAATACTGCTGCTCTTATTCTGGATGAACATCAAAGAAATGCAAAACAGTATGTAGGGGAGGGACTTACCTTTTTTGGATTGATCGTACTGGGAGGAATTTTTCTTTACATCGCTGTAAGAAGGCAAATTCGTTATCATCTGCAACAGAAAAATTTTATGATGGCAGTTACCCACGAACTGAAAACTCCCATCGCCGTAACAAAACTCAGCCTGGAAACTCTGAAACGGCATCAGCTGGATGAAAACAGGAAAAACAAGATCATCCATGAAGCCATCAATGAAACCGAAAGGCTAGACAACCTCTGCAACAATATTTTATTGAGTTCACAGCTTGATTCAGGAGGATACAAGTTCACCAAGAGCCTTTTTAATGTTTCAGAACTGGTGTCCAATGCAGTGGAATCTTTTAAAAGAAGATATCCAGAAAGAGCATTTCATCAAGATATTGCAAAAGATCTTTATTGTATTGGTGAAGAATTTCTAATTCGACTGGTGATCAATAATATTGTTGGGAATGCAATCAAGTATACACAGCCAGATACAATGATTGAAATTATTTGTAATGAACAACATGATATCATTGAAATTCTAGTCAAAGACCAGGGTGAAGGAATTCCACATGAACTCAAAGAAAAAATATTTGAGAAATTCTATCGGTTAGAAGACGAAAAAACGCGAAAAAACAAGGGTACTGGCTTAGGACTTTATTTGAGTACAAAAATTATAAAAGACCATGGGGGGAGGATTCATGTGCGCAACAATCATCCAAAGGGAAGTATTTTTGCTATACAGCTTCCAAAATCAACTATGAATGTCTGACAAAAACGCATCGATCCTTTTAGTGGAAGATGAAGAAAATCTTCAGGAAGCACTCAAACTCAATCTAGAGCTTGAGGGCTATGAGGTTACTTGTGTTGGTGATGGTGCCAGTGCGCTGAAAAAAGTGAAAGAAGAATATTTTGATCTTATCCTGCTCGACGTCATGTTGCCTGAATTGGATGGATTTGATGTTAGTGAAAATATAAGGCTAAACAATATTGAAACTCCCATTCTGATGCTGAGTGCAAGAGCAGGTAGTGCTGACCGTGTAACTGGATTGAAAAAAGGTGCAGATGATTACCTCACCAAGCCATTCAATTTGGAAGAATTGTTGTTGCGAGTAGAAAAACTGATTGAAAAAAACAAGAAACTTTCTGATCGATCAACGATCAATGAGGTATTGGAATTTGGAGGCAATACTATTGATTTCAAATCGCAAAAGGCAAATACACTTCATGGACAGGAAATTCAGTTGAGCAAGAAAGAAATTATGCTGCTTAAATTAATGTTGGAATATAAAAATGAAGTGGTTTCTAGAGAGAAAATTCTTCAAGCGGTATGGGGATATCAGGTTTTCCCAACAACAAGAACGATTGATAATTTCATCATGAATTTTCGTAAATACTTCGAAAAAGATCCCAAGAATCCACAACACTTTCTTTCCATCAGAAGTGTAGGATATCGATTCAGCATTTAATCAAAGATCACCCAGTTGTGGCCTGATGACAATATCCTCCACACATGCTTGCATAGATAGTTCACTGGCTGAAAGAATCATTTTAGTGATATCCGCTGTTTCAAGAATTCGTTTTGGATCAATGTTCATTCCATCCCAGGAACTGGTCAGTGTTGCACCAGGATATACAGAGGTTACTTTAATGTGGTGAGGTTTCATCTCTTCTCTCAAATTTTTGCTGAACCCTGCCAATGCCCATTTAGAGATGCTGTATGATCCGCCATTTGGATATGCATTCAATGATGCAATTGAGCATATATTGAAAATATGTCCTGCTTTCTTTTTTATCATCGCTCCTATCAATGCTCTTGTTAAGTGGTATGCAGAAAAAAGATTCACATTCAACATCTTCTCCAGCTGTCCATCTTCTTCGTTGTATGTTGAACCCGGTTCATAAGTACCTGTATTGTTGATCAAGATGTCAATTTGATCAGTTGCACTCAAAATATGTTTTGCAAATGATTTCACTTCTTCTTGTTTTGAAAGATCTGCATCAAAACTGGTGATGTTGATGGAATATTTTTTCATCAATTCCTGTTGCCAAGGCATGGTTTTTGCCATGTTTCTGGAACATAGAAATAAATGAGCACCTTTGGCAGCAAATCCCTCTGCAATTGATTTTCCGATTCCTTTTGATGCTCCTGTAATGACAACATTCATATCCTGCATTTTTGTAAAGTTAGTGGAAAGGCAATAAAGCATCTTTCCATTAATTCTTGATCAGTTGCTGTATTTTTGCCCACACATGCCTAAGCAATACAAACAGATTTTCTTTGATCTTGATCATACATTGTGGGACTTTGAGACCAACTCTCACGAGACACTGAAAGATCTCTATATCGAAATGAAGCTTGATGAAAAAGCAACCAATGATTTCGAGCATTTCCATCAAACATATCATCATCACAATGCCATCTATTGGGATCGTTTTCGCAAAGGGTATATCAATAGAGAAGAATTGAGGTGGAAACGGATGTGGCGAACCCTGGTAGATTATAAAATTACCGATGAGCCCTTGTCTAAACAGATGAGCGAACGATATCTTGAAATATTGCCTACCAAAACACATCTCTTCCCCCACTGCATGGAGGTATTGAATTACCTCAAGGATAAGTCCTATCCTATGCACCTTATCACCAATGGTTTTGAAACTACGCAACACCTGAAAATAAAAAATAGCAACATTGATGGCTTCTTTAGAGAGGTGATTACCTCAGAGCAGGCTGGAATCATGAAACCCCACGCAGCTATTTTTGAATATGCACTGACCAAAACAAATGCAAGTGCTCAAACTTCAATCATGATTGGAGATACATTGGAAGTAGATATTCTTGGAGCAAACAATGCAGGAATAGATAGTGCATATTTTAATCCTGCCAATCCTCCTACGAATGAAATCAAACCTACTTATGTACTGAATAGTTTGATGGACCTGAAAAACATTCTCTAAGTTAATACGTTGCTAAAACACTGATGCCGTTCTTCACAGTGTCTCCAATGTTAACTTCAGGTTTTGCATTCAACGGCAGCAATAAATCTACCCTGCTTCCAAACTTGATAAATCCGAGTTCAGCATTTTGTTTTACTGAGCTTCCAACCGTTGCATAGTTTACAATCCTTCTGGCCAACGCACCTGCAATTTGTTTTACAAGAACAGTCGCTTTGCTATTCCTCACTACAATGCTGTGTCGTTCATTGTCTGTTGAAGATTTTGGATCCCAGGCAACCAGGTATTTCCCAGGGTGATACTTGCTGTAGATAACTTCTCCATCCATCGGATATCTGTTCACATGCACATTCGCCGGGCTCATAAAAACAGAAATTTGTAATCTCTTTTCTTTGAAATACTCCTCATCAAATACTTCTTCAATCACAACAACTTTTCCATCAGCAGGAGAAATAATTTCGTTTTCACCATAGTGGAAAGTTCTGTTGGGAATGCGGAAAAATGAAAGAATAAAAAGCCAACATCCCACCAATACAGCATCAACGATATATTTAATGGTGCACCATTCACTGCTGATGTATTTGTTGGAAACAACCATCAATAGTCCTACAAGAATTGTTGTGATAAGAATAGTCGGTATACCTTCTTTATGAATGCGCATGATCATTTGAATTGGTTGCGAAGGTAATGAATATGATCGCTTCTAGATATTGATCTTTCTTTTCCTGGCCATCACATTCCATTCTTTGATCACGTTTCCATTTTGCACTTCAAATAAAGATTCATGCAGCGCAACAGTGGGACAAATATGGTAGGGGATCCCTATCAAAAGATCGCCTGGTATAAAGCTTTTTTGTCCATCAGTTTCAAGCACCATGTGCTCTTCACTTTGAGAAAGAGGACGGAGATGAGGATAATCAGGGAAAAATATTCTTTTTGTGATATCGTTTTCAGCAGCTACGGCTTTATGTCCTAAGTCAATGCAAATCTTGTTGAGTCCGGGAAGTGAAATAACCCTTGTTAGCACTTTCACGGCAGGTTCGAAATGCTGTTCAGGACAAATGCTTGCATAGCCTTTGTCCCAGAAAATATTTGTACCCGGACTGCAATCTCTATCATTGTGTTTGGCATGAACAGAAAAACTTGGAGAGCCCCCTGCGATAATATTTGGTTTTGTGATTCCTTCAGCCTCGATTGCTTTCATCAATGTTTGTACTTGTTGGAATCCTTTGTTGCATGCAATTTCTTTCTCTGCATAATCAACCTGCCGATGATGGCCATCATATACATGCAGGCCCTTGAAATTTAATCCTGGAATGCGTTGAAAGGATTTAATCAATTCAAGTGCTTTTTCTGGGGCAATACCTGTTCTGTTCATGCCAACGTTCAAATCGACGTAGACATCTATCACAGATTGATGTTGATCAAAAAAATTTCCAATTGCCATTGCTGCTTGCTGATGATCAGTTAAGCAACCAAATTGAATCTCCGGATAAGCTTTTGTGATTTGATAAAGTCTTTCAATTTTGGGCCCAACTGGCTGGTATGCCAACAAAATATCTTTTGCGCCATTGTTGGCAAGTAATTCAGCCTCTGCAATGGTTGCACATTTAAACTTTTGAATGCCTGCTTCTATCATCAATTGAATGCCTTCAGCAGTTTTATGCGTTTTGATATGTGGACGAAGTCGATTTACATCTCCGACCATGCGAATCATTTCATGGATGTTTTTTCTGACGATGGAGGCATCCACGATCAAAGAAGGAGAATCAAGTTCAGCAAATTGCATGTTGATTAGTTTAATTCAAATATGGCTTCAATTTCTACAGGAACATGATCTGGCAATGAGCCCATTCCCACTGCACTTCTGGCGCCCACGCCTGCATCTTCTCCCCAGATTTCTCTGAAGAGTTCACTGCATCCATTGATTACAATGGGTTGCTCTGCATATTCAGGTATAGCATTTACCATGCCTAGAATTTTTACAACGCGTTTGATTTTATCCAAACTTCCAAACTCATTGATCAACGTTTTCAAAATACACAGTCCTACATTTCTTGCAACTCCTTTCGCCTCCTCCGTACTCATGTTCAACCCAACTTTTCCTCTGATTCTGTCTCCTTTTGTGTCAAACGGAACATGACCTGATGTGTAAACTATTTTATCAATGGCTATGCATGATTTGTAAATGCCCTTGGATCCTGATGGCTGTGGCATGATATCAGTCAATGCATTGAATTTTTCTTGTGGAGTCATTTGCTTTTTTTAAAGTAATGAATGATCTAATTAAGTTGTCAGTTGACTGTTAACTGTTAACTGTTAACTGTCAACCGTTAACCGTTAACAATGTTTCTTCAATTTCTTCTAAACTGTTTGCAGTAACCAAGCTATTGCGTATCGGTTTTATGTTTGGTATACCTTTTAAATAATTGGCATAATGTCTTCTCATCTCCAAAATGCCAAGTTTTGGTCCTTTCCATGAAATAGATGCCCTTAGATGATCCATGATCACTTCAATTCTTTCTTCCAATGTTGGTAATGGTAGTTTTTCTCCGGTTGCAAAATAGTGTTTCACTTCTTTGAAAAACCAAGGATTCCCAATGGCTGCTCTTCCAATCATGATACCATCAACTCCATATTTATTTTTGTATTCAAGCGCTTTTTCTGGACTGTCTATATCTCCATTTCCAAAAATTGGAATATTGATTCTGGGATTTTCTTTCACTTTTGCAATCCAGCTCCAATCTGCCTCTCCCTTGTACAATTGACTTCTCGTTCTTCCATGTATTGAGATTGCCTGCACGCCAATGTCTTGCAACTTCTCTGTAACCTCTAAAATATTTATACTGTCAAAATCCCACCCCAACCTGGTTTTCACAGTAACCGGAACGGATGAAGATTTGATGACTGCTTTAGTAAGTCTTACCATGAGATCGATATCTTTCAGCACAGCTGCACCTGCACCTTTGCAAACTACTTTTTTAACAGGGCAACCAAAATTGATATCTAATAAATCAGGATGAACCGTATTTACAATTTCTGCGCTAATCGCCATGGCTTCTTCATCGCCACCAAAAATTTGGATTCCAACCGGACGTTCTTCTTCAAAGATATCGAGCTTCTGCCTGCTCTTGATGGCATCTCTAATCAATCCTTCACTGCTGATAAATTCAGTAAACATCAGGTCTGCGCCATTCTTTTTGCACACTGCACGAAACGGCGGATCACTGACATCTTCCATGGGTGCCAGTAGCAGTGGAAAATCAGGTAATGTTATGTTGCCTATCTTTATCATATAAACATTGCAAAGTTAAGCACTTGGTGATTGTAGATTTATAAAACATATGGTATGATGATGGAAATGAATAAGGGAAGGGCAATGAATGAGAAGATTGGTCTATTTCTTCTGATAGCATTCATGGGAGTAGGGATGGTGCTGGGTACTTCTGTTTCACTTCTTTTATGGAAAATCAAAGGAGGACAGGGATTGGCTGATATGCAAATTGCCATGTCAAATCCAGCGCAGGTGGACTTTATAAGACTTACACAAACGATTCTTGCAGCATGTACCTTTTTTCTTCCGTCATTGGTTGCAGCAAAAGTGGTGAACCGAAATCCTCTATCATATATTGGATTTCAATCCAAACTGAATATTCAAACCGTTCTTTGGGGATGTTTTTTGATGGGTATTACCATTTTGCTTTCTGGTTCTCTTGCTTCACTCAATGAATTGATTCCACTTACTGAATCATTAAAAATTTATGCAAAGTCTTTGGAAGATTCTTACATGAAGCAAATTGAGTTGATGTCTGTAATGAATGACATGGGCGATTTGATGTTTGCGCTGGTTGTCATGGCATTTGCACCGGCAGTATTTGAAGAAGTATTTTTTCGTGGCGGGTTTCAAAATATGATGTTTAGGGCATCAGGTAACACGTGGGCCAGCATTTTAATTACTTCTTTATTGTTCAGTGCTATCCATTTTTCTTTTTTTGGTTTTCTATCAAGGGTCGCGCTATCCATTGTGCTTGGCTTTCTGTATGCGTATTCTAAAAGTATCTGGATGTCGATCATTGCGCATTTTTTGAACAACGCGATGGGGGTGCTTCAAATTTATTATCTGCGTATGAAGGGGATGTCGATTGCAGCATCACAAGATGATAAATATCCTATTTGGTGGAGCATTGTTGCGTTAATTGCATTGGTGTATTTTTTCAAATATTTTAAACGAGCTGCAGATGGCATTCGATCCTAAAGTATTTGCAACCAGAACCAAGACTGCATTGGTGTATGCCGCAGTTATGCTGACCGGACTTCTCTGGAATGAATGGAGTTTTTTTGTCTTGTTCTCTATTGTTCATGCTGGTGCTTGGATTGAGTTTTTGAAGCTCTCACAAAAAACATACGAAGGTTTTTACATTGAACCTTGGTGGAAACAAATTCATTTTCCTTTGTTGGGATGGGGATGGATGTTGATGAATACATCACATTCCATGCAAATAGGAAGCATCGCCATGTCAACGGTAGGTGAGTGGTTGATCAGAGTTTCACTGGTCGTGATCATGTTGAATATTGTTTTTGAAAAGAAATTTCGTCAGAAGGATTTTATCATTTTTTTGAAGGGCTTTATTTATTTGTCTGTTTCATTGGCATTGTTGATAAACATCAGAAGCGGATGGTTGTGGAATGCAGATGAAAGTGAAAGTTCTATCGCAAAAATGCTTTCATCTTTCAGTGGAAAATTGATCAGTTTGCTGATGGTATTTGGAATTTGGATCAACGATACAATGGCTTATGTCGTAGGTTCTTTTATAGGAAAAACTCCATTGTCAAAATGGTCTCCCAAAAAATCTTGGGAAGGCACCATTGGTGGTATTTTGTTAAGTGTTGGATTGATCAACCTGATTGCTGCAACTCAGTGGAATTTTTCTTTTGACATGCTGGCAATATCATTTACTGTTGCCTTTGCAGGTACATTCGGTGATTTATATGAGAGCAGATTGAAACGATTGGCAGGTGTAAAAGACAGTGGAAATTTTATGCCGGGTCACGGCGGTTTCCTTGATCGTTTCGATTCAATTTTATTTGCTTCCCCTGCGGTTTGGGTCCTCTGTTATCTCTTCTATCGCTAGGTCTTGATTCACGTGCCTCGTCCCTCGTCCCTGCTTGTCCGGCAGGCAGGCTTCGTCCCTTAGTATTGAATCCTTGTCCCCTTGTCCCTTGTCCCTTGTCCCTTGTCCCTCTTCTTTTCTGTGCATTTCTCTCCAAAGATCGCAAGCTGATCTGACCAACTACATCTACAAACTGTGGTTCAGGTTCTTTTGATTTTGAAGTGGATGCAACTTCTTCTGTTTCGAGTTCTTCAGGAAAAATGCCCTTGCTATTCAGGGATTTTATTTTCTTGACTGTATCTATTGATAGTGGATACTGTTTGTTGCTGTCGGGCAATGTGTACCACATCAAATTTTTAAAGATATCTTTTTTGATAAGTTGTGCATTTCCTTTTGCAGTTTGTAAAACATCTGCGTGATCTGGAAAATGTTGCAAAGCATCAAGGTAGGTGTCCAACTCATAGTTTAGGCAGCATTTCAATCTTCCACATTGTCCGCTCAATTTGGTTTGATTGATACTCAAATTCTGATAACGTGCCATCGCAGTGGTGACACTTTTGAATTCATTCAACCAACTGCTGCAGCAGAGCTCTCTTCCGCAACTTCCGATTCCGCCTACTTTTGCAGCTTCCTGTCTTGCGCCAATTTGTTTCATTTCAACTTTTACTTTGAACTCAGTGGCATATATTTTAATCAATTCCCTGAAATCTACCCTGTCTTCAGCTGTATAAAAGAAGGTTGCCTTTCTTCCATCTGCCTGAATCTCCACTTCACAAATTTTCATAACGAGATTCAGCTGTTTTGCAACGGCTCTTGATCTTGCAAGTACTTCACGCTCCTTGGATTTGCTTTCTTTCCATTTTTGGATATCCACTTCGGTGGATCTTCGCAATATTTTTTTGATTTCAGCACTGTCTTCCGGGATTCTTTTTTTCTTGAGTTGAAGTCGCACCAGTTCTCCACTGAGGTTTACTTCTCCAACATCAAAACCACTTACTCCCTCAACGCTTACCATCTCACCTTTATTAAAATGATGAAGGGTAGTATTTTTAAAATAATCTTTTCTGCTGCCGTTGTTAAAACTGATTTCTACGATCCTGCAAGAAACTGCAGGGTCTGAAAAAGGAAGATTGGCCAGCCAATCATGCACGTTGAGCCGGTTGCAACCACCGCTGCTGCATCCCCCGTTGCTTTTGCAACCACTGGGTTTACCATCTTTCGTTCCGCATGAGCTGCATCCCATATAAAAAATTTAATCTGGAACAAGGTTCCAAGCTAGGATCAGCGATAAAATGAGGGGGGGGGTTTGTGGAAGTCAATTGTTATGCAGCACGGATACCTGCGTCACTATATATTGGAGTATAAAAAAAGCTTCTTATGGCAAACCTGTCCCGCACTGATCGTCAACACTAGTTTACCAAAATTACCATTTTATCTTTAATAATATGGTAAAATTTGATGCTGAGGGCCATGAACAGCATCTTAGAATTGGCATTTCTTTCGATATAATAGATGGATTTGTCCAATTCCTCAACCATAGCCTGTATTTGTTGAGTCGATGCCAATTTGATGAGGCGTTGCGCAAAATCGATTTCATCGGTAGCTACATCATGCGGCAATTCATTGTTTGAAATGTACACAGAGATTGAAAGCAAATGAATAAAGTATGCGATGAATTGTTTTTGTTTTTCTCTTCCAAGCTTGCTGATTTCATCAACCCATTTTACTTGTGACGCAGGACCATTTTTTAAAATTGCATTCAACCAATCTCGCAAAAGCTCTTGCCAATTTTCATCTCCATGGTGCAAGAGATGCATTGCCTCTCTTAAATTTCCCTGAGCAAGTGGAGCAATGGCAGTTGCTTTGTCCATAGGCACTTGTTGCTTTTCGATCAGCCATGATTGAATATCATTTGATGAAACACGGTTGATCTTGACCAATTGTGTTCTGGATAGAATGGTTGGAAGTATTTTGGATTCATCTTCTGCAACCAGGATGAAGAGTGTTTTTGCAGGAGGTTCTTCAATCAGCTTTAATAATTTGTTTCCTGATGTGCCAAGATATTCAGGCATCCATTGAATCAAAATTTTGTATCCGCTTTCAAAACTTTTCAGGGTAAGTTTTCGGATAATGTCTTCACATTCATGGGCTGTGATGTTTCCCTGTTTGTTTTCTGCATCCAGGGTTTGCAGCCAATCGTAAACATTTCCATAGGGCAATTCAATATTAAATTGTCTCCACTCTTCAATGAAATCATTGCAAACGGGTTTGTCGAGTCCAGCTCTGGTAATGGTCGGAAATGAATAGTGAATATCCGGGTGCATGAGCGCAGAAGCTTTTTTGCAGGAAGGGCATTTTCCGCAGGCGTCCTGGTTCTTTTGCTCGCAAACTATAAATTGTGCAAGTGCTGTTGCGAGTTGCAAGGCACCGCTTCCTTCCTTTCCCAAGAACAGTAAAGCATGGCTCAATCTGTTGTGCTCAACCATTTGAACCAGTTTTTCTTTCACATCTTGCTGTCCGGGTATCTCAGAAAATAACATGCCGTAAAGGTAATTGAACAAATACGATCGATCCTTGTTAAATTAGTACACAAAATTGCATGTTATGAGAATTTTATTGATCACTTTAATTTCCCTTCTTATGGGTGCCGGTTCAATACACAAATTCAAGGTTCCTTCCATCGATGGAGGCACCATTGATTTTTCAAAGTACAAGGGTAAAAAAATATTGGTAGTAAATACTGCATCAAAGTGCGGTTATACTCCTCAGTATGCTGATCTTGAAAAATTGTATGAGCAATACAAGAGTAAATTGGTGATTGTTGGATTCCCTGCCAATAATTTTGGTGCACAGGAGCCCGGAACCAATGCTGAAATCAATGCTTTCTGTCAGAAAAATTATGGTGTTACATTCACCATGGCTGAAAAAGTTTCTGTGAAAGGAGAAGATATTCATCCATTGTTCAAGTGGCTTACCAACAAAGCAGAAAATGGCGTGATGGATGCAGAGATCAAATGGAATTTCACCAAGTTTTTGTTGGATGAAAAAGGACAATTGATCAATGTATATCCAAGTAAAGTAAATCCACTCGATGAGCAGATTACACAGTATTTGAAATAGGGCTTTGATTAGATTGTATATGCAAGGCTGCAAATGGAAACACTTGCAGCCTTGTTTTTTATGAGCAGGTTTGCACATGCTTCGGTCGATGCACCAGTTGTAATTACATCATCGATCAATAAAATATGTTTCTCCTGAACCGCTGATGGGGCGCTAATTTCAAAGACCTCTGCAACATTCTCCCATCTTTCGATTCTTGATTTTTTTGTTTGTGTGTCTGTATTGAAATTTCTTAGCAAGATATTATTCAGGTATGGGGTATCAGTTGTTCCCTGAATGCCTTGGCATAAAACACTTGCCTGATTATAACCTCTTGCATATTCTTTTTTGGGATGCAATGGCATGGGCAACATAAAATCAATTTTGTTGATTGATAACATATTTTTCAATCGTAGCCCCATGATGTTCCCCATATACACTCCCAGTGCAGGATTGTTTTTGTATTTGATGTGGTGAATGATTTCTTGCAATGGGCTGTCTGTAATGAAATAAAAAATGCTGGAGGCATGTTGAATCTTTGTTCTTCCCCAGAAAAGTTTTTCAACCGGATTGTTTTCCATTTTTTCAAATTCAGTAAAGGGAAGTGAGCGCATGCATGCTGTGCAGATCAAGGCTTGTTCATCCAATATGTCTGAAGAACAACCTGCACACAGGTGCGGAAAAAACAAGTGCAGAAATGCATCCTTGCAATCAATGGCAAAGGGCCATTTCATTTATTTGAATATTGTTCTGTACACCTCTTCGATCAATGCCACGTTTTGCACTTTAATGCCCTTGTGTTTTTCGGCTGTTCTGTTGTATTTGCTCACCACAATTTGCTCAAATCCGAGCTTCTCCGCTTCCGAAATCCTTTGATCCACGCGGTTTACAGCCCGAATTTCACCACTGAGGCCTACTTCACCCGCAAAGCATATTTTTTGGGAAAGGGGGATGTCTTCGTAAGAACTAAGCAATGCAAATACCATGGCAAGATCAATTGCAGGGTCTTCAATTTTTAATCCACCTGCAATGTTTACGAATACATCTTTTGTACCAAAATGAAATCCACCTCTTTTTTCCAATACTGCCAATAACAATTGTAATCTTCTTAAATCAAATCCACTTGCAGTTCGTTGTGGTGTTCCATAAACAGATGGAGTAACCAATGCTTGTACTTCAATTAACAAAGGACGCAATCCTTCCATGGTTGCACCGATTGCTATACCACTTAATTGTTCTTCTTTTTGATTGATTAAAATGTCTGAAGGATTTGTAACAGGTTTCATTCCTGTTCCAGTCATTTCATAAATTCCTAATTCTGCTGTTGATCCAAATCTGTTTTTGGTAGTTCGTAAAATTCTATATGCATAATGTTGATCACCTTCAAATTGAAGAACGGTATCAACCATGTGCTCTAATAATTTCGGACCTGCAATGCTTCCATCTTTTGTTATATGACCGATTAAAAAAACTGGTGTTTGAGTTTCTTTTGCAAAGCGTTGAAATTCTGCGGTGCATTCCCGGATTTGTGAAATGGTTCCAGGTGATGAATCAATGTAAGGTGATTGCAATGTTTGAATAGAATCAATGATAACCAGTTGTGGTTGAATTTTTTTAATCTCTTGAAACACGCTCTGGGTCGATGTTTCCGTGAGCAGAAAAAAATCATCGTGCGCGATGTTGATTCTGTTTGCGCGCATTTTTATTTGTTGTTCACTTTCTTCACCGCTGATGTACAATACACGAAGTTCATTCATCATCAATGCATCTTGAAGAAACAACGTTGATTTTCCGATACCTGGTTCACCAGCAACCAATACCAAACTTCCAGGAACAATTCCACCACCCAATACACGATTGAGTTCATGATCTTTTGTTGTGATACGTTGTTTTTCTTCGCTGATAATTTCATTGAGTACAATTGATTTAGATTGACCCGATGAAGTAGATTTCCAATTTTCTTTGGTTGATTTTTCTTTGTGTATGATTTCTTCAGTGAAGGTGTTCCATTCATTACAAGCAGGACATTTTCCAACCCACTTTGCAGATTCATATCCGCAATTCTTACAGAAGTATGCTTTTTTAATTTTGCTCATGAAGTGAAAGTAAGAATCGTTTGATATTGATGATGTGTTTTTAAACAATCAAACGATGTTTTAAATGGAGTTGTAAGTTGTTAGTTATAAGTTGTAAGTTGAAATATTTAACCTATAACCTACAACTTATAACCTAGAACTTTTTAAAAAAACCAAAGGGCCAGCTGATGCCGACCCTTTAGTACTTACTAACCCATTAAATTCTTCCACTAAATTACAAATTGCCCCCACAGTACAAAATAATTTTTCGGGCTTGTTGAAAACTTTTTTACGGGATTTATGGCTGAAATAGAACGAAAACCCTCAATTATTCTTATCTAACTATCAGATAATCAAACTGATATAAATTATGCTATTTTTTCTCAACATTTCTTCTAATTCTTAAAAGATGATTTTTGCCACAATCATATTAAGAAAAAATATATGTATAATATTTTTTGAAAAGATGTCAAAAATGCTACAGAAAATTGTTTGTTCATCCTCGTAACTGCCAATAAACTAATTAGTTAAACAACAATATTTTAGCCCGTTTCCGAGTGAAATGTGAATTAATTGTTATATTCGCGATCGGACAAATCAGAAACTAATCAAAAATTAATTGCATGAGAAAAAAACTCCTACTTGGTTTTTGTGCAATGGCATTCCTAGCAATGTCATCTTTTGCACAAACTGTTGTGAAAGGAAAAGTTTCAGGTGCAGACGGAGCTCCAGTTGCTGGTGCCTCTGTTAAAGTGGTAGGAAGTACTTCAGGTACTTCAACTGCTGCTGATGGAACTTTCTCTCTTTCCTTAAGCGATCTCAACAAAACGTTGGAGATTACTTCAGTTGGATTCGAAAAATTGACAGTTCGCGCTGGATCTAATCTTTCGAATTTACAACTCACTGCTTCTTCTTCAGGTTTGCAAGAAGTTGTGGTAACATCTCTCGGTATCAGAAAAGAAAAGAAGCAGCTTGTGTACGCTGTATCAGAAGTGAAAGCTGAGCAGTTGCAACAAAAAGCTGAACCAGACGTATTGCGTGCCCTTTCAGGAAAAGTTCCTGGTGTGGACATCACTGGTGGTGGTGGTGCACCTGGACAATCAACGAAAGTGAACCTTAGAGGTAATACCTCTTTCACTGCTGTCAACCAACCGTTGATCGTTGTGGATGGTGTACCCTTCGACAACAGCGTAAACAACTCTGTTGGTTTCGATCAGGGAACAACCTTTTCCAACCGTTTATATGATATCGATCCAAACAACATCGAGTCTATGACGGTATTGAAAGGTATTTCTGCATCTGCGCTTTACGGTCAGCGTGCTGCAAACGGCGTAATTCTTATTACTACCAAAAGCGGTGCTAAGTCCAGAAAAGGTTTGGAAGTAGGTTATTCTACTTCTTACAATGCAGAACAGATATCTTCTCTTCCAGAATACCAAAATGTATATGGTCAGGGATCTAACCAGAACTACAATGGTGGTTTCATCGGAAACTGGGGTGCACCTTTTGCTGAACAAGCAAGAAAGGTAAATGAGGCATCAGGCGGGTTGTTGAAATATCCAGAAATTTTGAAAGTGCCTACTCAGTTGAAAATACGCTATCCGGGCTTGTTCCCAGATTTGCCTGATGAGATTGATTACAAAGCTTACGACATCTTGAACTCATTTTTCCAAACTGGTAAAATGGTTGAGAACAGTCTGAATGTAAATGCAGGCGACGGTAAAAACAACATCAATGTTACTGGTAGCCGCATGTATAATACAGGTATCCTACCAAATTCAAATACAGGAAGAACTTCTGTAAGCGTTGGTGGTAACTCACAATTGGCAAATGGTTTGAGAATCGGCGGTAGCGTTAATTATGTTAACACTACTCAGCAGAATCCAAAATCAGGTGCGAGCTTGTATAACGACTATGGTGGTGGTACTGGCGGTTCTATCTTCGACCGTTTGTTCTATTTCCCAAGAAGTTTCCCTCTTGGTGATATGCCTTTTGAAGATCCTAATACTGGTAACAATATTTTCTATCGTGCAACTGACAACCCATTGTGGACTGCCAAATACAATTTGTTCAGCTCCAATGTAAACCGTGTATTCGGAAACTTCAGTGTTGCATACGATCTTACCAAATTCTTGGAATTGAGTTTCAAGGGTGGTATGAATACCTATACTGATTTCCAACAACAGATCACTCGCCCTGGTGGTAACTCTGGTGGTGGTATCGGTAACATTTGGAAATCTACAACCAGAAATACTGAGAAAAACTTCCAGTTCTTGTTGACTTCCAAATCAATCAAGATCCTAGACAATCTTGATTTCAATGGTATCGCGGGTGTTGAAGCCAACGAAAGAAAGTATTACAACAACTATCAATATGGTGTTGGTTTCATCGTACCAGATATTTATAAACTGACCAATACTTCTCAACAGGCAGTTTATTCTGACTATGATAGAAAACAACGCATCTTGGGTGCTTTTGCCCGTATGAACTTCTCATACAATAACTATTTGTTCTTGGAGTTGACTGGTCGTAACGACTGGGCATCTACTCTTCCTGTTAACAACAGAAGATATTTCTATCCAAGTGCTGGTTTGAGCTTTGTGTTCACAGATGCATTGAATATCAAGAGCGATGTATTGTCTTATGGTAAGTTGCGCGTAAACTTTGCTGAAACAAAGCGTGACGTGCCTGCTTATCAGTTGTTGACAACTTATAATGTAACCTCTCCTTCTTATTTGACACCTGCAGGTGCAACTGTTTATTCATCATCATTGAGTGATGCGTTGAAAAACAGCAATCTTCGTCCAGAAGGTGTGAAAGAGTTTGAGGTAGGTTCTGAAATCAACTTGTTCAACGGCAGGGTTAAATTTGATCTTACTTATTATAGAAAGCAATCAAAAGACAACTTTGTTACCAAGCGTATCCCTGTTACCTCAGGTTTCTCTACACTCGCTATCAATGCGGGTAGCATCAGAAACATAGGTTACGAGGCAGGTGTTGAAGTGGTTCCAGTAAAAACAAAGAGTGGTTTCACATGGTCTATCTTCTCTGCATTCAACATGATCCGTTCCGAAGTATTGGCTACAGACGATCAGGGTGCTGATATCTATACAAGCAACGGTGCATTCGTGTACAACGTTCAGCGTGTAGGTCAACCTTTCGGTATGTTGATGGGTCTTGGTACTGCAAGAGATGATCAAGGCAATCGTTTGATTTGGCCTGGTATGGGTGGAAACGGCGGTAAGATTATTTACCAAGCAGAAGATGACATCATCGGTAATCCAAACCTCGACTTCAAGTTGGGTGTAACCAATACACTTACTTACAAAAACATCAGTTTATCTGCATTGGTAGATTGGTGGCAAGGTGGAGACATGTACTCGATCACTGCAGCTTCTCTTTTGTTGCGTGGTCAATTGGCAAACTCTGCTGAGCGTGAAGGTTTGAGAGTTATTCCTGGTGTTTATGGCGATGATGCTACGAAAACACCAATCTTAGATGCAAATGGTAAGACCATCAAAAATACTACCAGTATTTCTGCGTTCGACTATTTCTTCTCTGATGGTTTCGGTGCATACGGACCAGACGATACCAACCTATACGATCGTACCACATTCAGATTGAGAGAATTGAATCTTGGATACAACATTCCAAAGAAATGGCTCACCAAGACGCCATTCGGAAGCGCAAACATCAGTTTCAGCGGAAGAAATCTTTGGTTCTATTGTCCAAATATTCTCAAAGGTTTGAATCTTGATCCAGAAGTACTCAGTGACGTATCTACTTCAAACATCCAAGGTATTGATTTGGGTGCTGCGCCAAGTACACGTCGTTATGGTGTAAACCTTAGAGTTTCTTTCTAATTCGTGAACCACTAAAAACGATCAAAAGATGAAAAATAACATGAAAAATATAAATAGATGGATCGCTGGTGTATCACTCGCAGTTGCGCTCTCATTTGCGTCTTGTACCAAAGAGACCGACTTGTTTGATCTAGACATCAACGTAGATCCTAACAACCCTACAAAGGGTTCGGTTAAATTGCTTTTGCCAGAGGCAGAACGCAGAATGGCCAACTGGTTGAACGGTTTGGTTCAAACCCAAATGGGTGCAGTTGGACAAATAGCTGCTTCTGATTCTTATGGTTATGGCGTAAACAGCTTTTACGGCACCTGGTCTAGCTTTTACACAGGCTGGGGCAAGGATGTTGATGAAATCATCAAGGCTGCAACTGAGGCTAAAAACCAACCTTATCTCGGGGTAGCACAAGCGATGAAGGCTTATGGTTTTGTAACCATGGTCGACTTGTTTGGCACATGCCCTTTTACAGAAGCATTTGGTGGTAACCTCACTGAGCAGAACATTTCTCCAAAATTTGATGCAGGTAAAGACATTTATGCTGCATGTTACAAATTGTTGGATGATGCAACTGCTAACCTGAATGCTGCTTCTAGCATTTCAATCAGTCCAGATATCTTCTACAGTGGTAGTAAGGCAAACTGGATCAGGTTTATCAACACGCTTCGTTTAAAAATGAAGATCACTGAACGCAAAGTAAATACAAATGCGAAAGCTGATATCCAGGCTGCGTTGGCTGCAACTGGTGGATTGGTAACTGGTACTGCCAATGATTTTACTTGGAAGTATGGTAGCCAAATTTCTCCTGAATTGCGCCACCCTTGGTATACTGCAGCATACTTAGCAAACATGGATTTCACGTATGTTGAAACTGATATGATGTGGAAGTTGTTCCTTAACAAGGATCCGCGTTTCCCATTCTATTATAAGCGTCAGGCAACAAGATTGTTGAATCAAAATGATCCAACTGACCGTGGTGCTACTCCAGTACAAGGTGCTTACCTGGTTTTGGAAAAATCAATCTGGCAAGCTGGTATTGCTGCCGGTGTATTGTCACCTACAAAATCTGACACTTTGTTCATGGCAGGCTTTTTTGGAAGATACCGTGGTGATCAATCAGGTGTTCCCCAAGACCAAGACTTCAGAACAGCTCCAGGAGTTTATCCTGCTGCCGGATTGTATGATGATAGAAATGGTTCTGCAATATTGCTCCGCTCAGGTGGCGGTAACAAAGGACGTGGTGATGGTATCTCTCCTTTCATGACCAGCTGGATGGTTAAGTTCTGGCAGGCTGAAGCTGAATTGGCATATGGTTTTGGTGACCCTCGTGCAACCATTGAGGCTGCAATCAGGGAACATATTACTTATGTTGTCAATTTTGGTTTATCCAAAGATGCAACTGCAAAAGCTCCTGCTGCTGCTGATGTAACAGCTTATGTAAACAAATTCTTGGCTGATTATGATGCTGCTCCTTCTGCAGAGGCAAAAATCAATGCTGTGCTTTCTCAGGCATGGATCGCAGGATGGGGTAATGGTTTTGAAGCATACAATGCTATGCGTAGAACAGGTTATCCTACAACTTTGAGACCACCTATCACTTTGAACAGCCAGTTTGCACTTCGTTGGCCTGTGCCAGCTACAGAGGCAACTTTGAATAAGAATGCTCCATCTCCACTTCCGGTGTATTACCAGGAACCTGTTTTCTGGGATGTAGTAAAATTCAAGTTCTAATCATAAAAAATTACAAACATGAAAAGAATGATGAAATATATCGCGGTTCTCTTGATGTTGACAACAGTATTTACTGCTTGTACAAAAGAAGAGTTGAACCCAGTTGCTACTCCTGAACCAGGTGTTTGGGGGCAAGGCAAATTACTTTCTGGTTCATTTTTAGCAGGTAACGATGCTGGATCTACTGTAAACATGCAGTTGAAGTGGATCGATGTAAACCGTAAGCTAACAATGACCAAGCAAGAGATCTTTATTACGTTCACTGAATCATATACTGATAAGAACGGAAATCCTGCTACTGCTAACCATGGTACAAAATCTCTTGTAGTTCAAGACTGCAAAGGAAACAATGAACCAGTAGCATTCTCTATCACAGCCGCTCAAGTATACAACTTGTTCAAATCAAACAAGTTTGATTACGGAAAAGGTTCTGTTGATGTGTTTGGCGCAACCCGTCCTGACGGCAAGCGTTTTACAAAAGCAGATACTTTTGAAATGACTTGGGCCTTTACAAGTTCTGAAGGACTTGTTTACAAGTGGTGGTCAGTTTCAGTAGTAAACGGCGAGGTGTATGTAAGCCAGCCTGATATTGCTGCAAACGCATCAGTGGTTTGGTCTCCTAAATAAATGTATCAATACATTTTATAAAAATTGGGAATAAACATTGTTTATTCCCAATTTTGTTTTTACAAATACCTGTTTTGAAATTCATCTTTATATATTTATTTCTTTCATGGTTTGTGTTGTCAGCTCTTGCACAGCAAATCAATTATCATCAACATATTGCTCCCATCATTCGAACACATTGCCTAAGATGTCACCATCCAGCAGGCATTGCCCCTTTCTCCCTGGAAACTTTTGAGGATGTTGCTTCAAGAGGCGGATTTGTGCAATATGTCACCAGCACCAGATACATGCCTCCATTCAAGGCAGACAATACTTTTCAGCACTATAAAAACGAGAACTTACTCTCTGATCTAGAAATTGAAAAGATTACACAATGGGTCGCTGCCGGAAAACCAGCAGGAAAGCGCATCAAAGCATCGCATCCAGAAGTTGCAGATGAGCATCAGAAAAGTTTGGTGGTTTCTGCACCCGTCCAATCCGATCTTCGAATTGGAATGCGCAATACTTTCCACATGCCTGAAATGCAGAAAGAAGAATTCAGGTATTTCCATCTTCCGCTGCAGAACAAAGAAGAAAAATTCATTCAAACGATTCGATTTATTCCAGGAAATAAAAAACTGGTACACCACAGCAGATTAATGATTGATACAACCGGTGCAATTGCAGGGATTAATGGAATTTCAGAATCGGATACATCAATTTATCAATATCAGACCAAACCCTTGGCTGATCCATTTTTATTTGGATGGGTTCCGGGCAATGATGAAATCAGTTTTCCCAAGGGAACAGGCAAACGTTTACATGCAGGATCTGATTTTATTTTGAATATGCATTATGCTCCTACACCAGTTCCGGCAAAAGATTCCTCTTCCATTCAACTTACTTATGTAGATGCCCCTATAATCAGAGAAGTCATAACACTGACATTAAAAGAAGATCAGATTTCAAACCTGCCTTTCATCATTCCCGCAAATAAAATACCCACTTTTTACATGCGTACATTGCCACTGGAGGAAGATGTTTCATTCATCTCAGTCATGCCTCATATGCATTTATTGGGAAAAAAATTCAAGGCATTTGCCATTACACCGGCAGGAGATGTGATACCATTGGTAAATATTCCTGAATGGGATTTCAATTGGCAGATGACCTATGTATTTAAGAAATTTCTGAAGGTGCCCAAAGGGTCTATCATCTATGCAGAGGGGCAATACGACAATACCAGAAACAATCCCAAAAATCCAAGCAATCCGCCCATTGATGTTACCTACGGATGGGGTACCAAAGATGAGATGATGAACCTGATCATATACTATGTAAAATACCAGGTGGGTGATGAAGATATTCCTCTCTAGTTACTCGGCATTCCTGTTTCAATAAAACAACCAATTGGTTTTACATATGGTCTGATGATGGGTTGCTGATTCAATGCTTGTCCAACGGCATCATCCAAATAATGTTCTGTGATCTCTATTCTATTCTGTCCGAGCTTATAAAACCAATTGTCGATCGCACCATGATACAATACCTGATCTTTTTCATTTAACACAAATACCTCAGGGGTTGCTGTTGCATTGAACTTTTTTGATAATTTAAATCCTTTGTCGATCATCACAGGTGCAGACAGCTTGTACTGTTGAATGAAACAATCCACTTCTGTTTTGATTTTATTTTTTTCTGTTGGAAACACCAACATCACCTGGATATGTTTCTCGGCAGCCATCCTGGTAAATTGATTGATATAGGCAGTATACTGTTGGCTGATGGGACAAGTTGTAGCAAGAAAGAAATACACGTTGAGTGCAAGCAATTTCATGCAGCCGAATTTTCAGTAAAGGTAGAGATTCAGAGACGAATCTCTTCGCCGTCTGCGTCAAAGAAATGAAACTCAGTAAGGTGGTAGGTTGTGTCTTCCATCAATGCTAGTTTGATCTTGTATCTCCAAGACCATTTGCGTTTGATGGAAATGAATCCCTTGGTTAAATATGCATACAGAATCGGATGAACCATCACTTTCAATGAACGATGTTTCTGCTCATGCAGGTAGCTGATGTTCTTTTCGATTTCATCTTCTAAAACAAGGGTTGAAGATATTTTTCCGGTACCCTGACAAGACGGGCATTGTTCTTGTGTATTGATATTCATTTCAGGTTTCATGCGCTGACGTGTCAACTGCATGAGTCCGAATTTTGAAATAGCCAGCACCGCATGCTTGGCCCTGTCATGTTTCATGTATTGCTCCATGGCTTCATGAAGCTTCTTCTTGTTTTCAGGCAGCTTCATATCAATGAAATCCACCACTATGATTCCTCCGATATCTCTCAGCCTCAATTGTCTGGCAATCTCTTCAGCAGCCTCCAAGTTTGTTTGCAGGGCATTCTCCTCCTGGTTATTGCTTACGCTCTTGTAGCCACTGTTCACATCAATTACGTGCAAGGCTTCAGTATGCTCAATGATCAGATATGCTCCACTCGGAAGATTAACCGTTTTGCCAAATCCTCCCTTTACCTGTTTTGTGACACCTGTATGATCAAATACCGAACCGCTTCCATTGTAATAGGATACGATGTTGGCCTTTTCTGGTGAAATTTTTTGGATATATGCTTTGGTTTCAGCGAAGAGCTGTTTATCATCCACCACAATTTTATTGAAATCGGCATTCAAGAGATCTCTTAATATGCTGGTGGTTTTGGTTTGTTCACTCAGAATCTTCTGAGGGGCAACGGCGGCACTCAAATTTTGCTGAATGGCCTTCCACTTGTCGAACAACATGTTGAGGTCTTCATGCAGCTCAGCAGTATTTTTTCCTTCGGCGGCGGTTCTGACAATTACTCCGAAATTTTTCGGCTTGATGGCCTCAATGATTTTTTGCAGCCTTTTTCTTTCTTCACCAGAATGAATTTTTCTGGAGATAGCGATGATATCATTGAAGGGAGTTATGACGACAAATCTTCCTGGAAGTGAAATTTCACAACTCAAACGTGGGCCTTTCGCTGCGATGGGCTCCTTCAGGATTTGAACCAGTACGTTCGGTTTTTGTCCCAGTACTTCATTGATCTTTCCTGTTTTGACGATTTCGGGTTCGACATTGAATGATGAGAATTCCTGTTGGCTTTGAACAGGCGTATTGATAGAGATCTGCGTGAACTTAAGCAAGGACTTTGCGTATGGACTCAAATCTGTATAATGCAAAAAAGCATCTTTCTCAAATCCTACATCTACAAATGCAGCATTCAACCCAGGAATTAATTTCTTGACTTTGCCCAAATAGAGATCCCCTACAGCAAAGCTGGCGTCTGCTTTTTCTTGATGCAGTTCAACCAGTTTCCTGTCTTCCAACAAGGCGATTTCTACACCTTGTGCAGATGTATGTATGACGAGTTCCTTATTCAATGATGAATAATCAATTTGTGACACATATGCGATTGATGGATAGGCAAGACCTACGCATCAAACTTTGCAATGTGAATGAATAAAATAAGGGGAGACTACTTCTTACTTTTTTTATGACGGTTCTTTCTCAACCTCTTTTTGCGTTTGTGGGTTGCGATTTTATGACGTTTTCTTTTTTTACCGCAAGGCATGTTAAATTAGTTTAAGTGTTATAAATTATTTTAATGAGTTGATTTTTTCTTCCAATGCTTTAACGAGTTCAGGATTCTTTACTTTGGTCAGTCCTTTTTCGTACCAAACGATTGCTTCCTTCTTTTTTCCTTCTCTCTCATACATTTCAGCTAACAAAAAAATGGCTTCAGTATTTTCAGGATCCAAGGAAACAACTTTCTTGAATCGCTCGATGGCCTTGTCGTTTTGTCCTGAAATCAGTCCGCCGTATCCCAGCATAAACTGAGCAAATACGTTATCCGGATTTTTTTCGGCCACTTTTCTGATGTTCATGATACCCTCCATCGGGGCACCATCCGCACCGAAAAAGAATGTACTTCCTTGTCCGATGATGGTTGAATCATTGTTGGGATTCAGTACAAGAGATTTTTTAAAGAGCTCGTTTGCTTGATTGGCCATCCAGGATTTGAGGGCAGGATCTGCTATTCCCCTGAGTTCCTCCAACATTGAATGGGCGGCAAAGTTCAGGCTTTTTTCAGAATTCTCCAATTTAGCTTTCTCTCCCAGGTAATACATATAAGGAGTGAAGGCATGTGCGCTGTCACGCCAAAAATTGGAAAGAGCCTGAAAATTTTGTTGTTTTTGGGTAACCAGGTCGCCTCTGCTGATGGCATCTTCCAACGAAGTCAGGTAGGCCGACTGGGTTGGGGTCAGGTCTTTCTTTAGTCCTGCTACATATTGTTCAAAGTCGAAGTTCGGATTTACGGAAGGTTTGGCCTCTGTTGATGTATTCTCTTTGTGAACGTGGGGAGCTGTAAATTTTCCAAATACAAACAATGAAAACAATACCACTGCACCTGCGGCAATTACATACCACTGCTGTTTTCTAAGCATTCATTAAATTTTTTTGCAAAATTAGCTGCTAGTTCATTTCATCGGCACCTTCATCCTTGATAACGGTGTCAATTCCAAGTTTTTTAACTTCTTGCATGAACTCTTTTGCCGGCTTGAAGGCAGGAATAAAGTGTTCTGGGATCTGAACAGCAGTGTTGCGCTTGATGTTTCTACCAATTTTTGCAGCACGCTTTTTGGTAATGAATGATCCAAATCCTCTTACATAAATGTTTTCACCTTTGGCAAGAGAGTATTTGATTTCTTTAAACATGGTTTCAAGTGTAACCAATACATCCACCTTTGGAATGTTTGTTTTCTCAGAAATTTTATTGATCAAATCTGCTTTTCTCATAAAGTATCTTAGTTTTGGCTATGTAGATTTCTTTAAGACAAGTGGCACAAAACTCACTCATTATCAACCGATAACAACGAATCATGTGCACTGCTTTCTTAAAGTTGGGGTATTTTTTTCTTTCTACCAAAAAAATAGACATATAAGTGGTTGAAAAACAAGTGAAAGCGTGGTTTAGGAGGTCACTTTTAGAGTGGAATCTGAAAAAAAATGACCGTAAAATGCCCTGGAAAGGGATCAAAGACCCCTATAAAATATGGTTGAGCGAAGTGATGCTCCAGCAGACGCGGGTCGAGCAGGGAATGGGTTACTATAATAGGTTCATAGAACGGTTTCCTACCGTGCATGATCTAGCACAATCACCTGAAAATCAAGTTTTTAAGATTTGGGAAGGACTCGGCTATTACTCCCGCTGCCGCAACCTGATTGCCACTGCGAAAAAAGTCAGTCTTGAACTGAATGGGAGGTTCCCTAATACACTCGAAGGACTGCTTTCACTGAAGGGAGTGGGTCCATATACAGCAGCAGCAATAGGTTCATTTGCCTTTGGACTCCCCCTGGCGGTAGTGGATGGAAATGTGATCAGGGTGATCAGTAGATTTCTGGGTATTACTCAGCCTGTTGATTTGCCTGGTATCAAAAAAAATGTGGAGTTCATGGCCCAGGAACTGATGGATGAAAAAAATCCTGCTGTTTATAATCAGGCCATCATGGATTTTGGGGCGGTTGTTTGTAAACCACAGCAACCTATTTGTGAGCGATGCCCTTTAAAGAAAAAATGCGTTGCATTCAACGAAGGACTCCAATCTTCGATTCCAAGAAAATCACCAAAAACCAAGGCGCAAGTTCGCTATGTCAACTACCTGATACTTGAGCACAAGGGGAGGCAGTTGGTGCGGAAACGATCCGGAAATGATATCTGGAAAGATTTATATGAATTCATTTTATGGGAAAAGGATGAACCACAAGATGTCAAGGACTTGCAAAATCTTAAGAGTTGGGGATTGAAATCTCCAGGAACAGCAACACAGGTGATTGATGTTTCTGATGAAATTATTCATCAACTTACGCATCGTAAAATAATTTGCAGGCTGGTTCATATTAAAATTGAACAACCAATCAAATTAGAAGGGTATGATTGGAAATCTAAAACTGCCATTCGCCAACTTCCTTTTCCAAGGTTGTTCACCCGCTACCTGAAGTGGTAGTTCTGCACATCCATCCCTTTCATTTTATGTATTTTTGATGCGATGATTTTGTTAACCATTTTATTGTTGGCATCTGTTTTGATGCTTTTCATGAATGCAGGCGCTGAGATAGCATTTTTCTCACTCGGGTATAAAGATCTGGGCAACTTGAAATCCAAACAATATCCGGCGGCAGAAAGAATTGTTCAATTGCTGCAAGAGCCTCGTTTATTGTTGTCATCGCTTCTGGTTGGAAACAATGTTTTTCGTTTGCTGATCATTTTGTTGTGCAATTATTTAATCACCGATAAATCATTTCCGGAGTTTTCAGAATTCTTTTTGTTTGTGTTCCGATTGGTGGCCGCCATTTTTGTATTGATATTGTTTGGAGAGGTACTTCCTAAAGTGTGGGCATCGAATAACAATATTCGCTTTGCTTCTTATTCGTCATATTTTGTTTGGATTAATTTTTTATTGTTCAGAAGAATAGGAAAATGGATGAATGGAATGTCTGAGCACATTGAAGATGCATTGGGTAAAAACGATGACGTGCAGTCAAGGCTGGAACAAATTGATCAGGCCATCAGTTTAGGCACTGAAAGCGGTGCAACGGAGGAAGAAAAAAATTTATTGAAAGGAATTGCTCAATTTGGAAATGTAACCGTGCGACGTGCCATGAAGAGCAGATTGGATGTGCAGGGAATTGAAGAAAAAACCAGCTTTACTGATCTCAAGAGAAAAGTTGAAGAGCAGCAATACTCCAGGTTTCCTGTGTACAAAGAAAGTTTGGATCAAATATTGGGAATGATTCATTCGAAGGATTTATTGCCCCATATTGATAAAGGCGATGAATTCGATTGGAGAACCCTAATTCGTGCAGCATTCTTTATTCATGAACAAATGCTGGTCGAGGATCTATTAAAAGAATTTCAATCCAAGCGAACCCACTTTGCCATTGTAGTGGATGAATTCGGAGGAACAGATGGCATCATTACATTGGAAGATATCTTGGAAGAAATTGTTGGAGAGATCAGAGATGAATATGATGATGAAGAATCAGTCAACGTGAGGCTTGATGAATTCAATTATATATTCGAAGGTAAAATCATGATCAATGAAGCATGCAAAATCATGAACCTTCCCAGCAGGGTCTTTGATCCTGTGCGTGGAGAGAGTGAAACCATTGCAGGATTGGTTCTTGAACTGGCCGGAGAAATTCCAAAATTGAATCAAGTATTGGTTGCCCACGATTTTAGTTTCACGGTATTGGAAGTTGCCATGAACCGAATTCAAAAAGTAAAGATTACTATTTCAACTCCACAAAACTGATGCATGCGTAGTCTTACAATTGTTATTTTGTCTCTGCTTTTTGTTTTTATTTTGTCATGCAACAGTGCATTTACGCCCAAGCCAACAGGTTATTTCAAGATTGATTTTCCTGAACGATCTTACCAAACATTTGATGAGCCTGGATTTCCATACAGCTTTGAATATCCCTCGTATGCAACCGTTAGCAAAAACATTGATGCAGAAGACAATCAGCCGTATTGGTTAAATGTAGAGTTCAAAGGCTTCAGTGGCAGGATATATTTGAGTTATAAATCAGTAAACGGGTATTCGACTTATAAAATCAAACAAGGGGATTCCTACAAAGATTCACTCGTAAAAAACAGTTTTGACAAGCTGCGTGATGAAGCTTTCAGTTTAACCTATAAGCATACCATCAAGGCTTCCGGTATAGTAGATTCATTTTTTAGTCCTCGTCCTGGTTATGCCGGCATGTATTTTTATGTAGAGGGAAATGCAGCTACATCAAAACAGTTTTTTATTACTGATTCAGTACGTCACTTTCTAAGAGGAGCACTTTATTTTGATGCAACACCGAATGAGGATTCCATCAGGGTAGTAAGTGATTTTTTAGAGACAGATGTAAAACATCTGATTTCAACACTTAAATGGAAATAGCAGAGGCAATTTTTTTCATCTCTGATACAATTTCTTCATTGCAGAGATTTCCAATGCTTCCTTCGTGTGTATGTTTCAATGATTGTGATGGATCAAATTGAAAGTTTCCTTCATTGATCATATTTCCTACCTGCACATATGCATCTCTGAATGGAATTCCTTTGTTAACCAGTTCATTTACCTTCTCAACACTGAACAGGTAAGTATATTTTTTGTCTTGAAGAATATTCTTATTCACCGATAATGCGCTCAACATCAGGTGCATCATTTCAATACATTGTCGAAGAGATTGAATGGCTGGGAATAAGATTTCCTTTGTCAATTGCATTTCTCTGTGATAGCCCGAAGGCAGGTTGTTGGTGAGCAATGTAAGCTCATTGGGTGCAGCCTGAATTCGGTTGCATTTTCCACGTATCAACTCAAATACATCCGGATTTTTTTTGTGTGGCATGATGCTGCTGCCTGTAGTTAGCTCATCAGGAAATGAAATGAATGCAAAATTCTGATTCAGGTACAGGCAATTGTCCATTGCCAGTTTGCTGAGTGTTGATGCAATAGAAGCAATGGCTGATGCCACGAGTTTTTCTGTTTTCCCCCTGCTCATCTGTGCATACACTGAGTTGTAGTTGAGGGATTTAAAATGCAAAAGTTCTGTGGTTCTTTTTCTGTTCAATGGAAATGATGAACCATAACCTGCACCACTTCCAAGCGGATTTTTATTGGTCACATGAAATGCAGCTGCAAGAATCTCCATATCATCCACCAGGCTTTCTGCGTAAGCCCCAAGCCATAGTCCTACGGATGATGGCATGGCAATTTGAAGATGGGTATATCCTGGGATAAGATCTTGTTTGTGTTGATTGCTTTTTTCAATCAGTAAATTGAAAAGTTTTAAGACATCTTCTTTGATTTCTACCATTGATGATCTCAGATACAATTTGATGTCGACTGCCACTTGGTCATTTCTGCTTCTGCCTGTATGGATCATTTTTCCCGCATCGCCTATTTCTTTTGTGAGCATCCATTCAACCTGTGAGTGAACATCCTCCATGCTTGCATCAATTTTGAATGTTCCATTTAATATGCTTTCATAAATTTTTTTAAGACCTGCGATCGCTTTGTTTGCATCTTCTTTGTTCATCAAGCCCTGTTCTCCAAGCATGGTAACGTGGGCAATGGATCCCTCAACATCAAATCTCGCCAGTAGGATATCAAAATCTTTGTCATTACCAACGGTAAAATCTTCTATCAGTTTTGAAGTCGATGTATTGTCTTTTTTCCAGAGTTTCATAATAGATGATTATGAGAAATGATAGCTTTTTGATGATTCTTCCATTATTTGAATGAAGATTTCAATTCCCTGTTCAATTTCCTTTATATAAATATACTCATCTGCGGTGTGACTTCTTGCAGAATCACCAGGACCTATTTTCAATGCTGGAAAATGCATGAGGGCTTTATCGCTTGTTGTAGGAGATCCATAGTGGTTCAATCCAAGTTTTTTGCCTGCAAGCACAATAGGATGATCCAGCGCAATCATTGTGGATCTCAACCTGAAGCTTCTCGGCGTAAGATTGCTTGAAGAAATGGATTGCAGTTGTTGTAATACATCATCAAAAGAGTAGAGCTCATTTACCCTTACATCAATTACAAATTTGCATTGTGCAGGTATGACATTGTGTGCTTTATTGTCTGTTTCGATGACAGTAACTTTTGCAGTTGTCTTGCCAGTTAGATCTGATATTTTTTGAAACGGATGATTGTTGATCGCATGGATATCATCCATTGCAATTCCAATGGCATTGATGCCTTCTTCACGGGCTGCGTGCCCTGCTTTTCCTGATGCCAATCCATCTAATACCAGTAGGCCTCTTTCCGCAACAGCCATCTGCATGTTAGTAGGCTCACCAACCAAGGCACCAACAATTTTACTCCCTTGCAGGTGCTGCAGAAATCCTGGATCCTGCAGCAAGTATTCGACACCGTTTTTGCCAGAGATTTCTTCTTCTGCAGTTGCAGCGATGATCAAATTGATGTGCAGTGCGTCATTCAAATAAAAATGTATAAATGTTGCAATCAATGCAACCAATGGTCCGCCGGCATCATTGCTCCCCAATCCGATGATTTTTCCATCTTGTTCAGTAGGTGTAAAAGGATCTGTTGTATAACCCTTTGCGGGTTTTACTGTATCATGGTGTGAGTTGAGTAGGATACTTGGTTTTGATGCATCGAAATATTTATTCAATGCATACACATTGTTTAAGATACGGTGGGTGGGAACACCATGCTCCTTCAGAAATGATTCTATCAAGTCTGCAACTTCTTTTTCTTCTTTGCTGAAAGAAGGGGTTGCAATCATCTTCTTTAGAAGTTGAATGGCATCTTGTTGAATATGATGGAGTGTAGACATGTTGATTTTTTAATGAATGGTTGTTCCGCTCTCTCCCTTGATTAACATGCTCAATTCTATTGCATCACCGATGATGACCCTTGAAACACCCGCTGATATGGCAGTAAAGGCATTGTCTAATTTTGGAATCATTCCAGCAAAAATGGCATTTTCTTCTTTCAATTTAGTGAAAGCCTCTTTGTCTATTTTTGAAATAACTGATGTTTCATCATTCACATCTCTCATTACACCTTTCTTTTCGAATGAGTAAACAAGGGTTGTATCCATGTTTTTTGACATCGCTTTTGCAATCTCTTGTGCAATTGTATCAGCGTTTGTGTTCAAGAGTTGACCATTTGCATCTTGTGTGATGGGGGCAATTACTATGTTGATGTTTTCATTTAATAACGTAAGCAACATGCTGGTATTGACTTTATCAACATCCCCTACGAATCCAAAATCGATACTGGGATGTTCTCTTTTATGTGCAACAATGGTATTGGCATCTGCGCCGCAAATCCCTATGGAAGTGGATCCCAAGGCATTCAGTTGAGCAACCATTTGTTTGTTGATCAATCCTGCATACACCATTGTAACAATCTTTAATGTTTCCGCATCAGTAATTCTTCTTCCATCCACCATATGTTGTTGAATGGAAAGGTCTTGCGCAAGTTTTGTTGCAAGTTTACCACCACCATGCACTAGAATTTTCTTTCCTTGAATTTTTGCAAATTCAGTGAGAAAACTTTTCAGCTTTTGATCGTCATCAATGATATTGCCACCAACTTTTATAATGTACAGTGGATCCATATTTTTTTGTTTTATGATTTGAGCATCGAGGCTATTACTGCCTGTGCAGCCCAAACCCTGTTTGTTGCTTGTTTTGTTACCAGGCTGTTTGGCCCATCGAGTATTTCATCGGATAGTTCTACATTTCGTCGGACAGGAAGGCAATGCATCACCTTTGCCTGATTGGTTAGTGCCAATTTTTTATTCGTGAGCATCCATTCGCCTTCATATGCAGGCATGGTGCCATATTGTTCATATGAACTCCAGTTTTTTATGTAGACGAAATCTGCGTCTTTGAGAGCTTCTTCTTGTTGGTGTACAATGGTTGCCCCTTCGGTAAATTTTTTTTCCAATGCATACCCTTCAGGATGAGTGATGACAAAATCGGCCACACCCCAAGCATTCACCCATTGTGAAAAACTGTTGGCTACGCATTGAGGCAAGGGCTTTACATGAGGTGCCCAGCTCAAAACTATTTTTGGTTTTCTTTTGAAACCTGTTGTTTGAATTGTTTCATTGATGGTAATCAGATCCGTTAAACTTTGCAGGGGGTGTAAGGTGGCGCTTTCCAAGCTGATCACTGGGATACCTGCATATTTAATAAACTGGTGCATGATGTGTTCACTATAATCTGCTTCCCGATCTTTCAATCCAGGAAATGTTCTCACTGCAAGCAGGTCAAAATAATTTCCCATGATGGGGGCAGCATCTTTTACATGTTCAACAGTAGTGCCATTCATGATTGCTCCATCTGCAAATTCCAATGCCCATCCTTCGTTGCCTACATTAAAAACCACGGTTTCCATTCCCAATTGTTGTGCTGCAATTTGGGTGCTCAATCTAGTTCGCATGCTTGGGTTCATGAACAAGCAGCCCAACTTTTTATGCTTTCCCAAGTTTTCATCTTTCCATGGAGCGGATTTGTATGTCAGCGCATCCTGAATAATGGCAGGAATATTTTGTACATCGTGGGCAGATAGAAATTGTTTCATGATCAGTTAGTCTTGGTATTGTTCGATGGCCAGCTTTAAGTGCTGAATAAAATATGCTGCATCCTCCATGCTGAGTGCAAGGGAAGGAAGTAGTCTGATTACATTGGGCTTTGCTTCCCCAGTAAAAATTCTGTATTTGAATAAGAGGTCTTTCTTTAGGTTATTAAGTTGTTCAGGTACATCAAACCCAATCATCAATCCCATTCCTCTAACTCCACTCAGCGGGGAGATTGATCGCAACGATGCAGATAAAAATTCTCCAACTTTTGATGCATGTTGTATTAGATTTTCTTTTTCAATTACCTCCAATACTGCCAATGCTGCTGCACATGCAAGATGGTTGCCACCAAAAGTGGTTCCCAGCATTCCATGTTTTGCTTTCAACGATGGAGATATAATGATTCCACCTATTGGAAATCCGTTGCCCATTCCTTTTGCCATTGTATAGATATCTGCTTCTACTCCCGCATGATCATGGCTAAAAAATATACCTGATCTTCCATAACCGCATTGTACACTGTCGGCAATATATACAGCGCCGTATTGATCGCAATTTTTTCTAATGGAAAGTAAAAAATTTTTCTCTGCGACATTGATACCTCCTACACCCTGAATGCCTTCTACTATTACAGCAGCAAGTTCATTTCCATGTTTTTTGAATGCTTCTTCCAATGCTTCTGTGTTGTTGAAGGGTAGGAAAATTACATTGTCTGTTTGATTGACTGGTGCAACAATGGATGGGTTGTCGGTTGCAGCAACAGCAAGAGAAGTTCTTCCATGAAATGATTTGCTGAAAGCAATGATCTTTTTTCTGCCTGTGTGAAAGGATGCAAGTTTTAATGCGTTTTCATTTGCCTCTGCACCAGAGTTACATAGAAACAATTGATAGTCTTTTTTTCCTGACACTTCCCCCAGTTTATGTGCAAGCTCCTCCTGAATTGGAATTTTTATGGAGTTGGAATAGAATGCAATTTTTTTCAATTGCTCTTCAATGCGATGAACCCAGTGCGGATGTGTATGTCCGATGCTGATCACTGCATGCCCGCCATATAAATCCAGATATTCATTGTTATGTTCATCCCATACCTTGGACCCCTTGGCATGGGTGATGTTGATATTGTTGATAGGATATACGTCGAATAGTTTCATCGCAATGGTTTAAAAAGCTGAAGGTTTTAAATGTAGTCCGGTTGTCTGATCCAGCCCGAACATAATATTCATGTTCTCCACTGCTTGTCCACTCGCACCTTTTAACAAGTTATCAATTGCGCTATGTATGACAAGTTTATCGTTTTGTTTTTCAATAAAAATGACTGCCTTGTTGCTATTTACTACTTGTTTCATAGAGATTTGCTTGTCTGAAACAATTGTAAAAGGATGTTGCTTGTAGTATTCCTTATAGATATCGTTGGCCTCCTCTATTGAAACACTGGCATCTATGGTGGATGAAATAAAAATTCCTCTTGTGAAGTCACCTCTCCATGGTACAAAATGTACAGATGCATTTTTGGAATTCAATTGATGAAGTGACTGATGTATTTCCCCAAGGTGTTGATGGGTAAGTGTTTTATAAGCCTGAATATTGTTTGATCTCCAGGAAAAGTGACTTGTTGCCGAGAGTGACTGTCCGGCACCAGTGGATCCTGTAATGCCTGTTGAGTAGACATCTTTTAACAGAGATTTTTTCGCCAATGGAAGAAGTCCTAATTGTATGGCAGTTGCAAAACATCCCGGGTTTGCAATGTTATTTGATGTTTGAATTTCTTCAAAGTTCAATTCAGGAAGGCCATAGGTAAATACTCTATTACCGATTTTTGACTGTTCTTTCAATCGAAAATCATTTGCAAGATCAATGATCTTGATGCGATCATCAATCACATTTTCTTGAAGAAATTTTGAAGACTCACCATGACTAAGACACAGAAAAAGGATATTAATATCTTGATTGATATTTTCTGTAAATGTTTGTTCAGTTGAACCAATTAAATCTTCGTGTACTTGGTATAATTTATTTCCTGCATTGCTTTTGCTGTGAACAAATGTCAATTCAGTGTTTGGGTGATGAAGCAACAGACGGATCAGTTCACCGCCTGTATAACCAGCTCCGCCGATGATGCCTGTCCTGATGGTTGCTTTCATAATGCTTATTTTTTATTTTCTTGTTGAACGGCATTCCAAATAATGGTTTGGTTGCCGAATATTTTGCTGAATCCTCTTACATCTTCACCAGTGAACCCTGAGTTCATTTCTCCATATTTTCCAAACTTGCTGTTCATTAAATCGTATGATGATTCAATTCCAATGATCTGGAATCTGTAAGGCTGTAATTGAACAAATACTTTTCCGTTAACATGTTCTTGAGAATGCTGGAGGAAAGATTCAATATCACGCATTACTGGATCTAGGATTTGACCTTCATGCAACCAGTTTCCATAAAATTGAGAGAGGGTATCCTTCCATTGCAGCTGCCATTTTGTTAGCACATGTTTTTCTAATGCATGATGTGATTTTAAAATCACCATTGGAGCTGCAGCTTCAAATCCAACCCTGCCTTTGATTCCGATGATGGTATCTCCAACATGTATATCTCTTCCAATTCCAAACGGACCTGCTATTGTTTGCAGATATTGAATAGCTGCTGAAGGGTGTGAGAATTTTTTATCGTTCAAAGCAACCAATTCACCTTTTTTAAAACTCAATACAACTTCTTCAGCATCATGTTTTGTTACTTGAGTAGGCCATGCAGCTTCAGGAAGCATTCCCTTGGATGAAAGGGTTTCTTTTCCCCCAACACTGGTACCCCAAAGACCTTTGTTGATAGAATACATTGCCTTTTCAGCATTCATCTCTACTCCTTTTGATTGGAGATAGCTGATCTCTTCCTCTCGGCTAAGTTTTAAGTCGCGTATGGGTGTGATGATTTCTACACCAGGAATCATGATATGGAATACCATGTCAAATCTTACCTGATCATTTCCAGCACCTGTGCTGCCGTGTGCGACCGCGCTTGCACCTAATTTTTTGACATGTTCTGCAATGTGAATAGCTTGACTTAATCTTTCAGCACTTACACTCAATGGATACGTATTGTTCTTCAATACATTTCCGAATATTAAATATTTGATGATGCTGTTGTAATAAGATTCTACAGCGTTCACGGTTGTATGAGAAGCAACACCGAGTTTGTGGGCATGCGCCTCTATTTTCTTGAGCTCATCTTCGCTGAATCCACCTGTGTTTACAATGATGCTGTGCACTTCATATCCTTTTTCTTCGGATAAATATTTTACACAGAATGTCGTATCCAATCCGCCACTGAATCCAAGTACAATTTTCTTTGACATAATTTCTTTTTTAAATATTCAGGAGTGAAAGCAATGCTCCAATGATTGATTTGCTGTTGTTGTCTTTTTTGGTGAATGTTTTGAGAAAATTGAATTGTTTGAAACTGAATAGTCTTTCGAATCCTTTTTTATTTTCTTCAAAATATTGTGTGGTCTCCTCGGGGCTGTAGTGGTCTTTTGGATCATACAACATTGCAGTGCACATACAGTTTTTTCTTTCTTTGCTCATGAGGATTTCATAATTCACACAACTTTTGCATCCTGCCCAAAAGTCTTCATCTTGGGTGAGTTCAGAATACGTTACCGGTTCGTATCCGAGTTCAGAATTGATTTTCATCACAGCAAGTCCTGTGGTCAATCCAAATATTTTTGAATCGGGATATGTTTTTCTGCTGAGTTCAAATATTTTCTTTTTAATGGATTTCGCTAATCCACTTTTTCTGAAGATTGGTTTTACGATGAGTCCGGAGTTGGCCACATATTCTCCATGGCTCCATGTTTCTATGTAGCAGAAGCCTGCCCATTCGCCATTTTCAGTTGTTGCTACTACGGCCTTTCCTTCACTCATTTTCTTTTTCACGTATTCAGGACTTCTCTTTGCGATGCCCGTACCGCGTGCTTTTGCAGACTCTTCCATTTCTGTACAGATTTCTTCTGCAAATTTGAAATCTGCTTCACTGGCGATGTATATATTGAAAGATTGTTGTTCCATTTTGAATTGATGAGTTGTAATTAATTGATGCCAGGACCCACTACATGTAATGAATCCAGCTTATCGAATCAATCGTAGCTGAGGGGGGGTGGTAACTATCAACGTCGTACTAAAAACGGAATCGGCCTGCTAAAAAAAACTGTAACAGATGGTACAGCAAAAACCCAACGCGTGGAAGCGGTATGCACCGTTTCTGCTATTGTTGTGAGGGTTAGGTTTTTTTTCATTTTTCTGTGTCTAAGTATTTAAGAAAAATTATGAACTGCAAATAAACGCAATTTTTCTGAAAAATGCTTCTAATTGGGGGCGAATACTTTCGGCTATCAGTGGGGGTTGGCAACAGTTTTGATGCTGTGTACAGCCTGGCTTATTTCCAAGATCAACGTAGTGTCCTTTTCGATGGCATTCCCCACTACAATTATATCGGCACCTGCCTTGCTATTGTTATAGGCTTTTTCAGGAGTTGTGATACCTCCTCCAACTATGATGGGGATGTTTACCTGAGAGGCAACTGCGTGGATCATGCCCTCTTGAATAGGTTGTTTGGCGCCACTTCCAGCATCCATGTAAAGAAGCTTCAATCCGAGCATTTCTCCTGCAAGGGCAGTACAGAGAGCAATCTCATTTTTATCTGTTGGAATAGGATTCGCATTGCTGATGTACGAAACGGTGGTAGGTGCTCCACCATCAATTAACATGTATCCTGTAGGAATGACTTCGAGTCCACTTTTTTTAACAGCAGGGGCTGAAATTACATGTTGACCAATCAGGTATTCGGGATTTCTGCCTGATATGAGAGAGAGATACAACAATGCATCTGCATATGGGGTAACCTGAGATGGACTGCCTGGGAAGAGCAACAGCGGGATATCACAGGATGATTTGATGTGTTGTACTAGCTCTTCTAAATGATCGCTGACAACCAAACTTCCACCAACAAAAATAAAATCAACATTTGCCTTTGTGCACAGTGAAACAAGTTCATCTGCTTTCTTCAAAGTTGTTTTATCTGGATCAACGAGAACTGTGAAAGCCTTTCTGTTCTCGCGTTTGAGTTGGACAATTTTATCATAGGTTGATGTCAGCATGCAGTTAATCTTCTATGCAAATGTGCGAAAAACTTTGTTAGAAAACACGAATATTCTTTGGTTTGATAGAAATTAATAATGTATCTCATCTCCATATGCAAATAGGGTCATAGTACGATCTATTTATTTTTATCTATTTGTCCAAAATTTTTTTTACAAAAAACGTGTAAAAAATAGCAAATTCAATCCCCTTGCGGATTGTTGCAGTTATCAACAGGGTGTTGATATTTAGAGGTTTGAAAAGAGAGTGAGCAGGGATATTTTCGTAAACTGTCATTAAAATAAAAAACCATTCGAAAAACTAACATACGACACACGATGCCCACTAAATCAACCAACAAGAATTCAGGACTAAAGTTCCAAAGACAATTTACCAGCGACACCGTAAATGTATTCGAGATGTTCGATTATGATTACAGAACATCTGTGATTAGAAATCCGAGCGGAGAAGTTGTTTTTGAAATGACCAATGTAGAGGTTCCAAAACAATGGAGTCAGATTGCAACTGATATCCTCGCACAAAAATATTTTAGAAAAGCTGGTGTTCCTCAAGCAGACGGTTCGTTGGGCAGAGAAACATCTGCAAAGCAGGTTGCACATCGCATGGCGAATTGCTGGAGAGTATGGGGTGAGCGCTATGGTTATTTTGCATCAACCGAAGATGCGCAAGTGTTTTATGAAGAGTTGGTGTATTGTATTTTGAATCAAGCATGTGTTCCCAATTCACCTCAATGGTTCAATACAGGTTTACATGAAAGCTATGGCATCAAAGGAAAACCACAGGGACATTATTATGTTGATCAGAATGATGGGCAATTAAAAAAATCTACTTCTGCATATGAGCGTCCACAGCCCCATGCATGTTTCATCCTAAGTGTTGATGATGATTTGGTGAATGAAGGTGGTATCATGGATTTGTGGGTACGTGAAGCAAGAATTTTTAAATATGGATCTGGTGTTGGAACAAACTTTTCAAACCTGCGTGGTGAAGGAGAGAAATTGAGTGGTGGTGGTACATCATCTGGTTTGATGAGCTTTTTGAAAATCGGTGACCGTGCTGCGGGTGCAATCAAGAGCGGTGGTACAACCCGTCGCGCTGCAAAGATGGTTTGCTTGGATTTAGATCATCCAGAAATTGAAACATTCATTGATTGGAAAGTTGAAGAAGAAAAGAAAGTGGCGGCATTGATTGCAGCAGGATATTCTAGCGATTATGAAGGTGAGGCATATCGTACAGTGAGTGGACAAAACTCAAACAACTCTGTTCGTATACCCAATGAATTTTTTGAAAGACTCGCAAAAGGAGAAGATTGGGAATTGGTTGGAAGAATGGATGGCAAAGTGATGAAAAAAGTTTCTGCAAAAGCATTGTGGGATAAAATTTCTTATGCTGCATGGCGTTGCGCAGATCCTGGAACACAATATGATACTACCATCAATGAATGGCATACTTGTCCGAAAGGCGGTAGAATCAGGGCCTCCAACCCTTGTAGCGAATACATGTTCCTTGATAATACAGCATGTAACCTTGCATCAGCAAACCTGAGAAAATTCTTCAACGAAAGCGACAACAGTTTTGATGTAAAAGGATTTGAATATACTGTTAGGCTTTGGACAACCGTGTTGGAAGTTTCAGTGTTGATGGCACAGTTTCCAAGTAAAGAAGTAGCACAGCTTAGCTACGATTACCGCACACTCGGACTTGGATATGCCAATTTGGGAAGCATGTTAATGGTAAGCGGAATTCCCTACGACAGTGATGAAGCAAGAGGCATTGCCGGAGCAATCACTGCGATCATGACTGGTATTTCATACAAGACATCTGCTGAAATTGCAGGTATTCTTGGAGCCTTCCCTCGTTACAACGAGAACAAGGAAGATATGATGCGTGTAATGAGAAATCACCGCGCAGCTGCTTACGATGCAGATCAGGCCTATGTTGGATTAAGCATCAAGCCACAAGGCATCAAAGCAAAAGACTGTCCAGATTATTTACTCAAAGCAGCATGCAAGGCTTGGGATGATGCAGTAGAGTACGGAGAGAAATATGGATACAGAAACGCACAAACAACTGTAATTGCACCAACCGGAACCATTGGATTGGTAATGGATTGTGACACTACAGGTGTTGAACCAGATTTCGCGTTGGTGAAATTCAAAAAACTTTCTGGTGGTGGATATTTCAAAATCATCAACCAATCAGTACCTCAAGCATTGGCGAATTTGAAATATTCTGAATCAGAACAGGATGCCATTATTAAATATGCAGTAGGTGCTGCAAATTTTGCAGGCGCTCCTTTCATCAATCATCAAACACTGAGCGAGAAAGGATTTATCGCTGATGAAATCAAAAAATTGGATGATGCAGTCATGTCTGCATTCGAGATTGGTTTTGTATTCAATGTATATACACTTGGTGAAGAATGTTTGCAGCGCTTAGGATTCAAGCCTGAACAGTATTTCAACTTCGATTGGAGTTTGTTGAAGGCATTAGGATTTACCGGCGCAGAGATCGATGCAGCCAATGATTATGTATGTGGAACCATGACCATTGAAGGTGCTCCACATTTGAAAGAAGAGCATTATCCTGTATTTGATTGTGCCAATAAATGTGGTAAGAAAGGAGAGCGTTACATCCATCCACATGGACATATCCGCATGATGGCTGCTACACAACCTTTCATCAGTGGAGCGATTTCAAAAACCATCAACCTTCCAAATGAGGCCAACATCAATGAGATTGCCGATTGTTATCATTTAAGTTGGGAACTTGGATTGAAAGCATGTGCATTGTACCGTGATGGATCCAAACTCAGTCAGCCGCTCAGCAACAAGAGCGACAGCAAAGCTGATGAAGATGCAAGTGCAGAATCAACCGATAGCCAATTCATTGATGTAGGAAAACTTACAGTGGATGAGTTGTTGGATGAATTACAAAAAAGAATGCAGGCTTCACCTGATACAAAATTGAAGCGTCAGCTTTCTAGAATTGTAGAGCGTAAATCTCTTCCAACAAAGAGAAGAGGCTTTACCCAAAAAGCAAGAATCAATGGACAAACAATTTTCTTGCGTACGGGTGAATACAGCGACAATACCTTGGGTGAAATCTTCATTGATCTTGCCAAAGAAGGTTCTACGCTGCGCAGTTTGATGAACTGCTTTGCCATCGCGGTTTCTGTAGGATTGCAGTATGGTGTTCCATTGGAAGAGTTTGTAGAAAAATTTGTGTTTACCAAGTTTGAACCTGCAGGAATGGTGGATCATCCAAACATTAAGTCAACTACATCCATTGTAGACTTTGTATTCCGTTGTCTTGCTTATGAGTACCTCGACAGAACAGATTTGGTGCATGTGTTGGACAGACCAGAGGTGATGAATACAGGCAATGATGATTGGGATGAACCATCAGAATCAAAGCCTGAGTTGTCTGATGTAAGAGTCATTGCTTCTTCAGCGGTTCCAGCACCTAAAGCACAAAAAACACAGGTTGTAGTTAAGAGTGACAACAGTACACAAGAATATATGAAGAGCATGCAGAGCGATGCACCTGCTTGTAATACCTGCGGACACATCACCGTAAGAAGTGGTACTTGTTACAAGTGTTTAAATTGCGGCAACAGCATGGGCTGTAGTTAATTTTAATCAGTGAAACTGAACATACATTATCAAAAAGGAAAGGTACTGCAGGCCCTGCGGTACCATTTCATTTCTATGCGGGAGATCAAAATCATGATCATCCTTGTAAATGTGTTTGCGCTTTTTGCTGCAGTGATGTTTTCAATGAAACTTATTTCGCCATTGCCATTTCTGATGAGCTCTGTGCTTTGGATATCCATGATGGTAGCTTTTTGGATCTGGTTACCAGCACTCATTTATAAAAGAAGTAAAACATTTCAGGATCAATTCAATGTTGCAATAGAAGAGCAGCATTTTTTTATTGAAACATCCGGTAATTCCAAATCATGGTCCTGGAGAGAGTTTGACAGGTATTATGAAACACCTGGATTCTTTCATCTTTATTTTGATGCCAAGAGTTTTTTCCTCATACCTAAAGATGCATTCACAACTGAAGAGGAACTGGAAAAGGCCAGAGCAATTTTTCGAAACAACATCAGAAAATCCTAGATCAATTTTTTGCGCATCTCAATATGAGGGATGGTGACCTCAATAAACTCATCACCGTAAGGTGCATATCCTTGCTTTTCATAAAATACCTCGGCTGATTTTCTTGCGTGCATCGTCATGGTTTTAAAACCTGCATCTCTTGCAACATTTTCTGCAAACTGCATGATGGCATGACCCACCCCGTTTCTTTGCATTTTTTGATGCACCGCCATTTGCCGAAGTTTACATAGCTCGGGAGAAACTTTGGTCAGAATACAGCAGGCAACCATGTCGTCGTCTTCAAAAGCACCAATCAGAATATCATCCTTCTCACTGTCCAGGTCCTCTTGGGTAAAATGTAGCCCAAGTGGTTTTCTCAGGATTTCCATCCTTAGATCAACCATTTGTTGGTATTTAGAAGTACCGTGATCGATGATCTTGATTGGCATGCTACAAATTAAATTATTTATTGTTGTAATCAGTCAATTGAATCTGTTTTAAATCTTTTTTAGCAAATAAGTGAAAAAATAGATTTTATAATATGTTAGTATTTGAATATCAATTACTTACATGTGTTATGTCTGATGAATACTTTTTCACAAAACTTCAACAAATTATGTTTTTATTGCAAATAGTTTATTTTTGCAACCACAAACCAAAAATAAAAAACCATGTCAGACATTGCAACAAGAGTAAAGAAAATTATTGTTGACAAATTAGGAGTAGACGAGAACGAGGTAACTGCGGAAGCGTCATTTACAAATGACCTTGGAGCGGATTCGTTGGACACAGTTGAATTGATCATGGAATTTGAAAAAGAATTCAATATTTCAATCCCTGATGAGCAAGCTGAAACCATCACAACTGTTGGTCAGGCGATCACTTATCTTGAGGAGCATTCTAAGTAAAGAAGGATCTTTCTTTCTTACAATTTCATATGGAACTGAAAAGAGTTGTAGTCACCGGAATGGGTGCCATCACCCCCATTGGCAATACTGCGCAAGCATATTGGGAGGGGTTACTGAATGGCGTTTCAGGTGCAGACAACATCACGCTTTTCGATGCATCCAAATTCAAAACACAGTTTGCCTGTGAAGTAAAAGGATTTGATCCTGTTGCCTATCTTGATAAAAAAGAGGCACGCAAGGTTGATCGCTTTACTCAACTCGCTCTTGTATCCAGTGATGAAGCCATCAAGGATGCTGGTATCAACAAAGAGAATGTAGATCCTGACCGTGTTGGTGTTATTTTTTCAAGTGGAATTGGTGGCCTATTGACATTTCAGGAAGAGGTAATGGCATATGCAAAGGGTGATGGAACGCCTCGATTCAATCCCTTTTTCATACCCAAGATGATTCTTGATATTGCAGCTGGACATATCTCTATGAGACATGGATTCAGGGGTCCAAATTTTGCTGTAGTAAGTGCATGTGCATCCTCTACACACGGTATACTCGAAGCGTTTAATTATATCCGCTTAGGCAAGGCAGATGCAATCGTTGCTGGTGGTAGCGAAGCAGTAGTATGCGATGCAGGTGTGGCTGGTTTCAATGCAATGAAAGCACTGAGTGAAAGAAATGATGATCCTAAAACAGCTTCAAGACCATTTGATAAAGACAGAGATGGATTTGTAATGGGTGAAGGAAGTGGAGCGGTTGTACTTGAAGAATTAGAGCACGCAAAAAAACGTGGCGCAAAAATTTACGCTGAAATTGTTGGAGGTGGTGCAACAGCAGACGCATATCATATCACTGCTCCCCATCCAGAAGGACTGGGCGCATTGAATGTGATGCGTGTTGCGTTGGCAGAAGCTGGCCTGCAACCCACTGATATTGATTATATCAATGTGCATGGTACTTCAACTCCATTGGGAGATATTGCTGAAACCAAAGCAATTTTGAATGTATTTGGTGATCATGCATACAACTTGAACATTAGCTCAACAAAATCAATGACCGGCCATTTGTTGGGGGCTGCGGGTGCTATTGAAACAATTGCTTGTATCAATGCAGTTGTGCATGACTGTGTTCCTCCAACCATCAATCATTTTACAGACGATGATCAATTAGATCCCAAACTGAATCTTACATTCTGGAAACCCCAAAAGAAAACTGTTAGAGCTGCCCTGAACAATACATTTGGATTTGGCGGTCACAATGCATCTATCATCGTAAAGAAGTACCTTTAAGAAAACCTGATACATCATCGGATTTTAAACGAAAAGTAAACCCTGGGTGCTTTACAGACTGTATTATATATTCAGCAATCGCAATCGGAAGGAATTCCTGAAACACCTGGTTTATTTGCTTGGTTTCACCCCGGGAAGTATTAGTTTATACATTGCTGCGCTCTCTCACCGCTCCATCAAAGAAAAAGCTACTGATAACAACGAGCGTTTGGAATATTTGGGTGATGCCATCCTCGGAGGAATTATTGCAGACTACCTCTTCATGAAATACCCATACAAAGGCGAAGGTTTTTTAACTGAAATGAGAAGCAAGATGGTGAATCGCCAGATGCTGAATGACATTGCCATTCGAATGGGATTTAAAAAGATCACCTCTTATAATAAACAAGATGGATCATTGAAATCCAGTCAAATTTTTGGCAATGCCCTGGAAGCATTGGTGGGAGCGATTTACATTGACAGGGGATATGCAGCTACCAAGAAATGGGTTTTTAAAAAAATCATCATCCCTCATCTGTTTATAGAAGACCTTGAGCAAGTTGAAATCAACCAAAAAAATAAACTCTTTAGTTGGGCAAACCGTTCTGGTAAGCTATTGGAGTTTGAAACCATTGATGAAAAAATGGAAAACGGCAGAAGGCTTTTTACAGTCGGTGCCATTGTAGATGGTGAGATCATTGCTGAAGGTCGTGCTTTCAACAAAAAAGACGCCGGGCAGATTGCTGCACAGAATGCAGTAGAGAAATTAAATCTGTGATGAAATTTTAGGTGTTAATTTATTTCCTGGCACAACTCTACCAGAACACCATTGGTACATTTTGGATGCAGAAAAACAATTATTTTATTATCAGCCCCCTTTTTGGGCACTTCGCTGATAAACTCAAAGCCCTCTGTTTTTAAAGCAGTAATTCTCTCCTCCAAATTTTCCACTCCAAGTGCAATATGGTGTAAACCCTCACCTTTTTTGGAAATGAACTTTGCAATAACCCCTTCCGGATCCATCCCTTCCAAAAGCTCAATTTTGTTTTCTCCTGTTTTGAAGAAAGCAGTTTTAACTTTTTCGCTCTCCACTTCCTCGGTTTTGTAGCAGGGGGTTCCCAAGATTTTTTCGAAAAGTGGAACGGAAGTCGAAAGTGATTTGACTGCGATGGCTATATGTTCAATTTTATGCATTGTTTAATAAATGTACTATTCATTTCTTAAAACTGTAAGTACTAACTTTGTAAAGTTATTTACAGCATATGACGGAAACAAGTTTGATGTCTGGTATTTTTATCAGTGATAAAGCCAAGGAGAGGGTTTCAAAACTACTAACTGAGGAAGGCAAAGGAGCCGATTTCTTTGTACGAGTAAGTGTAGTCAGTGGAGGTTGCTCGGGCTTGACATACAAAATGGACTTCGACAATGAAATCAAGCAGGGTGATCAGGTATTTGAAGATAAGGGCATGAAATTAGTGACTGACCGTAAAAGCATACTTTATCTTTTCAATACTACCCTCGATTTTTCAGACGGATTGAATGGCAAAGGATTTCATTTTATCAATCCCAATGCCAATCGTACCTGTGCCTGTGGCGAAAGTTTCTCAGTTTAATTTTTAATAAAGGGTTCAACGATCTGAACTCCATTCGCAAATCCACTCAAGTAGTAAAAACCTTTCCTAAGGTTCGACACATCAAGAATGTATTCTTTTCCATTTTTCTGATAAGGCACCGTGGTCTTGGAGCCGTTCTTTTCTATTATCCAAAACATGAACTTCGTGTCTTTTGCAAATGAAAACTTCAATTGATCTGAACATGGGTTGGGATAGAGTTTGCATGAACCAATCTCCGGTTTATATAAAACAATATTTGAAAAAAATTCAATGTTGTTCATCTGAATGGCCTTTATTCTGAAGAACTGGAAGTAATGCTCGTTTTTTTCTAATTGGTATGTGTATATAAATGACAATTGATTGAGCAGGGGCTTTATGGAATCAATTGATAAAAAATTCTTTCCATCATTGGATCCCTGAATGATATACAGCTTTGTATGTTCATTGCTGTCAAATATCCACTTAAGAATATTTCCCCCATTGTTGTAAAAAACTGAAAGCAAAAAACTATTGTTTGCCAATGCGACTTGCTGAATGGTTCCTGTGGTATAAATAGTGGAAGTCAAATTTATTTTTGCTCCTACCGTGTATGGTACTGGGTTGTTGCTAAGCAGTGGAAGCATCTCCCAATGCAAAGAATCATTTAATCTTACAACATAGGTGTTGTTATTTATGGTATTTTTTGATTTGGTGCCAAGAATTATGGTTCGAACGCTATCACTACTATTGCTTAGCACAGAAGTAATTTTCCAATATTCAAGTTGACTCACTGTTTTAACAGGGAATTCCATTTTTTGCCCAGAATACTGACTTGCTGAATCGACATACTCTACTTGAATAGATTCGCCTGCTTTGCAATTCATCCACACAGGTGCGTATTGGTTGTTTTTGCCAACTGGGAAAAGCGCTTGCCCATCGGTTTGAACATTACATTGTATGATTCCATCCATAAATGAATTTTCATTGGCAATCAAATATCTCCCGCTGAATGTAAGTTTCTTGATTGAGTCACTCTTTATATTGCCCAGTGTCAGTCTCAATGTGTCTATCACTTCAAGTGAATTGCTTAATAATAATTTACCACTTCCAGTTTTGCTCAGTGACTTGATTTTAGTTGGCAGATTTTCCCCGGTAAAATGATTTTCATTTCCAGTATATATCACTTGAAATGAGTCTTCAAAATTCAGAACTGGTGTTCTGAGCGTACCAATATTTGTGTCTTTTGAAATCCCTATTTTATTTGCAGTTTCAATCAGCACATGTTTCATGATGGCGATTTCTCTTCTGGATTTTAAATAAAATGTGTCAAGGTATACTTGTGCCTTGTTATTGAGTACAATTGAACCATTGTCCAATACAAGATTGGATCTTAATCTGTTGGTATAAGATCCTAATATAAATTGATTGAAATTAATACCAGTTCTGAATCCTCCTTTTATCTGAATCTTGCTGCTGTCTCCACCTAATACAAATGATCTTCCAATGGTATCGGCAGTTCCAGGATTCAACGCACACAAGCCACTTACTGTTAGATCACCGTTCACCTGAACAATATTGCTTATGGTTGAAGTGAATGAAGCATTTTCATTGATAATTAAATCTCCTTCGATGGTTAACTTGTTTGAGCCGTTTCCACTGTAAGACTTCTTCGATGATTCATTTGCGCTCAACACCAGGCTTCCAAATTTTCTGCCCGATAAAGAGAGGGTATATCCGGCAGTTCCCGGCACATCAAATTCAATTATTCCCTTTCTGCTACCTGAATCAACCTCCAGTTTTGAGATGATATATGAATTCCCTCGAATGGTTTTATGAATATATTTTCCGCCGTTGCTGATATATATGGAACCATTCAATGAAAATATATTCCCAGTACTTGCCCCAGTATGATTGATGAATACTGCATTTTTTTCTAATACGATATCTTTTGAGCCAGATTGAATATATAGTGCTATGGGTAGCGTATTGGCACTCGTTATTTCAACAATGATTTGATGAGTATCAAATGGGTTTATCCTAAATGAATGGATATTGATGCTATCGCCACTTCCTATTAAAACTTTGTAGCTGCCCGATAATTTACTATTGTCAATTAATACATCATCTGTAGGTCCGGGTACTCCATCCGGAAACCAATTTTTTGCGGAATACCACAAACTGTCGCCAGCTTCCCCATCCCATTTTTTCTGTCCTTTTGCGTTTATTGCTAAGAAAAAGAATAAAATAAGCGCACACTGTTTCCCCCAGATCATATTCACTGCTTAAAACACCAAATTAGCCGATCGCTGAAAAAAATATTCGTTTTTATCACTTTGTTTGGAGGTAATTTTCACTACTTCATGTAATCTTGCAAACAATTATGTGGACGATCATCAGAAAGGAATGGAATCAGTTTTTTTCAGGATGGATGGGGTATATCTCTATCGTCGTTTATTTATTAATTACAGCTATTTTACTTTTTTATATTCCTGAAACCAATCTGCTGGATGCGGGATATGCGAGCCTGGATTCTTTTTTTGAGTTATCTCCTTTGCTTCTGCTGATTTTGGTTCCGGCTATAACGATGAGAATCTTTAGTGACGAATATAAAATGGGCACTTATGAAATGCTGAAATCACTTCCTCTGAAAGTATCATCGTTGGTGCTCGGTAAATTCTTTTCTGTATTATTAATAATAGTAATTGCTTTAGCAGGATCATTGGTCTATGTTTTTACACTGCATTATCTTTCTCTCAATGGATTGGATACAGGTGCTATATTGGGTTCATACATAGGACTGATGATGCTTTGCGCAGTTTATGCGTCTATTGGAATATATGTTAGCAGCTGTTTTTCCAATTCGCTCGCCTCCTTTATGATTACAGCTTTTGCATGTTTTTTGATCTATTATGTTTTTGCTTTTTTTCCAGCTTTCTATATATCTGGACAAAACATCGGGTATTATATTTCACTGATGGGTGTAAAATATCATTATGAGAATGTGAGCAGAGGATATCTGGGATTGAATGATTTGATTTATTTTATTTCGGTCGTTTCACTTTTTTTATATCAAACCAATTCACAGCTAAAAAAATCCAATTGAGTAAAAACCAAAAATATTTTATCAATTGGATTGGAGGAGTTGTAATCATTCTTCTCGTAAATCTTATTGGTTCATTTTTTTATGCCGGAATTGACTTAACAGCCGATAAACGTTATACCATAACAGATGCTTCATTGAAATATGTAAAGGAGCTGCAGCATCCACTGGAATTAACTGTTTATATAAAAGGGGAAGTTCCAGCTGGTTTCAAGAAACTTGCAAATGCAGCTGAAAACATTTCCAACAACTACAACAGAATAAGCAATGGAAATTTTTCCATCCGGTTTGAAAAGCCAGGAGAAGGGCTTTCAGACAGCGCCAAAGCTTATTTGTTTGATTCCTTACAGCAGCTGGGGGTACATCCAACAAACGTTAAATCACAAGCAACTGATCGTTCACAAACGGAAGAGACCTTGGTATTTCCTGGTGCAGTATTGACAGGAGAAAACGGACAGATAGGTATTGATTTTCTGGAAGGTCAAAGCAGTTTGGATGGATTGGATGCACTTAATAACGCAACCTCGCAACTGGAATATAAAATTACTAGGGCAATAAAAATTTTAGAAAGGTCTAAAATTCCCGTAGTAGGATATCTGGCAGGAAATGGGGAAGTGCTCGATCTGCAGGTATATGACTTGATTGAAAATGTGTTGAAAAAAGAATATGGATTTGGTTTGATACAAATGGATAGTTTTCCATTTATCCCTCATCAATTTGACATATTGCTCATCAATAAACCCATGCGTCCTTTTACAGAAAAGCAGAAGTTGATGATTGATCAATATATTATGCATGGTGGAAAGGTAATTTGGGCTTTGGATAATTTATATGCAAGCATGGATAGTTTGCAGAAAAGCAATGGATCTTTTCTTGCATATGACATGGGGTTGAACTTGGATGATCAATTGTTTAAGTATGGTGTAAGAATAAACAGAGATTTGGTGCAGGACCTGGAGTCTGACCAAGTGCCCTCTATTGTGGGAAATATAGGGAATAAGCCCCAAATTCAATTGCTTCCATGGCCTTATGCGCCTTTGGTAAGTGATTTTGTTTCCCATCCCATTTCTAGAAATCTCGATAAGGTGCTCACATCTTTTCCTCAATCCATCGATACCATATCTACCACAGGGATTTCAAAAAATATATTGCTATCCAGCTCAATTTATGGGAAAAAAATTCCCACGCCTGCATTGGTGGAATGGAAGCCTGTGAAAACCGAGAGCGATTTACAAAGTTTTCAGGTGCAGCATATCCCGGTTGCAGTTTTATTGGAAGGGCCCTTTCCATCTTTGTATAAAAACCGGATCTCTTTTGAAGAGCAGTTAAGTTTTGAAAGAACTACAGGAGGTAAATATTTGTCTAATTCCACATCAAATCAAATGATTGTTATATCTGATGGAGATATCTTTTTGAATCCTGTAAGTGAAGAAGATGGTCCTCTCACCATGGGATCAAACAAGTACACACGCATTCAATATGGGAACAAAGAATTTTTTAAAAACATTCTTTTTTATCTATCCGATGGAAAAGACCTACTTTCTTCCAGGTCGAAAAATTTTCAATTGCGCTTGTTGAACAAAGAATTGCTCAAGGAACAAACTGTTTTCTGGAAAATATTCAATCTACTCACACCTGTTTTAATACTACTTATCTGTATGCTGATTTTCAGGCAAACCAGGATGCGTAAGTATTCCAGAATATCTATTTAGCAAGCCTGATAGTTTGATTATCTTTGTGGTTCAATAACACACAATATGTCTGTTGATCAAATTACCTATTTAACTTTTGGTATAGTACTTGTGGTGGCTTTGATGCTTGATTTGGGATTGATGAGTAAAAAAAATGCCAGCATCAGCATTAAGAAAGCGTTGTTTCAAACATTGTTCTGGGTTGGACTTTCTGTTGCATTTGCCGTTTTTCTTTGGTTTGAAAAGACACCTCTTACAGCTACAAAATATTTCACAGCATATTTGATGGAATGGTCACTCAGCATAGACAATATCTTTGTGTTCATCTTGATATTTACTTTTTTCAAAGTGGAGGAAGGGGATGCTGGACGAGCATTGTTGATTGGTATTTTACTAGCGATTGTTTTTAGAATCATTTTCATTGCAATTGGCATTGAAATTATTGACAGGTTTCATTGGATCTTGTACATTTTTGGATTTTTTCTCATTTACACTGGGTATAAATTATTTCTTAAGAAAGATGATGCTGAGTTCGATCCGGGTGAAACAAAAATTTATAAACTCATCAACAAGTTTTTCCGTGTCAGTCTTATTGAGCCAAAAGGAAGATACTTTGTGAACCTACATGGTAAAATATATTTCACAACACTGTCTGTTGTTGTGATTATTCTCGCTTCTGTAGATATTGCTTTTGCATTGGATTCAATCCCAACAGTGGTTTCACTTGTACGTCAGAATCCTGCAATTGATTTTTCCAGTGATGATATACTCGTCATTTATTCTTCTAACATTTTCGCTGTATTAGGACTGCGCTCGTTGTTTTTTCTCCTGAAAGGGGCAGCTGGTAAATTTGATTATTTGCAACAGGGTATTGCCGTGGTGCTGATATTTATTGGAATAAAAATGTTGGTAGAATACTTTGATATACATATTGACATATTGATATCACTTGCAGTAATCGTATTTTGTTTAGCGGCTTCTCTACTTTATTCACAATACCACAATCGGAAAAAAGCACAGGCAGATTTGAATGCTTCATGAAAACATTTTCAGAGAACGATATCTTGTCTATTTCTGATGTAAAAAGAGTTGGGGCTTATTCTGACCGTGATATAACTCATTTGCTGATTGATAGTCGTAAGCTAATTTCCCCTGAGCATACGCTTTTTTTTGCCATCAAAACTGTCTCAAATGATGGTCATCATTATATCGAGGAATTGTATCAACGCGGTGTAAGATCCTTTGTTGTTTCTGAAATTTCTGCTGCTGCTGCGTACCCTCATGCATCTTTTTTTCTTACTCAGGATGTAGTGGATGTATTGCAAAAAATTTCAATGTACCACAGAAGTCAGTTTAGCTATCCTGTATTAGCCATCACCGGTAGCAATGGTAAAACAATTGTCAAAGAATGGCTGTATCACCTGCTTCAGCCATTCATGGAAATAGTTAGAAGTCCACGTAGCTATAATTCTCAACTGGGCGTTCCCTTAAGCTTATGGCAGATGGATGATTCACATGAACTTGGCATTTTTGAAGCCGGTATTTCTCAGGCGAGTGAAATGGACAGGCTTCAGGTGGTGATTCAACCTACGATTGGACTGATCACTAATATCGGAGCGGCACATGCAGAGGGTTTTTCAGGACCTGAGCAAAAGCTCAGAGAAAAGATGAAACTCTTCAGCGGGGTAGAGACAATGATTTACTGCAAAGACCATGTTGAAATTGATCAATTTATCATTTCACATGCTGATTTTACAATTAACAAACGTCTGATATCATGGGGCAGGTCGGCTACTGCAGATATTGTTGTAAAAAAAATTGAAGAGAATGATGCTTGTTCTTTATTCACTGTCTTGATTCATCAACAATCATATACATTTTCTATCCCATTCACCGACAGGATTGCACAGGAAAATATCATGCATTGTTTTGCTGCATCTTTTGCCTTGGGGATGCAAGAGAAGGTGCTGCCAAGAATGATGGATTTGCCTTCATTGTCCATGCGGCTTGAAATGAAGGAAGGTCAGCATCAGAGTATTCTTATCAATGATAGCTACAATGCAGATTTGACCGGTGTTAAAAGTGCTATAGAATTTTTAGCTACACAAAAATCTGGAGTAGAAAAGACAGTTATCTTATCAGATATATCAGGACTTTCTCAGCATCTTGAGCAGACTTATAAAGATCTGGCTTTATTTCTTCAATCAAAAAAAATTTCAACACTGTATGCAGTAGGAGATCAGTTTACGCAATTTGCCTCTTACTTTATTCATGCTGGAATACATACGCTCAATTTTAAAACAACAGATGAATTGATTGCAGAACTTCATCCAAGCTGCTTCAAAGAACAGGTTGTACTGATTAAGGGTGCAAGAAATTTTCATTTTGAAAGGGTGAGCCAGTTGTTAGAAACCAAAATCCATAAAACAAGACTTGAGGTAAACTTGAGTGCCATTGCCCAGAACCTGAAAAACTACCGAGCAAAACTTAATCCATCAGTTAAAATGATGGCAATGGTAAAAGCGTTTTCATATGGTGCTGGCAGTTTTGAAATCGCAGATTTATTACAACGAAACCGCATTGATTATATAGCTGTTGCATATGTTGATGAAGGAGTTGAATTGAGAAAGGCCGGCATTCATTTGCCTATCATGATCATGAATGCAGAGGTGGATGGTTTTTCGGCATTGGTCGAATACGACTTAGAGCCTGAAATATTTTCAATTGAACAATCAATTAAATTCAATGCATTTTTGGAAAAAGAGGGGATAAATAATTTCCCTATTCATTTGAAGATCGATACCGGAATGCATCGATTAGGGTTAGATGCTGAGCAAGTGAAACAATTTTTATATCTTTTTTCAGGTAATCGCTATTTGATAAAATCTGTATTCACCCACCTGGTTGCTTCAGAAGATCCAGCACAAGATGGGTATACCCTGCAGCAACTTCAATTGTTTGAGCATATATCTCAAGAGGTACAGTCTGCCTTTGCTTATCCAATCATCCGACACGCTTCCAACACTGCTGCCATTGAACGTCATCCAAACGCTGCATATGAAATGGTACGATTGGGAATTGGACTCTATGGTGTTTCGTCTGCAAAAGAACCTATTTCACTTACTGAAGCTGTGGAATTAAAAACTACCATTGCGCAAATTCGAAAAGTAAAGAAAGGAGAGTCGGTTGGTTATGGTAGAGCTGCTATTTTGAAGAAAGATACTCATGTGGCTACGATTCGCATAGGATATGCAGATGGATTCCCGAGATCTTTGGGAAATGGTAGGGGAGAAGTCTTAATCCGGGGTAACAGGTATTCTACCATCGGAAATGTTTGTATGGATATGACAATGATTGACTTGGGTGAGCATCACCAGATACAAGTAGATGAAGAGGTCTTGATTTTTGGTAAAGATTTTTCTGTAAAAGAGTTTGCTCAACGCGCCATGACCATTCCATATGAAATCATGACGGGCATTTCCAGTCGGGTTCCAAGGATTTATCTGAGTGAATAAGTAATGGTAGCCTCATTTACTGCTCGTATATTTGCAAAAAATAAATTGTGAAGTTTCGACACGCCATAGTACTTACTTTGTTGATTCTGATGATTGATCAGCTGATCAAGATTTACGTGAAAACCCATTTTTACATGGGGGAAGAAAAAATACCTTTTACTTTTCTTCCGTGGTTCCGATTTCATTTTATTGAAAATGAAGGGATGGCGTATGGTTGGAAATTGGCAGGCTCATGGGGTAAAATTGCGTTGACGAGTTTTCGACTGGTTGCTGTTTTTTTTGGTACATATTATATCATGAGTATCATCAAAAAAAATTACCATATTGGCTATGTTATTTGTGTAACACATATATATGCAGGTGCCATAGGCAATTTAATTGACAGTCTTTTTTATGGACTTTCTTTTGAATTCAGTGATGCGTACGCTCAAAATTTAGCAAAGGGTTTTTGGCAAGATGGTTTTATGGGAGGATATGAAAGTATTATGCATGGTAGGGTAGTGGATATGTTTTATTTTCCTGTCATTCACGATGTAACACTTCCTTCATGGATTCCCATTTGGGGAGGTGAGCCTTTTGAATTTTTTAGACCTGTTTTCAATCTTGCAGATGCTTCCATATCCATGGGGCTGATCTGTATTCTGATATTTCAGAAAAAGTTTTTTGGCAGCAACGTTTCTGCATCAGATATACCCTCAGATCAACACCATATCAATTAACCTCCCCATCCCTCACGATCCAGGTTGCGGTAGTGTATTGCCTCCGCAACATGTTCAGTCTTGATGTCATGGCTTTGATCCAAATCTGCTATGGTTCTTGATACTTTTAATATTCTGTCATAAGCCCTGGCGGAGAGATTCAGCTGTTCCATCGCTTTTTTGATCAGCCATTGACTTTCCTTGTTAAGCGAACAAATCTTTTTTAGATCTGCACTTTCCATTTGTGCATTTGAATAGACTCCTTTCTTGTTTTTGAATCGATCTTCCTGCATATTTCTTGCGAGCACAACCCTGCTTCTTATTTCAGAGGAGCTTTCATTTGTTGCAGTTGAAGTCAAATGTGAAAATTCAACTGGAGTAACTTCTACATGCAGGTCAATTCTGTCTAACAAGGGTCCGGATATTTTGTTGAGGTATTTTGTTACTGCACCAGGCGGGCAAGTACATTTTTTTTCGGGGTGATTGTAAAATCCACATGGACATGGATTCATGGATGCTATCAACATGAATGATGCTGGAAAATCAATAGCCATTTTTGTGCGTGATATGCTCACTTTTCTTTCTTCAATTGGTTGTCTCATTACTTCTAGAACAGTTCTTTTAAACTCTGGAAGCTCGTCTAGAAACAATACGCCATTGTGTGCGAGCGAGATCTCACCTGGTTGAGGTGTTGAACCACCTCCAACCAGCGCAGCATCTGAAATAGTATGATGAGGACTCCTAAAAGGTCTTTTTGTGATCAATGTAGTTTCCTCAGAAAGTTTTCCTGCTACACTGTGAATCTTGGTGCTTTCAAGTGCTTCTGCTAATGAAAGCGGTGGAAGAATGGAAGGAAGCCTTTTTGCCAACATGGTTTTTCCTGCACCCGGCGGACCAATTAAAATTACATTGTGCCCACCAGCAGCTGCAATTTCCAGTGCTCTCTTGATGTTTTCTTGTCCCTTTACCTCTGAAAAATCGTTTTCGAATGTTATTTGTTGCTTGAGAAAGACTTCATCCATGTCAATTTTAGTAGGGTTGAATGATTGTCCTTCAGTTTTAAAAAAATTGACAACATCCATGAGCGTATTCATCCCATAAATATTGATGTCATCCACCATTGCTGCCTCTTTGCTATTTGTATTCGGTAAAATCAATCCTTTGAAGCCATCTTTTTTGGTTTGAATAGCAATGGGCAGTGCACCTTTGATCGGCCTCAATTGCCCATCCAGACTCAGTTCACCCATAACCACATATTCATCAAATAAATTGTTGGGTTGCAATTGTTCTGAAGCAACAAGGATTCCGATGGCTATAGGCAAGTCGAATGCAGTTCCACTTTTTTTAATATCTGCCGGAGCAAGATTGATGACAATTCTTGTTCTCGGCATTTCAAATTTGTTTGATTTTAACGCACTTTCAACCCTGAGAACACTTTCTTTTACAGCAGCATCAGGCAGTCCAACAATACAATACTCTTTTCCCTGAGACGTCCAATTAACCTCGATGGTAATTGGCAATGCTTCAACACCATAAACAGAACTCCCACATATTTTCACAAACATCTTGTGAAAATAATATCATCGTGATTTGAGCAAGAAGGAAAAAGATCAATACTGGAAGAGAAAAATCTATTTTATATCTGCTGATTGCCCAAATTTTCCAACATGGATATGACACCTTCTTTTTTTAGAATGAAATACCCCATTCTATCCTGGCTGATCCCATCTTTCAATTGGTAGCTGAAATGCAGCTCAGTTTCTTTTAAGATGGTTTCAAAATATTTGAAATCAATGGTAGGCAAATCTTTGAGGTCTTCACCAATTTCATACAAGTGGGTGGAAAGAATAAACAGGCAGTGTTTTATATTTATGAGTCCCCGGATCACAGCAGTAGAGCATTTCATAGCATCCTGGATATTGGTTCCTTTGAAAAGTTCGTCAATCAGCACGAGCCAATTTCTGCCGTCATTAATTTTCTCTATCGTTTCTTTGATTCGCTTTACTTCATTGAAGAAGTAGCTTTCTCCCTTTGAAATATTATCAGCTATATTGATGTTGCTCAACAATCCTTCAAAAAGAGACAGTTTCATTGCTTCAGCCGGGACCCCCATTCCAAGATGTGCCATATAAACTGCGAGTCCAACTGCTTTGATCAATGTACTTTTCCCTGCCATGTTTGCACCAGTGAGAAAAATAAAATTACTATCCTTGTTCATGGTGATGTCATAGCTTACTGGCTGCTCGAGCAGTAAGTGTCTGAGGGACTTTGCTTCTATTAACGTTGCAGCATTGGTAAAAAATGGTACATGAAGCTTTAATGCGTTGTTTGCTTTTGCCATTGCATGCCATGCATCTAGTTTTCCGTAATGTTTGATCAGCTTTCTTGTTTCCTGAATGAGATCAATATGAAATAACCTTCCAAAATACAGGACCTCTTTTTGGCTTAATTCCTCAAATCCATTTTTATTTAGAAGTTCCTGAAGATGTTTATTTGAAAGTATTTGTTTTGTTTCTGAAATTATTTCAGCAAGTGGTGCAGGTAAATGTGGTTGACTGAAATACTCATGAATCTTTTGATAGCCCTTGATTAAAAGAAAAAGCTGTTTCATTGAAAACAGTATCAATGCATAGTCTCTGGGATGAATCCATTTATACACTTTTGCCTGTACATGGGAGATTTCTTCTGGAATGGGATCGGGATTGTCATCAAAAAATTTTTCAATTACCATCAAGGTGCCATTTGAAATTTCATCAGGCCATCGATCGAATCTTTCTGAGATTTGTTTTAATATTTCTTGTACATCCTGTATTTCAGCCAAGTTGTTGAGTGGATGATGCAAAATTTTAATGAGTTCAGATTTTCCTTCTGATGTAGTTGTATAATCGATCAGATAAAACAGCGAAGAATCATCCTGTAGATTGAATACCGATAAATCGGACAGCGTTGTTTTATCGATGTACATGATTAGTTTCGGTTGAACTGCAGACGCATTCCTCTTTTCTCTGAATAGACCGTACCGTTTTCAAATACAACATCACCATTTACAAATGTTTTATCAATGCTCGCTGGCATTGTAAATCCTTCCAGCGGACTCCATCCACATTTATACCTGAGGTTCTCTTTTTTAACTGTTTCAGGCTTGTTAAGATCAACCATCACGAGGTCTGCAAAATAACTCTCGCGTATATAACCTCGTTCTGCTATTTGAAAACAGGTTGCGGGAGCATGTGACATTTTTTCAGCGATTTTTTCTATAGAAATTTTTCCTTGTTGATGGTAGTATAACATCAATTGCAAACTGTGTTGAACCAGAGGTAAACCTGCATGTGCATGTTCGTATGCTTCTTCTTTTTCCTGGATTGTATGGGGTGCATGGTCAGTAGCGATGATATCAAGGCGATCATCTAAGAGTGCTTCCCAAAGGGCGATTTTGTTTTCTGAGGATTTAATTGCCGGGTTACATTTTATTTTATTTCCAAGTTTTGCGTAATCATCTGCCGTAAAATGCAAGTGGTGAACGCATACTTCTGAGGTAATTCTTTTTTCATTTAAAGGGAGCATGTTTGAAAAAAGCTGCAATTCTTTCGCAGTTGAAATGTGTAAAATATGCAATCTGGTATTGTATTTTTTTGCAAGTTGCACCGCAAAAAAAGAGGATTCAAAGCATGCATCGGTATCACGAATAATCGGGTGATCAGCAATTGTAAGTTGAGATCTGCTTGCTTTTATTTTTTCAAGATTTGCTTTGATAATTCGTTCATCTTCACAATGAGTTGCAATCAATACTTCTGACTCTTTGAAAACTTTATCCAATGTTAAAACGTTGTCTACCAGCATGTTTCCTGTTGATGATCCCATGAATATTTTAATGCCGCAGATCTGATTTTTCTTTTCATTTGTTTTTAAAACTTCATCGGTATTCTCATTGGAAGTACCCATGAAGAAAGAATAATTGGCAGGAGAGCTGTTCGCGGCAATCTGGTATTTTTCTTCCAACAGTTCTTGTGTAAGTGCAGCTGGCTTGGTATTGGGCATCTCCATAAAACTGGTTGTACCACCTGCCACTGCAGCGCATGATTCTGTGTGAATATTGGCCTTATGTGTTAGTCCGGGTTCCCTGAAATGCACCTGATCATCAATCACACCCGGTAAAAGATATTTTCCTTCTCCATTGATTTCTTTGGTGTGTGGATGATTGATGATGCCTCCAAATTTTTCAATTCTTTGATCCTTGATGAGGATATCACCTTCAATTATTTTTCCTTCGTTTACAATTTTTGTGTTCTTGATGATTGTGGAAGCCATATTGATATATTTATTTGCCCAAACCACCTCCTTCAAAATGAAGGGAGAACATGAGCATTCTGGTATTCATTCTATTAACAACATTCGAAAAAATTAATTCAGTGTCTCGTGCATGAACATTGGATAAACCATAACTGAATTTAATTTCCGGTGAAAGAATGAAATAGGGCATGAAAAACTGAAATCCTATTCCTCCTTCAATGCCGTAATCATTTTTTTTGATTTTTAGCATATTGTCGGTGTTCCTTGAGCCAGCATTGCTGGCCAAATCAAAATCGTATTTGGCTCCTGCCAAAGTATAAACCCTAAAGTTATTGATACGATCGCTTTTGAGTCTTACCTGTAAAGGAAAACTCATTACAATTGATTCAGCTCTTTGGTTTTCAACGGAATTGTCCTTCATCAGGTAGTCGAGTTTTTTCTCGCTGAATACCAGGTTTAATGGGTAGAAGCGGAGATCAAATTTTTTGGATAACTGATAATTTGCCATGATACCCAAATGTATTCTTCCGGTATTTCCTGATTCAACATCTGAAATTCTTTTGTTGATGGTGGGGTCGAGAAAATTTGGATGATGTGATATGTTGTAATGAGATGTATTATATCCCAACATGATGCCGAAATAATATGGTTTCACATCATGGTCAGGTAGATTCATTTCTACTGCATGTTGAGTCATTCCCTTCAGGGTAATGAAGAGAGTGGCAAACAATATTATTTTTTTCCAATGTAAATGGTGCATATACCGAAACTCAGACGTTTGAAAATGGTTTGTGTGAAGCCAACTTTTTCCATCACATGCACAAGATCCTTCCCTTCGGGGAATTGTTGAACAGAATCATTGAGGTATTGATACGCTTTTTTACTTTTTGAAAACAATCCACCAATGCTTGGAGTAATCACATCCATATACAGTTGATAGAATTGTTTGATGATGGGAGCGCTAGGTTTAGAAAATTCAAGTATCAATAATTTGCCTTCAGGTTTCAAGACCCTTAAAATTTCTGAAAGTCCCTTTTCAAGATGCTGAAAATTTCTAACGCCAAATGAAACAGTCACAGCATCGAATCGATCATTTGGAAAATCCAATGCTTCGCTGTCGCCCGTTTGAAGATGAATACAATCGTTCAACCCAAGTTGTTCAATTTTTATCTTTCCATACGCCAGCATACCTTCAGAGATATCAATTCCAATGATTTCTTTGGGAGCCAATATGTTAGCCGACATGATGGCCAGGTCTGCGGTTCCGGTTGCAACATCCAACATTGTTTGGGGCGCATCTTTTTTAAGCATGTTCAATGCTTTTTTTCTCCATCCGATATCGATGCCGGCCGACAAAAATCTGTTCAGAAAATCGTATCGGTGTGCGATTTCATTGAACATACGAGCCACCTGTTCTTTTTTCGGTAAATTTGAAGCCTGATCAGGTACAATCCTGTCGTGTGCGTAATTTCCCATCCCGACAAAAGTACTTAAAATCGATTCAAGGCCTCTTAACAGAATGGTAAATATCCTTCCAACATGATCATCCAAAAAGCGGAATATATAATTAGCAGTCCAAAGGTGGAAGATTGTCCAAATGCCGACCGTCCGGAATATGCATTTATTGGGAGAAGCAATGTTGGTAAATCATCTTTAATCAATATGTTGACGGGAATGAAGCAGCTGGCAAAAGTATCTGCCACACCAGGCAAAACGCAATTGATCAATCATTTTTCTATCCAAAGCAAAGAGAAGGAAGGAGCGGTGCTGGAGAAATGGTATTTGGTAGATCTACCTGGTTATGGATTTGCCAAGGTGTCTGCGTCACAGCGGAAAAATTGGGAGAAGATGATTGATGGATATATCAAAACAAGAGAAAATTTGATGAATCTTTTTGTATTGGTGGATGCACGACATACCCCTCAGGAAATTGATCTGAAATTTATCAATCGTCTGGGCGAATGGAAGATTCCATTTTCAATTGTATTTACAAAATCTGATAAGGAAACTCAGAAAGTAGTCAGTGCTCATGTGAAAGCTTTTGGTGATGCACTTCAAAAGTGGTGGACTGAATTGCCTCCAATTTTTGTAACAAGTGCAGAAAAAAGAACTGGAGGAAAGTATATACATCATATGATTCAGGAAATGAATCAAACTTACTTTGCAGATCATTCAACCATTAAAAAATGAATCTCCCTGTAGTTGTCCCTCGATGGTTGAGAATGCTTTACCCCAACAGAACATGGTCATTGCCTGTTGATGAAAAAATTCTTTATCTCAGTTTTGATGATGGTCCACATCCAACCATTACACCCAAAGTGCTGGCACTTTTGAAACAGTACAATGCAAAGGCAACTTTTTTTTGTCTTGGTAAAAATGTAGAAAAATATCCGGATGTATTTAAGTCGATTCAAGTAGCCGGACATTCCATAGGAAACCACTCTTTTCATCATTTGAATGGATGGAAGTCAAACAATCAAATCTATATTGATGATGTGACGAAAGCAAGTAGTTTGATTCATTCAAATCTATTTCGTCCGCCATATGGGAGATTGAAGTTTTCGCAGGCATCTGCTCTGCGTGAAAAGGGATATGAGTTGATCATGTGGACAGTCTTATCAGCAGATTATGATCAGCATATTACGAAAGAGCAATGTGCCATGCGGGTGGTTGAGAATATAAAACCAGGTGCCATTGTGTTGTTCCATGATTCAGAAAAAGCGGAAGGAAGAATGTTATATGCGTTGGAAGAATTATTGAAAGAAGCAACAAAAAAAGGGCTTCGATTTGGGGCGATTGAATATCAAAAAGGGTCTGCGTAAAAACGCTGACCCGTTTAATCCGTACCCTATGAAAACTATGTGAAAGTTATGGACATTTTTAAAAAATAAACCCAAAAAACTTTTTAAATATTTTTATGATCGATACCCATAGTCACCTTTATGCTATTGAATTTGAGGAGGATAGATCCTTGGTGCTGGAGCGTTCTAAGGCTATAGGGATTGAGCGCATCTTTCTTCCGGCTATTGATTCTGAAACACATGACATGATGATGAATTTCTCGAGGGAAACATCTGGTTATTGTCTTCCTATGATGGGTTTACATCCATGCTCGGTTGATGAGAACTATGAAGATGAATTGAAGCTAGTAGCAGAGTGGTTGATGAAGGAAAAATTTTATGCAGTGGGTGAAATCGGACTTGATTTTTATCATTCAACTCAATGGAAAGATCAGCAAATAGATGCATTTGAGCAACAGATTGCGTTGGCAAAGCAGCATCAGTTGCCTATAGTCATTCATTCGCGAAGTTCGATGGATGAGTGTATAAACATACTAGAGAAAAAAAATGATGTTGGCCTCAAAGGTATTTTTCATTGTTTTGGTGGTGATGAGCGGCAGGCGAGAAAAATCATTGATATGGGATGGATGTTGGGTATTGGAGGGGTGGTTACTTATAAGAATGCAGGCTTGGCAAAGTTGATTGAAATATTACCATTAGAAAATATAGTGTTAGAAACGGATGCACCCTATTTGGCGCCTGTTCCGCATCGTGGCAAACGCAATGAGCCAGCATACATTGAACTTGTAGCAGAAAAAATTGCATCCCTAAAAAATATAGAGATGCAGGAAGTGATTGTGACCACCTCCAACAATGCGAAAAAAATATTTAGCTTCTAAGGGAAAGAGGTATTTTTGCAATCCTTCTTAGGAGACTTGTCCGAGTGGTTGAAGGAGCACGCCTGGAAAGTGTGTATACCTCTAAAGGGTATCGAGGGTTCGAATCCCTCAGTCTCCGCTGCTATAATTGTTTGCCTACCATGAAACGTTCTGCTCTTAAAATACACCCCAAAGACAATGTCGTAGTTGCATTGCGAGATCTTAAAAAAGATGAGATCATTTCTATTGATGGAGAAGATTTTCTTTTGATTGAAGATGTTCCTGCAAAGCATAAGTTTTATACCAGCAATTTTTCTGCAGGTAGCGAAATCATCATGTATGGTGTACTGGTGGGAAAAGTTACACAAGAAGTGAAACGCGGTGGGTTGATGACAACCCAAAATCTTCATCATGCTGCTGACCCGTATGCTTATAAAGGAGTTGAATTTAAATGGACTCCTCCCAATGTAGATAAATGGAAACACAAAACATTCATGGGCTATCATCGAAATGATGGACGAGTGGGTACTGCAAATTATTGGCTCTTCATTCCAACTGTTTTTTGTGAAAACAGAAACCTCGATGTGATCAGAGAAGCCATGCAAAATGAGTTGGGATATGGAGTAACCGATAAATATGTTTCGTTTACGAGAGGGTTGGTTAATCAATACAAGGGACGAGGGACGAGGGACAAGGGACAAGGCAATACAGTTGACGATACACAGTTGACAGTTAACCGTCAACCGTCAACTATCAACAGAGTTTTTAAAAATGTTGACGGCATCAAATTTTTAAATCACCAAGGAGGATGCGGGGGTACAAGACAGGATTCTGAAATCCTTCAAAACCTACTTGCTGCATATGCAGATCATCCGAACGTTGGTGGAGTTACAGTGCTCAGCCTTGGATGCCAACATCTTCAATCCAACGATTTTGTAGCTGCTATTAAAAAACGCAATCCTTCATTTGATAAACCATTGTTGGTTTTTGAACAACAAGGTGGAATGTCAGAAGAAGAATTGATCAAACATGCCATTTCATCAACATTCGATGGATTGGTTCAAATCAATCAACTCGAAAGAAAACCTGCTACTTTAGACAAATTAACCGTTGGCGTGAAATGCGGCGGCAGTGATGGTTTCAGCGGAATTTCTGCCAACCCTGCTGTTGGATATTTTTCTGATTTGTTGGTGGCGCTGCATGGTAAAATATTGCTTGCTGAATTTCCAGAACTCTGCGGGGCTGAACAGGAATTAATTGATCGTTCTACCAATCAAGCAACTGCTGAAAAATTCATTCATCTGATGGATGCATACAGTGCACAAGCAGAAAAAGTTGGTTCTGGGTTTCATGCAAATCCTTCCCCTGGCAATATTCGTGATGGTTTAATTACAGATGCAATCAAAAGTGCTGGTGCATGTAAAAAAGGAGGAGGCTCTCCAGTTGTAGATGTACTCGATTATACAGAACCTGCAACCAAAGCCGGATTAAATTTGGTTTGTACTCCTGGAAATGATGTAGAAGCGACTACAGGTAAAGCTGCATCAGGAGCAACGTTGATTTTATTTACTACCGGACTTGGCACACCAACTGGTAATCCCGTTTGTCCAACCATTAAGCTATCCACCAATACAAAGCTCGCTCAACGCATGCCTGATATTATTGATATCGATTGCGGTCCAATTGTAGAAGGGCTTTCAACCATTCAAGAAATGGGGGAAGAAATATTGGAATACTGCATCAAAGCTGCAAGCGGTGAAATAATTCCGAAGTCAGTACAACTCAATCAAGATGATTTTATTCCCTGGAAGAGGGGAGTTTCCTTGTAAACGTTACAAAAAATATAGTTGACGGTTAACAGTTAACAGTCAACTGTCAATTTCGGTTAATGCAATTCAAATCTTCAAATGCTGTTTTGAGGCGGGCAATAAATGTTTCCTGACCTTTTCTCAACCAAACCCTTGGATCGTAATGTTTTTTGTTGGGTTTATCTGCTCCTTCCGGATTGCCTAATTGTCCTTGTAGATAGGCTTCATTCTTTTTATAATTTTTCAATACGCCTTCCCAATATGCCCACTGCAAATCCGTATCAATGTTCATTTTGATGGCGCCATAACTAATGGCTTCTCTGATTTGATGCTGCGGAGATCCGCTTCCACCGTGGAATACAAAGAATACTGGTTTTTCTCCAGTCTTGAATTCTTTTTGAATATAGTCTTGTGAATTCTTTAAAATCTCCGGACGAAGTTGAACGTTACCAGGACTGTAAACGCCGTGTACATTTCCAAATGCAGCAGCAACTGTAAATAGTTCGCCAACTTTTCCCAGGTGTTCATATGCATAGGCAACATGTTGCGGCTGGGTATACAATTTATCGTTTTCGACATCTGAATTGTCAACACCATCTTCTTCACCGCCTGTAACCCCTAATTCAATTTCAATTCCCATGCCTAATGGCGCCATGCGTTTGTAAAACTGAACAGATGTTTCAATATTTTCTTCAATGGGTTCTTCACTCAAGTCGAGCATATGCGAACTGAATAGTGGCTGACCTTTTTCTTTTTTGTATTGTTCTCCTGCATCAATCAATGCGCTGATCCATGGCAACCATTTTTTTGCAGCATGGTCTGTATGAAGTACTACAGGAACACCATAATATTTTGCAACATTGTGAATGTGTAATGCACCTGAGATAGCCCCAGAAATATTGGCTTGTAATTGATCATTGGGCATTCCTTTTCCTGCTATAAATTGTGCTCCTCCATTGGAGAATTGTACAATCACAGGAGAATTAACAGCAGCTGCTGCTTCAAGTGTTGCATTGATGGTATCTGTGCCTGTTGTATTTACAGCCGGTAATGCAAACTGATGTTGTTTAGCATCTTGATAAAGCGCTTTTAATTCTTCACCGTGTAATACACCTGCTCTGTATTTTCCCATAAATCATTGTTTAAGAGCAGCAAATATCGGACTTTTTAGCATCTTATCCCTCTTGATTGGGAACGATCCTTTCAAAGGATTCCAATGGGTTGTTTTTCCATTCCTTGTCATATTTTACAAACCAAGAAAGCCAAAGACTTCGTGAAAGTCGCATGAACAACGGTTGCAAAACAATCATCAGCACTGCATTGGTTCCCATCCACCAAAAAAATCTTGTATCATCGAGAGAAAACCCAATCAGTACCCACCATGCAATAAATGTGGCAACGCTAAAAGCTACCGACAATGCATAACTGACATATCCAGTGCCATAATAAAATCCAACTTCTATTTCAGTAGGTTGTCCGCAAACATCACAACGTTCCTTCATTTTGGTAGTTTCTTTTAACTTATATGCATTGCTTGAACTAAAAATATTTCCCTTGCGGCAGCGGGGGCATTTATTATTTAATACACTGAACAGGTATGAATTTTTCATCTTTTATAAGAATGGTCTGCAAGGTATGGCTTCTATTATTGAGTAGATGTGATAAAAGTCGCATTACAATACTTCCAAGAGTTTTTCCATTTTCATGCTTCTAGATCCTTTTATAAGAATCGTACTGTTTTCTGGGCGATGGTCTTTCAGCCATTGCATGGCATCATCCGAATTTTTAAAATAAGTAAACGGATGGGTTGTCTTTTCAAAATCACCGCCAACCAATATAACTTGTTTGAATTGTATTTTTTTTATTTGTTCAACAATTTGTTGATGCTCTTTCAATGAGTCTACGCCCAATTCCATCATTCCTCCTATCATGATGATTTTATTGCTTGCAGCATGTTTAGAAAAATTTTCCAATGCCGCCTGCATGCTGTTGGGATTGGCATTGTAGGCATCAAGAATAATTGAATTGGATCCCTTCTCCATCAACTGAGACCTTGCATTGCTGGGAGTATATGATTCAATTGCATTTCGGATGGTATCAAATGGAATGTTGAAATAATCTCCAATGCAAATCGCTGCTTCAATGTTTGGCTTGTTGTATTCGCCAACCAACCTTGTAAATATTTTTTGCTGACGGATTGAAGGATGAGTTACTTCAACCACCAGCAAAGGGTCATTTTGAAAAATTGTTGTTTTGAAGCTGCCTAATTGATTTCCGTAATACACTTTTTGTTTGATCTTTTCAGACATCGTCATCAGATAGTCGAGGTCGCTGTTTACAAATGCAATTCCATTATCTGATGCGATGAAATCATATAGCTCGCCCTTTCCTTTTCTCACCCCTTCAACCCCTCCAAAACCTTCCAGATGTGATTTGCCGCAATTGTTGATGAGACCATGCGTTGGCAGAACGTATTTACAATATGCTTCAATTTCTTTTTGATGATTTGCACCCATCTCTATGATTGCCATTTCGGCGTCTTGTTTAATGGATAGAAGGGTGAGTGGAATTCCAATATGATTGTTCAGATTTCCTTTTGTGGTATAGGTTTTGTAGGATGATGATAAAACCGCGTGAATCAATTCTTTTGTTGTTGTTTTTCCATTGCTCCCCGTGATGGCAATGAAAGGAATCTTGAATTGTTTGCGATGATGAAGCGCAAGTTGTTGAAGGTTTGTTAGCACATCATCTACTTTAAAGATGTTTTCACCCTCAATGCCAATTGGCTCATCTACAACAACACCTGCGGCACCATTTTCAAGTGCTGACATGGCATATTGATTGCCATTGAAATTCGGACCCTTTAAAGCGAAAAATATTTCCCCTTTTTTTAATGCACGTGTATCTGTTTGAACGAAGGGGTGTTCAAGAAAAAAAGCGTACAATTTTTCCATCTTAATCCTCTCTGTTGTTCCTGGCTCTGTAATGTCTTCTTGCAAAAATGATGATTACTGCAAGAATACCAAAAATAATAGGAAAAGTCATTCAATAGGGTTTACATGAAGGTAACAAAAAAGCCCCATCAAGGGGCTTTAAAAAGTATTGATTTATTTCTTTCTCGAATTCTGTCTTGTATTGCTGAAGTGCATTCCATTTTTGAATCCATTGCCTTCCTGGCTTCCAAATCTGTCCATCGCACATCTGAAACCAATGGTTGCGCTGGATTGATCTTCATCCAGGAATCTTCTTGTACCAGGACTCAACCAATATGCTCTGTCATCCCAGCTGCCTCCTTTGTAAACACGGGATTTGTTACTGATCAAAGTGTTCAAGCCAGTGCTGTAGTTTGCGAGAGACAATGAATCGCCATCAGCATAATTCAAGAGATTGTTGCGCTGATAATTTCTTCTGTTCTTGGTTTCTTCGTCAGATACAACGGTTTTCTTCACATTTCCTAAACTATCTCTCACGTACTCATTGTTTTCGTCTTTCATAAACTTGGTGAAAAGATTTCCTCTGAACGGATTGAAATCTTCCAGGTCTTTGCTGTTCATCGGACGGTATACATCTGCCACCCATTCGTTTACGTTTCCAGACATGTTATATAGTCCAAATGAGTTCGGAAAGAATGAAGTAATCGGTCCTGTTACTGAAGCATTGTCGTTCAATCCTCCTGCAACGCCCATATAATCTCCGGCTCCTCTTTTGAAATTAGCCATGTATTTACCCTGCCAGCTTCCCAACCTACTGTCGCGCAAACCATTTACGTTTTTGGCCCAAGTATAAACTTGTCTGTTCATGAAAAGCTCTTCGCCTCTTTTTCCTTCTTTGGTTTTTACGTTTGGATTTTGACTGATGTATCCCATTGCAGCATATTCCCATTCAGCTTCGGTTGGAAGACGATAGTCGGGTAAAAGAATACCATCTTCGATGGTTGCGTAATTACGAGGTCTGCCATTCTCATCAACCAGTTCAGGTTTTTTTTGAGGCTTTGCAGGTTGAGGAGAATAAACGCCTAAGAGATATGATTTGGTGGTAAAGTTTTCTTCAGCTTGACCTTGTATGGTTTTGAGTTGATTTGGATTGGCCAGCCCTCTTTGAACAAGAATGAGTTCATTTACACGATTGCTTCTCCAAATACAATAATCACTTGCCTGCCTCCAGCTTACTCCAACAACAGGATATTCATTGTAAGACGGATGTCTGAAATAATTTTCAACCAATGGCTCGTTTGCAGACAGTGCTTTTCTCCAAACCAGTGTGTCGGGTTTGGCAGCATTTACTACTTTCTCATACATTGGATCATCAAAAGTTTTTTCAATCCAATGCAGGTATTCACGGTAATGGATGTTGGCAACTTCTGTTTTATCGATATAGAAAGAGGAAACAGTAACACGACGTGGCACATTGTTCCAGTCGCCCATCACATCTTCGTCAGTTGCACCCATGGTGAAAGTACCTCCTTGGATAAATTGCAGACCTGGGCCTGTTGCCTGTTCTACAATTTTGGATTTTTGAAATCCACCCATGGATTTGTCGTTATAGTTCCAACCGGTTGTGGTTGATTTTTGAAATTTCTTTTTTGAAAACAGACCACCGCCTTTACATGCAGTAAACAGAATGGCAATAGCTGACAAGTACAAAAAATTCCTCATACGTTGATTTTAAGAAGGATGCACCCTAAATTCCTAGAGGGCACAGGTAACAAATTTAAGTGTTAAATAAAATCAAATCAATGAATTGTGAGAATTATTATGTTTAGTAAATGCTAAATTTGTTAACACCCCATTATGAAGAAATGCCTCATTTTTCTGACCCTCACGGGGATGTTCTTTCTTTCCTTCGGGCAGAGAAAATATGCTAATTCTTCTGTTTTATCTGCTGGCGACTGGCTGAAGATATCTGTAGAGTCATCAGGGGTTTACAAGCTAGCTGCCAGCGATCTCAAACTGGCTGGTTTTTCGGGAACAATCTCATCCGCTCAAATCCGTCTTTTTGGTAACGGGGGGAGGGTGCTCCCTGAGTCCAATGCAGATCCAGTTACAGATGATTTACAGGAAAATGCAATAGAAATCTATGATGGGGGGGATGGGAATTTTGATGGAGCTGATTATATTCTTTTTTACACTCCGGGTCCGCATCACTGGATCAGAGATACATCCGAGATGGGATTCCAGTTTAAGAAAAACCCATACAGCGACCAGACGTTTTACTTTTTACAAATTGGAACTGCTGTAGGTAAACGAATGGTGCAAAAAACGATTGCTCCATCCACGGGAAAATCAATCGACATGTTTGATGAACATATTCATCATGAGTTGGACAGTATTAATTTTCTGAAAAGTGGAAAGGAGTGGTATGGTGAATATTTTAGTAATCAACCTGGATATATTGCCTCGCGGGATTTCAACTTGAATATCCCTAGTGCAGCAAGTGGTGAATTGTTTTATTTGAAAAGCAAGGTCATTGGAAGCAGTGCAGAAAAGTCCAATTCCATAGCAGTTTCCGTGAACGGGAAAAAACTTTTCGAACACCTCACGAGTCCCATTCCAGGAAGTTTGATTTCACCAGTGGCAAGTGAAAGTTTAATGAGCGGAAAAGGAATGCTAACCGGAAATGGCTTAACCATCACATATCAACACAACGGCGGAAGTATCAATGCAGGATCATGGCTCGACTGTTTTGAAATTCACTTCAAACGCAAGCTGGACATGCTCGGACAAACTCAGTTGCAATTCAGGTTAAAAAATATTGCATCAACAACGGCAGTTGATTTTAGTATTATAAATGCATCCAGTACATATGCTGTTTGGGACATCAGCAACTTTAATCTTCCACAGAAAATAAAAACAACTTCATCACCCAATGGCATTGGGTTTATTGATAGTGTAACTGCTCAAAATGAGTTTATAGCTTTCGATCCAACAAAAGCAAAAAATGCAACCATTGTAGGAAAAATTTCAAGCCAAAACCTCCATCAGCTTTCAGCTGCTGAACTGGTTATCGTTACAGAAAAAACATTTATTGAACAAGCAAATCGACTCAGGGAATACCATGTCAAACATGATGGAATTTCAACGCTTGTTGTTGATGTTGATCAAATCTATAATGAATTTTCATCAGGCAGTCCGGATCCTACTGCGATCAGAAATTTTCTTAAAATGTTGTACGACAGATCCCGCACCAACAATGGTGTAAAGCCATCATATATTCTGCTCTTTGGGAGTGCATCATATAAAGTGAAGGAAAAAATCGGAAGCAAAAACAGTTTGGTGCCCTCTTATCAAACGGATGAATCAATTGATCCATTATTAAGTTATGTTACAGATGATTATTTTGCCATCCTCGATGATTTTGAGAGCATCACCCAAAACAAACCTGCACCATTGCTTGATTTGGGTATAGGAAGACTTCCTGTAAGATCTTTGGAACAGGCTAAACGTACAATAGATAAAATCATTCGGTATACCAGCAATACTTCAATAGGTTCATGGAGAAATAACATGACTCTTGTTGCAGATGACGAAGATTACAACCTGCATGTTGAAGATGCAGAACTCCATGCTTCCCTCATACAATCATCTGCTCCACAGTTGCAGGAAAATAAAATATACCTCGATGCTTTCAAACAGGAAAGCAATGCTGGAGGCAGCAGATATCCTGAAGTAAACAAAGAGGTGTTGAAAGATATCAACAATGGAACACTGATTTGGAATTATAGTGGTCATGGAAACAGCACAAGGCTTGCATATGAAGTTGTATTGGATAAAGAGTTGTTGTCTCAATGGAAAAACGAGAACAGATTGAGTTTTTTTATCACTGCAACATGTGATTTTGCTCCATTCGATGATCAATCTCAATTTTCTTTGGGCGAAGATTTGCTGGTTGGCAGGAATACAGGTGCTATTGGGATGGTGACAACAACCCGTTTGGTGTTCGCGTCAAGCAATCGTGAAATGAACAATGCATTTCTTTCTTCTCTTACTACCCGTTCTTCCACCAATATATATCCAACTTTGGGAAGAGCAATTCAAAATGCAAAAAACAATACTTATTCCAACAGCACCGATTATATCAATGCACGAAAATTCACCTTGTTGGCAGATCCTGCACTTAAGCTGGCCATGCCAGATAACCAGGTCAAGACAAAATCCATTTCAATAGAAGGAACGTCTTCTATTGCAGATACTGTAAAGGCATTGAATAAATATGTTGTGACGGGGGAGGTTTTATCACCTGATGGAAGTATTCTGTCAAACTTCAATGGAAATATATATCCCGTGCTGTATGATAAAGCAAGTGAGATAAAGACCCTTGCAAATGATCCTGAAAGCAAAGTGGCATCTTTCAGCAACTATGATAATATTTTGTACAAAGGGATTGCAAAGGTTGAAGCAGGAAAATTCAGTTTTGTTTTTACAGTGCCAAAAGATATCAATTATTCATTCGGAAAAGGGAAGTTGGTGTATTATGCTGAAAATGGAACCATTGATGCCAGTGGAGTTGATCAATCATTTATGGTTGGTGGAATTGGAACTGCTGCAGGAGATTTATCGGGACCTGATCTTGAAGCTTATTTGGATACCATTACATTTAAAAATGGAGATGAAGTAGGAAAGAACACGTTGCTGTATGTTCAGTTGTCGGATCCTGCGGGCATTAATCTTTCTACAGCTTCAATCGGTCATGAAATCACTGCTGTGCTGGATGAGCAGTATGCACAGGCGATCATTCTAAATGAATTCTACCAACCTACCTCCAGTGGAAAAGGAATGATTCGATATCCTTTTTCCGGATTGAAGGAAGGGAAGCATTCACTTCAGATCAAGGTCTGGGATGTATTCAACAACTCCACAACAAAAAAGCTTGATTTTTTTGTATCCTCAGAAAAAACAAGTGCCATTGGATTTTTCACTGGTTTCCCAAATCCATTTAATGCTATCATTCATCTCAATGCAGCATTAAATCTCTCATCACTTGGATACAATTGTGTGTTGGAGGTTTTTGATACCAATGGTAAAGGAGTAAGACGAATTGATCAATCAATAAATCAAACTGGTTCGTTTACAATGCAGTTTGAATGGGATGGTAAAAACCAATTGGGGGCAAATGTGCAAAGTGGGGTGTATATAGCGAGATTGACACTGCGTTCAAAAGAGGGAAAAATCGACTCAAAAATGCTAAAGCTCATGAAGCTTTAATCGGGAAATGCTTACTTTTACCAGTATAAACCACCACATATAGTACGATCTCTACCCAAATTTTTTCCTTACTTATTAATGAAATCAACCATGAGAAATACGCTCAAGGTAATTGTTGGTGGTCTGGTATTCTTTCAAATCCACACCCTACATGCACAAAGTACGATCAATGTGGTAACCAGTGCTGTACCTTTTTTAAGAATCTCTCCTGATGCAAGATCCGGTGGCATGGGTGATCTGGGCGTTGCAACCATTCCAGATGCCAATGCGCAGTTTTACAATGTTGCCAAATATCCTTTCGCAAAAAATAATTCCGGTATTGGATTGACATATACTCCATGGTTGAAAGATCTTGGCTTGAATGATGTATTTCTAGCATCAGTGGCAGGGTATAAAAAATTGGATGAAACCCAGGCCATATCTGGGTCGCTTCGATATTTTAATTTGGGAAATATTGAGTTTACTGATAACTATGGAAATTCTCTTGGAACGGGAAGACCAAGGGAACTTGGATTGGATTTTGCATATTCAAGAAAGTTATCTGATCAATTGAGTTTAGGCATTGCATTGAGGTATATCAACTCAGCATTGGCCAACGCTCAAATTGGGGGTGTTTCATATAAACCTGGCAATGCCGTTTCAGGAGATTTGGGACTTTACTATGTAGCGAATGCAGAAGATGGTACAGGGCTTTCAGCCGGACTTTCTCTATCCAACCTGGGTTCTAAGATCAGTTATACAGGAGATGCAACACAACGAGATTTTATTCCTGCGAACATGACATTGGGTGCGATGTATACCATTCTAAGCAATGAGGTGAACAAGCTGTCTTTTGGAATGGACATTCATAAGTTGATGGTTCCAACTCCGCCATTATTGGGTGATAGTGCAGGGATGGTCAGTTATCGTTCTAAGGGAGTGGTTGGAAGCTGGTTCTCTTCGTTTGGTGATGCACCAGGCGGTTTTTCTGAAGAATTAAAAGAGTATGCACTCTCGTTGGGAGGTGAGTTCGTTTACAACGAACAGTTTGCATTTAGGGCTGGTTATTTTTATGAAAATAAGAACAAAGGGAATCGACAATATTTTTCAATGGGGGCAGGATTTAGGTACAATAACCTCGACATCAATCTCTCTTATTTGATTCCATCCGGAACGGGTGTTAATCGAAACCCACTCTCCAATACCATCCGCTTCAGTTTGTTGTTCAATTTGGGTCCGCTTGAAGACTGATGATCACTCCAAATTGTTTTCAGTATTTTTATAAAAAATAGCGGATGTCTTTCAGAATTGGATTTGGCATAGATTTCCATCAATTGGTGGAAGAAAGGGATTTGTGGATTGGTGGCATAAAGATTGCGCATCATAAAGGAGCAAAAGGACACAGTGATGCAGATGTTCTCTTGCATGCCATCTGCGATGCTCTTTTAGGTGCGCTCTCGTTGGGAGACATCGGCATGCATTTTCCGGATACTGATCCAGCGTATAAAAATATTGACAGTAAAATACTGCTTTCAAAAACCTTTGAGCTGATCACCAAGAAAGGATACAGGGTAGTTAATGTTGACAGCTCACTTTGTTTAGAGGCTCCAAAAATCAAACCGCATGTTGCTTCCATGCAACATTGTATAGCTTCCATTTTAAAAATTTCTGATGAAGATGTTTCGGTGAAAGCCACCACCACAGAAAAAATGGGTTTTGTGGGTAGGGAAGAAGGTTTGGTTGCATATGCTACCGTATTGTTAGAGAAAAAAAATTAACCAAATTCTGCTTGAAAATTTGAAGACTGTAGAGAGGCTTCAAATGGATAGTTGTAAATTTGCAAAAAAGTATTTTTGAAGGTTCGCATTATCAATAAATCAAACCATCCACTTCCAAGTTATGCAACTGAGGATGCATCTGGAATGGATATCAGGGCCTTCATCGAAGAAAAAATTTCCATCTCTCCGCTCGAACGAGTTTTGGTTCCAACTGGCTTGTTCCTGGAAATTCCAAAAGGATTTGAAGCACAAATTAGACCTAGAAGCGGCCTCGCCATTAAGCAGGGAATGACTTGCTTGAATTCTCCAGGTACCATCGATGCAGATTATAGAGGTGAAATCAAAGTGATCCTGATCAATTTATCAAACGAAGTTCAAACCATTGAAAATGGAGATCGTATTGCACAGATGGTTTTTCAAAAAGTAGATCAAATAGAATGGTTGCAAGTCGATCAAATTGATTCGACAGAAAGGAATACAGGTGGGTTTGGGCATACAGGTAAAAATTAATGAACATGAGATCAGTCTTCATCATTATTTGCAGTTTAATCTTGCTCGCCTCATGCAGGTCGACACGCAAACTGACAAATGTTATCTCGGTTAAAGACAGTGTTGTTACGGTAATCAATCCCTATGATTCAGACTCTGCAAAATTTGTAAGGGCAACCATGCAAAAAATCAGAGAGAGACAGATTCAGTTTAAAACTTTTTCTTCTAAAATAAAAGTTGACTACAACGACGACAAGAACAGGAAGTTTGATTTCAATACTTTTTTCAGAATGCAAAAAGACAGTGCCATGTGGATTTCAATTGTGGCTGCTTTGAACATCGAGGCATTTCGTGTATTGATTCGTCCAGACAGCATAATTATTCTGGATAAGTTAAATAAGACAGTTCAGCGAAAGCCTTTTTCATATTTACAAGTTATTACCAAAGTACCCTTTGATTATCAGACATTGGAAAACCTTATTCTCGGTAATCCTATTTATTTGGACAAGGAGGCAATTGCTTTTACTGAAAAATCTGAAACCCTCTCTTTCTCAACAATTGGAGAGGCTTTTAAAAATTTTCTGACTGTCAGCAGAAACGATTTGAATGTATTGTTCAGTAAATTGGATGACATTGATGTAACAAGAAGCAGAACAGCAAGCCTTGCTTATGCTGGTTACATATCAGTTGGTGAAAGGATTTTTGCAGAGCAGCGAAAGATAGATTTGGCAGAAAAAACGCAGATTCAAATTGTACTGGATTTTAAACAGGTTGAATTTGATAAGCCACTCAGTTTTCCATTTAGCATTCCTAAAAACTATAAAATAAAAGATTAACTTATTCTTTGGATGTTAATTGACATCTTCGGAAAATAGTAGATAATTATGGCTTTAAATCTGAAATTCATTTTTTTCCTAATAATATTTTCAAGCTGCTCTATGTTTGTCTTTTCTCAAACAAGAGAAGAACTTGAAAAGCGCAGAAAAGAAATTCAGCAGGAGATTCAAGAGCTTCAAAAAGCACAATCTGAAATTTCAAAAGACAAGAAAGCCGGACTTTCTCAATTGAAGTTGATAGAACGAAAACTCAAAAGCCGTTATGCAGTCATTGATAACCTGAATGACGAAATGAGGATGATTGATAATACAATTTTCAACGATAACCGTGAGATTTATAGACTTCAAAAAGAATTGGATACCCTGAAAAAACAATACGCCCGAACCATTGAATATGCGTATAAGAATAGGAGCAGTTACGACATGATGAATTTCATTTTTTCTGCAACCAGTTTCAATGATGCAGTGAGGAGGGTCAGTTATTTAAAAACATACAGACAGTACAGGGATGAACAGGTTGGGAATATCAACCGAACGCAAAAAGATTTATCGGTCAAAATCAATACACTGACACAGGATAAAAAGGAAAAGGGAAAGGTGCTCTTGGAGCAGAATAAGCAGAAAGAAATATTGGAGGGAGAGAAAAAGGAGAAAAATCAGTTTGTAACAAAGCTTAAGTCGCGCGAAAAAGAAATTGAAAAAGAAATGGCGGCCAAGAGAAAAATCGAGCGAAGTCTTCAAAGTTCAATTGCTGCAATTGTAAAACGAGAGATTGAAGCAGCAAGAAAAAAAGCCGAAGAAGATGCAAAGAAAGCTGCAGCAACAGTATCTACATCAAAGCCTGTTGAGATAAAATCATCAACCGCAACCAATGCATCGACTGCCGTTGCACGTAAAGTGAATGTATTGGAGAACACACCAGAAGTAACAAGGGTTTCAGTTGGTTTTGAAAACAACCGTGGTAACCTGCCCTGGCCTGTAGATAAAGCAACAGTTACGGCTGGATTTGGAAGACAGAAAATTGAGGGTACATCCATTATTGAAGACAATATCGGGCTCACCATTCAAACCGTCCCTGGTACCAATGTAAAGGCAGTATTTGATGGAACAGTCACAACAGTGTATGATGTAGCCGGAAGCCAGGCTGTTACTATCAAACATGGAAAATATTTTACGACATACTATAATCTATCGACTGTAAATGTTGCAAAGGGTGCATCTGTCAAAATGGGACAAGCCATAGGCAAGGCAGCACAAAATGATGATGGGGATGGTGAAATCATCTTCGTGGTAAACATCGAATCAAAGTTTGTTGATCCGGAAGATTGGTTGAAAAACCGTTAACGATTACTTTTCAAGACTTTTTCATAGAGTGACTCATATTGAGGCACGATGTTATGAATATCAAACGTTTCTGCTTGTTTTCTTGCAGCAGAACTAAATGCCTTCAACATATTGTCGTTTCCAAGCAGTGAAATAGCGTGCTGGCTCATACTTTCTACATCACCGATTTCGCTCAAGAATCCATTTTTGTTGTGCGTAATAATTTCTGGTATGCCTCCTGCATTGGTAGCAACAACCGGGGTTCCAGCAGCCATGGCTTCTAGTGCAGCTAAGCCAAAACTTTCATATTCTGAAGGAAGCAAGAACAAGTCTGCTATTGCATAAATATCTTCCATGTCTTGTTGTTTACCAACAAACCGGGTTTCTTCGAAAATTCCAAGCTCCCTGCAAAGTTCTTCAGCCATATGGCGTTCTGGTCCATCACCTACCAGCAATAATTTTGAAGGAATTGCTTTTTGAATTTTATTGAAAGTATAAATCACGTCAGCAATTCTTTTCACCTTTCTAAAATTGGATGCATGCAGAATGACTTTCTCTCCATTGGGAGCAATTACTTTTTTGAAAACATCCATTGGTTTTACAGCAAACCTTGTGATATCGACGAAATTGTGAATGACTGAAATTTCTTTTTGGATATTGAAATGCTCCAGCGTTTCTTTTCTAAGATTGTCTGAAACAGCAGTGATGGCATCACTTTTATTGAGGGAGAAAGTTACAACGGGTGCATAGGTTTTGTCTCTGCCAACCAATGTGATGTCTGTGCCATGAAGGGTGGTAATGAATGGGACATTAATTTTTTCATCTGCCAATATCTGTTTGGCCATAAATGCTGCAGAGGCATGAGGGATTGCATAATGAACATGCAGTAGATCTACATTGTTGTTTTTAACAACATCCACCAACGTACTTGCCAAGGCAGTTTCATAAGGAGGAAAGTCAAAAAGAGGATAAGAGGGAACCCTTACCTCGTGGTAAAATATATTGGCGCTGAAACCTGTTAGTCTAACTGGTTGCTGATAGGTAATAAAATGAATTCCATAGCCTTTGTCAGCAAGTGCTTTTCCTAGTTCAGTGGCCAATACACCACTTCCTCCAAATGTAGGGTAACAGACAATTCCTATGTTCATTGTTAACTGATGGGATATAAAGTTACCATTAAAGGTTCAGATTCAATTATCGGCTTTCTGAATAATATCAAAATTGGTTAGCTTAGCCAGTAAAATCTATTGGTATGAAAAGAATAATTCCACTTGTTTCCTTCTTATTAATGATCATCTTTCAGGGTTTTGGACAATCATCCGATTCATTGATGATCAAAAAAATTTCAGATGAAATTTTCATGAATGGAACAGCTTACAGCAATCTAAAATACCTCTGTAAGAAAGTGGGGCCAAGACTTTCTGGATCTGCTGGTGCGGCTCTGGCAGTTGAGCAAACTGCGCGAATGTTGAGAGAGGCAGGAGCGGATACTGTTATGCTTCAGCCATGCATGGTTCCTCATTGGGTTAGGGGAGATAAAGAAATCGGAAAGGCTACTTTGGTGGATGGAAAAAAAATTGATCTGAACATAGTTGCTTTGGGAAATGCAGTAGGTACTCCAGCCAATGGAATTACTGCAGAAATCGTCGAAGTAAAAAATTTTCAGGAGCTGGAAAAATTGGGTACTGAAAATGTAAAAGGCAAAATCGTTTTTTATAATTACAGAATGGATCCAAGGTATATCAACACATTTCAAGCCTATGGTGAAGCTGGTGTATACCGCGGTGCTGGTCCATCTCGTGCTGCCGCACTTGGAGCAATAGGGGTTATTGTGAGAACGCTTTCCCCGGTATTGGATGATCATCCGCATACAGGTGCTACCCGTTATGAAGAAGGTAAGCCAAAAATTCCTGCTGTAGCCATCAGCACAAATGGAGCAGTTGAATTGAGCATACTGATATCAGATAAAAAAGTAAAGTCTGTTTACATTAAAACAAATTGTCAAATGCTCGAAGATGCACCTTCATTTAATGTTGTTGGTGAAATCCGAGGGTCAGAATTTCCGGATGAAGTTATCACAGTTGGTGGGCACTTGGATAGTTGGGATCTTGCGGAAGGAGCACATGATGATGGCACTGGCTGTGTGCAAAGCATAGAAATAATTCGTGCACTTAAAGCGCTTGGAATAAAGCCCAAAAGAACCATCCGAGCAGTTATGTTCATCAATGAAGAAAATGGTTTGAGAGGCGGAACCAAGTATGCAGAAATTGCTAAACAGGAAAGTAAAAAATTTATCATGGGCTTGGAAAGTGATGCAGGTGGATTTACACCTCGCGGATTTGGGTATAGTGCAAATGAAAAACAGTCAGCAACCATTGAGAAATGGCAGTCTTTGTTTGTTCCATATGGCGCGTCCGAATTCAAGCGAGGCGGGGGCGGAGCAGATATTGGTCCTTTGAGGAATTTGGGAACTGCTTTGATTGGTTTGAATCCCGATTCACAACGTTATATGGATCTTCATCATGCAAAAACAGATGTATTTGAGGCAGTCAGTGAAAGAGAATTAAACCTGGGTGCTACTGTTATGGCTGCAATGGTTTATTTGGTTGCTCAATACGGTTTATAATTTTCCTATTGCAAACATGGTTGGTTGTTTGAGTATTTCCACACCAGCTTTCTTCCATTCTGCAATTGTTTTGGATTTTATCCATTCATCACCGGCTGTGACATGATATCCAATGCATAAAGCAGTTTGATTGTCGAGGTGTTTGAGCAATGACTGAAAAAGTTGGTTGTTGCGATAGGGGGTTTCAATAAAAAGTTGTGTGCAATCTTCTCTCATAACCATTGACTCAAGTAATTTGATTTGTTTGATTCTTTCGGTTTCTTGAATGGGAAGATATCCATTGAATGTAAAATGCTGACCGTTCATGCCACTGGCCATGAGTGTCAGCAAAATACTGCTGGGCCCCACCAGTGGTTTTATATCTACATTGTTTTTTTGTGCGATAGAAATTAAATAATGTCCAGGATCTGCAATGCCAGGACATCCAGATTCACTTGCAATGCCTATTGTTTTGCCTTCTTTGATAGCTTTTGCAAACTCTTGTGCAAGTTCTTCCTCTTTTTTACCGATTTCATACCATGCCCTGCTATCTATATCAAATTGCTTGTTGATTTTTTTAAAGGCCCTTCTTGCAGTTCTGATGTTTTCAACAAAGAATACATGGCATTCATTGAGGTACTTCTCAATGTATTGGGGCAATGCTTCTGTTCCTTCTTCGCTGATGCTGATGGGTATCAGGATGACTTTCGCCTTGCTCATCTTTTTTGCTTTTTTACTTCATGCATGGTAATGGTAGCAGCAATGACTGCATAAGAAGGTGCGAATATCCAGCCAACAAAAATGATACTGTGCATCAGGTAAAATACCATTCCATTTCCGATGGCCAAGCCTCTATGTTGGTTTATGAAAGTCGAGCTGCTGAAACTGCTTGATTTATATTTCTCGAAAGAATAGTTTAGCATTGAAAATCCATAGAAATAGCATTCTACAAGTCCAGCCAGGAGCGGTGTTACCCAACCAAACAGGGGTAACAATGAAATGAATATAATAGTAATTACATAGATTGTTTGCCAGAGTGTATTCCGCGCTGCTTTCTTAATCCCATCTATGATCTGTTCAAAATAATGGTGAGGCGTAACGGGCATGGGAGTATTGTCTAAGATTGACATGGTTCTCTGAGACAGAAAAGAAAATACAGGTGCTCCTAAAATGAGCCAGATGTATTTAAAAAGAGAAAAATACAAAAGCATGAGAAGGATCCAAATGATAATACCTCCAATAGTAAATAAAAATCCTATCCAACTCTGATCAAGGGTATTCAGCCATTTTTGGAGACCTGTTTCAATGGTAAGCCATTCAATCACCGCATTGGCTGATTTTGAAAAAAAGTACATACTGACACCAAAAAGGCAGGCATATATGACTCCTGGAATAACAATCCATTTCCATAGCTTATGTGTTTTAATAAGCTCATGTGCTTTGAAATAGGACTGTATAGATATGATGAAATCCCTCAACATAAAAGGTGATGAAGGGCAAAATACTGATTAATGGTGAATTTGGACATGGTAACTCAATTCTCGATGGATTAACTTTAGAGAAATCTTCCTGATGGCTAAATTCAAAAGTTTAACGTTGAAATTGACTCAGCAAATCGACTTGATTAAAATCTTCGGTGGGGTACTCTTATTTATAGGTGTCTTGATCTTAAATCCATTTAAGATGGATACGATTTCAATCAAGGTTCTTTCCGTTGCTGTCTTGATGATTTTTTGGTGGATATCGGAAGCGATGCCGATGCCTGTTGTTGCCTTGGTTCCCTTGTTTCTTTTTCCTCTAATGGGAATTTCTACAGTTGCAGAAACAGCAGCTCCATATTCAAATGAAGTGATTTTTCTTTTCATGGGTGGGTTTTTAATTGGACTCGGGATTGAAAAATGGGGTTTACACAAGAGAATTGCATTGAATATTGTTGCTTTGACTGGAACCAGTGGCAATAAAATTTTGTTAGGATTTATTTTATCAACTGGTTTTATAAGCATGTGGTTGAGCAATACTGCCACTACTATGATGATGTATCCCATCGCAGCCTCAGTGATTTCTGTTGTATTTGAAATGAATGAATCCGAGAAATCAAAAAAGAATTTTGCTCTTGCAATGATGCTCTCAATAGCATATGCATCAAATCTTGGAGGCATTGCTACGATCATAGGTACTCCTCCCAATGTTGCCTATGTTACATACATCAGTAAAAAATATCATTATGATATTTCATTTATTGATTGGATTGTTGTTGCAATGCCTATCGCAATATTGCTTTTGTTCATTTTGTTTTTTGTCTTGATTTTTATTTTTCCGAATCACTTGAAAAAGAATCATGTTTTTGAAGACATGATCACAAAAGATATGAAAGAATTGGGCCCCATGTCCAAGCCAGAGAAAAGAGTATTGGTGATTTTTACATTAACTGCCCTGCTTTGGATCACAAGAAGTTTAATCAATCAGTTGCATTTGATTAAACTAGATGATAATATGATTGCCATTTTTGGTGCAGTCTTAATGTTTATAGTACCATCAGGCAATAAACATAAACCGCATGAAAGATTATTGGTTTGGAATGATACCACAAAAATGGCCTGGGGGATTTTGTTGTTATTTGGAGGTGGAATCACATTGGCAGCTGCGCTTGAAAAATCTGGAATTATACAATTGATCGGAAACGGATTGTCTGGTAATGCAGGTTCTTCTCTTTTTTGGATGATTCTGATTGTAACGGTTGTTTCAATTTTCTTGAGTGAAGTGATGAGCAATGTAGCGCAAGTCATTGTGTTTGCACCAGTCGTTACCATAATAGCTGAACTGATGGGAATCAATCCATTTTTACTGGGTATACCCATGACATTGGCAGCCAGTTGTGCATCAATGTTGCCGATGGGAACACCACCAAATGCGATTGTTTTTTCTAGTGGTTATATCAAGATATCGGATATGATCAAAGCAGGTTTTATAATGAACCTTGTTTCAATTTTACTGATCGTTTTGGTAACTTATTATCTTTTTCCGTTGATCTTGCACATGTAGTTTTACCGAATCAGGATTGCGTTTTTTCGCCAAATGCCAAATCTCCTGCATCGCCCAATCCTGGAACGATATACCCTTTTGCTGTTAGCTCATCATCAATATCGCCACACCAAATTGATACTTGCGGTTCATGTCTTCTTAAAAAATCAATTCCTTCAGTACAGGCAATGACACATGCAACATGTATTTCAGCAATATTTCCTTGCTGTTTTAAAAATTCAATGGTTTTTACCAATGATGCACCTGTCGCCAACATTGGGTCGCACAGAATAAGTACTCTTCCTTCTAAATTCGGAGAGGATAAATATTCCAGGTTTATTTCAAAACTGCCGTCACGGTGATGTTTTCTATATGCGGCTATAAAGGCATTATCGGCTTTGTCAAAATAATTCAGCATGCCTTGGTGAAGCGGGAGCCCTGCTCTTAGAATGGTTGCCAACACAGGTTGCGATGCCAATGCTTTTGATTTGGAAACTCCCAGTGGCGTGGTGATATTTTTTTCTATCCAGGGCAGTTTCTTGCTGATTTCATAGGCAATGATTTCTCCGATTCTTTCAATATTTCTTCTGAATCGAAGCCTGTCTTGCTGAACATTTACATCCCTTAATTCATTGATCCAATTGTTTACGAGGGAGTGCTGTTGGCTGATATTAATTACCATAAATGTTTAATTTCGGAGCTGTTACAAATTTATACAATTAAGATGGTTTATAAGGCTATTGGTTTGATGAGTGGAAGTTCTTTGGATGGACTTGATATAGTATTTGTTGAGTTGGAGGAAAAAGGCGGGAAATGGAATTATCAGGTTTTGAATGCAGCATGTTTGCCATTCGAAAGAGATTTGCAGGAAGAACTGCAACAGGCACCTTTGATGAGTGCAAAAGATTTGGCAGCATTGGATGCAAAATTTGGCAGATATATAGGAACACAAATCAATGCATTTATTTCCTCCAATCAACTTCACTATAAAGTTGGATTGATTGTATCTCATGGGCATACTGTTTTTCACCATCCTCCACATTACACAACGCAAATTGGGAATGGTGCATTCATTGCAGCAGAGACATCTCTGCCTGTGGTAAGTGATTTGAGGACGATGGATGTTGCGATGGGTGGACAAGGAGCGCCGATTGTTCCGATGGGTGAATTGGTGCTTTATCCCGGGTATAAATATTTTTTAAACATTGGCGGCATCGCAAACATTTCATTCCGTGGCGAAAATACCTATGATGCATTTGATGTTTGTCCTGCTAACCGTGTGATGAATCTCTTGGCCAATGATATTGGAAAACCTTTTGATGATGAAGGTGCTCTTGCACGAAAAGGAAATATTATTGAGGGTCTGTTGGATCAGCTGAATGCGCAAGAGTACTATTGGCAAACTTTTCCAAAATCGCTTGCAAACGAATTCGGAACAGATGTCATTTTGCCTTTGATCAGATCTTTTAAGCTCGACATCAGAGATGCATTGTGTACATATGTGGAGCATATCGCCATGCAGGTCTCCGAAGCAGTTCAACAGCTTAATCGCAAACGGGGTTTTGCACCAATGATAGAAAAAATGCTGGTGACTGGAGGCGGAGCTTTGAACAGTTATTTGATTGAACGATTGAAATTCTACTTAGATCCTGTAAATATTCACATTGAAGTGCCCGACCGTCAAACAGTAGAATATAAAGAGGCTGTAATCATGGCCTTGTTAGGTATACTAAGGTGGCGAGAGGAAGCAACTGTTTTAAATACTGTCACCGGTGCCAGAGAACAAAGTGTTGGTGGGGCGTTGTGGATGGGAAAAATTTGACATAAAAAAACCGGATGCATTCATCCGGTTTTTATTTTTTTAATAACCCCATTTTTTCATGATGGCCAAATCTTCTTTGACACAATCAAGAGGTTGTTTTCCCTGATAAGATTCTTGCTCAATGATAAAATGCTTGGTTCCCCATTTTTTACCCAGATCGATGATTTCTTTTACTGGAACGGTTCCTACGCCCAAAATGGTTGATTCGAATTTTTCATGACCACTGCTGGAAAGAATTTCATCTTTCACGTGCATGGATTCGAATCTGCCCGGATATTTTTGCATGATGTCGAGGGCTTTCGCGCCACCATTGATCATGTTTCCAATATCCAACTGCTGCATCACCATGTTCGGATCAGTTTCACCAAGTATAATATCATACAATGACTTGCCTTCAAGTTGTTCACTGAATTCAAAGTCATGGTTGTGGTAACCAAATTTCATTCCATGCTTTTTACAGAGTTCACCTGATTTATTGAAGACTTCCATAAAGGCTTTCAGTGCACTTGCATTTCTTCTTGTGGTGGTTTCCATTGAAGGACTGATCACAAACATTTGACCAACCGTTGCTGCATCTTCCACTGTGTATTTCCATGCATCAGTAAAATCTTTTTTGGAATCATCCCAATGCTTGGAGCTCATCACGGTATGACCACTTGGCATTTTTAAACCAAGGTCGTCAAGTACCTTTTTAAATTCTGAGGCAGTCCAGCCATAAAACTTCCGGTTTATGTAGTTGGCATGTTCAACGTGCTTGTATCCCATGTTAGCCAGCGCCTTTAATGTATTCAGAGGGTCTTTGCTCATTTCTGCTCTGATAGAGTAAAGCTGAATGCCAGTAAGTTGACCTTTTTTGGCACTCTCTGCAAACAGTGAGTTTGAAAACAATGATGTCCCTGCAGCTGCGAGCGCAGCATTGCGGATAAAAATTCTTCTAGATTGATTCATATGGTGGGTTTTAATCGGAAGAGTAATTTACGAAAAATCAATGAATCATTGCACTAAATCCATCACAGAAAAGGAGCTGTTTTGCTCTGTTTATTCTTCCTGATACCTGCAGGTGGTCCCTCATATACAATGTTACCGCCCTCATCACCTGCTTCAGGTCCAAGTTCAACCAACCAGTCGGCAGATTTTATTACATCCGTATTGTGTTCAATGACAAGAATGGTATGTCCTTGTTCTATCAGGGCATTGAAAGACTTGAGTAATTTATTGATATCATGAAAATGCAATCCGGTGGTGGGTTCATCAAAGATGAATAATATTTTATCCTGGTGACCTTTGCCTTTACCCAAAAAGCTGGCTAATTTCACCCGTTGGGCTTCACCCCCAGAAAGGGTATCACTCGACTGTCCGAGTTTTACATACCCCAAGCCAACTTCACTGAGCGGTTTAAGTTTGGTGGATGCTTCTTTTTGATCTTGAAAAAATTCAATGGCTTCATCCACACTCATTTCGAGTACATCATGAATGTTTTTTCCCTTGTATGTTATTTCCAGTACATCTTCTTTGAATCTTTTGCCATTACAACTTTCACATCTGAGGTGAACGTCGGCTAAAAATTGCATTTCTATCAATTGTTCACCTTCCCCTTTACAAGCATCACATCTTCCTCCATCAACATTGAAAGAAAAATGTTTGGGTTGATATCCTCTGATTTTACTTAAAGGTTGTGAAGAGAAGAGATCTCTGACGCTGTCCCAAGCTTTGATATACGTAACTGGATTGCTTCGTGATGATTTTCCTATGGGATTCTGGTCAATCATTTCAACCTGTTCGATCATGTGCAGATCTCCAGACAATGATTGATGCAATCCAACTTTTTCGGATGAAGTGCCGGTAAGATGTTTTTCGATGGCAGAGAATAATATCTTTTTTACAAGGGTGGTTTTTCCGCTACCACTCACTCCGCTGATAACTGTAAAAACACCCAATGGAAATTGTACATCTATATTTTTCAGGTTGTTTTCACTGGCGCCTTCTATTTTGATAAAATGCTTGTGTTTTCTTGGCTGATGTGGAATTTCAATTTTTAATTTTCCATTCAGGTATGAGGCTGTAAGACTTTTTTCTGATGACAGAATCTGTTCGAAATTTCCCTCAGCAACCACCTCACCGCCCAGGTGGCTTGCCAGTGGGCCCATGTCAATGATATGATCTGCAGAGCGCATCATGGATTCATCGTGTTCAACCACCACAACCGTATTACCGAGGTCTCTTAATTTCTTTAATACTTTGATAAGCCTATCTGTATCTCTGCTGTGCAATCCAATTGACGGTTCATCTAATATGTAAAGTGAATTTGTCAAGTTGCTACCTATACATCTTGTAAGTTGTATTCGTTGACTTTCTCCACCACTTAAACTGTTGGCAAGTCTGTCTAATGTTAGATACCCCAATCCCACATCCAACATGGTTTCAATTCGCTGGTTGATTTCTATAAGAATTCTTTTTGCTATGGTACTTTCATGTGCACTCAATGAAAGCTTCCTGAACCAATTTGCCAAATCCCTGATAGGCATTTTGCACAATTCACCAATATGCATTCCGTTTACCTTTACATAGAGTGCCTCTTTTCTGAGCCTATACCCATTGCAGCTGGTACAAGTTGTTCTTCCTCTGTACCTGGAAAGTAGTACCCTGAATTGAACTTTATATAAATTCTGTTCTACCTCTTTGAAAAAATCATGAATACCATATGCACCTTCATGTCCATTCCACAAAATCTCTTTTTGTTTTTCTGTTAACTCTCCGTAAGGTTTGTGTGTAGGGAAAGAAATAGATTTTGCGCCTTTGAGGAATTGTTCCCTCCACCAATTGAGTTTGTCTCCCTTCCAGGGTGCTACTGCTCCATCGAATACGCTTAGCCGATGATTAGGAATAACAAGATCTTTGTCAATTCCTAAAATTTGGGAATATCCTTCGCACACTGGGCATGCACCATAAGGATTGTTGAATGCAAATAGGTTTGGAACTGGTTCTTCAAACAGTATTCCATCTAATTCAAATCGGTTGGAAAAATGATAAAACGTTTCTTCATTGGAAATCATTACAAGCGATCCTTCCCCTTCATAAAAAGCCAACGAGATAGAGTCTGCAATTCTGTTTTCTTCATCTTCATCAAATTTTTTTGCAACCAACCTATCAACCAGCAAGTAACTTGAAGGGCCCATCTTCCATTTTGCATCTTCAACCAATTCGTCAATCAACATTACTTTCTTTTGTGCATGGTCATAGATTCTTGAAAATCCTTTTTGAATCAGTATATGAAGCTCTTCGCTTGTTTTTCTGTTTTTGGAAAAGTGTAGAGGAGCCAAGATGTAAAATTTATCTCCAGTTTTTAATTGTCTGATGGCGTTGAGCACATCACCCACATCATCTTTTTTTACTTGCTTGCCGGAAATCGGTGATATGGTTCTTCCAACTCTTGCAAACAATAATCGAAGAAACTCATAGATTTCTGTCATGCTGCCAACGGTTGATCTTGGTGTTCTGGTCACTACTTTTTGTTCAATGGCAACAGCTGGACACAATCCAGAAATATGGTCAACATCTGGTTTGTCCATTCTCATTAAAAATTGCCTTGCATAGGCACTCAAACTCTCTGCATACCTTCTTTGACCCTCAGCAAACAGGGTATCGATGGTCAATGATGATTTTCCAGAGCCGGAAACACCCGTTACAACCGTGAGTTTATTCCTAGGTATTTCTACGTACACGTTCCGTAGATTGTGCATGCGTGCACCTTGGATATAAATCCCATCTCTTACAGAATGATTCTTCGAATTTTCTTTCTTTTCCTTTGCTGGAGCGACTTTGGCCATAATGAACTGCAAATATATTATGAAAGCAGCAGGAATTGACTGCGTATTTTCACGTAGGCGTTAACACTACATTGACACTTTATTGCGTAGGGCCGTTACAATTATTTACGTAATCGATGAAAATAGGCCTTTCATAATTTTTTATTGCATCATCTCGAATCTAGATTTGAATTGTCATTGAAAACATCACAAGCAAAAAAATATTTTATGATGACGTCAACAACCCAAACTGATCAGCAATTGATTGAAGCATTTATGAACGGAAATGCATCTGCCTTTGAACAATTGTTGAATAGACACAAGAACAGGATATTCACATCCATTGTTATGATGGTGAAAGACAGAAGTCTTGCTGACGACATTTTTCAGGATGTATTTATCAAAGTAATTGATACCATTAAAGCTGGACAGTATAACGAAGAAGGTAAATTCCTTCCTTGGGTGTTGAGAATTGCCCATAATCAATGCATTGATCATTTTCGCAGGGTAAAAAAGAATCCTTCTTTTAGTGTGAATGATCATGGCGACATGTTGGAAGCCAGCTTGTTTACTAATGAAAATGCTGAAACAGCCATCATAAAGGTTCAAAGAGCATCGGATATACAGTTCTTGCTGAACAAGCTACCAGAAGATCAACGTGAAGTTATCGTGATGAGGCATTTTGCAAATTTGAGTTTTAAGGAAATTGCTCAAAAAACAAATTGCAGCATCAATACTGCACTTGGCAGAATGAGGTATGCATTGATCAATCTTCGTAAACTTATGGCTGAGGTTCCTGCTGCTGTTGCTTAAGCTGCTTCATCCCGTTTAATCCGCACGATAGCCATGTAGCAAATGCTTTTGGATCAGGGGTATATCCAATTGGTTTGGTAATTAATTTTTCTTCAGGAGTGAGCGCAACATACCACGGTTGAGAGGTTGCATTGAAATTTTCTGTTTGAAACAAACTCCATTTATTTCCTATCGTTTTGATGTTTACTGTCGCACCCGAAGTAGTTTTATAAAGCTGTTGTTGTTCTAATGGAAGAACAGCTTTGTCATCAACGTATAAAGAAACAAGTATATACTGATCCATTAATTCCTTGACCTCTTTCTTTGTCCAAACATTTTCTTCCATCTTTCTGCAATTGACGCAAGCCCAACCAGTAAAATCGATCAAAATGGGTTTATTCTTTTCTTTTGCCAGTTTTAATGCCTCATTGTAATCATTCAACGGTTCTTCACAGTTTACAGGATCTTGGTATATGCTATAGCAAACCGGAGGTGGAAATCCGCTGATGAGTGAAATATTGGCATTTTTAGTATTGGTGACGCCTGGAACCAAGTAGAGGGTGAAAGCCAATACTGCAAACGCAAAAGCTTTTCTGCCGATTGAAATTTTTTCGCCTTTTGTATCATGGGGAAACTTTATCCACCCCATTAGATAAAAGAAGAGTCCAAGGAAAATCAGGATCCAAATTCCAAAGAATATTTCTCTTTTTATAACTGCCCAATGTGCAACAAGATCAGCATTGGAAATAAATTTCAAGGCCAGTGCCAATTCGATGAAACCTAAAACAACTTTGACTGTATTTAACCAACCACCACTTTTTGGCAATGAATTTAGCCATTGTGGGAACAATGCAAACAGTGCAAAGGGAAGTCCCAGCGCCACTCCAAATCCTGCAAGTCCTGCTGTTAATGGCCATGCTCCTGCTGTTGCAGTCCCTACCAACAGCGTTCCCAAAATCGGACCGGTACAGGAAAATGAAACGATGGTAAGGGTCAATGCCATGAAAAACACTCCCAATGCATCTGAGCCCTGTTTGGCATTGGTTGAATTGGCGAGTCCACCTGGAAGTGTGATTTCATAATAGCCAAAAAATGAGAAGGCAAATACGATGAATATGACAAAGAAAGTAGTGTTTAAATAAACATTGGTTGAAATATCATTGTATACAGACGGATTGATATTTCCTGCCAGATGAAATGGCACACTGAATGATATGTAGATCAGGAAAATGAAAAATCCATACATGAATGCCAATCTTTTGCCTTTCTTTTTATTGTTGCCATGTTTGGTAAAGAACGAAACTGTGAGTGGAACCATTGGGAACACGCAAGGGGTGAGCAACGCAAACAACCCTCCCAAAAAGCCTAGTAAAAAGATTTTCAATAATCCTGCTGATTCTTTTTCATTGACCTCGCCATTGCCGCAATCAGTTATTGGATGATTGATGTCTAGGTCTTGAATTTTGAGGGATGATTTGGTTTCTGTACCGCCTTCAAATTGAACTTCGAGGCTTGTCGATTCCCCTGGAAAGAATTCATCATTTTTCCCATATGTATAATTCAGTTGTAGTTGAATGGTTGCAGGTACTGAGCGTGAAAACTCAATATCCATTGTCCACTCCGCATCTTTTTTGAATACTTCAAAGCTTGAACCTTCAAATATCTTGCTCTTGATTGTGGTTCCGCTTGTATTGGATTTTAAAGGCGCAATAATTTTTATGGATGAGTCGGGGAGGATGATATCTGCGGAATGTATACCATCAAAGTTGATGTCTGGTGCATACAATTCCCAACCGTCTGGATTACTGGCGGAGAGTTGGATATTGTATTTGTTGTTTTCAATTTTTACAGACTTGGCTTTCCATTTAATAGGCGAGGAGCTTTCCTGTCCAACTAATTTTAAAAAAAACAATGAAAGAAAAACAATAGAAAATATTTTCAGCTTCATGCCAGCGATTTTTATCCGCCAATGGGTATTTTGAATGTTACTTCAGCTGGAGGTAAGCACATCTCGTCGTTGCAAACCATAAATTCAACCTTGCCGTTCACATTGGTTTTTGCGCTGGTTTTTGCTTTTACTTTTTGGACAAAGGTTACGGTCTTTTCAAAGAAGTTTACGTTGCCGCCCCAAGCAGATTCAAGTTTAGTGATTCTCTTACCTCTTTCAAGAATTGCTCCCTCATAATTCAGCAACGGATTAGGTGAAAAGCTGAAAGTTGTTGGAACAGGACCTTCAATCCCTGCTTTTGTAGCATACAAGTGATAGTTTCCGCTAATGGTAGCAGTTATTTGGAGCTCATAAGTTTTATCTGAAATTTTTTTCGAGCTGTATGTCCAGTTTACCTGCTTTGCTGAACCCATCTGGGCATTGAGCGAAAGTGAGATCAATGCAAGAAGGGTGAATAGTATTGTACGCATATTATTAAGCTAAAATGTTGGATGATACGTTTTGAAGAAATAGGCTGTTGAACACAGTCTTTCCATCTTGATTCGCAAGTTTACCTGAGCAGGCCCTCTCAGGATGAGGCATCATTCCAAATACATTTCTGTTTTTATTACAAATACCTGCTATATTTTTCAATGTGCCATTGGGGTTGCTTGCATCGTTTACTTCACCATGTTGATCACAATAGCGATAAATAATTTGATCATTTTGCTCCAGTTCCTGCAATGTTTTTTCATCTGCATGAAACCTGCCTTCTCCATGTGCAATGGGAATTTTCAGGGCTTTGTTTTCTTTTCCGGTGATGTATACATTTTTACAAACGAATTGTTGATTTGCGTTTTTCAACAATACGCCTGGAAGCAATCCTGCTTCACACAGAATTTGAAATCCATTGCAAACGCCAAATACCTTTCCACCTCTTTGTGCAAATTTGATGGTTTCCTGCATCATCGGACTAAATCTTGCGATGGCTCCGCAACGAAGGTAATCGCCATAGGAAAATCCGCCAGGCAAAACAATGCAATCCTCCTCTGTGAACATACTGAGATCATGGTCCTTGTGCCACAATTCAATGACCTCCTGATGAAGGTCATTTCTCAATGCTCCAATCATATCTTGATCGCAATTTGAGCCAGGGAAAACGATAACACCAAATTTCATGAAAAACGATTTAGGCAAAATTAATGCCTTTATTCATAGGACTTTTTTGTATTTCACTTTTTAACGTATGTATGACAATGCAATGAGTACAATTAATACCAGGTTGGGGATAAAATCCTTTCTAAATGCCTGAAAAAAAGGTGCAAAAAGAATAGAAGCAGGCAGCAACATTAGGTATGCATATTCGCTTAACTGGTTCAGATTAACCATTGTGATCAAAACGGCTGCCAAAAACAATGCAAAGATGATGATATATGCCTTTCTGTTTTGTAAGATCATTTTATTAATCTGACTGGAACCAGCAGTGAGTCCTAAGATTGGAAGCAATACCAACAAAATCAATTTCAGCGATGCAATGGTTGAAAGTTCTGGCATGCTCAGGATGGGCATTTTAAACTGAATAATTGCATCCAATGAAAATTGATCAAAGAGATAAAGGATGCTCATCAAAAAATAATATGGAAGAATGAATCCAATGTTCAAGACTGTCCATTCTCTCAAGGAAGTTGGTCTGATGACGAGTAAAGCGATCGTAAGCCAACAATAAAAAATAAGATAATTATTTGTGAGGGAAGATGTGATGGAAATAATAAAACCTGATAGAATGATGTTATTAAATGGGTTGTTTTTTTTATACATCTTTATGAAGGAATCAACAGCAATCAAGATGAGGGCATTGATCAACAGGATGAAAAGACTTATTTTAAAAGGAATTAAAAAGCAGATCAGTAAAAAAGTCATCGCAACGACATAGGTCGATTTTTCTAACAGTTTATTGTCTCTTGCAATTTTGTTGATGTAAAATGCTTCTGTGATGAGCAATAGGTATTTGAAAATTTTTGTTATAAGCATATTTTGTGCTTCAATCGGGCCCAGCCATTTCATTAGATTGGTCAGCAACAAGGTGTGTTTGATGTCCGAAAAAGGCAGGATAATTTCATGTTTTAGAAACAGCGAAACATATGCCAATACCAGCAGCAATATCAATGCGAATGGGTTGTTATGCCGGAATATGCCTATCAAATGATTTAGTATTCAATTTTTGCAAAGCAAATATAATTCTTGTACATGCAAGGCATGATGATTTGTCGCAGACTTATTTGCTTTCCGAATTTTGGCATGAAATCGTAGTCCCTATTGAGGTTTTTTAATGTAGGCTGTCTTTTTACTTTGCCGTCAGCATCCACAGAAGCACTGTTCAACAGGAGCTCTCTTTTTTCTTTTTGATTGAACAAAAACCTTATTTCACTTCCTGTATTGAACAATTGATATCCCAAATATGCATCTGTATTGTCATCAAATTGACTTTTCCTGATCGCGTTATTCCATTTGATATTTCCATTTTCGTCGAAGAAAAATGTTACAATATTTTCAGATACATACCTGGTCATGTTGTTTTGAGGACCGTATCTGTTGAATGGATCATAATACATTCCATAGGGATAAAGTCTGCTCATAGGTGAATAATAAAACGGACTGTAAAATGGTGAAAGCATCAATCCTGGTCCATATAAGTAATCAAATCGGTTCCATTGATTGGTTCTTGAGTTTGAATAAAATGATTCAGTAAACACTGCAAATCCACCATTTTGCGTTGGGATAACCTGCCTGATAAACTGGTCGTTGAATGCAGTTTTTATGGAGTTGTTGTCGGATTTTGCTTCTTGTTTCAAACTGTCTCCAAAAAAATATTGTTTGGTTTTGATAGGTGTTTTTTGAGTTTTATCCCAGATCATGGTATACATGCCTTCTATGTTTCCCCTTCTCTGTTTATAGAAAAAGGATGCCAGGATGACTTTTTTATTGTAGTTATCGAATTTAATTTTCAACTCATCCAATGTAAGGTCGTTGAGAGGTATTTTTTGAATGAGGATGCTGTCTGAAAATGATTTTTTATAGAGGAGGTCAACTTTATTTATATAGTCTCGGCTTCCGATCTTGGTGCATTTTCCAAATGCAAAATCACCTTCGTTGTCTAAAACAAAATCTGTAAATACAACATCTTTCTCAACCGATAACAAGCCAAAGTTGCTTTTCTTTTGGAGGTTGAGTTGTTGATCGAACAACAGGGTGGTAAAAAAATAATCTCTTTCACTGTTCTTTTTGATTTTAAACAGCATGATTTTTTTCTTATCGTCGCTTGATATGAGAGAGTAGACTTTGTTTTCTGAATTCCCTGAAACCTGTGTAGTATCTATATCTACCGGGTCGTTCATGATTTTACCTTCTGCATTTATTTTCACCATGCTGCAGAAGATGGTGTTTCTTTTTTGGTGTTGGTAAATCATGTATGCAAAATCGTTGTATGCAATAAAATCCACATTGATTACCCTTTCAGGTAAAAAGGTTAATGCAAACCTGTTTTTTTGTTGCATGTCATTGTCGTATACTGAAATGCCATGCTTGCTTCTGTAATTTTTATAAACCAGAATATTTCCATTCAACTTCCCAATGATTTCAAAACTCATGTCTCTTACATCCTCTTTGTCTACCAGGGAGTAATCTATTTTCTGAGCTTGGGCAGATGAAAACACTGAAAAAAGAATGGCCAGTGTGAATTTTAAGAATTGTAGACTTTTCATACACCATAAAATTAGGGTTTGCTATGCAAACACTTTCTTAAGACTTTCCCTAAATAGCTTGGTTTGCGCTTTTGGTCAGATTTATTATTTTTTTAACCATTTCACTAAACAATCTATAATAGATATAACTTTGTTAAGCCACTGGCAATTAATTATATCTCACTGTGAGTAAACAACTTAACAAAGTGACCGCCGCCGGGTTACTTATTGCACTTGGAATCATTTATGGCGATATCGGTACTTCACCTCTTTACGTATTTAGTGCCATTATCAATGGAAGAGTAATCAGCGATGAGCTTATTCTGGGAGGTATTTCTTGTATTATATGGACGCTGACTTTGCAAACCACACTCAAGTATGTGGTATTGACACTGCGTGCTGACAACCGAGGTGAGGGAGGAATATTTTCATTATACACGTTGGTTAGAAGGAGAAGAAAGTGGTTGGTAGCACCTGCAATTATAGGCGGAGCAGCACTTTTGGCGGATGGGATGATTACTCCACCTATCTCCGTTACATCATCGATCGAGGGTCTCAAACAAATACATCGATTCGCTGACATCACCGAAATGCAGATAGTATCTATCGTGTTGGGTATTATGGTACTGTTGTTTTTCATGCAACAATTTGGAACTGTATCTATAGGGAGAATGTTTGGGCCTATTATGATGATATGGTTCTCCATGCTTGCGATTTTGGGTTTGATTAACCTGTTTGGTAATTGGCATGTGCTGAATGCATTTAGCCCGCATTATGCCATCAATCTTTTGGTAAATCATCCGAAGGGATTTTGGATATTAGGTGCTGTATTTCTATGTACTACGGGAGCTGAAGCCTTGTATTCTGACATGGGTCATTGCGGCAAAAACAATATTCGCGCTTCATGGGTTGTTGTTAAAATCTGTCTGATTCTTAATTATTTGGGTCAGGGCGCATATTTACTTGGTCATCAAGGCAAATTGTTTGCCAACGAATCTTTGATGAAATCGAAGATTTTCATGGCTGCAAATCCAATGGCATTGCCCCTGGAAAATCCATTTTTTGCAATGATGCCTGTTAAATTTCTTTTGATAGGAATCATCATTGCAACTGCAGCAGCTATCATCGCAAGCCAGGCTTTGATCAGTGGCTCTTTTACGCTTATCAGTGAAGCAATTCGCCTCAATCTTTGGCCTAAATTAAAAATTAACTATCCTACTGAAGAACGGGGTCAATTGTTTATTCCAGCAATCAATGGATTGCTTTTTCTGGGATGTTGTGGCATTGTTTTATTCTTCAAGAATTCTGGTAACATGGAAGGGGCTTACGGACTCGCCATCACGCTGTGCATGATTGCTACATCCATCTTATTTGCCAACTATCTTGTTTTGCACAGGGTACAATCAATATGGATTTACCTGTATTTGATCGTTTATTTCACGATCGAGTTTTCATTCTTGATAGCTAACCTCGACAAATTTGCACACGGAGGTTATGTGATGTTTATCGTAGGTGGAATGTTGTCTATGGTAATGTACGTATGGTTTAAATCAAGGAAAATCAAAAACAGATACGTAGAGTTTGCCAGGTTGGAAAATTATTTGCCTCTTTTACAGGAATTGAGCAATGACCAGTCAATCAATAAGTACGCAACACATCTTGTATATCTGAGCAGTGCGAACAATCCGAAGGAAATAGAATACAAGATTATTCACTCCATCCTCAATAAAAAACCAAAGAGAGCAGATATTTACTGGTTTGTGCATGTTGATACTGTAGACAATCCCTATACCTGTGAGTATGAAGTGCAAACCATTATTCCAAATGAAGTCATCAGGGTAGAATTTAAACTTGGTTTCAGGGTTCAACCTAAGATCAACTTAATGTTCAGAAAAGTTGTTGAAGACATGGTTTCAAACAAGGAAGTAAATATTGTTTCACGTTATGAAAGTTTGCAGCGAAACAACATTACTGGTGATTTTGAATTTGTGATTTCTGAGAAGTTCTTAAGTCAAGACAATGAGCTTCCCTTCTGGGAGCGTCTTGTCATGAAATTATATTTCTGGTTAAAAGAAATATCCCTTTCTGAAGAAAGAGGCTTTGGTTTAGATGCCAGCAATGTTACTGTTGAGAAATTTCCTTTGGTAGTCGCTCCAGTAAAATCACTCAAATTAAAGCGTACATACTCCGAAGAAGAGTAATTATCTCAGCCTATCTGCACTGTTCAATAGCTTCTCATCCTTTCTGATTCCGAGAAATGCAAATACCTGGAAAAGGAGAATGAAAATTGGAAGGATGGCACTGATCTCCCAATTTCCCTGGGGTATCAGGAAATCTTTTTTGAATTGCTCCACAATCAAATATTGAGCAAGGATAAAAACAATGGTAGCCAAAGAGGTGGTAAGGATAATTCCTTTTTGTCTTTTTCTGTTTTGGAAGAAGAATATATTTACAAAACTGCTTGCAGCAACAAATGAGATCAAAAACATCAGGATCATGCTTTCTCTAACAGAAAAAATTTTTACAACTCCATCAGCTCCAGTTCCTGCAAATGTTGGTACAATATATGTGATGGATGCGCATACTGCAGTTAACAGCAGCCAAAGCGATTGAATGCGTTGTATCATGTGGAATTTGTTAGCTCAATTCAGGATAAAGCGGGAACTGTAACATGAAAGATTTGACTTGCTCCTTCACAGATGAAATTATTTTTTCATCATCTGCATTCATCAACACAGTATCAATCATATCTACTACAGTTTGCATGTGTTCTGCTTTCAATCCTCTTGTGGTAATGGCTGGAACACCTACTCTCATACCGGATGTAACAAATGGACTCTTGTCATCAAATGGAACTGAATTCTTATTCAGTGTGATATGAGCCCTGTCCAGTGTTTCCTGTGCTTTCTTTCCTGTAATATTTTTATTCCTGAGGTCAATCAACATCAAGTGATTTTCAGTGCCTCCGCTGATGAGGTGATATCCTTTTTCAACAAAGCATGCAGCCATTTTTTGGGCATTTTCTTTTACATGCTGCTGATAAATTTTGAAGGAAGGATCCAGAATCTCTCCAAATGCAACTGCTTTCGCCGCAATGACATGTTCCAATGGCCCACCTTGCATGCCTGGGAAGACTGCAAGGTCAAGCAATGCACTCATTGAACGGATATTTCCTTTTGGATCTTTGATACCAAATGGATTGTCGAAATCATTGCGCATCATGATTACACCACCCCTTGGTCCTCTTAACGTCTTATGGGTTGTAGATGTTACAATATGGCAGTAATCAAAAGGATCATTCAGTAAACCTGCTGCAACAAGTCCCGCTGGATGTGCTATATCTGCCAATACCAGCGCTCCGATTTCATCTGCAACCGATCTGATTCTTTTATAATCCCAGTCTCTGCTGTATGCTGATGCACCGCAAATGATCATGGTTGGTTTTTCCTTTCTTGCAATTTCTTCCAGTTGCTCATAATTCACCAAACCCGTTTCTCTATCAACTCCATAAAAGAAAGCCTGGTAATTTTTACCGCTGAAATTCGCAGGACTACCATGTGTTAAGTGACCGCCCATGCTCAGGTCCAATCCTAAAATTTTATCGCCTGGCTTCAAACAAGCTAAGAAAACTGCAGTATTGGCTTGGGCACCGCTGTGTGGCTGTACATTGGCCCATGAAGCATTGAAAACTTTTTTTAAACGGTCAATTGCCAATTGCTCAATCTCATCCACTACTTCACATCCGCCATAATATCTTTTACCAGGATATCCTTCTGCATATTTATTGGTTGCAACAGAACCCATTGCTTGGATGACTTGTAAGGAAGTAAAATTTTCTGAAGCTATCAGCTCAATTCCCTCTCTCTGTCTCTTCAGTTCTTTGGATAATAAGTCGAATAAAAGTTGATCGCGCATTGTTGTAGCATTTTGCGCGAAATTAACCCTTTTTTAGACACCCAATTGGATGACTTGTGTACATCCTTTGTACTCGGTTTTATCGTTGCTGCTGATGATCAGAATTCTTTCCTTTACGTGCTGTGAAAGCAGCTCTTCATAAAGCGCAATTCCTTGCTGGTCAAGGTTTGTACAGGGTTCATCCAGCAATAGGATGGGAGTGTCACTAAAAAAAGCCTGTGCAAGTTTGATGCGTTGTTTCATGCCACTGCTGTAGTAGCGTATTTGCTTATTGGCATGTTTGCTCAATCCGATTTGATCAATGATGTTTGGAATGGTTAAGTTGTCTTTGAGCTTTTTAAATTGTTGATGATAGCTGAAAAATTCAACAGCGGTCATTTCCTCAATCACCTCCAGGTAAGGTGCACAAATTGACACATATGAAAAAAGCTGTTCATCTGAAATGATAGATCCATTCATTTCAAAACGTATCGAACCCTCTGAAAGATAGGTGGATCCTGCGATGCATTGAAGAAGGGTTGATTTTCCGGAACCATTGTGGCCGGTAATGGCATAGGTATCATTGTTAGAAAAACTCAAATGAAGGTTTCTAAATATCCAATCTCTATTGAATCTTTTACCACCATCATTCACCAGTATCTTCATCTGATTTGGTTTTTGAGGCATTTCTTATGATGCCTCTTTTGCTCTCTTTAATAAATGAAACAATTTGATTTCTAAATTCTGTATCTGGCAGTACTTCATCAATCTTGACCAGCGCCTGTGTAACATTTAGATTGCTGTTATAGAGGATGCGGTAAACATCCAAAATTTGATTGATGCTTTCTGAACTTAATCCCCTTCTTCTCATTCCAACAGAATTGATGCCGGAAAATGTCGCAGGGATATTGCCTGCTCTCACATAAGGAGGTACATCTTTTCTCACTGTGGTGAATCCGCCTATGAAAGCATGGTCACCAATTCTTACAAATTGATTTACTCCACACATGCCTGAAATGATGGCATGATGGCCAACTGTAACATGTCCTGCCAATTGGGTACTGTTGCTCATGATACAGTGGTCTCCTAAAATACAATCATGTGCAACATGGCAATAGGCCATGATCAGGCAATGGCTGCCAATGATTGTTTTCATTTTCTCATTCGTGCCACGGTGAATTGAAACGAACTCCCTGATAATAGTATGGTCTCCTATTTCTGCAGTTGTATTTTCTCCGTCAAATTTTAAATCTGCTGGCGGTGCAGCTATGATTGCTCCATGAAAGATTTGACAATTTTTTCCGATTCTGGCTCCATTCATGATGGTTACATTGCTGCCAATCCTGGTATTATCACCAATTACAACATCTTCTTCGATGGTTGTAAATGCATCGATGTGTACATTTTTTCCAATTTTTGCGTTGGGGTGAATGACTGACTGGGCATGCATCATGAAGTGCAGTTAAGTGTTCTCTCTTTTTACCAATTGTGCCATCAAAGTGGCTTCAGCTGCAATTTTATTGCCAACAAACACTGTTCCAATCATTTCACAGATACCTCTTCTGATTGGCCCCAATAGTTCTAATTTCAACAACAATGTATCTCCTGGCAATACTTTCATTTTGAATTTACAGTTGTCTATTTTCAGAAAATAGGTGTCATATTCTCCCGGTGGAAGGCAATGGATTGCGAGAATGCCACCAGCTTGTGCAAGTGCTTCTATCTGCAAAACACCCGGCATGATTGGATTTCCAGGAAAATGACCTTGGAAGAATTGTTCATTGGCCGTAACATTTTTTACTCCCACTATGTGGTTGTCAGACAACTCAATGATTTTATCAACCAACAGGAATGGATACCTGTGTGGCAACTTTTTTTCAATATCCTGTATGTTGTACAACGGAGGTTTATTCGGATCGTAGCTTGGGATATTTTTTAGGGCTTTGTTTTTCTTGATGTGTTGCTTGATTTTTTTTGCAAGCTCCACATTGGAGTAGTGCCCAGGTCGATTAGCAATGATATGTCCTTTAAAAGGAAAGCCAACCAATGCAAGATCGCCAACAATGTCCATCAACTTGTGTCTTGCAGGTTCGTTGGTATATCTTAATTCAAGGTTATTCAAATATCCCTGGCTGTTGACATCAAAATCAGAATTTCTAAATGCCTTGCTCAGTTTTTTCTTTACGTCATCTGTAAGTGGTTTTTCAACAACTACAATTGCATTGTTGATGTCTCCTCCTTTGATGAGATTGTTTGTGAGCAGTGACTCCAATTCATGCAGAAAACAAAATGTTCTGCTGGATGCAATCTGATCTTTAAAATCACTGAATCTTTTCAATGAAGCATGTTGCGTTCCCAACACATCACTTCCAAAATCGATGAGGGCAGTGATGCGGTAGTCGACCGCAGGAGAAACTTTTAACTCAACTCCTCTTTGTTCATCCAAGTGAATGATGTTGGTGTCGATGGTATACCATTCTTTGACTTCAGCTTGTTCTTGAATGCCTGCTTTTTCTATTTCCTCCACAAACTGTTTAGCGCTTCCATCCATGATGGGAATTTCTGGTCCATCCACTTCTATCAAGCAATTGTCAATCCCCATTCCAACCAATGCGGCTAGAATATGTTCTACGGTACTGATTCTTGCTCCATTCGATTCAAGGGTTGTACCTCTGGTAGTATCTACCACGAGGTCGCAATCTGCCTTGATCATGGGCATTTCTTTTAAATCTGTTCTCTTGAATTGAAAGCCAAACCCTGGATCTGCAGGGTTGAGTGTCATATTGACTACTGCGCCTGTATGCAAACCGGTTCCAGAGATGACAACGGCTTGTTGAAGGGTATGCTGCTTGTTAGGATTGAAATCTTTCACGACTGCAGGTTTTTGGTGCTGCAAAGATAACTCATTTTATTAAGGTGAATCTGAGGTATAAATTGCTGAAAATCAATAATTATGAGGAAAGTTCTTCTTTCTCTTTTAGCAGGATTTCTAATAAAGCTTCCAGTTCCTTTATTTTTTTCTCGAGCTCGGGCAACTTTCTGATCACGGCTTGTGATCTCATGGCAGCACTGAATTCAAAAGCCGGAGTTCCTGTAACAGTAACATTTTCTTCTCGTATACTTTTGGAAACGCCGCTCTGTCCATTGATTCTGGTACCATCTGCAATATGGATATGTCCAACGATTCCTGCCTGCCCGCCAATGGTAACATGCTTTCCTATTTTTGTACTACCGCTGATGCCTGCCTGTGCAGCAACCACTGTATTTTCACCTATTTCAACATTGTGGGCAATTTGAACAAGGTTGTCGAGTTTAGTTCCTTTTCTAATTATGGTTGAACCCATGGTTGCTCTGTCTACACAAACATTGGCCCCAATTTCTACAAAATCTTCTATTACAACATTTCCAATTTGAGGGACTTTTTTATAGATGCCATCTGTTTGTGGTGCAAATCCAAATCCATCTCCACCAATCACTGATCCTGCATGAATCAATACATGATTTCCGATTACACAATTGTGATAAATCTTTACGCCTGCGAAAATGGTGGAATGATTTCCAATTTTTGCACAGTTGCCAATGTATGTATGTGGGTATACTTTTACATTGTCTCCAACTACCGCATTTTCACCGATGTAGCTAAAGGCTGCAATGTATACGTCTTTACCGATCGTAGCTGTTGGATGAATAAATGAAGGCTGTTCTATACCTGCCATGTTTGTTGAAAGTAAGTGTTGGTAATGGCGCATCAATTTAGCAAAGCTAGCATATGGATCACTAACTCTTATCAATGTAGGTTTTACCGGCTCTTTCAGCTCAAGCATGTTGGATACTACAACAATGGATGCGTTGGTAGAATACAAGTGATCTTCATACTTTGGATTTGCAAGGAAACTGATGTATCCTTCTTTTCCTTCCTCAATTTTAGAGAAACCATTTACTACAATGGTTTCATCTCCTTCTATTTTTCCACTGATATGAGTGGCAATTTGGAGTGCAGTAAACTTCATAAGTCTGTTGCTTTTAGATTGAACGTGTAGGTGTCGTTCGGAAGGTATGCAAACCTATGACTGTTTTTTTTGCGTTTTGTTACAAGAAATGTAAAATTTTTTTACAGGCTGTGAAATATGCTGATGAATAAGTGGAGAATCAACTTGAGAAATATCCCTCACCGATCCATCTTTATAGAGGATATTAATTTTTTCATCATGGGGGTTGTACAAACTGTTTTCTGCAACACCAGTGAACACCAAGAATTCAGCATCCTCCATGCTTAATCCAAGCTCGGCGCATACTTCCTGCCTTTTTTCTCTGACTTCTTTTTCAGAAATTGGCTCGTTTTGAATCCTCAATTTTAAGAGATTTCTGTTCAAAATTGCATTGGATAAATGGGAGATTACTTTATCGTTATGATTTTTCCATCTTTTTATTTCGCTCATTACATCACTGTCATCCAATGAACAGAACATATCTAAAAATGATTGGTCATATTGTCCGTTTTTATTAAATAGTAAATTTCCAATGCCGTTGGATTGGGCGATCGACTGATCTCCCTCATTAAATAACCACATGGCTCTCTCCAGAATTTTGACCAATGTCATCTCTGCACTCAACACCGTTTTATGTTGATATACCTGCCAATACATCAAACGCCTAGCTACTAAAAAATTCTCTATTGAATAAATTCCTTTTTCTTCTATCATCAATGCTCCTTCATGAACTGTCAACATTTTTAATATCCTATCGCATCCTATACTGCCTTCAATCACGCCCGAAAAGAAACTGTCTCTGGTCAGATAATCCATTCTGTCTACATCCAACTGCCCACTGATCAATTGATGCAGGAATTTTTTATGATAGGTTCCTTTGAAAACTTCAATCGCCATCTGCAGCTTTCCGTTAAACTGCTCATTCAACGCGTGCATGATCATCAATGAAATGGCCTCATGTTCCAAGTCTTTCACCAAAATCGATTCAAGTGCATGAGAAAATGGACCATGACCGACATCATGTAAAAGGATGGCAATTTTTGCTGCTTGTTCTTCTTCTTCGCTGATCAAAACTCCTTTTTGTTTTAGTTCATGCAAGGCGTTGCCCATCAAATGATAGGCTCCCAACGCATGATGCCACCTGGAATGCACCGCTCCCGGATAAACGAGGTATGACATGGCCATTTGGTTGATTCTCCTTAACCGCTGAACCCATGGATGTGAAATGATTTCAAAAATCAATGGATCATTGATGGTGATAAATCCATGTACCGGGTCGTTGATGAATTTCCTAAAGCCCATGAAGTCAATTGTTAATTTTTCAATTCAGTGTTGCAAAGGTAGCTACCTCCATAGCTATTCGCTAACTTTATCGGATAAGTTTGAAGTTTTTTTCTCAAAAGCAACAACATGTCTTTGGCTAGGATACTTTGGGTTGATGATGAAATTGAGATTCTGGAGGCACATAAGCTGTTTCTGGAAATGAAGGGGTATGAATTAACTACAATGACCAATGGTTTTGATGCCATTGAATTTCTCAAAAATCATCAGGTCGATTTTATCCTGTTGGATGAATCCATGCCAGGAATGAGCGGACTCGAAACCCTTCAGCGGATTAAGCAAATACATCCTCATATCCCTGTTGTCTTGGTGACAAAAAATGAAACCGAGAGTTTGATGGAGGAAGCTATCGGATCCCAGATTACAGATTATCTCATCAAACCTGTCAATCCGAATCAGGTATTACTGACCTTGAAAAAAAATCTTGAAACCAAGCGTTTGGTGACAGAAAAAATCGTTTCAGATTATCAGCAGCAGTTTAGGAAAATGTTTGATGCGTTGGATCAATCCCCTACCTATCAAAGTTGGAAAGAATTATACAACCGCCTTGTTTTTTGGGAATTGGAAATGGAAAAAAGTGACGCCGATGAAATGGTAGAAGTTTTGCTCAACCAGAAAAAAGAAGCAAATCAATCTTTCTTCAAGTTTGTTTCGCGGAACTATATTTCTTGGATGAACGCTTCAGTAGATGATGCACCGCTTCTCAGTCATCAATTTTTTAAACATAAAATTTTACCTCATTTAACCCAGCAAAACCCCTTGGTCTGGATTATCATTGATAACTTCCGATTAGATCAATGGAAAGCAATTGAACCAATGGTTACTGAATTCTTTCGTATCCAAGAGGAAGATTGTTTTTTCTCAATTTTACCAACCGCAACTCATTATTGTAGAAATAGTCTCTTTGCAGGCATGCTTCCCAGAGATATTGAAAAAAAATTCCCATTACTATGGAAACGTGATGATGACGAAGAAGGCAAGAACAACAGCGAAAGAGATTTTTTGATGCATCAGTTGGCATCACTCAAAAATGAAGATATTAAATGCAATTATCAGAAGATACATACTACTCAAGAGGCAGAAGGACTTTCAGATAATATCAATGGCATGTTGTCTTTTGACCTATCTGTTGTCGTTTATAATTTTGTTGATATGATCAGTCATGCAAGAAATGAAATGGACATGATCAAAGAATTGGCGGCCGACGAACGCTCATATAGAAGCTTAACCAAAACATGGTTTATGCATTCTCCTCTGTATCAATTCTTGAAAAAACTTTCTGAAAAAAATTGCACAGTGGTTATTTCCACTGATCATGGCAGTCTTCAAGTTAAGCATCCTTTGAAGGTGGTGGCCGACAGGCAGACAACCACCAACCTTCGTTTCAAAAATGGTAAGAACCTAGATGTTGATCTCAAAGAGGTGATATCTTTTAAAGAACCTGAACTTGCCGGTTTACCGAAATCCAACATGAGCTCATCATTTATTTTTGCAGGGAAACAGGATTTTTTCTGTTATCCCAATCATTTCAATCAATATGCAAATCTTTATCGAAACAGTTTTCAACATGGAGGTGTTTCTATGGAGGAAATGATCGTTCCAGTTATTCGGCTCACAAAAAAATAAGCAATATTTATTATTCACATTCATGGTGTAAAATGTTTACAATTTATGAGGGATCGCATTTAGAAACACTCCCTCATTTAGTAAATTTGTACAAACGAGGAACATGAAATTGAAACTCACTCCTTCTACGCTGGAAAAGATGGAAAAAATTGTTGATGAGGCTGGCTATATTCTGAGGTACGAAAGAGGAACTTTTCAAAGTGGTTACTGTATCCTTGAATCCAAGAAAGTGGTTGTTCTCAATAAATTTTTACAAATCGAAGGAAGGATCAATACCTTGATCGATTTGATACCAACCCTCCAGATCAATCCTGATCAACTTACAGAAGAAAGCAGAAAAATATATGAGGAAGTAACTGCGAAAACTGAATTTGATTCACACGCGGCTTAAATATGACAATCGTCAATTTTTTACATTTTGTCTATTACAATTGAGTTTTTAGGAACCGGCACCAGTGGAGGTGTACCCATGATTGCATGCAAATGTGAAGTCTGCAAATCTACAAATCAGCACGACAAGAGGCTTAGAAGCAGTATTTTGGTAAAATCGCAAACCATAACGGTGGTGATTGATACCACTCCGGATTTCAGAACTCAAATGCTTCGCTCAGAGGTTGAACACATCGATGCAGTACTTTTCACCCATTCTCACAAAGATCATATTGCAGGACTAGATGATATCCGGGCGTTTAATTTTTTCTCCAAAAAATCAATCCCTATTTATGCAAACCAGGAAACGTTCGCTGCACTAAAACGTGATTTTTACTACGCATTTGCAGAATTAAAATATCCTGGAATCCCTGAAATCAACCTGCATACCATTCACCATGATCCATTTCATGTTGGAGATATTATGTTTCAGCCTTTCAGTGTGAGACACATGAACATGGATGTTACTGCGTATAGGATAGGTGACTTTACATATATCACCGATGCAAATGCCATCGATGAAAATGCAAAAAAAATTATTGAGGGAACGGATACCTTGGTGATCAATGCCCTGCGAAAAGAAAAACATCTTTCACATTTTAATCTTCAAGAGGCCATTGAAATGGCATCCATCTTAAATGCAAGACATACTTACTTTACACATGTTAGTCATCAAATGGGACTTCATTCAGTTGTATCGAACGAATTGCCCAAAGGCATGTTTTTTGCATATGATGGGTTAACATTGGAGGTGAATAATACCTGAGGTTCCTGTAGTTTTTCCTGTTGTATATTTTGAACGAGCATTGAAATTTGTTGCATGCTTTGGAAAAAGTTTGCAAAAGACTGGCTTTATTTTTCAAGAAAAGAGAGGCTGGGGATCTATATCATGTCTGCTTTGATAACCCTGTTATGGGTTCTACCTGTTTTTTTCTCAACCGAATCAGATCCGATTCGTCCATTGAACATAACTGCTGTTCAGATTGACAGCCTCGAACATGTTTTGATCAAAAGAGAGAAAAAGGAAATTAAGAATTTCAAACAATTCGCTGTAAAGAACAAAATTGAATATACCGGGTACAAAGAATTTAATTATCCTGTTGCCAAAAAAGTAGAAATCATTGATATAAACAAAGCAGATAGCATTGATTTTGAAAAATTGCCCGGTATCGGAGAAAAATTATCTGCGCGTATGGTAAAGTACCGGGAAAGACTAGGAGGCTATTATAAGATAGAGCAACTGAAAGAAATTTATGGGATGCAGGACAGTAATTTTATAAAATTCAAACATCTCATAAAGGTTCAAACTGATTTCAAGCCTCATCAAATTTCTATAAACCGCGCTTCTTATTCAGAACTCAGGCAGCATCCTTATCTCAGTCATGTATTCGTTAAATCTGTACTGGCTTATATTAAGATGCATGGATTTATTTCCGGCGAGGATGAGCTTTTTAAAATAGGAAGCATAAGTAAAGATGAAGTCATGAGGGTTTTACCCTATTTGGATTTTGCACAATGATTACGAAAGTTTGCTAAGCAACCTTGAGGATGTTGAGTTTGGTATGCTCAAACTTCTTGCTAGCGTATTCGAGGGTGAGATTGAATTGTTTTGTATTGGATGAAGGCAATTCAAACATGGCGTCTGTTAACATGCTCTCACAAATCGATCTGAGTCCTCTTGCACCTAATTTATACTCCATCGCTTTCTCTACCATGAAATCCAATACTTCCTCTTCTATTTGGAGTGTGATGCCTTCAAGGTCAAACAGCTTGGTATATTGCTTAATGAGTGCGTTCTTGGGTGCGGTTAATATCGACTTTAATGTTGATTTATCCAATGGATCCAAATAAGTAACAACAGGCAGTCTTCCCAACAATTCAGGGATCAATCCAAATGATTTTAGGTCTTGTGCATTTACAAATTTGAGCAAGTTGTTTTTCATTTCATCCTGCACATTTTTGTTCACATTGAATCCAATTGCATTGGTGTTTACTCTTCTGGCGATCACCTTATCAATACCATCGAATGCACCGCCGCAAATGAATAAAATATTCTGGGTGTTTACTTTTATAAGTTTTTGATCAGGATGTTTTCTTCCTCCCTGAGGTGGAACCAACACATCTGTTCCCTCTAACAATTTCAGCAATCCTTGTTGCACCCCTTCTCCACTCACATCTCTGGTGATGGATGGGTTGTCAGATTTTCTTGCAATCTTATCAATCTCGTCTATATATACGATGCCGCTTTCTGCTGCTGTTACATCATAATTACATACCTGAAGGAGCCTGGTCAATATGCTTTCAACATCTTCTCCCACATAACCTGCTTCTGTGAAAACAGTTGCATCTACAATGGCAAATGGAACATTCAACAGCTTTGCGATGGTTTTTGCCAGCAATGTTTTTCCTGTTCCGGTTTCCCCAACCATGATCACATTGCTTTTTTCAATTTCCACTTCATCATGCACATCCTGCCTCTTTGCGTTTTTGCCAAAGTTGGTAGTAGGCTGATTTAGTCTTTTATAGTGATTATAAACTGCAACTGATAAAATTTTCTTTGCTTCATCCTGACCAATCACGTATTCATCAAGATGTTTTTTCAGTTCGATGGGTTTTTTTACTGATAATTTATATTCAGATTTTCCTTCTCTTTTGGATTCCACTTCCTGAAACACAATTTCTTTGGCATGTTCAACACACGATTCACAAATATGACCTTCCTGTCCCGCAATCAAGATTTTTACTTCATCTCGATTTTTACCGCAGAAGGAGCAATGTAAAGTGGTTTTTGCCATTTGAATTTCTTGAAATCAGAATTAAATCGATTTTACCAATCCGTCTACAATGCCATATTTAACAGACTCATCAGCGTTCATCCAATAATCTCTATCAAAATCTTTCATCACTTTATCAAAAGTTTGTCCGCAGTTTTCCGCCAATATTTTTGCACCCAACTCTTTGATTTTTCTGATTTGTTTTGCCATGATTTCCAAATCTGCAGAGGTTCCTTGCCCACCACCAGATGGTTGATGGATCATTACTTCACCATGAGGGTAGATGTATCGCTTTCCTTTTTTTCCTCCGCTCAATAATATTGATCCCATAGAGGCAGCCATCCCCATACATATAGTAGATACTGGAGATTTAATCATCTGCATGGTATCATAGATAACCATTCCGCTGGTAACCACTCCACCTGGAGAGTTAATATAGAATTTGATTTCTTTTCCTGGATCTATTGCGTCGAGGTACATCAATCTTGCGGTAATGTCTTTTGCAGATTTATCATCCACCACACCCCAAAGAAAAACCTTTCGTTGTTCGATGAATTTTTTATCGAATTTGGCAACAGACAACATGTTTTCCATCATGTTTCCGTTTTCTGCTGGTTCATGCTCCTCGTCGAGTCTGAAATTATTGTAGATGTTCATTATCTGGTCTTTTTAGGCTTTCTTCTGTTTTTTGGGATTGAGTAATAATACCTCATCCACCAATCCATATTCTTTTGCTTCCAGTGCAGTCATCCAGAAGTCTCTGTCGAAATCTTTTGCAATTCGATCTACCGGCTGCCCACTGTGTTGTGCAACAACGTCATACAATTCTTGCTTTAGTTTTCTTACTTGTGAAACGGTGATTTCAATATCACTGGCTTGTCCGCCTGCACCTGCACTTGGCTGATGCATCATAATGCGTGAATGCTTCAAGGCAGTACGCTTTCCTGCAGTACCAGCGCACATCAACACGGCTGCCATACTCGCTGCTACACCAATACAAATGGTTGAAACATCTGGTGTAACATATTGCATGGTATCATACACGCCGAGTCCAGAGTATACTGATCCTCCAGGACTGTTGATATACATTTGGATATCTCTTGTGCGATCGGTGCTGTCGAGGAACAACAACTGAGCTGTAATGATGTTGGCAACTTCATCCGTAATGGGATATCCCAGGAAGATAATGCGGTCCATCATGAGCCTGCTGTATACATCCATGACAGCGATGTTCATTGGACGTTCTTCAATAATGTTTGGGGTGAGGTTGGTCACCATATGATTGGTATATCCATGGAGGGTATTACTGGAAATTCCTCTCTCCTTGATCGCAAATTTTTCAAACTCCTTACCAAGATTCATGATTGTCAAGCTTTTAATTCAGCAAATTAATACAAATACCGTCCAAATAGCATGCCTAAAGGCAAAGCAGACAAAATGTCCATCTATTTGATCGGATTTTAATAAAGCCCTAACAGAGTCCTGCTACAGGATCAATCAATGCTGGTGCTTTTCCTGCAGTTTTTGGAAATCTTCTACAGATACCTTCTTTTCAGTAGGTTTTGCCTGAGATGCTGCCCAAGCAAGGACTTTTGAACTGAAAACACGCTGATAAGCGCTTTCTACCTGCTGCTTATCGGCCATCATGCGTTCAACATAACTGTCGAGCCAATCGAGGTTACCGCCTAAACTCATAGATCCGAAATATCCCATGAGTTGTTGACGAAGATTGTCCATAATCTCTTCTCTGGCCACTTGAAGCGATTGTTGTGTGCCAATTTCATTGCTGACAAGTGTCCAGCGCAATTGATTCAGGAAATTTGGAAAATCTTTTTCGATGTCTTCCTGTGATTGTTCTTTTTCACCAGTTTGCATCAACCATTTTTTCAGGAATGTTTCTGGAAATTCCATCTTGGTTTCCTCTGATAGGAGGTGGAAAATTTCATGCTCCAACATATGTTGGGCCTGGTGTTTCCAATAGCCTTCAATTTGTAATTTTATTTCAGATCTAAATTCTTCTTCGGTTTTAATTTCTTTTGCTGGAATGGCTTCTTTGAAGAAAGCTTCATCCAAGGCTCGTTTTTCAACAAAGCCAATTTTTGTAATCTGCATTACAAAATGCTGCTTCATATCATCTTTGTTGTCTTTGTCCAAGCCAAGGTCTTTTGCCAACCAATCTCTTTCCTTGTCTTCAAATGCTTTGCCGATTTGCAGCACAATTTGCTCATCTTTTTTCTTGCCCATCAATTCTTTTTGTGATGAGGAAGAGAAGTATTTAAGCAACAATGAATTTTCTTTCTTTTCTGTTCCTTCCTCTACAACTCCCTTCGCATCTGACTTTTGGAAAGACACGTTCAAAATATCTTCCTCGTTGGTGATGGTTTCGGGTTCAGTTAATTTTCCCAAACGCTGACGAAGCCTGTCAATTTCTTCATTGACCATTTCATCTGTTGCATCCACCAAACTCAAAGTTGTTTTGGCTTTTGCAAGATCCGGTATGGTGAAGGTAGGTTTCAGACCAATCTCAAAAGAGAATGTATAGTCTTTGGGTTCAGTATATACAATCTGAGCAGCATCATTGCTGTCTTCAGGCAATGGTTGTGCGAGATATGAAATGTTTTCCTGTTGTAGGTACTGCATCAATTCCTGCTCAATCTTGCGCAAAACTTCTTCGGTGAAAACTGCCGCACCGTACATTTTTTTAACTACACCTGTAGGAACCATTCCTTTTCTAAATCCAGGAATGTTTGCATTTTTTGCATATTTCTTCAGGGCCGACTCAAAAGAAGGGTTATAATCTGAAGGGGAAACGGTTACTTTAATTCTTTCGTGAAGTGGAGCAATCTGCTCCCTGGTGATAGTTGCCATGTTCAATGTTGTTTGGGAAAAGAGTGCGGGTGGAGGGACTCGAACCCCCATGCCTCACGGCACCAGATCCTAAGTCTGGCGTGTCTACCAATTTCACCACACCCGCAATTTATTAAGCTTGCAGCTGCTCTTTTCAACTGGGGTGCAAAGGTAACTCATTTGATGGAAATAAAGGCATTCCCGTCCTTTTTCAGTAAATTTGAGATGGATGAATCTCATTGATAATGATATCATTACTGCGCCTTATGCCCTTTCTGAGGAGGAAGAAAATAAGGAGATTGTCAGACGATACAGGGCCTTGTTACGGGCACTCAAACCCAAATTAAAAACAGGGGATAAGCGCTTGGTGAGAACTGCATTCGAAATGGCAGTGGATGCTCATAAAACCATGCGCAGAAAGAGCGGCGAACCCTATATTTTTCACCCATTGGCAGTAGCCATGATTTGTGTGGATGAGATAGGCTTGGGTGTACGTTCAACCATTTGCGCATTGATGCATGATACGGTTGAAGATACAGACGTGACATTGGAGGATGTTCAGCGGGAATTCGGAAACGAAATAGCAAAGATCATCGACGGTCTTACCAAAATAGCTACTGTAGTTGACAATAACACTACACAGCAGGCGGAAAACTTTAAAAAGATTTTACTCACGTTGACAGATGACCCTCGCGTTATTTTAATTAAGCTAGCAGATCGCTTGCATAACATGCGGACACTCGATAGCATGAAACGCGAGAAACAATTAAAAGTATCTTCAGAAACAATATATGTTTATGCACCCCTTGCACACCGAATGGGTTTGTATAACATCAAAACTGAAATGGAAGACCTGGCCATGAAATACATGGAACCAGATCATTACAAAGAGGTTGCAAAAAAATTAGCAGAAACAAAACGGGAGCGTTCAAGGTATATCAATGAATTCATCAAACCCGTCAAAGAAAAACTAGACGGCATTGGATTTGTCTATGAAATTTATGGCAGACCAAAATCCATCCATTCCATTTGGAATAAGATGAAGAAAAAGAATGTCACCTTTGAAGAAGTATATGATCTTTTTGCCATCCGCGTTATCATCGACACATCCCAAGAAAGAGAAAAAGAAAGTTGCTGGAAAGTATATTCTATTATCACAGACATGTACAATCCATCGCCGGAGCGTTTGCGTGATTGGTTAAGCAATCCAAAATCCAATGGATATGAAGCACTGCATACAACAGTGATGGGACCTCAGGGTAAGTGGGTGGAAGTTCAGATTCGCTCAAAGCGGATGAATGAGATTGCTGAAAAAGGACTTGCAGCACATTGGAAATACAAAGAAGGTGGTGATGAAGAAGATCGCTTCGACAAATGGTTTTCACAAATACGGGAGGCATTGGGAGGAGATGATATTAGTTCTATAGATTTTCTGCAAGATTTCAAAACATCATTTCTCGCAGAAGAGATTTATGTATACACACCCAAAGGGGATGTTAGAATGCTTCCGGTAAATTCAACTGCTCTTGATTTTGCATTTACCATTCACAGTGCTATTGGTTCAAAATGTATTGGAGCAAAAGTGAACCATAAGTTGGTGCCCATCAGCCAGAAACTTCGTAGTGGAGATCAAATTGAAATCATCACTTCCAATAAACAAAAACCCAATGAAGATTGGTTGGGATTTGTTGTAACTGCCAAAGCCAGAAATGCCATCAAGGATGTTTTAAGAGATGAGAAACGCAAGGTTGCAGAAGATGGTAAATATGCTGCAGAGAAAAAACTCCATGCAATGGGAGCAGCTCTTACACCTTATAATACAGAGGTGATGGTTGATTTCTATAAAGTGCAGTCGCCCCTGGATCTTTTCTACCGCATCGCTGTCAAGCAAATAGATTTGAAGGCACTGAATGAGCTTGAAGTTAAAGGTGATAAACTGGAGCCCAAAAAAGTTATAAAGGAAGAACCACAGATAGATACTTCACCAAAGAGTGATGCAAAGAAAGATACCGAGCTGGTCATTTTTGGAGAAAAGAGCGATCGTATTGTGTATACACTTGCCAACTGTTGTAAACCAATTCCTGGAGATGATGTATTTGGATTTGTTTCAACTGGAAAGGGCCTCATCATTCACAGAACCAATTGTCCCAATGCCACCCAGCTGCTTTCCAGCTATGGCCATAGGGTTGTAAAAACCAAATGGGCGAAAAACAAGGAGATTTCATTCCTGACCGGACTTAAAATCACTGGATTGGATGATGTGGGTGTAATTCACAAGATCACCAACTTGATTTCAGGAGAACTGAAGATCAACATCAACGCCATCACGGTGGAAGCAAAAGAAGGAATATTTGAAGGCAATATCCGACTCTATGTGCATGATAAAGAGGAATTGGATGAATTGATTGCTGAACTGAAGAATTTGCCAGGAATACAATCTGTTGAGCGTTATGATCTAGAATCCTAATTGAGGAAATTTATATTTCCACCTTATCTTTCATTGGCATAAATTCGCGACTTAACAAGTATGTTATTATGGTTGATGTTTTGTTAGGCTTACAATGGGGCGATGAAGGGAAAGGAAAGATTGTAGATTTCTTTGCTCCCCAGTATGATATCATAGCAAGATTCCAGGGTGGTCCAAATGCTGGACATACACTCTATATCAAAGGAGAAAAAATAGTATTGCATCAAATTCCTTCCGGCATCTTTCATGAAAATACAGTCAACCTGATCGGCAATGGAGTGGTATTGGATGCAGTCACGTTGAAAAAAGAGTATGACAAGGTTGCTGCATTTGGTGTAGATGGAAAGAAAAACCTATTTATTTCTGAACGCACCCATCTCATTCTTCCAACCCACAGGGCATTGGACAAGGCTTCAGAGTTGTCTAAAGGAAACGAGAAAATAGGATCTACTTTAAAAGGGATTGGTCCAGCGTATATGGACAAAACCGGCAGAAACGGATTGCGTGTGGGTGATTTACTCGATAAGAATTTTACAACACAATATATCAAACTCCGTCTCAAACATCAAAGGTTGTTGGATTCATTTGGATTCAATGAAGACATCAGTGAATGGGAAGAAGAATTCTTCGAGGCCATTGAATTCATGCGCAGTTTGAAAATTGTAAATGGTGAATACTTCATCAATGAAAAAATTGCATCCGGCAAAAAAGTATTGGCAGAAGGTGCGCAGGGTAGTATGCTTGATGTTGATTTCGGAACCTTCCCCTTTGTAACCTCATCCAATACCATTTCAGCTGGTGTTTGTACAGGGTTGGGAGTAGCTCCTCAAAAAATTAAAGATGTGATTGGCGTCTCTAAAGCATATTGTACACGGGTTGGTAGTGGGCCATTCCCTACTGAACTCCATGACGAAACAGGAGAGCGCTTGAGGAAAATTGGCAATGAGTTTGGCGCTACAACCGGAAGACCCCGTCGATGTGGTTGGATTGATCTGGTTGCCTTGAATTTTGCTTGTATGGTAAATGGCGTTACAAAAATTGTAATGACCAAATCTGATGTGCTGGATGCTTTTGAAGAATTATCGGTTTGTACCAGTTATGGTATTGAAGGAAAAGAAGAAAAATCTGTTCCTTACCAATTGAATAAAGTGAATATTGACCCTACTTATAAGAAATTCAATGGCTGGATGACCGATATTTCAAAGATCAAACAACATGCAGATTTACCTGCTGCCATGAAAGTTTATATCGATTTTATCAATCAATATCTGGGTGTTCCAGTTACACATATTTCAAATGGACCGGAAAGAGATCAATTGATCACTGTTTAATCATTGGTATTTTTCGAGAAAAATATTTTTAAAATATTTGGTGAAATAAAAAAGTCTCAGAAATTTTACAGTGAAATTTCTTGTTGATTATGGCAAAGTCTGAAAAAGAGAAAAAGGTTGGCAAAAAAGTTACCGGCGAAACTTCTGGATTAAAAGCTGGTAAGCCCGCTGCGAAATCAAAAAAGCAGGACGAGGATGATGATTTTGATGAAGAGGATGATAAGCCTCTGAAAAAATCAGCAAGTGCTCGTGATGAAGATGATGATGCAGATGATGTCGATGATGATTGGGAGCAAGTGGAGGAAGATGAAAATTGGGATCCTGACTTCGATGAATTTGATATACCTAAATCAAAAACAAAAAAATCTGGTGGTGGAAAGAAAGCCTCAGATGATGATGACCTTGGCATCGATGATGAATTCAAGGATCTTGGATTTGACGACTATGATGGTGGCGGCGGATTTGATGACGAAGACGATTTCTAGTTATTGCTTACTTTTCTTTTTCTTGTCATTTTTTACTGGAGCAGGCTGTTGCTGAACAATGGGTTGGGGCGATGGGAAACCGTCCAATGATTTATCTGCTTCTTCCATCATCATTTGAATCGATCGTTTCAGAATCTTTTCTTGTTCGCTTTTAAAGGTTTCAATTTTATTATTTGGAATTCTGATAAGATATTCAGCATTAGATACTTTTTCGTTGAATTGAGGATTCCATCTGTTGAAACTGGACTGTTCCAAATCAAGCAGCTCAACGATGGCTTCACCCATGTATCTTCCAGAGATCTTGATGCTATCCAAATCCGCGAGCTCATTTGCTGGGATAACTGAATGTTGAATTTTGTTTTGTAGCCCTGTGGTTTCACTGCCCTGGCCCTCAAAAATATAATGAGTAGCTATAAATTTTTTCACGTGGTTTCTTGATTCTGCCGGAAGATCATTTTGAATTTCCCAAAAGTCCTTTTTATCATTTCTCTTGATGATGTTATCCAATCTTGCCGGCCCGCCATTGTACGCTGCAACCACCAAGAGCCAGTCTCCCAACTGCTCATAGAGCATCGACAGAAATCTTGCTGCAGCATGAGTACTCTTGGTCAGGTCGGTTCTATCGTCAGCTATTTTTGATACAGTTAATCCGAGATCTTTGGCGGTTCCCGGCATGAGTTGCCAGGGGCCCACTGCTCCAGCAGATGAAAGTGCAGTTGTTTTCAGATCAGATTCTATGACAGCGAGGTATTTTAGTGTTGGGGGAAGGTGATAGCGGTTTAATATTTTTTCTATAGCCAGAAAATATGGAGCTCCCCAGGTTTTCATTTTCATCAATCTTTCCTGGTGAACAGCGAGATAATCTTTTACAAATCCAATGGCTCTTGGATTCAATTCATCCCATGCAATGTTTTTCTTGAAACCAGTATCGGATAGTGGTTTGGTTTGTGCTTCTGCTTGCAGCATGCAACATGTTAACAAAGCGAGTATGAGCAGTTTACTTGTACGCATGTTGATATTCCTTCAAGGCCATGTTTGAGAATTGAAGAAGTTTGTCTTCTTCCAATTTATTTGAAAGTACCTGAACGCCAAAAGGCATGCCGTTGGAATGTTTGAACAATGGCAAGCTGATGCCTGCAATTCCGGCTAGGTTTGCATATACTGTATAGAGATCGCCTAAAAACATCTCAACTGCATCGTTGCTTTTTTCACCAAATTTAAAAGCAGTTGAAGGCGTTGTTGGCATGATGATCAAATCATATTGCTCAAAAACTTGTTTAGTTTTATCAAAGATAAGTTTTCTGATTTGTTGCGCTTTTGAAAAATAAGCATCATAATATCCTGTACTCAACACAAAAGTCCCGAGCATAATTCTTCTCTTCACTTCTTTTCCAAAACCTTTTGATCTTGTCTTCTTATACAGGTCATTCAGGTTTTCAACATCATCTTTAGTCCTGAACCCAAATTTTACTCCATCATATCTTGAGAGATTAGACGATGCTTCAGCAGTTGTAAGAATATAATAAGCAGGTACAATATAATCGAGGTATTTAAAGTTTACAGGTTCAACTTTATGTCCGTCTGCTTGTAAAGTTTGAATCATGTTTTCAAGTTTCTTTTTGATTTCCTTGTCCAATGATGGATGTTCAAAACATTCTGGGAAATATGCAATCTTGAATTTGCTTGTTGCTACCATCAATGTGGCGTAATCTGGAACTGAAGAGTCACTGCATGTTGAATCAAATTCGTCTTTCCCTGCAATGACACCTAAAACGATTGCAGCATCTTCAACGGACGTTGAGAAAATTCCAATCTGATCAAATGAAGAAGCGTATGCCAGCAATCCGTAACGGGAAATTCTACCATATCCAGGTTTCAATCCAATGATGCCGCAAAAATCTGCCGGTTGTCGGACGGAACCGCCTGTATCTGACCCAAGACTGACCATGCACAATGCGGCTTGAACTGCAACTGCAGACCCACCGGATGATCCACCTGGTACCCTTGACTCATCCAAAGCGTTTAAAACTTTTCCATGCGCTGAATGTTCGTTGGACGATCCCATTGCAAATTCATCACAGTTTAAATTTCCTATGATGATTGCGTCTTCGTCAAGAAGCTTTTGAATTGCAGTAGCGTTGTAAATGGCTATATAGTTCTCTAGCATCTTAGAAGCAGCGCCAACATGGTGGTCTTTATAACAGAGTACGTCTTTGATGCCAACAACTACTCCGAACAATCTTCCCCAGGTATGGGGGTTGGATAATTTTGCATCCAAGGTTTTTGCTCTCTGCAATGCTTCTTGCTCAAATACTTCAATAAATGCGTTGAGGTGTTTTTTCTCCTCTATTTTTTTCAGATAGGATGATACGATTTCAGTGCAGGTGAGTTCACCGCATGACAATCTTGTTCGGAGTTCCGATATAGAAGTGTGTTCGTACAATCTTAACGTAAGAAAAGGATTATTAGCTTGCTTGCTGGTTGTCTTTTTCTTTCATGCCGTCTTCAATTTCTTTCTTCACATTCGACTTGGCATCGTTGAACTCTCTGATACCCTTTCCGAGTCCGCGCATGAATTCAGGTATTTTACGACCCCCAAAAAGGATCAATACTGCCAGTATGATAAAAATCCATTCAGAACCTCCAGGCATTGCAAGCAAAAAATCGCTATGGAACATCATAATCTTGTGTTTTTGATCAATAACAAATGTAATGTTTTTTTAATCGAATCCCTTGAGTACAGTGCACAAAAAATCCCGCCGGTGGGCGGGATTAACAGAATATTGTCATTGAGTTTATTTAACTCTTTTTTCCTTGATCCTTGCGCTCTTGCCGCTTCTTGTTCTCAAGAAGTACAATTTAGCTCTACGAACCTTACCGGTTTTGTTCAAAACAATTGATTCGATGTTTGGTGAAGCAACAGGGAATGTTCTTTCAACCCCAACACCATCAGAAATTTTTCTAACTGTGAAGGTAGCTGTGCTTCCTTGCCCCTGGCGCTTGATCACATCTCCTTTGAAACTCTGGATTCTTTCTTTGTTTCCTTCAATGATCTTATAGTTGACGGTGATGTTATCACCTGCTTTGAACGAAGGGTGGTTCGTTTTTGGACTCAACTGCTCATGTACGAACGCGATAGCTTGATTCATAACCAAAATTTTGGACGGCAAAGTTAAGGAAATAGGGTTTTATGGCAAAATCATGTTTATCTCGCCACGTTTACAGCTCTTTTTTCACGAATAACCGTTACCCTGATTTGGCCGGGATAGGTCATTTCCGTCTGGATCTTTTGTGCCATTTCAAAGCTGAGTTTTTCGCTTTCGCCATCAGTTACCTTGTCGGCCTCTACGATTACCCGAAGCTCTCTTCCGGCCTGGATGGCATATGCCTTTTCAACCCCATTATAGGTCATGGCCAGGTTCTCAAGGTCCTTGATACGCTGGATATATTGCTGCATGATCTCTCTGCGTGCACCCGGACGGGCACCGCTGATGGCATCACAAGCCTGGATAATAGGTGAAATCACATATTGCATTTCAGTTTCATCGTGGTGGGCTGCAATGGCATTTACCACAGCTGGGTTCTCGCCGTATTTTTCTGCAAGTTTTCCTCCCAACAATGCATGGCTCAATTCAGTTTCTTCATCCGGAACTTTTCCAATGTCATGTAACAAGCCAGCTCTTTTGGCAAGCTTTGGATTTAACCCAAGTTCCGATGCCATGATGCCACATAAATTGGCAACCTCTCTGCTATGCATCAACAGGTTCTGACCATAAGATGATCTGAACCTCATTTTACCAACGATGCGCACCAATTCTTTATGTAAACCATGTATACCTAATTCGATGATGGTTCTTTCACCAATTTCTACAACCTGTTCTTCCAGTTGTTTGCGGGTCTTTTCTACCACCTCTTCAATACGTGCTGGATGTATTCTTCCATCACTTACAAGTCGTTGTAGTGAGAGACGAGCAATCTCTCTTCTGAGTGGATCGAAGGAGGATAAAATGATGGCCTCTGGAGTATCATCCACAACCAAATCCACGCCTGTAGCAGCTTCTATCGCACGGATGTTTCTTCCTTCTCTACCGATGATCTGTCCTTTGATCTCATCACTTTCCAACTGAAACACGGTTACCGTGTTTTCAATGGTTTGTTCAGCAGCAGTTCTTTGAATGCTTTGAATGACAATTTTTCTTGCTTCCTTGTTTGCTTTTTGTCTTGCATCTTCAATGATTTCCTGCTGTAGAGAAAGTGCCCTTGTTTGGGCCTCCTGTTTTAAGCTTTCAATCAACTGTGTCTTTGCATCTTCTGCACTTAGACCTGCAATTTTTTCCAGTTTACGAATGTGCTCCTCTTGGTGTTTTTCAAGCTCTGATCTTTTCTGATTAACAACCTCAATTTGTCTGTTCAAATGATCTTTGATCGAATCATTTTCTTTGATTTGTTTGTCGAGCTGCTCTGATTTTTGGTTGATGGATTGTTCTTTCTGTTTGATCCTGTTCTCCGCATCATTGACTTTGCGGTTTTTTTCCAAAACCTCCTTGTCATGCTCAGCCTTGAGTTGAACAAACTTTTCTTTCGCTTCCAGTAACCTTTCCTTCTTTAAATTTTCTGACTTAACATTTGCGTCTGCCAGGATCTGCTCTGCTTTTCTTTCTGCGTCTTCGATTTTTGCTTTTGAGTTCTTACCGAAAATTCTACCCAAAAGGAGTCCTAATACAATGGACACGATCCCTGTTATAATGGGTATGATGAGTTGCGATTCCATGAATAATTGTTTTTTTCTGTTTCATAATCAATCCCTTCGAAATAATCTTCATACGGGGGCAATAGTGACGAAGTTAACGAAAAAAGCCCTAAAACCCTCGTTAAAAATGAAGCCACTTGCCCTGGAGGGCTTTGTCAAGAATCGACTCAATCGATTGAAAATCAATATCTAAAGATGTGGGTTGGGACTTGTTGTCTTTGCTGTTTTGCTCGGATACCAGTGAAAGTAGTACCATGGCAAGATAGTCTTGCATGTCTTTGCCAGCATATTGGGATTTATAGGTTGCTAACTGGTCGTTTAGCTTTTTTGCCATTTTTCTGACAGTTTCCTCTTCCACAGCATCGATTTTAATCCGATAGCTGCGATCCCCGATCACAATATTTATGGGTATCAAATTTTGCATTTTATTATTAATTATTTATGTTTATGCACAATTTATTCACTATCCAACGAAAAACCTGAACCACATTGAATGAATTGAACCATTGCTTGCCACATGTTTGCTAAAACCAAAACACATACGTTTATCGACAACTTAACGGTTGAGGTAGATGATGCAGTATCATCTCCCATCCATGTTGTATTGCTTAGTGAAGATGGTAAAATCTGTTGTAAAACTCAAAAGTTAATTTCCACAAGAAGCAGTTCAATTTGCATAGAAGGACTCAGTGAATTGCCCTATGGTGTTTATACCTTGCAATGCATTCAAGGCGATGAAATGGTGGAATGCAAAGCAGTGAAACGCATTTAATGTTGATCGCCTAAGTGTGCAATGCACTTGTCAATTTCCTTGATGTATTCGTTGATCTTTTTTTCCAAAGCCAATTTTGCTTCTTTTGAATCGTCTGTTTCAGCAACTTTCATCATGTTCAACTGAAGCGACATCTGATCATTTTTTTCTTTTAGATTTTCTGCTTCAGTATGTAGGTCATGCAATGATTTTTTTAATTTCTCATTCTCTCTTTGCAAACCATTGTACTTGTCAACCAACAACAGCAGTTTGTCTTGTATTTTTTTAATATGTTCTTGAGGAGTCGACATTATTTTCTGATCTCAGCTTGAAACTGCTTTTCAATTTGTGTTGTGATCTTGTTCATCATCTTTTCAATTTCTTCATCCTTCATGGTTTTGCTCTCATCCATGAAGACAAAATTCATTGCCAGTGATTGTTTGTCTTTCCCCAATTTTTCGCTTTTAAACACATCGAAAAGTCCGAAGCTTCTGAGCTGTGGGATTGACAATGAAGTTAATGTTTTTTCAATTTCGGCATATGTCAATGTTGTGTTTGCAACAAACGATAAATCGCGGTGTACTGAGGGAAATTTTGAAATTTCTTTATAACGTATGTTTGATTTTCTTGAAGCATCCATCCAATTTTTCCAATTGATATCTGCATACCAAACAGGGATTTTTATGTCGTATTGTTTCAACAACTGCTCATTGGGCTTGGAAATATTCACCAATGTTTTGCCTTCAAGACTTCCTTCCAACACGACATCAAATTTTGAATGAGTTGACTGTTGAAATGAAATAGGTTGGATGCCTGATTGTTGTCCGAGTGATTTGATTACTCCTTTCAGAAAAAACAAATCAGCATCTATTTCTTTGTTGTTCCAAGAAGCAGATTTTATAACGCCGGTGGTAAACAATGCAAGGTGATCCTCCTCTTTGTATTCTTTGTTTGAAAGTTGATAGGTTTTGCCAAATTCAAACAATTTCAAATTTTCATTTCGGTGATTGATGTTGCGTGAGATGGTTTCCAGTCCTGTTTCCAACATGGTCAAGCGCAACATATCTAATTCTGAACTTAGGTTATTGAGCATTCTGACAGAAGACTTCAATTCTTCGTCAGTATACAATTTGCTGTTGGTGATAGAATTGTTCAGCATTTCATTGAAACCCATTCCAGTAAGAAGTCCTGCAATTTTTTCACGTGAAGCGTGGTCATTGTTTCGATTGGAGGTTGCAGGTGTAATGGTTATGCTGGATGGGATCTCTATATTATCAAATCCATCAATGCGCATAATTTCCTCAACCAGATCTGCTGGGATGTGAACATCTGTTTTATGGGATGGAACTTTAACGGTGATGCTGTCGGATGATTCTTCCAACTTTTCAAAACCCATATCCATCAAAATATTTTTGATGGTCGATGGTGCATAAGATTTTCCACTGAGCTTTTTCACATATTCGAATGGAAGTTGGATGATCGGCTGCTGCAAGGGCGTAGGATATACATCCACAAGAGATGCATCCATTTTTCCACCTGAAATTTCCAATATCAGTTGCGCTGCTTTTTTCAATACTTCAAAAGTCTGACCGATGTCTACACTTTTTTCAAAATGCATCGCAGCATCTGTTCTGAGTTGATGTCCAAAAGAAGTTTTGCGAATACTAACCGGGTGAAACCAGGCGCTTTCTAAAAAAATGTTTTTGGTCTGTGCTGAAACCCCAGAATCCATCCCACCAAACACACCACCCATGCACATCGGCTGTTCTTCACCATCACAGATCATCAAATCAGTTTCATTGAGTTTTCTTTCTTTTTCATCCAAACTCTTAAAGATGGTTCCTTTGGAAAGATTTTTTACTCGAATAGCAGAACCTTTTATTTTATCAGCATCAAATGCATGCAATGGTTGTCCTGTATCATGCAAAATATAATTGGTGATGTCTACGATTGAATTGATAGGTCTTTGTCCAATGGCCTTTAAACGTTGTTGCATCCAAATGGGTGAAGAAGTTATTTGAACACCTGAAATAAAAGCTCCTGCATATCTTCTGCAATCTTCCTGGTTTTCAATTGTCACATTGATAGGACAGGGCTTTGATTCAGTTGCTTCAACCGATTTCAACCGTATGATAGGTTTGATGTTGCTTCCTTCGTGGTGGTTCAACCAGGTGCAAATGTCTCTCGCTACCCCAAAATGACTCATCGCATCACTTCTGTTTGGAGTAAGTCCAATAGAAATAATATGATCTTCATAAGGATTAAAAAGACTTGAAACAGCAATGCCAACAGGGGTTTCAGCTGGTAGAACTTTAATTCCGTTGTGATCTGTTCCCAATCCGATTTCATCTTCCGCACAAATCATGCCCTGGCTCTCAATGCTTCTTATTTTAGCTGCTTTCATGGTGATCGGATCACCTGTGGTTGGATAAATCGTTGTTCCAACGGGTGCTACAATCACTTTTTGTCCAACCGCTACATTGGGTGCACCACAAACAATCTGAAGAGGTTGTCCATGCCCTGTGTTTACGGTTGTAATTGATAACCTATCTGCATTGGGATGTTTTTCTACTGTCAGTACTTCACCAGTTATCAAACCTGCAAGGTTTCCTTTGATTTCTTGGTATTCGTCATAACCCTCCACTTCCAATCCTATAGAATTCAAAATCAAATTCAACTTTTCATGTGGAATGGGTTGCTGAAAATAGTCCATCAACCACTTATAAGAAATTGTCATGCAGCAAAGATAAGGCAAGGCCTTAATTGTTAATAGATTGCATAAACTTGTCAATAACCCCAGGTTTTATGTGAAAACCAATGTGTATAGCCTGTTACCAAGAAATGTTTTTTTAAAATGGAGTCCCTTTAGGAGCTGCGTCTTATATTCGCTAACTGGTGCTGGAATTAATATCAAACAACTGATAAGTAGCGTTACATGGATTCAACAAATTTGAACAGGGACAGAAGGAACAGGAGAAAAACAACAACTGATTTTAATGGATTGGCATATGGCAAAGTACCTCCTCAATCAAGAGAATTGGAAGAGGCGGTATTGGGTGCTATCATGCTGGAAAGAGCAGCTTTTGATATTGTCATCAACATTCTAAAGCCTGAGTGTTTTTATGTAGAATCACACCAAATCATTTTCAGGGCCATCGTACGATTGAATGCAGAGAGCAAGCCGATTGATCTTTTGACAGTGGTGGAGGAATTAAAAGCCATGGAGGCGTTGGAACAAGTAGGCGGACCTTATTATATTTCTAAGCTCACCAATGCTGTTGTGTCTGCTGCAAACATTGAAGCGCATGCAAGGATTGTTCAGGAAAAATTCATTCAAAGAGAATTAATCAGGATCAGCAGTGAAATCATCACTGATGCCTATGATGATTCAACAGATGTTTTTGATTTGCTGGATAGTGCAGAGCAAAAATTATTTGAAATAGCCAACGATCAATTAAAAAAAGAATTTGATACACTTGGAAGAAGTGTGATGGATACATTAAACCGCATTGATGAGATGCGCGCAAAAAATGAAGACATCACCGGTGTTCCTTCAGGTTTTCCAACATTGGATAGAACTACCTATGGATGGCAAAAATCCGATTTGATTATTCTTGCTGCTCGTCCATCTGTAGGTAAAACTGCTTTTGCGTTGAACCTTGCCAGGAATGCTGCCATGCATTCTACGAAACCCGCTGCTGTTGCTGTGTTTAGCTTGGAAATGAGTACCAGCCAGCTTGTGCAAAGAATTCTTTCTGCTGAAAGTGAAATCTGGTTGGAAAAAATTTCACGTGGAAGAATGGAAGACCATGAAATGCAGCAGTTGTATAAAAAGGGCATTGAACCACTGACCAATGCGAAAATTTTTATCGATGATTCTGCCGCTTTGAACATTTTTGAATTGCGTGCGAAATGCAGAAGATTAAAAAGTTTACATGATGTTGGATTGATCATCATCGATTATTTGCAATTGATGAGTGGGTCAAGCGAAAACAGAAATTCAAACCGTGAACAAGAAATCAGTACGATCTCGAGAAATTTAAAACAATTGGCAAAAGAACTGCAGGTGCCTATCATTGCACTCAGCCAGTTAAGTCGTGAAGTTGAAAAACGAAAAGAGAACAATAAGATTCCCCAACTCTCAGACCTTCGTGAATCTGGTGCTATTGAGCAAGATGCGGATATGGTTATGTTCCTGTATCGCCCGGATTATTATGATATCACTACCAATGACATGGGAGAAGATACCAAGGGTGATGTGTATGTGAAAATTGCCAAGCATCGAAATGGATCTCTCGAAACAATCAAACTCAAAGCGAAATTATATATCCAGAAATTTGAAGAACAGGAAAGCATTGAGCCATTTGGAAAAGGGTTTCCTCAAGGCGGAAGCTGGAGGCCAGTAAGTGATGATGAGGGTGCGAAATTATTCATTCAAAAAGGCAGCAGGATGAATGATGAACCTGATGCAGACCCTATGGATACTCCATTCTAAAGCACCTGAACAGCTCCATGAAAAGCGAGGCCCCACTTTTTTATCAGTCAGATCTTTCGTCCGATCAAAAAATTATTTCTCTTGATGAGGAAACAAGGAAACATATTGTAACGGTATTGAGAATGAAGGCAGGTGATTTGCTGATGCTCACCAATGGAAAGGGATTGTCTGCAACGGCCACCATTCTGGAAATTGAGAAAAGAAAAGTTACAGTTTCACTCAATCAATTTGAAACCCATCAAAACAATTCCATTAACATTTCTCTTGGAATTTCATTGTTGAAAAACAATGTTCGATTTGAATGGATGCTAGAGAAAGTGACTGAATTGGGAGTATTTGAAATTTTTCCTCTTATATCAGATCGAACAGAAAGACAGCATTTCAGAAAAGAAAGATTTGAACAAATCATCAGAAGTGCATGCTTGCAATCAGAACAATACATCTTTCCTGTTTTGCATGAACCTGTTTCATTAGAGAAACTTATGATTCAAAATAATCTCCCTTCATCACGATTCATTGCACATTGCTATGATTCCGAGAAATCGCAGATCTCAAAAGTTTCAGAAGATTCTATTCTGCTGATTGGACCTGAAGGTGATTTTACACAAAATGAATTGAAGCTTGCAGATGAACACAAGTTTATTCCAGTTTCCTTGGGAAATACAAGGCTGAGAACTGAAACAGCAGGCGTGGTGGGGGTTGCGCTATTGCGCGGATAAAATTTTTCTAACAATACCCGGACCTTCATAAATGAATCCTGTCCATACCTGAACCATTGCTGCACCTTTATCTATTTTATCCTGGTAATCTTTTTTTGTAAAAACACCACCACTCGCAATGATAGGAATATTTCCATTTGTAAGGTGAATCAATTCTGATAAAACAGCATCTGATTTATCTTTTAACGGTTTTCCACTTAATCCACCCGCACCAATTTGTGATGCTTTTTGCTGATTGAATTTACTTAATGCGTTTCTGTCGATCGTTGTATTGCTTGATACCAATCCATCCAACTTCACTTCTTTGCAAATTGCTGCGATATCCATCAATTGCTCAGATGTTACATCAGGAGCAATTTTTAACAGCAGTGGTTTTGGATTTTTTCTGGATTGGTTGTTGTCTTGCAACTTTTGTAAAATCTCAAGCAATGCATCTTTTTCCTGCAATGCTCTGAGCCCAGGTGTATTGGGGGAGCTTACGTTGACAACAAAATAATCCACCACATCAAAAAGTTCATTAAAGCAAATCAGATAATCTTTCCATGCTTCTTCATTGGGAGTGATTTTATTTTTTCCAATATTTCCTCCAATGATCATTGTCCCTTGTCCATTGTCCCTGCCTGTCCGGCAGGCAGGCATTGTCCCTGCCTGTCCGGCAGGCAGGCCTCGTCCCATTTTATAAATGCTCAACCTCTCTTTAATAACTTCAACTCCATCATTATTAAATCCCATTCTATTGATCAGTGCTTTATCTGAAGGGATCCTAAACAATCTGGGTTTTTCGTTTCCAGCTTGCGGAAGGGGTGTGACAGTACCTATTTCAACAAATCCGAATCCCAGCGTTTCCAATTCATTTAAATAGACTGCATTCTTATCAAATCCTGCTCCCAGTCCTAAGCTGTTCCTAAAATGAAGTCCGAATATTTCTTTGGAAAGCGAATCGCCGCTCACCGAAAAAAGTTTTTTTATCAGTGCTTTCACGGGTGGAATTTTACAAACAGCCTTCAACAGGTTCATGGAAAAATAATGTGCCTGTTCTGCTTCTAGAAGGAAAAGTATATTTCTGAGCAACTGATACATATTGGCAAAATTAATCCTTGTATTTCGTAAATTCGAGTAGATCCCTAAAACATATAGTATGCAAGAAGCGTATATCATAGCAGGTTTTCGTACGGCTATTACCAAAGCCAAACGCGGTGGATTTCGATTTACCCGTCCGGATGATTTGGCCATCGAAGTCATCAAGGGATTGATGAAGACCTTACCCCAATTGGATGTGAAGCAGGTTGACGATGTGATTGTTGGGAATGCCATTCCAGAAGCTGAACAGGGTTTGCAGGTTGGAAGAATCATAGCAGCAAGGGCATTGGGACATCATGCCCCAGGCATTACTATCAACAGGTATTGTGCATCCGGATTGGAAAGCATTGCGATGGCAACTGCAAAAATCAGGTCGGGTATGGCCGATTGTATCATTGCAGGCGGTGTGGAGAGCATGACACTTCTCCCCTTTGCTGGATGGAAGACAGTGCCTTCCTATGAGATTGCTTCTGAGGAACCTGATTTTTATTTGAACATGGGGCTGACTGCAGAAGCAGTAGCTGAAAAATATAATGTATCAAGAGAAGAGCAGGATGCATTTGCATTGTCCTCGCATCAAAAAGCAGCGAATGCTATTCAGCAAGGATATTTTAAAAGTGGAATCATGCCCATCACGGTAAACGAAGTGTACTTGGATGAAAAACAGAAAAAGCAAAAAAGAAGTTTTGTAGTGGAAACCGATGAGGGTGTTCGCGCAGATACCAATTTGGAAAGTCTTGCAAAACTAAAACCCGCATTTGCAGTAAAGGGTACAATTACTGCAGGCAATTCATCTCAAACCAGCGACGGCGCTGCCTTTGTATTGGTAGTGGGTGAAAAGATGTTGAAGGAATTGAACGTTGCACCCATTGGTCGTTTGGTACATTGTGATGTGGCAGGTATCAATCCCAGGATCATGGGCGTTGGTCCGATTGAAGCAATTCCTAAAGCATTGAAACGGGCAAACATGTCGCTTGAACAAATCGACTTGATAGAACTTAATGAAGCATTTGCTTCTCAATCACTCGCCATTATCAAAACCCTTGGGTTGGATGTTCAGCGCGTAAATACCAATGGTGGTGCAATTGCCTTGGGGCACCCACTTGGTTGTACTGGTGCAAAACTCACTGTTCAACTCCTGGATGATTTGAAAAGATTGAATAAAAAATATGGTATTGTTTCTGCCTGTGTTGGAGGCGGACAAGGAATTGCAGGTATTTTCGAGCGACTCTAATTTTTGCAATACTGTTGCAAATTTTAAATTTCTTTCATAGCTTTGGTTCTCATTTTTGGAGATGAGGAGCTTATTGCTGATTTTTCTATTTGTTGTTGGCTATCATGCGTTGGCTGCACAATGCACTCATACCATTCGTGGTGTTGTGAAAGATGAAGACCAGAAAACCTTGTTGGAAAAAGCAACTGTCAGCATATTGGAATTGAAAAAAGTCTTGCTGACAGATGCTGCAGGACAATATATTTTTAATGGGTTGTGTCCGGGTGACTATACAATCAAAGTTACACATGCTGATTGCCAGTCGGTAGAAATTCATATTCATCTCAAGGAAGACATGGTGCAGGATTTCACGTTATCTCATACTGAAAACAAATTGAAGGAAGTTGTGGTGGTGGGTGCTGCAACCATGCGCACCGAGGGGATGACAGGTGAATTGAAAGGACGTGAACTTTTGTCAACTAGGGGAGCTAGTTTAGGAGAATCTCTGCAGAAAATTAATGGTGTCACTGTTTTACAAACCGGAAACAATATTTATAAACCTGTTATTCAAGGATTGCATAGCAGCCGAGTATTGATTCTTAATAATGGTATTAGACAAGAAGGACAACAATGGGGGAGTGAACATGCTCCTGAAATTGATCCATATGTTGCGAATCGATTAACAGTTATCAAAGGAGCTGCTTCTGTAAGATATGGTGGCGATGCAATCGGCGGTGTTGTATTGGTTGAACCTAGGTTGTTGCAATACAAGCGTGCTTTGAATGGAGAAGTTAATCTTGCAGCTTTCTCTAACAATCGACAGGGTGTGGTTTCAGCAATGGTTGAAAGTTCATTTGATAAAAAAGAGACAACCTCCTGGCGATTGCAGGGCACATTTAAAAGAGGAGGAAATGCGCAAACACCATCTTATTGGTTGAAAAATTCCGGTTTGGAAGAAGCCAATATGTCTGCATCACTTGGCTGGAGAAAAGCAAACAAAGGAATGGAAGCTTTTTACAGCTTGTTTAATACACGAATTGGAATTTTCAGTGGCGCTCATATTGGTAACTTAACAGATTTGCAAAATGTTATCGCATCACAAGAACCACCGGTGAATATCAGGGATGCTTCATTTTCATATGTTATTGAAAGGCCATATCAGTATGTTCAACATCAATTGTTTAAATGGAAAGGGTATGTTGAACTAGAGAACAATCAAAGGATTAGTTTGACGATGTCAACCCAATACAATGTTCGAAAGGAATTTGATATTGTAAGATCTGAAACGGAGTTGCCGCAACTTCGCCTTGATTTGCTCACCAATATTGCAGACCTGGTGTGGGAACATTATGCAGAAAAAAATGTAAAAGGATCTGTTGGTTTGAATCTTATGCATCAGAACAATTCAATCAATTACCGCTATTTCATTCCCAATTACAGTGCATTTGATGTAGGAATATGGGGTGCAGAGAAATATCAAAAAGATAATTGGCAATTTGAAGTAGGCCTGAGATATGATCATAGAAACCGTTTCAGGATATCAGATAATGACAAGGCGCCATTTAATTTACTTGCTGGAAATGTTTTACTTCCCGGACCAGCATATGGCAGCAAGGTATTCAGCGGATTATCTGGAACAGGGGTACTTGCATACAAGTTTGATCAAACATTGAGAACTTCTGTAACTGTTTCTTCTGCGTGGAGGTCACCTCAGATCAATGAATTGTTCAGCAATGGCTTGCACCATGGTGCAGCGAGAATTGAAAAAGGAGATCCATTTTTAAAAACTGAAAGGGCATTTAATATATTGGGGACCATGGTTCTTAATAAAGAGAAATGGGAAGCAGAGATGGGCATTTATCAAAAATGGATCGATGATTTCATCTATTTGAAACCAACTTATCCTCCATTGTTGACAATCAGAGGTGCTTTTCCTGCTTTTGAATATGCGCAAACAAATGCCAGGTTGACTGGCTCGGACTTGAGTGTTTTATATAAAATAAATAATCATCTTTCTGCTCATGCAAAAGGATCCATATTGCGTGCATTTGATCAAAAGGCAGATACCTGGTTGATTCAAATGCCTGCAGACCGCTACGAGACTGAACTTCAATATATGTTTGTTGATGGAAAAAAATGGAAGCAGTCTCTTGTCAAAGTTGGATTCCAACATGTAACCAGGCAGAAAAGAGTTCCTCCAACAGGAAACATAGAAGTAAAAGATTTGCTGGGGAAAGTCTCTATGCAATCTGATTACATCGCACCTCCAGCAGCGTACACCCTTTTTAACTTGGAGGCATCTACAACAGCTTTATTCAGAAAACAACGATTTGAATTGGTTTGCTCTGTAACAAACTTGTTCAATGTTGAATACCGTGATTACATGAATTCTTTTCGGTATTTCAGTTTAGACAGGGGAAGAAATATTTCATTGAAAATCAAACTGCCATTTTGATGAAGAGGTCAAATGTTCTGTTGGTATTGAGTATGGTTGTAATATCAATCACGATGGATTCCTGTAAAAAAGATCCCATCGTTGATCCCAATGAAGGAGAGTTGATTACAACAGTGAAAGTAAAACTCACTGATCTTCAAATGGGAAATACCGCAGTCAGTGAATTTATTTTTCAAGACCTAGATGGCGAAGGCGGTTTGGCTCCGCAGAAATTTGATGAAATGCAGCTTTCGAAGGGCCGAAATTATAAATGCGAAATTGAGCTACTGAATGAAAGTACGACACCAGTTGATCAGGTGACAGCTGAAGTATTATCTGAGGCGGTTGATCATCAAATTTATTTAATTCCCAATCCCTCAAACCTAGTAAGTATTGTTTACGGCGATAAAGATGCCAATAATTTACCCATTGGGATAACCAGTTATTGGACAACAGGGATGATGGCTGGATCTGGAATAATGAATATTACACTCAAGCATAAACCAGGGTTCAAGAAAGTGGATGATCTGGTATCAGTGGGAGATACGGATGTATCGATCGATTTCAAAATAAAGGTTCAATAATCACTTCATGTAATCTCTATTAGGGAATTGTTTCACCCTGAAAAGACCTGAAAGGCCAATTACATTCTTTTTCTCTCACCAATCTGTTGACGCCACATTGCATAATAGAGTCCTTTAAGTGCAATCAACTCATCATGCGATCCTGTTTCTACAATTTCACCTTTCTCCAAGACATAAATTCTGTCTGCATGCATAATAGTGGAAAGCCTGTGGGCGATCAACAACGTAATTTGTTCTTTTCTTGCAGATATGGAACGAATGGTCTCTGTGATCTCTTCCTCTGTTATAGAGTCCAATGCAGAAGTTGCCTCATCAAAAAGCAATACACGTGGATTTCTTAGCAATGCCCTGGCAATTGAAATTCTTTGTTTTTCTCCTCCTGAAAGTTTAAGTCCGCCTTCACCAATCACACTGTTGATGCCGTTTTCTGCTCTCTTTAACAATGAGTGACAGGATGATTTGTCCAACGCTTGTTGGATCTCATCATTGCTTGCATTCGGATTTACGAACAATAAATTTTCTTTGATGGTGCCGGAAAAAAGTTGTGTGTCTTGTGTAACAAATCCAATTTGTTTTCTGAGATCTTCAAAGTTGATTTCATTTTCATCCAATCCATTGTATAGAATCTTGCCTTCCTGTGGTCGATAGAGTCCTACCAGTAATTTCATCAAAGTTGTTTTCCCAGATCCTGATGGGCCTACAAATGCAACGGTTTCTCCACGGCGTACAGAAAAACAGATATTGTCAATAGCTTTTTGCTTTGCAGTGATGTGCTGAAATCCAACCTGATTGAATTGAAGCGTTTCAACATCTCCCAGATGGATGGGAACCTCTGGAACTTTTTCCGGTTCTTTCTCCATGAGTTTATGGTAGTTGCCTATTGATGCCTCTGCTTCTCTGTAAGACAGTATGATATTCCCAATTTCCTGAAGTGGACCGAAAATGAAGAATGAAAAGAATTGCATGGTTACCATCTCATGAGGTTGCATTGAATCTTTGAAGATGAGATACATCAATAAAAACAGAATAATTTGTCTGAGTGTATTCACAAGTGTACCCTGTAAAAAACTGATGCTTCTAATTCTTTTTACTTTGGTGAGTTCAAGTCCTAATATTTTATAAGTATCCGCATTTAATCTTTTTACCTCCTGTTGTGTGAGTCCAAGACTTTTTACTAATTCAATATTTCTCAAACTCTCGGTAGTAGTTCCAGCCAGAGAGGTTGTGCTGCTCACAATATTTTTTTGAATCAGTTTAACTTTTTTACTCAACAAATTTGTTGCAACACTTAACAGGGCGATTCCTCCTATATATGCAATCGGAACAGACCAGTGGATATAAATGGAAGCATATACAAATACAAACGTGATTCCAACTAAAATCGCAAACATTGCATTGAGAAAATAGTTGATGAATTTTTCTGTATCGGTTCTTACTTTCGTGAGTACACTCAGTGTTTCACCACTTCTTTGGTCTTCGAATTCCTGATAAGGTAGTTTCATTGCATGCTGAAGTCCATCTGTAAAAATCCTGGCACCAAATTTTTGGATAACAACATTTGCGAAATAGTCCTGGAAGTTTTTAGCTATCCTGCTCACCATGGCAGTTCCCATAGACATCAGTAACAATGTAAAAGTGGCTTTGAAGAAAAGATCCCATGTCATTGGGTGTCCGCTTTCCTGATCCGTATTGATTTCTTGTGAGAGTTTTATGATCCTTCCAAAAATAATAGGATCAATCAAAGAGAACACTGTATTGATGGTGGCCAATAACAAAGTCAATGCAATCAGCCATTTATAAGGTTTTAGGTAACCGATAAGTAATTTCATGCTGCGAAATTACATCAAATTTGGGCGACGATGTTTAAACGTTGAATATCAACTTTTTCTGAATGTCCATTTTATCATTTCTTTCCAGGTAACTTTTTTTCCATAGAGCAGAATGCCTGTTCTGTATATTTTTCCGGCAAACCAGGTTGTGAAAATAAATCCACCTATCAAACTGATCATGGATGTAGCCAGCTGCCAATAAGGTACAGTATTCGGAATACCAAATGGAATTCGTCCCATCATGATTATGGGTGATGTAAATGGAATGATGCTCATCCATACAGATAAATTGCTGCTTGGGTTGGCTAGTACTCCATTCAACACCACAAAAGAAAAAATGATGGGCATGGTGATCGGGAGCATGAGTTGTTGTGCTTCCTGCGGATCTTCATTGATTACACTTCCAATCGCTGCAAACAATGATGCATAGAAAAGGTAGCCGCCTAAAAAATAAAACAGGAAAAATCCTATAATCAAAAACCAATTTACGCCCTCTGTTAATGTGGTTTTTGCCTCCATGATTTTTGCAGCCATGTTTGCATTTGCAATATTGGCTGCTGGCATGGGAGCTTGTTGTAACTGTTGTGCTTGGTGTAAAGTTTCAACAGGTAGAAATAAGGTTATAGAGGTAGTTAATGCAGTAATTAAAGTGATCCACAACAACAATTGGGTGAGTCCAACACCTGCAATTCCAATGATTTTTCCCAACATGAGTTCAAATGGTTTGCAGGAAGAAATAATTACTTCTGCAATTCGATTGGTTTTTTCCTCTGCAACACCCCGCATAACCATTGACCCGAAAATAAACATGGTCATATAAATGAGAATACCGCTTCCGAAACCAATACCATATGCCAAGCCTGCATTGGATTCTTTGTTCTTGCCTTTCTCATCTTTTACAAGATTTTTTATAGTTACATTTTCTTTGGAAGCATTTTGAATTGAATCGAGTGTGGATTGTTGAATTCCGCGAAGAAGCAACAAGTTATTTTCAACAGCTTTGTTCAATTGCCGATCGATGTAATTTGATTTTTCTAATCCCAATTGCTTTTTAGAGTGAATGTTTGCAATCAATTTTTCATTTTCTATTGCGGGATACATTACTGCATCGAAACCCTTTGTGCTGTAATTAAGCGAGTCTACATCATTGGTAAATTCGAATATTACATCTTCCTCTTCTGATTTTATGTGGTCTTTAAGAAAACCAGGATCGGTTGCAATAGCTATCTTGGTTTCTTCTTTGATGGATGCAGCAAAAAATGCTGATCCAAAAATGAACACGATAAAAATAAGTGGCATGAGAATGGTCATCAACAAAAATCTTTTGTTGCTTACCCTGGTGATGTATTCTCTTTGTATGATGAGTGAAACCTTATTCATGTTTTTTGTTGTTATACTTGTTGAAATTGTCTGCTCTCTGGAGTTCCCTGAACCAGTTCAATGAAAATATCATTGAGGGAGGGCAATTTTTCATTGAATGACCTGATGTTTAATTTTTTTTCAATGAAATAGGAAAGTATTTGGTTGTTGTTGAACGCTTCATTGATTTTAAGCTTCAATAGATTGTTTTCAAGCGTTTGAACACTGAACAAATGCGTTGCGGTATGTTCAGGAAGCAATTGGTTATCAAACTCAATTTCAAAAATATTTTTTTTGAATTTTTGTTTGATCTCTGCAACCCCTCCATCCAAAATTTTCTTCCCTTTATTCACCAGCACAATATGGTCACATATTTCTTCTACTTGTTCCATCCGATGTGTGCTGAAAATAATGGTAGCTCCTTGCTTGGCCAAGTTGAATATTTCGTCTTTAATCAAATTTGCATTTACTGGATCGAGTCCACTAAATGGTTCATCCAAGATGATTAAATCTGGATTGTGTAAAACGGTGGTGACAAACTGAAGTTTTTGACTCATCCCTTTGCTCAAGTCCTCTACTTTTTTATTCCACCACGATTCCATTTGAAATTTTACAAACCATTCTTTTATTTTTTCTTTAGCTTCTTTTTTATCCAATCCTTTTAATTGAGCAAGGTATAGCACCTGATCACCAATTTTCATTTTCTTATACAATCCTCTTTCTTCAGGCATGTAACCAATGTTGGCAACATCGGTCATGGGACTGAAATGTTTTCCATTCAACAGAATATCACCTTCGTCAGGAAAAAATATTCCTGTGATCATTCTCAGCAATGTTGTTTTACCTGCACCATTGGGCCCAAGTAAACCAAAAATGGATCCTTTGTTGATGGAAAAGCTGATGTCGTCTACCGCTTTTTGTCCTGAAAAATATTTTTTCAGTTGTTGAACTTCCAAAACTGTATTCATGCTGTAAAATTACAGTTAAGTGTGCTGCGCTGACTATTTTATTGATGAGTGGTGGCAATCATTTTTGAGACTTTTATGCCATCCATGGCAGCACTTACAATGCCTCCTGCATATCCAGCTCCTTCACCGCATGGGTACAAATTTGTAATGTGGGGATGATGTAGTGTAATTTCATCACGGGGTATTCTCACAGGTGATGATGTTCTGCTTTCTGGTGCAACTATGACGGCTTCTTCAGTGAGATACCCTCTCATTTTTTTTCCGAATGATTTGAATCCATCTCGAAGTGTTTGAGATATAAAGCTTGGCAAAATATTGTTCAGGTCGACAGCATGTATTCCTCTTAAATAAGATGTTTCTGGTAGAGTATTTGATATTTTTCCTTCTACAAAATCGGTCAATCTTTGCGCAGGTGCAACAAATTTTCCTCCACCAGCATCGTATGCTTTTCTCTCCACCATTTCCTGAAAATCATGTAAAACCAAATTCTCCCTTGTCCCTCGTCCCCCGTCCCTTGTCCCTTTCATCACATCCCCCAACTCAACCTGCACCACCATTCCGGAGTTTGCAAATGGATTGTTCCTTTTAGACGGACTCCATCCATTTATAACAAGAGCATTCTGTGAAGTGGATGCAGTTGCAATGATTCCGCCAGGGCACATACAAAATGAAAAGACGCCGCGATGATTTACTTGATCAACCAGTTGATAAGATGCAGGCGGGAGATAGCTGCCTCTTCCTTGCCAAACAGGACAGTGATATTGAATAGAATCTATCAGTGCCTGTGGGTGTTCTATGCGTACACCCAATGCAAATGGTTTTGGCTCTATTAAAATATTTTTCTCATCCAGCAGATAAAAAACATCTTTTGCAGAATGGCCTGTAGCAAGAATAATTTGATCGCCAGAAAATGTATCACCACTTTGTGTTTTTACAGTGATGATTTTATTTCCTTGAATGTTGAAGTCGGTTAATTTTTGATTGAAATGCACTTCACCTCCAGATTCGATGATTTGTTCTCTGATGGATGTAATGATCCCTGGAAGTTTATTTGTACCAATATGTGGATGTGCAGTATACAAAATGGATGGATCTGCACCAAAGTGAACAAGCAACTGCAAGATGGTGTCAACACTTCCTCTTTTATTGCTTCTTGTATAAAGTTTACCATCGCTGTAAGTACCCGCTCCGCCTTCGCCAAAGCAATAATTGCTGTCTTCATCTAAGATTCCATCTCTATTTAAAACAGCAAGATCTCTTCTTCTATCTCTTACATTTTTCCCTCTTTCAAGTACAATTGGTTTGATGCCTTGTTGTATCAGCTCCAATGCTGCAAAGAGTCCTGCCGGACCAGCACCAACAATAACTGTGCGGTATTTGGAATTGCTTACATCTGGGAAATCAAAATTTGGAATTTTTGATTCCTCAAACGGCTCGTTCACGAAAGCCTTTAATTTGAGGTTGATTATTACATCACGTTTTCTTGCATCAATTGATTTTTTCAGGATCTGAAATCCACTGATTTTTTTAGGTTGAACTGCAAGATGTCTGGCAAGCTCTGCTTGAATCGTTGCAGCATCTGCTGCATCTTTCGGTGAAAGCTGCAATAATATTTCTTGCTGCATCATATATGTGCCGTGAAATTAAAATGGCAAGTCGTCTGCAATTCCTTGCTGACTTTCTGGATCAGGAGAGAATGCAGGAGGTGCATCTACGGGTCCTGCTGATCCACCCATGCTCACTTGCTCAATTCTCCATGCATCCAGGTTGGTGATATAGTTTGTTTGACCGTTTTTCTCCCATTTTGAGCCCTTGATGTTGAAAAGAACCTTCACACCATCACCTGATTTGAAACGATCTAAAATATTCGTTCTGTCTTGTACTGTTTGAAATTTCACAAAATTTGTGATGGTACGACCATTTATATCTTCATTTGTTTCTACTACAAATTCTCTTGTTTTGAATGTAGCACTTCTCTGAACTGTTTCACCAATGCTTACAATCTTTCCAGTTAAATCGTATCCCATAACGTAAAATTAATTTTTGCGAAGTTATCGCATTCTGCACGGAGTTTGAAATTGTGCTTGGTTAAAACTGATTAGATTTGCAATCATTATATATACATATGCGTATCCATCATTTTTTAATTGGATGTTTCATTCTGTTGGTGAGCTGCCACCCCTCACAGCAAATCAGCAAAGTACAGTATGCCGGTTACACGATCGCCAGCAACCGGCGGGTGGATTCTACATATATTAATATGTTGTCCTCTTATTCGGACAGTGTAAACAAGACGATGAATGAGTATTTGGTTCAAAATGAAAGTGATTTAAACAAGGATGTTCCCAACAGTACATTGGGGAACTTTTTAGCGGATGCATATTTATGGGCAGCGAAGAACAAGGTCGATCCAAGGGCTGAAATGGCTTTTATGAACCATGGTGGCGTGAGAATCAATCGTTTGGCCCAAGGTAATATCACCAGGGGGATGATCTATGAGGTGATGCCATTTGATAATGTTTTGGTTCTTGTGGAGGTAAAAGGCAATATTTTGAAAGAATACTTAGATAGAATTGCTTTTGATGGTGGTGGTGGAGGGATTGCAGGAGTAAGTATGAGAATAAATGAAAGGAAGGCTACGGATATTATGGTAAATGGTCAGGTATTGGATGTGAACAGAACATATTTTATGGTCAATTCCGATTATCAGGTTGATGGGGGTGGTGGATTTATAGCGTTTAAAAATTTGAAGCAAAAAAGATCGGGTTATTTACAACGCGATGCCATCATCGACTATTGCAAGTGGCTTAATCAGGATGGAAAAAAAATTATTCAGGAACCTAAAACAAGGATCAGCAAATGAATAGGAGAAAGTTTATTGTAAACAGCACATTTGCTGCAGGTGCAACTTTGATGAATGTCGAAGGTTTTGCATTTGAACACACAACAAGGTTGACCATTTTGCATACCAATGACGTGCACAGCAGGTTGGATCCTTTTCCATTGGATGGATCACAAAATGCAGGTAAAGGGGGAGTAGCTTCAAGAGCAAGTTTGATACAAAAAATTAGAAGCGAAGTTGAACATATATTGCTGTTGGATGCTGGAGACATATTTCAGGGTACACCCTATTTTAATATTTTCAAAGGTGAACCCGAGATGAAGGCAATGAATATGATGGGCTACGATGCAGGGATCATGGGAAACCATGATTTTGATGCCGGGATGGAAAATTTTGCTCAGCAACTTGTACAGCACGGAAAGTTCCCAATTGTGATGTGCAATTACGGATTTGCAGAAACACCTATGGAGAATTTATATGTGCCCTATAAAATTTTCAAACGGGGCAATTTAAAAATTGGTGTAACAGGTGTTGGTATTGAAATGTTGGGACTCGTTCCTGAAAATTTATATGGAAAAACCATTTATCAGGAGCCCATAACTGCTGCAACCCGCATTGCAGCTGATTTGAAGAAGAGTGGTTGCGATATGGTGATCTGTATTTCTCATTTAGGAGATAAGTATGGCGACAATAAAGTAAGCGATGAAATATTGGCAAAAGAATCAGAACATATTGATTTGATCATAGGCGGACATACACATCGATTCTTTGATCAACCCCGAGAATATACCAATAAAAATGGTAAAAAAGTAATTGTAAATCAGGTTGGTTGGGGAGGTATTCGGCTTGGGCGTTTAGATTACGAATTTTCTCGCGGAGGAGCAAAAAAATTAGAAAAAAATCAATCCATTTCGGTAGAGAAAAATATTGTGGAATAAAAAATTTTTTTTTCTCGAAACTGAATATATATTCGCCATCTGACTCGATTTTAGCAAGTGAAAAATTGAACATGTGCAAGGATGCTAAAATTGACTCAACCCAAGACCCGAAATAATCAACAACATACGCTGTCGTTTGAAATTGTGAGTAGGAATGTAGTAACATTCGTCGCTGACATTAGTCCGATGCATTGATGTTTCAGAGGTCCCATTTATAACCCATAAAAATCTAAACCTCGTTAGGACTAATGGAAAAACCTTTTGAAAAAGTTTGGAGTATTTGTTTGGCGATCATAAAGGATATTGTTGAGTGGCAACATTTCAAAACTTGGTTTGAACCAATAAAGCCAGTTGCATTAAAAGGGAATGTTTTAACAATTCAAGTACCAAGTCAGTTTTTCTACGAATACATTGAAGAGCATTATATCAATCTTCTTGCAAAAACGTTGAAGAGGGAATTAGGAAAAGATGCTCAATTGGAATACAGAATCATGGTTGATAGCGGAAACGGAAGTTCGAAGCCATTGACGATGGATGTTCCCGGTCAGAATTTCAAGAGTTTTTCAAACAATGAGATGGACTTTCCTTTGGTTGTGAACAACCACGTGAGAAATCCATTTGTCATCCCAGGCCTTAAAAAGATGCAAATTGACTCACAGTTAAACCCTACGTATACATTTGATGCATTTGTGGAAGGTGACTGTAACAGGGTGGCGAGACGTGCTGGGAAGACGGTAGCCGAAAAGCCCGGAGCTACCTCTTTTAATCCCTTGGTAGTTTATGGAGGTGTTGGTTTGGGTAAAACACACCTTGTTCAAGCAATCGGAAATGAAGTAAAGCGTTTGCATCCTAATAAAGTAGTATTGTATGTGAGTTCTGAGAAATTTATCAATCAGTTTCAGGACCACAGCCGTAACAATGCCATCAATGATTTCATTCATTTTTATCAGTTGATTGATGTTTTGATCATCGACGATGTTCAATTCTTCAACCGTGCTGAAAAAACCCAGGATGCGTTCTTTGCCATTTTCAATCATCTTCATCAGTCAGGCAAGCAATTGATTTTGAGTTCTGATAAACCGCCCAAGGATTTAGAAGGAATGCAAGAGCGTTTGCTGAGTCGTTTCAGATGGGGATTGAGTGCTGATTTGCAGGTTCCTGATTATGAAACCAGGATCGAGATTTTGGAGAAGAAAATGAAGAACAACGGATTGGATCTTCCAAAAGATGTTGTGAAATACATCGCTTATAATATTCAGAACAATGTGAGAGAGTTGGAGGGTGCATTGATTTCCTTGCTTGCTCAATCTTCTTTGAACAAGCGAGAAATTGATTTAGATCTTGCTAAAAAAGTATTGCGCAATTTCATCAAAACTTCTTCGAAAGAAATCACTATTGATACCATTCAGAAAATGGTATGTGAGTTTTTCGATTTGCCTTACGATCGCCTGTTGCAGAAAACCAGAAAGCGTGAGATTGTTCAGGCACGTCAAATCACCATGTATTTAGCTAAAATTTTCACCAAGAATTCTCTAAAAACTATTGGAGAGCACTTTGGTGGAAGAGACCATACTACCGTCATTCATTCATGCCAAACGGTTAAAGACCTCATGGATACAGACAATATGTTCCGTGAGAGTGTTATGGAGCTGCAGCAGAAAGTTCAGCTCGCTGCCATGTAATTGCCTTTTATCTTTTACGGGCATAAATCTTTTGGGGATTGAGGAGTCTTTAGTAATTTCGCCCTCCCTGAAACGGAAGGTTTCAGACGGTGGGGTGGATGAGTGGCTGAAATCAGTAGTTTGCTAAACTGCCGTACGGGTAACTCTGTACCGCGGGTTCGAATCCCGCCCCCACCGCAGTTTGAACATATTCGGGGCGTAGCGTAGCCCGGTTATCGCGCCTGGTTTGGGACCAGGAGGTCGCAAGTTCGAATCTTGCCGCCCCGACAAAAGCCACTCATGTAGTGGCTTTTGCTTTTGGTACCATACCTGCTTCTTCTTTCAAAGTTTATACTTACATTCAGAAAAAAATTTTATGCTAAAAAGAATCCTCTTTTTGATGCCTTTATTGGCTTGCATGATCACTCTTTCTGCTCAGGAGAAAGTTGATCAGCAAATGATCAATAAAATCCGCGAAGAAGCATTGAATAAATCAAAAGTGATGGACATCGCTCTTCATCTCACCGATTTGAATGGCAATAGACTTGCGAATTCCCCCGGATACAAAAGAGCTGCAACATATGCAGTTGATTTTTTATCATCCATTGGTATTGACAATGCCCATCAGGAAGCATGGGGTGAATTTGGAAAAGGATGGGAGCTGGAAAAAGCATATTTCGCAATGACCGCACCTTACTATAAACCAATTCTTGCATATCCTAAGACATGGACTGCAGGAACCAAAGGATTAAAGAGTGCTGATATTCTGGTGGTTGATCTGAAAGATTCAATATCATTAGAAGCATACAAGGGCAAATTAAAAGGAAAAGTTTTGTTGCCTGATATGAGTTATCAATATGCACATAGTTTTAAAGCGGATGCAGTAAGATACACGGATGAAGACTTGCAAAAAATGGCAAATGCACCTGCTACAGGAGGAAGACAACAGCGAGATACTGCCCAAATGAGAAGAATGCGTGAACAAATGCAAAGAATGATGGCACCTCAGCGTTTTTTAACCTTGTTGAAAAACATGGCAAAAGACGAAGGGGCAATTGCGGTTTTAAGTTCATCGACAAGAAACCATGATGGAACCATCTTTGCACAAGGCGGTGGAACATATAAAGCAACAGATCCTGATAATTTTCTCGATCTGGTGCTGGGTGTAGAGGATTACAACACCTTGCTTCGCATTTCAAAAAGCGGAACTGCTGTTAAAGTAGATGCAGATGTTAAAACCAAGTTTTACAAAGATGATTTGAATGGATACAACGTAATAGCTGAAATTCCTGGAACTGATCCAGCATTGAAAGATGAGGTGGTGATGATCGGTGCCCATTTGGATTCATGGCAAACAGGAACCGGTGCAACTGACAATGCTTCTGGTTCATCCGTTATGTTAGAAGTAATGAGAATTTTAAAAGCACTGAATATTCAACCAAAACGTACCATCCGGATTGGCTTGTGGAGTGCAGAAGAGCAAGGATTGTTAGGTTCTAGAGCCTATGTTGCAAAAACATTTGGTGGCAATGCAACAAATCCAAAAACACCTGCCCACGATAAATTCTCAAGTTATTTCAACATAGACAACGGCACAGGAAAAGTTAGAGGTATTTACTTGCAAGGAAACGAAGCATGTAAAGATATCTTTACTGCATGGCTGGAGCCATTCAAAGATTTGGGCGCTACTACAGTTACCATCAGCAATACCGGGGGAACCGATCATCAATCGTTTGATGGAGTTGGTTTACCAGGATTTCAATTCATTCAGGATGAAATCGAATATGATACCAGAACACATCACAGCAACATGGATGTATATGATCATTTGATTGAAAACGATCTTAAACAAATTGCAGCTGTTGTTTGCTCATTTGCTTATCATGCAGCACAGCGTTCTGAAAAGCTACCAAGAAAAAAATAATTTATATGAAAAAGTTAATCTTAATTGTTGCACTTGCTTCTGTATTTGTCAGTTGCAAACAATCATCAAAAGAGCAATCATCCTTATCTGAATATTTTGCCAAACAAGATGCTGGCATTCAAACCGGAAATGAAAAAATCATTCAAATTGAAAGCTTTGGAAAAAAATTCAATATATGGACTAAGCGATTTGGAAACAATCCAAAAACGAAAATTCTCTTGCTGAACGGAGGTCCGGGTGGAACCCATGAATATTTTCAGTGTTTTGAGAACTTTCTTCCACAAGAAGGAGTCGAGTTTATTTATTACGATCAACTTGGTTGCGGATATTCAGATAATCCCAAGGATACTGCTTACTGGGATTTAAACAGATTTGTAGAAGAAGTAGAACAGGTAAGGGTTGCGTTGGGATTGAACAAAGACAATTTTTATTTGCTGGGTCATTCATGGGGCGGGATACTTGCTATGCAATACAGTTTGAAGTATCAGCAAAACATGAAAGCGCTCATCATATCCAATATGATGTCTAGCTGCCCAGACTATGACAAATATGCCGAGGAGGTATTGGCAAAGCAAATGGATAAATCTGTACTGGATTCTGTCAAAGCAATGGAAGCAAGAAATGATTTTGCCAATCCGCAATATATGGGACTGTTGATTCCTAATTTTTATGAAAAACACATGCTCCGTAAACCTTATGCTGAATGGCCTCCGTTGGTGCAAAGAGCGTTTGGAAGCATGAACCAATCTCTGTATGTTACCATGCAAGGCCCAAGTGAATTTGGAATTTCTGGTCGCTTGGAAAATTGGGACGTAAGCAAGGAGTTGCCTAAAATTGAAATTCCAACATTGGTAATTGGTGCAGAGCATGATACCATGGATCCCAATCATATGAAATGGATGTCAACACAAGTTAAAAACGGAACTTATGTATATTGTCCAAACGGTGGACATATGGCCATGTACGATGATCAGGAAAACTATTTCAACGGCTTGATTGGATTTATTAAAAAAGTAGAGCATAAATAATCCCATATGAAAATATTGTTTTCATTCCTCCTCTTGTTCATCATAATGGTTGGACAATCACAGCAATTGCCACAGCAGGTTCAACTTCCAAATGGTTGGAAGATCAGTCCGGTGGGAAAATCTTTTGAACTGGGAGATCTTCCATTGAATATTGCTGTAAGTAAATCATCAAAATATCTTGCCGTCACAAACAATGGCCAGAGCACACAGACGATTCAGTTGATTGATGTGAAATCTGAAAGTATCCTCGATCAGGTGGAGGTTGAAAAGTCATGGTATGGCATTGTTTTTACTTCTGACGAAAAATATATTTATGTTTCAGGCGGACATGATAACCGCATTTTGAAATATGAAATAGCCAACCAGAAATTAAAACGCGTTGATAGTATAACGCTCGATCGCCCATGGCCAGTTAAGGTTGGTCCTGCCGGAATTTCATTGGATGAGGCAAGCAATATTTTATATGTTGTAACCAGAGAAGATAAAATGCTTTATGTCATCGACCTTAAAACAAAAAGCATTTTAAATAAATATGGTTTGGATGCTGAAGCGTATGATTGTAAATATGCTCCCAAATCGAATGAATTGTATATCACTTGCTGGGGTTGTGATAAAGTATTGGTCTTTGATACAAAAAATAATCGTTGGAAACAACCTGTTGCGGTGGGAGATAATCCAAATGAAATGCTGTTGACCAATGACAGTAGATTTCTATATGTATGTAATGCAAATGATAATTCTGTTTCAGTAATTGATGTAAATAAAAAAGTAGTGATTGAAACATTGGATGCAGCACTTTACCCCAACTCACCAAGCGGGTCCACTACAAATAGTATTGCACTGGATCCAGCCGCCAAGAGATTATATATTGCCAATGCAGACAATAACTGTATTGCCACCTTTGATGTAAGCACTCCAGGTAACAGCAAGCCAAAAGGATTTATCCCTGTTGGTTGGTATCCAACTTCAGTGAGGTTTATCAATGGAAAAATATGGGTAGCCAATGGAAAAGGAATGACATCAAAGCCCAATCCATTTGGTCCTTCACCCCTAAGAAAAAAGGAAGATGTGATTCACCATGGATTCCAGGTGAAAGATGGATCTCAGGTTGAATATATCGGTGGTTTGTTCAAAGGAACGATGAGTATTATCGATGTCCCCAAGCAGGAAACACTTGATTCATATACTCGTCGGGTGTATGAGAATGCTCCTTATTCTCCTCAAAAAACAGAAATAGCGGGCGTTGCAAATCAGGGAAATCCAATCCCAATGAAGTTGGGCGAAAAGTCTCCTATCAAATATGTATTCTATGTGATCAAAGAAAATAGAACATATGATCAGATACTAGGTGATGTTGAAAAGGGCAATGGAGACACATCTTTAGTACTGTTTGGAAAAAAATACACTCCTAATCAACATGCATTGGTTGATCAATTCGTTTTATTGGATAATTTTTATGTAGATGCAGAAGTGAGTGCAGACGGGCACAACTGGAGCATGGGGGCATTGGCCAATGATTATTTGGAAAAAACATGGCCATCCAGTTATGGTGGAAGAGGAGGAACCTATGGTGGCGAGGGAGAAAGAGAGATTGCGAACAACAAGGCTGGATTTATCTGGACCAATTGCAATCGATATGGAGTTTCATACAGAACATACGGCGAGTTCATGTCGGGCGGCAAACCAACTTTGTCTGTTTTGAACAATCATTTTTGCGCCAGTTATCCTGAATATAGTTTATACATACCTGATACTACTCGTTACCGGGCTTGGAAACATGATTTTGATTCATTGCTTGCCATTGGGAAATTGCCAAGCTTTAACACCGTGCGATTTGGCAATGATCATACAGAGGGTGTTAGGTTGGGTAGGCCAACACCGTATGCGCATGTTGCAGACAATGATTTGGCAGTTGGACTGTTTATTGAGGCGCTTTCAAAAAGCTCCATTTGGAATGAAACTGCTGTTTTTATGTTGGAAGATGATGCACAAAATGGTGCTGATCATGTAGACGCACATAGAAGTACTGCATATGTTGCAGGCGGCTTTGTTAAACGCGGATTTGTCGATCATACTCCATATACAACTTCATCTATGTTGCGTACAATGGAACTGATATTAGGAATGGCTCCCATGACTCAATATGATGCAGCTGCAACTCCTATGTGGCGCTGCTTTGATAATACTGCAAAGCCATTCAATTACAAAGCCATTGTTCCAGATGTCGATTTACATCAGAAGACCACAGCGATGAGTGAGTGGCAGAGAAAATCAGAAAAGTTCAATTTTGCAAAAGAAGATGCCAACAATGATATTGAATTCAACAAAGTATTGTGGCATGCAATCAAAGGCAACATTCCATTTCCTGGTCCAAAACGAGCTGCATTCCTCAAGTTGAAAGAAGATGATGGAGATGATGATTAGTGTGTAACGTTTCGCCAAGGATACGCTGATGAAAAAAATTCTATTGATTTTACTGGCATTGCCAATGCTTGGCATCAGCTGGCTATTGATTGACCAGTATGTTTTATGTCCTGCGATAGAATTTCCGGCATCAAAACCATTTGCAGGAAAGAACATTTATAATCCATATCAACATATTGATTCATCCGATATCGCAGTTGCAAATTTCCATGCTCATACCAAGGCATGGAAGGGCTTGACCAATGGCAAAGGGAATGGAGGTGACGTATGGCGGCGATACGATAGTTTAGGTTATACGTTTCATGCAGTTTCTCAATATTTTAATATTGACACGTTCAATCACTATCAGGGCAATTACATCCCAGTGTATGAACACGGAATTAATTTTAAAAAAACGCATCAACTCGTAATCGGTGCCAGCAAGGTACAGTGGAAGGATTATGTATTTCCGCAAAGCATTCATAACAAACAGCATATCATCAACAAAATAGCAGAAGATCCAAATGTATTGATTGCATTGAATCACCCTGATATGTTGAGTGGGTATAAAAGAGAAGATTTTGAACAGCTATATAATTACGATTTCATTGAAGTATTGAATCCACAGGCACAGTCATTCTCCGCCTGGGATGCGGCTTTATCATCGGGCCACCCGGTATTTACACTTGCCAATGATGATGTTCACGATGTTTTTGATAACAAACTGCTTGGTAAATTTTACAATATTGTTTTTGCAGCAAAATCGAATCGATATGGCCTGATGACATCATTGAAAGAAGGAAATTATTTCACAGTTTGGGCACCCGAAGGCAACGAGAACTTAAAGCAGAAAAGAAGTCAAATTGAATCAATTAAAAATATATTACAATCCGTTGCAGTACACAATGATTTTTTTGAAATACATTTTTCGAGTGTGATTGATACAATTAGGTTGATAGGTCAACACGGAAAATTGATGGATCTGCAAACGAGGAAGACCGGAATTGGATATCATTTCATGCCTTCTGACACTTATGTGAGGGTTGAATTAATTCAGAAAAATGGAACAAGGCTTTACCTAAATCCATTTTTCAGGTACTAAAAATTGAACAGCTTCTTTAAATACCTATCTTAGAAATCCAAAAATCAAAAAAAATGTCTATTTCCATTACCCGTACAATGCTATTCCTTTCGATGTTGTATTTGTTAAGCATCAATGGCATTGCTCAAAAAAAATCAATTGCCAAATCAATTGCAGTAGAGTCTCCAGCTTTGAACCTTGATAATTATTTTAAACCAGTTTACTGGAGGAACCTTGGCCCAACTCGAGGCGGACGTTCAGTAACTTCTTCGGGGGTTAAAAACAATCCACTGGTTTACTACATGGGAACCACGGGCGGTGGTGTTTGGAAGACTGAAGATGCAGGACAGACTTGGAAGAATATTTCAGATGGTTATTTCAATACTGGATCAGTTGGAGCTGTTGCCGTTTCTGAATCTGATCCAAATGTGGTTTTTGTTGGAATGGGTGAACATGCACCAAGAGGTGTGATGACTTCTTACGGGGATGGTGTTTATCGTTCAACGGATGCTGGAAAAACATGGAAACATTTGGGATTGGAATTGACAAGACATATTTCAAGTGTTCGCATTCATCCATCAAATCCAGATCTGGTCTATGTTGCGGCTCAAGGCGCATTGCATGGGCCATCGAAAGAAAGAGGTATTTATAAATCTGATGATGGTGGAAAGACTTGGAAAAATATTTTGTTTGTTGATGAAAATACTGGCTGCGTGGATTTGAGCATGGACATGAACAATCCAAGGATATTATATGCGGCAATGTGGGATCACCGTCGTTTACCTTGGGCTATGCAAAGTGGAGGCAAAGGAAGCGGTTTGTACAAGAGCACAGATGGCGGAGAAACTTGGTTTAAAATTCAACAAGGATTGCCAAATGAATTGGGCAAAATGGCAATTTCAGTTTCACGAGCCAATTCAAATAAAGTATATGCATTGGTAGAGAGTGATACAGAAAAAGAACAAGGCGGATTGTTCGCTTCCAATGATGGCGGATCTAACTGGAAAAGAGTCAGCAAAGACCATCGCCTGGTTTCTAGGGCCTGGTACTATATTGAAGTATTTGCTGATCCTCAACATGAAAATACTGTTTACGTATTGAGTGCTGCAGGTTTGAAATCTACTGATGGTGGAAATACTTGGACCAATATTTCTGGAACGCATGGCGACTATCATCAACTTTGGATCAATCCAACTAACAATCAAAATATCGTCATCTCAAATGATGGAGGTGCCGCCGTAACATTCAATGGCGGAAAAGCGTGGACGAGTCAAAACAATCAGCCAACTGCTCAGTTCTATCGAATTAGTGTAGACAATCTCTTTCCATATAATATATATGCCGGTCAGCAAGACAATACCTCTGTAAAAATTGCTAGCAGAAACACACAGGGTGGAAGTATTGGCGATCGTCAATGGTCATATTCTGCAGGAGGAGAGTCGGCATTTCTTGGGTTTGATCCCAACAATCCAAGATATGTAATGGGTGGAAGTTATCAGGGAACCATTGAATTATTGGATACAGAAACAGGTGAAGGAGTTGGAGTGATGGTTTATCCGATGCAATACCAAGCCATGCAACCCAAGGATATGACGTATCGTTTTAACTGGAATGCACCCATTGCTTATTCTAAACATGAGAAGAATGTTTTTTATCATGCAGGAAATAGATTGTTCAGAACCAGAGATATGGGAAAATCTTGGGAAGTGATATCACCAGACCTAACTACACATGATACAACTAAAATGGGCATCAGTGGATATCCATATACCAATGAAGGTGCAGGTGGTGAAAATTATTGCACGATATCCTATTTCATGGAGTCTGACAAAGAAAAAGGTGTGATGTATACAGGCAGCGATGACGGATTGGTACATGTAACAAAGGATGATGGTAAAACTTGGAACAATATTACACCTGCAGATTTAGGTGAATGTTTGGTCAACGCAATTGAAGTGTCTCCTCATGATCCTGCAACCGTTTATATTGCTGCAACCAAATACAAATTGAATGACTTTACTCCTATCGCATATAAATCAAACGACTATGGAAAGACCTGGACGAAAATCGTGAATGGATTGCCTTATGGAGCTTGTGTGAGAGTGGTAAGGGAAGATCAGGTAAGAAAAGGGTTGTTGTTTGCTGGAACTGAAACAGGATTGTATGTTTCTTTTGATGCAGGTAATTCATGGAATAAATTCCAAAGAAATTTACCTATAACGCCAATCACTGATTTAAAAATTCATCAAAACAACTTGATAGCCGCTACCCAGGGAAGAGCATTTTGGATTTTAGATGAAATGCAGCCACTCAGAAGTTATGATGATCAGCAGAACTTGAAATTGTTGCCAATTGTAGGCGCATACAGGGTTTCAGGGTATAGTATTTTTGACAGCAACGATGATGATACAACAGAAAAATATCCGGTTACTACCTCTTCAAATCCTGCGACTGGGGCTGTTATTTATTATCATTTGCCAACAGATTCAGTTAAGCATTTGACTTTAGAGATCAGGGATTCAAAAGGAAACCTTGTGAGAACATTCAGCAACAAAAGCATCGAAGTGCCTGCTACCAATAATAGTCTTAAAGGAGAACCAGTTCTTTCTGCAAAAAAGGGACTCAATCGATTGGTGTGGAATTTAAAAAGACCCAATATGCCAACAATTGATAATGTATATATTGAAGGCAATTACAGTGGAGGAAAAATTATTCCGGGAGATTATACCGTTGTGTTGAAGGCAGATGGTGCAGAACAATCAACCCCTTTGCATTTGAATGCAGATCCGAGATTGAATTTTTCTATGTCTGATTATGTTTTACAGGATGAGCTGCTTAAAAAACTAGAAAAAGACATGACAGACATCCATGTTGCGGTAAATAAGATGAATGCGTTGTCGAAACAAATCAGTGCTGTAAATAAGCTGATCGATGCTGATGAAAGCAAAGCGGAAGTTGTTAAGAAGGGTAAGGCAATCATTGAAAAAATAAAACAATGGGAGGAAAAGTTGATTCAGCCCAAAGCGCAATCTTATGATGACATTATCAATTTTGTAAATAAACTTAGTGCTAACATCATTTTTGTGCATGGCGAATTGAGTGGAACGGTTCCGTATACTACAAAAGGTCAAGAAAAACGTTACAATGATTTGCATGCGGATTGGTTAAAATATGAAGGACAAATGAAAGAACTGCTTTCAAGCGATGTTGCTGCTTATAATCAATTGTGCAGGACACTTGGAGTGAACAATGTGATCCTTCCGCAATAAAAAAAATCTTATATTCATGGTATAGCCAACAATTGCCATGTTTAAAAAGATTTTATTTGTTGTACTGCTTGCTGGAATCAGTACTTCATTTCAACAAAAAAATTACACTGCAGGTCCCCTGCCCAATATCATTCTTATTTATATGGATGATATGGGGTACGGGGATTTGTCGTGTTATGGTGCTTTGAATATTCAAACACCATTCTTGGACAAGATGGCTGCAGAGGGAATTCGGTTTACGAATTTTCTGACCAGTCAAGCTGTGTGTTCAGCCTCCAGGGCTTCACTCTTAACAGGTTGTTATGCAAACAGGGTAGGAATATCAGGTGCTTTATGGCCTAAGGCTGGCACAGGTTTGTCACTTGATGAGCTGACAATTCCTGAAATGCTGAAACAAAAAAATTATGCAACTGCAGCATTTGGTAAATGGCACCTGGGAGATACAAAAGGGTATCTGCCCAAAAGCCATGGCTTTGACGAATATTTTGGAATTCCTTATTCAAATGACATGTGGCCAGTTTGGTATGATGGCACACCCGCAAAACAAGGCACGAACAAATCAGGGTATCCACCTTTACCACTTATTCAAGGAGATGAAAAAATTGAAACAATCAATACGCTTGATGATCAGGCTATGCTTACAGAGCGACTTACTGATAAGGCGATAAGCTTCATTGAGAAAAATAAATCCAATCCTTTTTTCTTATATCTCGCTCATCCAATGCCACATGTCCCCATCAATGCGAGTGAAAAATTTAAAGGAAAAAGTAAACAAGGCTTGTATGGAGATGTGATTCAGGAAATTGATGCAAATGTTGGCAGAATATTGAATCGATTAAAAACATTAGGACTCGACAATAATACACTTATCATATTTACAAGCGATAATGGTCCCTGGTTCAATTTTGGCAATCATGCAGGAACTACAGGTGGATTGCGAGAAGGGAAGGGAACGAGTTATGAGGGCGGACACCGTGTTCCCTGTATCATGAGGTGGAAAGGAACCATTCCTTCGGGAGTTGTAATCAATCAATTGAGCTCTACCATAGATATCATGCCAACAATTGCTACGGTTACTCAAACCAAATTGTCGGATCATAAAATTGATGGAGTTGATTTATCTGCATTGATTAAAGGAAATCTCACACTTCATCCTCGTGAAACATTTTATTATTACTATCGCAAAAATTCATTGGAGGCTGTTCGAAAAGATCAATGGAAGCTTGTATTTGAACATCCTTCCAGGTCATATGAAGGTCAGGCACCCGGTATGGATGGATTTCCTGGTAAATCTCCTGAAGATGTATTGATGCCGAAAGCATTGTATGATTTGAGAAGGGATCCTGGTGAAAGATATGATGTGCAAGAGCAGTATCCTCAAATTGTAAAAATGCTGGAGTCTCTGGCTGAAGAAGCAAGAGAAGATTTAGGGGATGATCTTCAAAATCGAAAAGGGAAGAATACGAGACCAGCTGCTGTTATTCACTATCAATAAATTAATCTTAAGTATATGCGAAAACTTTTAGTGTGTTTTCTCTTGACTGTTGTTTATCAATCAATCTACGCTCAGCTAACCATCTATCAAATGTTGTGTGAGCAAATGACCAATCCGGTTGGAATTTCTACCAGTAAACCTAGATTCATCTGGAAAATAAATGCATCAATGCCTTCAACAAAACAGGTTGCATATGAGTTGGTAGTAAAAAAAGGAAAAAAAAGTGTTTGGACAACCGGAAAAATAGCATCTGATCAATCCGTATTTGTTCAATACAATGGTCAGTCATTGGATCAGGACACTAAATATAACTGGCAAGTAAGGGTATGGGACAATCATGGCAATCTTTCTCCATGGTCGCCTTTGGCAAGTTTTCAAACTGCCTTTTTTGATTCAAGTGCATGGAGTGCAAAGTGGATCGGCATTGGATTTGAAGAAGACAAGAAAAGCAGACCAGCGCAATACTTTAGGAATAATATTCAAATCAAAAAAGAAATTGCTCAGGCTACTGCGTATATCACTTCACAAGGCATGTATCAGGCATCCATCAATGGAAAAAAAATTGGTGATGCCTATCTTACTCCAGGTTGGACAAGCTATAAAAAGCGTTTGCAATATCAGGTATATGATGTTTCATCTTTACTTAAAAAAGGGAAGAATGCACTTGCTGCTATAATCGGTAATGGGTGGTTCAGGGGGACACTTGGTTGGACAAACAATGTTGATATTTATGGGAAGGAACTTGGTTTGTTGATGCAGGTGAATGTTGTGTATACAGACGGTTCAAGAGATTATTTTTCTACAGATGAAAATTGGAAGTCATCTTATGGGGCCATTTTGACAAATGAAATTTATCACGGTGAAGAAATTGACGCCCGCAAAGATCAGGCGGGATGGGATCTTCCAGATTTTAATGATAGTCAATGGAAAAGTGTAAAAATTTTAAATGCCGGCTACCATCATTTAATTGCAACAGAAAATGAAAAAATCACAGTACATGAAAATATTCATCCTGTCAGAATATTCACCACACCAAAAGGAGAAAAGGTGTTGGATTTTGGACAGAATTTGGTTGGTTGGGTAAAAGTAAAGGCAAGTGGAAAATCCGGTGATGCAATTGTAATCAAGCATGCAGAGGTATTGGATAAGCTCGGTAATTTCTATACAGAAAATATGAGGTCGGCCAAAACAACAGCAACCTATATTTTATCCGGTAAAACTGAAGAGGAATTTCAACCGCATTTTACTTTTTTTGGATTCAGGTATATTAAAGTAGAAGGATATCCAGGTGAGATCAACCCTGAAAATTTCACTGCGATGGTATTGCATTCAGATATGCAGGCTACAGGAAGCTTTTCCAGTTCGGATCCTTTGGTAAATCAATTACAGCATAATATTGAGTGGGGCCAGAAAGGAAATTTCCTAGATGTTCCAACCGATTGTCCACAACGCGATGAGCGCTTAGGTTGGACAGGCGATGCACAGGTTTTTTCAAGAACTGCTTCATTTAATTTTAATGTTCACAATTTCTTTAATAAATGGCTCAAGGATGTAGAAGCTGATCAGTTGCAAAATGGAAGTGTGCCTTTTGTGATTCCAAATGTTTTGGGTGCAGGATCTGCAGGATCGACCGGTTGGTCAGATGTAGCAACCATCATTCCTTGGAACATGTATTTGGTATATGGCGACAAGAAAGTTCTTGAACAACAATATGCATCCATGAAAGCATGGGTTGGTTATATGGAACAAAATTCAAAGGATGATCTCTGGAACAAAGGCTTTCATTTTGGTGACTGGTTATTCTATAGGCCATTTGATGACAATGATGGCAGAGCAGCAGTAACAGATAAGTATATGATTGCACAGTGTTTCTATGCACACTCACTTCAATTGTTGATCAATACCGCAAATGTTTTGGGCAATAAAACAGATGCGCAATTTTATTCTGAAAGATTGAAGAAAGTGAAAGAGGCGTATGTAAAAGAATATATGACATCAACTGGAAGATTGATTTCAGGAACCCAGACCGCCTATGTATTGGCTTTGCATTTTGATATGTTACCCGAGGGTTTACGTACTGCTGCTGTTGACAGATTGGTTGAAAACATAAAATCATATAATACGCATTTGTCAACTGGATTTTTAGGAACTCCTTATTTGTGTGAAGTGTTGACCAGGTTTGGGAAAGCAGATGTGGCCTATCAACTTTTGATGCAAAAAACATTTCCGTCGTGGTTGTATCCAGTAAAGATGGGTGCAACAACCATCTGGGAAAGATGGGGAGGGATGCATCCTGATAGCACTTTCGAGCCTGCCAGTATGAATTCATTCAATCATTATGCATATGGTGCTATTGGAGATTGGATGTACAGAAGTGTTGTTGGCATGGACAATGCAGAAGGAAATGTAGGGTATAAAAAAATTCAGATCAAGCCATATGTGGTAGATAGTCTTAAATATGCAAACGCATCCTTTGAAACCTATTACGGAAAGGTTAGCAATGGATGGAAAATTGAAGGCAATCGTATAGTGATGGAATCAAGCATTCCTGCCAATACCACAGCGATCATTTACTTTCCGTCCAAACAAAATATTCTTGTGAATGGGAAAAAAGACCCAGTGGAATCCGCAGCTCGGTTACTGAGATCCGAAAACGGTTACATGGTTTATGAAGTTGGATCTGGAAGTTACCGATTCGAAGGAGATCGTTAGGATTCTAGTCCAGCAAGTGAAAGGCTCAATTTCTTTAGTTCAGAAATTTGGGATTCTTCCACAATGCATTGCGGCATCAGTATAAGTGAAGTATTGTTGGATTTCCACCATGTTGAATTCAGCAATGAACGGAATGGGATGGTGCCAATGAGATAACTTCTTTCATTGCCGGAATGCCATTCTTCAATACTGTTAAATTCTTCCTTTGGTATAAACTTAATATTTTCAAAACTCACATATACCCTTAAATGGAACTCATCGCTGAGTTCAGCTTCTACTGCCTGATTTAATTTCTTGTATTCATACTTGTATCCATATCTTAATGCAGCGATATCACTCAACACTGCTGAACCAGTTGGGAAACTTCCTGCTCCTTTTCCATAAAAAAACTGTTTATCGGCAAATCCACTCTCAATAACCACTCCATTGTATTCATTTTTTACAAAATGCAAATGTTCGCTGGATTCAATGAATTGAGGCAATAAAAATGTTGCCACTTTCCCATTGTTGAGTTTTTGTGCCTGTGCTACAAGCTTGATTGACTGATTTTTTGATTGTGCGATTTTCGCATCAACCTCATTGATTTGTGTAATTCCATTGAACAGCATTTTATCAATGCTGGTATTGATTCCATAGCTGTGGGCAAGCAGCAGCACCCATTTATTCGCTGCATCGAATCCTTCAATGTCAAGCGTTGGATCAGATTCAGCAAAGCCAAGCTGTTGTGCAAGCAAGAGCGCTTCTTTAAAATTGAGGTGCTCTTCAAACATTTTTGTAAGGATGAAATTTGTTGAACCATTTACAATTGCCTTGATGGAATGCAGCAAGTCATTGTCATAATATTCTTCAAGATTTCTGATCACTGGGATGGAAGCGCATGCGGATGCTTCATACAATAGGGATCTGCCAGTGGAATTTTGCAATGCTATCAATTCTTGAAGATGCTCTGACAGCATTTTTTTGCTGGCGCTCACAACATCTTTACCATTTTTTAAAGCCATTGTTACGATTTCATAGCCGGCAACACTGTCGTTGATTACCTCAACAATTACATTGATTTCAGGATCAAACAGCAAATCATTCTTCTCTGAAGTAAATAATTCGGCAGGTGCGTTTCTTTTCTTATGTGTATTTTTAATACATACTTTTTTTATACTTGCTTTAAGTGAAGGTGTTTGCTTTAAAATTTTATACAAACCTTCACCAACCACGCCAAATCCAAACATTCCAATCACCAGTGTTTTTTCGGTACCCATCTTTACTTAATTAAATTTTTTAATAAATCTGTTATATAATCATTCTCTAATAAAAATCCATCATGTCCATACATTGAGTCGATCACTTCAAGTTTTGCATTTGGTATATGCGCGGCAAGAAATGCCTGTTCCTTAACTTGGAACAAGAGATCACTTGAAATTCCAATGATCAATGTTTTTGATTTTATTTTTCCCAACATAGATTCTGCATCAAGCACCCCTCTTCCAAGATGATGGCTGTCCATGCTTTTGGTTAAAATATAATAACTAATGGCATTGAATCTTTTTGCTAGCTTTTCGCCCTGATATCTTTGATAAGATTCACTCCGGGTATTTTCTATTGCTTTATCCTCATCTTGTTGTGTATGTTCATACGTTTCATAATGTCTGTAACTGATCAATGCAATCGACCGGGCTACTTTCATCCCTTCCATTCCTGCTTCAGCAGAAAAGCTTTTCCAGGTATGATCAGTTTCTATGCTCATTCTTTGGGATGCATTGAATGCCTTTCCCCAAGGAGAGTGAAATGCATTGGTGGCTATGGGAACAATGTATTCAAACAATGTTGGATGTTCAGTGGCCCAAGAGAGCAATTGCTGTCCACCCATCGATGCGCCAATGCCCATGAAAATTTTATCAATGTTCAAGTGCTTTCTCAATGCATCAAATGCATGTGCTATATCAAGTGAACTGAAAAATGGAAAAGTTTGTAAATACTGTTTTTTCGTTTCAGGGTTAATATCCAGTGGGCCGACACTCCCGTAGCAGCTTCCGGGCATATTCACACAGATTATAAAAAATCTAGCTGGGTCAAAAAACTTTCCTTCTCCAACCATGCCAGGCCACCAATCTGTTGGATCGCTGTTTGCCGTCATTCCATGAAAAATCCACACCACATTGTTTTTCTTTTCAGCAATCTTTCCCAAAGTGGTATAGGTTAAATTAAAATCACGGATTGATTTCCCTGACTCCAATTCAAGTTCCCCATTGTATCGATATATATGTTTCTTTTTTTCCATGCTTAAAATTCTTCTATTCCAGAAAATAAAAAACCCATCTGAAGTCAGATGGGTTTTCACTATAATGATGCGATCTTGTCTAGAGAAAAATCTGACTTATCTGCCTCCGCAACGCGGAGTTGGATTTGACACCTTATTAATTTATAACAGGTTGTCAAGGCTTCAACGGGCCATTCCCTCAGCCTTTCTGGATAAGAAATTTAAAGAACTGATGCAAAATTAAGGATTTTTCTAGAAATCTCAAAAGTGGCTATGGCTGCTCTTTTTTTAATTCGCTGAAGGATAATTTTATAATTCATGAAACATTCATCACATTTGCCTGTTGTTTCAATTTGAAACACAGCAATACATGTCAGAGCACGATCAAATAGAAGTTATAGGTGCAAGAGCACACAACCTGAAAAATATTGACATTTCCATCCCTAAAAATAAACTGGTGGTAATAACAGGTATCAGCGGAAGTGGAAAGTCTTCCCTTGCATTTGATACCATTTACGCAGAAGGTCATCGAAGGTATATGGAAACATTTGGCACCTATGCACGACAGTTCATGGGTGAAATGGAGCGTCCGGATGTTGATAAAATTAGCGGACTCTCCCCAGTTATTTCCATTGAACAGAAAACCACCAACAGAAATCCAAGATCAACGGTAGGAACGGTAACCGAAGTATATGATTTCATTCGTTTGCTCTTTGCACGTGCAAGTGAAGCCTATTCTTATCATACCAATAAGAAAATGGTCAAGTTTACCGACGAAGAAATTCTTGCAGATATCTACAAAAAATATCCAAACAAAAAGATTACGATCCTTGCTCCTATTGTAAGAGGACGAAAAGGTCATTATAGAGAACTTTTTGAAGAAACCAGAAAAAAGGGTTTCGTAAAAGTTAGGATCGATGGGGAGTTGAAAGATCTCGTTCCTAAGTTGCAAGTGGATCGGTATAAAATTCATGATATAGAAATTGTCGTGGACCGTTTGGTGGTGAACAATGAGATGAGATTGCGCATGTTGCAAAGTATTCAGCAATCTTTGCAAATAGGAAAAGGATTGATGTTTGCATTGGTACATGAGCCGGATAAGTTAATCCAGTACAGCAAAAAGTTGATGTGTGCTGAGACTGGAATTTCTTATGAAGAACCTTCTCCTAATACTTTTTCTTTTAATTCACCTTATGGAGCTTGTCCAACTTGTAAAGGATTGGGGCAGCAACATGCAATCAATTTAGAAGCAGTTATCCCTGATAAATCAATATCAATTGCTGATGGAGGGATTCTCCCGCTTGGTGAAGCACGTGACGCTTACTTCTACAAGATGGTTGAACAGCTTGCTAAAAAGCATAAGTTCAGTCTAAAGACTCCAATAGAAAAACTTCCTGTTTCGGTTATGAATATCATTCTTTACGGAAACGAAGAAGGTGAAGTGGTTGACCCAACAGAAAATGAAAATGAAGCATCTTTTGAAGGAGTGGCATCAATGATTTTGCGATGGTTTACAGAGAGTTCCAGTGAAGGTATCCGTGAATGGGCAGAAAAATTCATGGTTTTAAAATCATGTTCAACCTGCAGTGGAGCAAGATTGAAAAAAGAAAGTTTGTTTTTTAAAATTGACAACAGCAATATAGCAGAGCTGTCTTCTATGAACTTGCACAAGCTATATGCCTGGTTTGAGACAATTGAAAAACGAATTTCTGATAAGCAGCAGATCATCGCAAAAGATATTTTAAAAGAGATCAGAACCCGTCTTACCTTTTTATTGGATGTTGGCTTGGGCTATCTCTCGCTTGAACGACCTACACGCACCCTGAGCGGCGGTGAATCTCAACGGATTAGATTGGCAACCCAAATTGGATCTCAATTGCAGGGCATCACCTATATCTTAGATGAACCATCAATAGGATTGCATCAACGAGATAATCAGCAATTGATTGGTGCCCTTCAAAATTTGCGTGATATTGGAAACAGCGTGCTAGTGGTGGAACATGATAAAGACATCATGCTTGCTGCTGATCATCTGATCGATGTTGGTCCAAAGGCTGGCATACATGGTGGGAAAATTGTAGCAGCAGGAACACCAGCGCATGTATGCAAGTCATCTTCCGAAACTGCCCAATATCTCAATAACAAGAAGAAAATTGAAGTGCCAACGGAAAGAAGAAAAGGAAATAGCAAAGCATTGTTGTTGAAAGGCGCAAGTGGTAACAATTTAAAAGGTGTTGATATTTCAATACCCTTGGGAACTTTTGTTTTGGTAACTGGCGTAAGCGGAAGTGGAAAGTCAACGCTTATCAATGAAACACTTTATCCTATTTTAAGCAAGCATTGTTATGATTCGAATATGGACCCCATGCCCTATAAAAAAGTGGTTGGTTTGGAGCATATCGATAAAGTAATTGAAATTGATCAGTCGCCGATTGGAAGAACGCCTAGAAGCAATCCGGCTACTTATTGTAATTTTTTCACAGATATCAGACAACTTTTTGCTGCAGTGCCCGAAGCCAAAATCAGGGGTTACAATGCTGGACGCTTTTCATTCAATGTGAAGGCAGGAAGATGTGAAGTATGTGAAGGAGGTGGTTTGCGTGTGATTGAAATGAATTTTTTACCTGATGTATATGTGCATTGTGAAAAATGTAATGGAAGACGATACAACAGGGAGACATTGGAAATCAGATACAAAGGGAAATCCATCAGTGATGTATTGGATATGACAGTGGATGAAGCTGTTGAATTTTTCCAACATATTCCATATTTATACAGAAAAATTAAAGTGCTGCAAGAAGTTGGATTGGGATATATCACGCTAGGACAGTCGGCTGTTACCTTGAGCGGTGGTGAGGCGCAGCGAGTGAAATTAGCAACTGAGCTTGCGAAAAAAGATACTGGTAAAACATTTTATATTTTAGACGAACCTACCACCGGTTTGCATTTCCAGGACATTCATTTACTGCTCAATGTGCTCAATAAACTTGTCAACCGTGGAAATACTGTACTGGTAATAGAGCACAACTTGGATGTAATAAAAATGGCAGATTATATTATTGATCTTGGTCCTGAGGGAGGAGAGGGAGGCGGACAACTATTATATCAAGGACACCCCGAAGGTTTATTGAAAATAAAAGAAAGCTATACTGCTAAGTTTCTAAAAGCTGAATTAACATAAATGAAGAGAGTCATCATTGATATGGATGAAGTCATTGCTGATCCAATGGGTGATATGATTGCCTGGTATGAGAAAAACCATGGGCTAAAGGTGGATTATAATGAAATGAAACAAGGTTCGTGGGTGAGGGGATTTCCTGAACAACATCGATCGCTGGTTATGGACAGGTTGTTTAGTGAGGGATTTTTTCGAAATCTTTCTGTGATGGATGATGCACAAGATGTATTGAAAGAAATGAATGAGCGTTATGAAATTTTTATAGTGTCTGCTGCGGTAGAGTTCCCCAATTCCTTAAAAGACAAGCACGACTGGTTGTTGGAGCATTTCCCATTTTTTACTTGGAGGCAATTGGTATTATGTGGTGATAAACGCATGATTCATGGTGATTACATAATTGATGATCATGTGAGAAATCTGGTTCATTTCCCAGGTAAAAAGTATCTCTATTCTGCATTTCACAACAGAGAAATAGAGGGGTATGATCGAATTAATAATTGGAAAGAAGCTGCTGAAATATTTCTGAAATAGGATCTCTATTTTCTCAGCATCTTGATATGCTCAATGCCATCCTCCAAATAAATTTCGCTGCATTGTTCAAAACCGAACCCCTCATAAAATTTCTTCAAGTATAACTGAGCGCCAATTTTGATGGATTTATTCGGATAGATTGAAATAGTCTCTTCCATAGCTTTTTTCATCAATGCCTTTCCAGCCCCTAATCTCCTGCTTCTTGGCGATGTAATAACCCTACCGATGGAGGGTTCTTCATAAGCGAGTCCGGGTGGCAAAATTCTCACGTAGGCGATCAGTTCTCCGTCAGCCCTTCCCTGTAAATGAAGCGATTTTGCATCTAAATTGTCCATATCCAGAAAAACACAGTTCTGTTCCACCACAAACACTTCGCTTCTAAGTCGAAGTATTTGATAGAGCTCAAAAGGGTTTAATTCGGCAAAAGCCTTGAGGGTCCATATGATATTGTTCATGCCACAAATTTATTTCAAACCATTCAAAAGGATATTGATTTAATTTTGAAAATAAAAATCGCATTCAGATCGTCCATATTATCCAATCCAATTGAATACTTGAAGGGTGTCGGACCCATGCGTGCTGACATGCTGAAAAAGGAACTTCAAATTTTTACTTTTGAAGATTTGCTTTTCTATTTTCCATTCAAACATTTGGACAAGACCCAAATACATACCATTGCAACGATAACACCTGCGATGGATTTTGTTCAAGTAAGAGGACGTTTGATTTCCATGGAAGTGGTTGGTGAGAAAAGAGGTAGAAGACTTGTTGCACATTTAAGGGATGCTTCAGGGATCATTGAGCTTACTTGGTTTCAAGGAATTAACTGGGTTCAAAAAATGCTCCTTGTTGGAAATGATTATGTAGCTTTTGGTCGATTGAGCTTTTTTCTTGGAAAGCCACAGCTTTCGCATCCTGAAATTGAATCTCTGAAAGAAAGCAATGAATCAGGCAAAAATTTTCTTGAACCTATTTATTCGGTTACGGAAAAATTGAAGGCAAGGGGATTGAATGGGAGGGCATTGGGTAAACTCATGTATCAGCTTTTCTTGGTGCTTGAAGAAAAAGAAATAACTGAAAATATTCCTTTAAATATTTTACAGCATCAAGGAATGTGTTCAAGATGGAATGCTTTAAGGCAAATTCATTTCCCTAAAAATCATCTTCAGTATGAAGAAGCATTGATCAGGCTCAAGTTTGAAGAATTATTTATATCACAACTGAGGTGGGGGATGATGCGGTCTGCAAGACACAGGTATTCAAGAGGGATTTTATTTTCAAAAGTAGCTACCCACTTCAATGATTTTTTTCATCAGCATTTGCCATTTCCATTAACTGGAGCACAGAAAAGAGTACTGAAAGAAATCCGACAGGATATGGGAAGTGGAATTCAAATGAATCGATTGTTGCAAGGAGACGTAGGGAGTGGCAAAACTATTGTTGCATTGATGACCATGTTAATTGCACTCGACAATGGCTGTCAGGCTTGCATCATGGCTCCTACGGAAATATTGGCAGGCCAGCATTTTGAGCAATTTTCCAAATTATTGAATCCATTAAATATTTCTGTTGCATTATTAACGGGTTCAACCAAGTCGGCTGATCGTAAATCAATTTTAAAAGGAATTGAAGATGGAAGTATACAAATTGTGGTGGGAACGCATGCCTTGATAGAGGATGTTGTCAAATTCAAAAACCTTGGATTGGCTGTAGTAGATGAGCAACACAAATTTGGAGTTGCACAACGTGCGAAATTGTGGAAGAAGAATACTGTTCCACCGCATATGTTGGTGATGACGGCAACACCCATTCCAAGAACATTGGCAATGACTGCTTATGGCGATTTGGATTATAGTGTGATTGACGAACTTCCCCCTGGAAGAACTCCCATTACAACAGTGCATCGTTTGGATGATGCAAGACCTCAAGTGATGGATTTTATCAAAGCTGAGATATTGAAAGGCCGACAAGTGTATTTTATTTTTCCTTTGATAGAAGAAAGTGAAAAATTACAGTATGAAGACCTGATGCGTGGTTTTGAAAATGTGAAAGCATGGTTTCCTGAACCAACCTTTTGGATCAGCATGGTGCATGGCAGGATGCCTTCTGATCAAAAAGAAATCAATATGCAACGCTTTGTGAAAGGTGAAACCCAGATCATGGTGAGTACTACTGTCATTGAGGTGGGTGTAAATGTTCCGAATGCTTCAGTGATGATTATTGAAAGTGCGGAAAAATTCGGATTAAGTCAATTGCATCAATTAAGAGGAAGAGTGGGTAGAGGAAGTGAAAAGAGCTTCTGTATTCTTTTGACGAGCAATGGTATTGGAAAAGATGCAAAAGAGAGAATATCAATTATGTGCCAGACAACAGATGGTTTCAAAATAGCAGAAAAAGATCTCGAACTTAGAGGTCCGGGTGATATACAAGGAACCCGCCAGAGTGGTGCCATGAATTTTAAACTGGCTGATATTTCTGCAGACAGGGGATTGCTTGAACAGGCCAAACTCTCAGCTGACAGGTTATTGAAGTCAGACCCAGATATAAAAAAGCCTGAGCACGGAGCTTTAAAAGCATTTTTGCAAACCGATAATGCAGATACGCCCTGGGGCAAAATATCCTGATTATTAACATGTTCTAAGGCTTTAAACCGTTAATTTTATCCGAAGTCTAATGCAGGTGTTCAAGCGGATAACCATATCAATTGCTTTATTTCTTTCAGTAATATTCTCCAATCTTTTTGCTCAGTCATTTTATTCAATCGACTTTATTGAAAACAAGGGACAATGGGAGGGGGACTTTTTTTTTAAAGGGAATATTGGAAGTGGGACTGTGTTCTTGGAAAGAAACGGATATACCGTAGTACTGTATAACAATGATGATATTGCAAATGTGATCGGTCACAAAAAAGTTAGTTCACTGATTAACAAAGTTGAGCCGGTAAAAATCATTGCAAATGAGGAAACACAAGGTGAGTCAGAAAAAATTCACTTGCATTCTTACAAGGTAAATTTCATTGGTTCAAACCCATCGCCTGAAATATTTCCTGAAAAGCCATCTGGAGAAATCTCAAACTATTTTTTAGGAAACGATCCTTCCAAATGGAAGAAAAATGTTCAAGGATTTAACAATATTGTTGTAAAAAATCTTTATCAAGGCATAGACATCAGGTATTATTCCGACAATGGCTCATTAAAATATGATTTGATTGTTCATCCTGGAGCTGATGTATCAAAAATAAAATTGAGTTATAATGGTGTCAATAGCATGAACATTAAGGATGGCGAATTGATTCTTGAAACATCATTGGGTCAGATCAAAGAACGTTCACCCTATTCATATCAAATCATCAATGGAATAAAAAAAGAAGTTGATGCATCTTATCAGTTAAACGAAAACTTTGTTCAATACAAAATCAAAAGGATCAGTGAACAAGATGATATTATCATAGACCCTGTTGTTCAGCTTGCAACATTCACAGGCAGTGTTGCAAACAACTGGGGATTTACTGCAGCGCCAGGTCCTGATGGAAGTTTATATGCAGGTGGTGTTGTATATGGACCAAATTATGCAACGGAAACTGGTGCATATCAAGTTGACTTTAAAGGAGGCCAACCAGACAAGAATGATCCAGGGGATGTTACTGGAGTTGATATTGGTTTGACACGTTTTTCACCTGACGGAAGTACCCGAATTTACTCCACATATCTCGGAGGTATCGGGAATGAATATCCTCATAGTATTTATGTCAATAACAACGGGGAGGCAGTTGTTTTGGGAAGAACTTCCTCTGCAAATTTCCCTTACATAAAAAAGTTTGGTCCCGGAGGCAACACTGATATTTTTGTTACAAAATTGTCAGCGGATGGATCTTCTCTGATTGGTTCGGCACTCATTGGTGGAACAGGAAATGATGGAGAAAATATTAAACGGACCAGCACAACGAATGGTGTTCATTTATTTTATGGAGACAATGCACGAAGTGAAGTGATTGTTGATCTATCTGACAACATATATGTTGCTGCCTCGTCCAATTCATCAGATTTTTTAACCAAAAATGCTTTTCAAAATGTTGCGAATGGTTTGCAGGATGGAGTGGTCATGAAATTCGATCCAACGCTCAGTAACATTTTATTTAGTACTTATTTAGGTGGGAACGCTGATGATGCTGCCATTTCATTGGCGCAAGATCCATTGTCTAAGAATATTTATGTTACTGGTGCAAGTATGAGTAAAAACTTTCCTGTTAGCACCTCAGGAGTACTCGGCGCTTCACAAAATGGTGGCGTAGATGGATTTGTTTCAGTATTTGATGAAAACGGAACTTGGATTCGAGGATCTTTCCTGGGCACAAACCTTGATGACTACATATACGGTGTTCAATTTGATAATGCAGGGTATCCATATGTGCTTGGTGTGAGTTTTGGTAATTGGAGGGTAACTGCCAATGCAGTATATAAAAACCCAGGTTCAAAACAGTTTATATCAAAATTACAGCCTGATTTGAGTGATTATGTTTATTCTACAGTATTTGGTATTTCATATAATGAACCCACCATTTCTCCAGTTGCATTTCTCGTAGATCGATGTGAAAATGTATATGTTTCAGCTTGGAGTGTTGCAGGTTTTTGCAGCACAAACATCAATAATCGATTCCTTCCAGTCTCTTCCAAAGGATTGCTCAAGCCTCAAAATAATTTTGATAACAAAGATTTTTACTTTTTTGTGTTGCAAAAAGATGCTCAAGCACAATTGTATGGAACTCTTTATGGTCAACAGGGTGGTGAAGCAGATCACGTTGATGGAGGCACTTCCAGATTTGATAAAAACGGCGTGATTTATCAGGCGATCTGTGCGAATTGTTTTGGCAATAATGCATGTAATTCTCAGCAATTCAGAGATCCTGTTACGTATGCTTATACAAACTTAAGTTTACCCAACTCAGTAGCGCGCGCAAATGGATCAACAGGTTGTAACCTTTTTGCAGTTAAAATTGATTTTGAATTATCTGGAGTCAAAGCAGGTATCAAAACATATGCAGATAAAACACCCTATAAAATTTCAGGATGTGCTCCATTTACTGTTGATTTCACAGATACAATTGGAATGGGGAAAACATTTGAATGGGATTTCAATGACGGGAATACCGCAACGGGCATCAATGCCAAGAACACTTTTAAAAATCCAGGTGTGTACAATGTTCGTTTGATTACCAAAGATCCTGCAAGATCATGCGGACCTGTCGATACGCAATTTGTAAAAATCAGTGTTGGGTTAAATAAAGTGGATTTAAAATTTACTGTAACCCGTCCTGACTGCAACTCACGAAATTTTATATTCACCAATAACTCTGTGCCTGAACAGGGAGGCAGTTTTGGTCCCAATTCCTTTGAGTGGTCATTTGGAGATAACTCACCAAAAATTACCCGAAATACAGACCCCATCAATCATATATTCCAATCTGATGGTACATATAATATATCACTCAAGTTACTAGACCCAAAATATTGCAACACTCAATATAGCTATGATAGTATATTGAGCATAGCTTTTAATACCAAAGCAGTAATTACAGCAAACAATACGGTTTGTCTGAATCCTAAGTATACAAACAAACCCCTTTCATTCAAAGGAAGTGGAGGACAAACGTATGAATGGCTCTTCAGTGATGATAATTCAAAGGCAACCGGAAGCAATGTTTCACATTTGTTTAAGTCGGCAGGAAAATTTAATGTTCAGCTGATTGCTACAGATCCAAATTTGTGTAAAACTAAAGATACCGCAGTCTTTACCGTCAACGTAGTAAACAGTCCTACAGCACAATTCTCCTACAGTCCAAAGCCTGCTCAAGAGAACACACCAGTTTCTTTTACAAATCTTTCTAAAGGAGCAGATGCTTCAATACCTTATAAATGGTTGTTTGGGGATGGAGTTGTTTCAAGTGAAACCGATCCTAGCTATTTATACAGGTCAACTGCTGCAAACAGGGTGCTTCTCATTGCATATAATCAATATCAATGTACAGATACTGCAACTGATATTGTAAATTCTGTTGTTCGTTCTCAAGTGGAAATGCCTAATGCATTCACTCCCAATGGGGATGGTAAAAATGATAAATATTTCGTGAGAGGTTTTGGTATTGCCAAAATGGATTTAAAAATATTCAATCGCTATGGTGAGATGGTTTTTCAGACGTTTAATCCTTTGACAGGATGGGATGGTAAAAATGCGAAAGGGATACCTCAACCGATGGATGCGTATGCATATACATTGATTGTGGAATTCAGTGACGGAACCTCAGCAATTAAAAAAGGTGATATTACATTGATTCGATAATGCGTAGAAAAATTTACATATATCTTTTGATCTGTTCTTCAATCCTGTTGAATGAGCAGCTTCATGCACAGGATCTTCATTTTTCTCAATTTTTTAATACGCCATTATCAACCAATCCTGCAAATACCGGTTTTCTTCCAACATCTGATTACAGATTGGGAGCACATTACCGTGAACAGTGGGCGTCTATACCTGTGCCATATAAAACCATGAGTATATATGGAGATTTCCAAGTGCTTCAAAATTTGATACCGTCAGGATGGTTTGGTTTAGGTGGATTGATTTTACAAGACGTAGCGGGCTCAGGTAATCTTAGATCAACCAAGGCATATGCATCTGTTGCATATCATCAGATGTTGGGCAATACAAGTTTGTTGTCTGCAGGTTTTAACCTTGGATTTGCCAGTAAAAGAATTAATACCTCCAACTTGAGATTTGGTGATATGTGGGATGGTAAGTTTTTCAACGGACCCACCAGTGAAATTCTGGTTAACAATTCGGTTAATTATCTCGATATCCAAACCGGTTTGAATTATGCCCTCTTCCCATCAGAAAATATTTATTTCCATTTAGGAGCCAGTGTTCATCATTTAAATAAACCAGTTGAATCTTTTTTTTCTGCTACACCCAACAATGATAATATAGTAAAGCCCCGCTTCATTTATTTTGCCGATGCTGTGATAAAACCCAATGAGCAAGTAATTATTTCTCCTGGTGTATATTATACGCATCAGTACAAAGCATCGGAATTTGTTGCTGGTATGCATTTAAATTATAATGTCAGTGGAAATGGACAACAGCAGTTGATCCTTGGAGCTTATATGCGGCCAGGCGACGCAGTTATTCCGATGGTTGGTTACCAATGGGGAAACTTCAGATTTAGCTTTACGTATGATGCCACAACTTCTTCATTGAAGAATTTCAACAATGGAATGGGTGCAACTGAAATGTATATGCAGTACAATGGGCTATATACATTGATGTATGCTGATCGCCAGAGTTTTTGTCCAGTTTTCAAAAATTAATTCATTGAATTTTATCAAGGGTATTTCCGAAATTCGTGCTAAATCTATTTTTGGATGAAAGGTTCAATCAGTGAAGACATTGTCAATCAGTTTAAAAGTATTGTTGGTGATTCATTTGTAATCCTTGATGAAAACCTGTTGCACCCATATGGACACGATGAAACCGAAGAACTGTTCTATCTGCCGCAAATTGCACTGCGTCCTTCAACACCTCAAGAGATAAGTTCAATCCTGAAAATATGTGACCAACACAAAATACCTGTAACCCCCCGAGGAGCTGGAACGGGCTTGAGTGGAGGAGCGCTTCCGCATTTGGGAGGAGTATTGCTAGCAACTGACAGACTGAATAGAATTATTGAGATTGATGAAAAAAATTTACAGTTAACAACAGAGCCTGGTGTTATTACTGAAGTTCTACAAAACGCTGTTAAAGAAAAAGGATTGTTTTATCCTCCCGATCCTTCAAGCAAAGGTTCTTGTTTCATCGGTGGCAACATAGCGGAAAACAGTGGTGGTCCTAAAGCCGTAAAATATGGAGTGGTGCGTGATTATGTGCTCAACCTTGAAGTTGTATTACCAACTGGTGAAATAATGTGGACTGGTGCAAATGTGTTAAAAAATTCTACAGGATATAATTTGACTCAATTGATGGTTGGTAGTGAGGGCACCCTTGCTATTGTAACAAAGATTGTTTTGAAACTGATTCCTCTTCCTAAATATGATTTGTTAATGCTCGTCCCTTTTCGTTCACTTGAAAAAGCCAGTGAAGCAGTCAGTGCAATTTTTAGGGCTGGTTATACTCCTTCTGCATTGGAGTTGATGGAAATTGATGCATTGATGATAGTAAGTGAAGAAGTAGGTTCATCATCTGTGCCAATTACATCAGATACAGCAGCGCATCTGATCATTGAAGTTGATGGAAATCATTTAGATACCTTGATGACTGAAATGGAATCTATTGGAGAATTGCTGCTTCAATATGATTGTGGTGAAATCTATTTTGCTGAGGATCATCAACAGAAAAATGAATTGTGGAAGCTTCGTCGCAGGGTAGCAGAAGTTGTAAAAACAAAGGGATACACCATTGAAGAGGATACTGTTGTTCCCAGGGCAGTGCTCCCCGACTTAATCAGAGCTGTAAAAAATCTCGGTAAGCAGTATGGCTTTACTGCCGTTTGTTATGGACATGCTGGGGATGGCAACTTGCACATACGTTTAAATAAGCCTGGAATTCCAAATAGTTTCGAAAACGATGAAATGAATAATATTTTAAGAGAATTATTCATTGAAGTAAAAAAGCTAGGGGGAACCATCAGTGGTGAACATGGCGTTGGGCTCATTCAAAAAGGATATATGGATGTAGTAATGGATCCAGTACATTTTCGATTGATGCGTGAAATCAAAAAAGCCTTCGACCCTAACAATATTCTCAACGCAGGAAAAATATTTGATTAACGATTGGATAAATTCTTGTCTATTGCATCTACAAGTGCTAAGGGATTTTCAAATGCGTGAATACGCTCCCACAAAGGCTCATAGAGAAAATCTTTGTTGATGAGGTGCTCCAAGTGTTGGATCAAATGGTTGTAGAAGCCTTCCGTATTTAAAATATAAATTTTCTTGTTATGGATGCTTAGTTGATTCCAAGTTAGCATTTCAAACATTTCATCGAGTGTTCCAAACCCCCCTGGTAATACGATACCTGCCAATCCTTTTTCATACAGCAATTTTTTTCTTTCATGCATGTCTTTCGTAATAATTACTTCTGAAAGTGATTGATGTTGTCTTTCCCAATCTATCAAAACCTGCGGTATAATTCCAGTTACATTTGCTCCTGCGGCCAGGGCACTGTTTGCTATTGCACCCATCATACCTTTTGATCCGCCACCATAGACCAAGTCGAATCCTTTTTCTGCCAATGCAGTTCCTAGTAATGCTGCATCTGTTTCAAATTGAGAATTGTTGCCACTTTTGGAGCCACAAAAAACGGTAACATTTCTTCTGGTCAAGGTTTAAAATTTATTTTTTCTTATAGTCTCCACGCTTCCAGCTTCTGATGAATTCCCCCCATGCAAATGGATTGAAAATGTTTACTGGGGGTGCTTGTCCGGAATAGTAATATTTCTGTGCACCTTTTGCAAGACTTAAATTAATTGCTTCTCTTCCATCATTTGGAAGTGAACGCATCAAAATTCTTCTGGTCGTGATATCAGTATTCTTTCTTGCAATCTCAATGTTGTCGTCTGGTACATCAGTCGACACAAAATCTCTTTCAAACTGTTCTCTGGTGGGACGTGGTTTGATGATGGCAGCAGGTAAATATGCTGTGTCATTGATCATCAATTGAATGATGCTAAATTGATTTCCTTCCAACCCAGTTGGTATCTTGGTGATTTTGTTTTTGAATCCAATACAGCTGAATTCAATTTCGTCACCTTTTAACGCGACAATTGAAAAAACACCCTGGTTGTTGGTAAGAGTTCCTCTACCGGTACCTTTAACAATAATACTTACTGCTGGAAGTCCTCTTAAACTATCTGCAGTCATCACCACACCATAAAGTTGAACAACAGAATCCTTAAAAGTTTCAAACTGGGCCTTCACCCCAAAGGGTATGAGTCCAAAGGACAAGAAAATAATAATCAGGCACTTTTTCATTGGCATCATCCTGTGCAAAATAACTGTTTCTTTTCCATAAAAAAAGTAGCGAATGATTGGTTATTTTTGCAATTCTTTTCATTTTAACATTTTGCATTTATGGGAACGGAAGCGATTTTGAAGGCCTTGTCTACTGTTGAGGAGCCTGATTTAAAGAAAGACCTGGTGACCCTTCAAATGGTTAAGGATATCAAGTTAAATGAGGGCTCTGTAGAGTTTACTATAGTGCTAACAACACCTGCTTGCCCATTGAAAGAAGTTATTCGCAGAAATTGCGAAAATGCTATTCATGCGCATGTGGATGAGGGGTTGGAAGTAATTGTCAATTTTACCTCCAATACAAGTTCCCTAAGGGTTGATCTTACCGCCGTATTGCCAGGAGTAAAAAATATCATTGCTGTAGTAAGTGGAAAAGGCGGGGTTGGTAAATCAACTGTTTCTGCGAATCTGGCGTTGGCACTTGCAAAACAAGGTGCAAAAGTTGGGTTGATGGATGCTGATATTTATGGTCCTAGTGTTCCAATCATGTTTGGAGTAAGGGGCAAGCGACCTTTTATGGAAAACATTGATGGAAAAGATAAGATTCTGCCTCTTGAACAGCATGGCATAAAATTGATCAGCATAGGATTGTTGGTGGATGAAAAAAGTGCAGTTGTTTGGCGTGGACCCATGGCAAGCAGTGCCATAAAACAATTTGTAACAGATGTGCATTGGGGGGAGCTTGATTATTTGGTCATTGATATGCCACCAGGCACTGGAGATATCCATCTTACTCTTGTGCAAACCATTCCGGTTACTGGAGTTGTTGTTGTTACCACTCCACAAGAAGTTGCATTGGCAGATGCAAAAAAAGCAATCGCAATGTTCAATCAAACACAGCTCAAAGTTCCCATTATTGGTTTGGTTGAAAACATGGCATGGTTCACTCCTGAAGAACTGCCAAACAGCAAGTATTATATATTCGGAAAAGATGGAGGAAAACACCTTGCAGATCAGCTTGATCTCAACTTTCTTGGACAAATTCCATTGGTGCAGAGCATTCGAGAGGGAGGTGATAAAGGAACGCCAGCTATTATAGGCGACAATGGGATTACAGCTGAAGCGTTTTCTGCATTCGCTGATGAAACCATCCGTGCAATTGCAGTTGCAAATGCATCCAAGTAATTATTTTTTTAAAATTGCTTTGGTATTGGGGCTTGTCAATCTGAAACTTTCCCTTTTCTCATCGAGTTTGATATGAATGATATTGGTTTGCTCAGGTCTATATTCATACATGATGTCCGATGAGACTTCAATTGATTTTACTCCAGCTTGGTTGCTGATATTGCAGTATATCCAGACAGATTCTTTATCAATTTCATAACCTAAAAACTGATAAGGTTTGTTGATGCCGTTGAGTTTGATGCTCAGGTGTTTTTTAAAGTACTGTTCAAGTACCAGGTTTACTTGTTTCTTGTCTCCTTGAATTACATCATATTTTTTCCCATTGAATTTTCTTAAGGTTTCTTCTAAGTCATCTGGGTAAACTTTTATAGACATTCCCAGCTCTTTTGATTTCGTGCTGTATTCCACTTCGGTTACTGTAACAAAAAAGGGGTGCTTGAAGGAAATCGCGCCGAAAAATAGCAGCACTCCAACCAAGATTTTTAAGTATTTCATACCTTACAAAAGTCTGATTTATTTTACAATAATGAATCTTGCAGATTTTAAATATTATTTCACGATCGGATGGCATCATATCATGAGTTTGGATGCACTCGATCATCTCTATTTTATTGCTGTACTTTCAGTGATTTATCAATTCAGGCATTGGAGACAAATTTTTGTTTTGGTTACCGCGTTTACCATCGGGCATGCAATTACATTGTTTCTGGGTGGAATGGATATCATTCGGGTAGAGGATAGATTTGTTGAATTTGCTATACCCTGTACCATCGTGTTTTCTGCGTTGATGAATTTCAGAAAGCAAACATCTAATCAAACAACAAATAAAATTCAATATGCATTGGCACTTTTCTTCGGACTCATACATGGGTTGGGTTATGCCAATACAATACGTTTTATGATTTCAAAAGACCAAAGCATGGTTTGGAGTCTTTTTGCATTCAATGTGGGTTTGGAAATTGGTCAAATTTTCGTAGTATTGTTGGTGCTGATTTTGGGAGTAATGGCAGTATTTTCAAAGCTGTTCAACACAAGAGAATGGATGCTGAGTTTTTCATCTTTGTTACTAGGATTGGCAATAAAACTTACCATAGAAAGGTATCCCTTTTAAACTTTAAATCTCATATCATGAGGCATTTTCAATTATTGTTAGTAGCATTTTTATTGAGCGTTGCAGCTGTACATGCGCAGCCGTTGAGAAATGCTGGTTCAAATCATGGAAACCGATTTGAACAGCTTGATTATCTGATGCAAGATCCAAATGAGTATCGTACTGCGAGTGGTGCTCCTGGTCCGAAGTATTGGCAACAGCGTGCTGATTATGATATCAATGTTGATATCAATGAAGCAGAGAATTTGTTAACCGGTTCTGAAACCGTCACGTATTTTAACAACTCTCCTGATGTGCTCACTTATCTGTGGATACAGGTAGATGAGAATTTCCATCATCCAAATAGCAATAACAACCGTGATAAGACATCAACCATGGGTGCCGGAATGACAGATTTGCAACTTAGACAAATGGATCCGGCAGAACATCTAAAAGGTTATGGAGTGAATATCACTTCACTTACAGATGCAGCAGGAAACACATTGAAGTATACAGTGAATCAAACCATGATGAGGGTTGAACTCCCCATTCCTTTAAAACCCGGACAAAAATTTATTTTCAAAGCCAGCTGGAATTATAAGATCCCTGATAAACTCACCCGTTATGGAAGAGGTGGCTATGAATATTTTGCTGAGGATGACAACAATTTATATTCTATCACACAATGGTATCCAAGAATGGCCGTGTACAGTGATTTTCAGGGATGGCAACATTTGCAGTTTACAGGTGGAGCAGAATTTGCATTAACATTTGGAAACTTTAAAGTAAATATTACCGTTCCCGAAGACCATGTTGTAGCTGCAACTGGCGAGTGTAAAAATTATCCTGCGGTGCTTACCTCAGCTCAATTGGATCGTTGGCAAAAAGCACAGCTTTCAAAAGAACCGATTGAGATTGTTACATTAGATGAGGCTATTGAAAATGCAAAGGATAAATCAACCAAAAAGAAGACTTGGACCTATGAAGCAATCAACGTAAGAGATTTTGCATTCAATACATCACGCAGATTGGTTTGGGATGCAATGAGTACTGATGTTGAAGGAAAGAAAGTGATGTGTATGAGTTATTATGGAAAGGAGGCATATCCTATCTACCGAAAATATTCTACAAAAGCGGTCTATCACACCATCAACACTTATTCTAAGTTCACAACTCCATATCCTTATCCGGTAGCTATTTCTGTTGAAGCTTCTATTGGTATGGAATATCCAATGCTTGCAATGAACTATGGTAGAGCAGAAAAAGATGGTAGTTACAGTGAAGCAACCAAGTATGGAGCAATCGGAGTGATCATCCACGAGGTTGGACATAATTTTTTCCCTATGATCATCAACTCGGATGAACGCCAGTATTGGTGGATGGACGAAGGGTTGAATACTTTTGTTCAATTTCTTACAGAGCAGGAATTTGACAACAACTATCCATCAAGACGAGGTCCTGCACACATGATCACAGATTATATGCGTCTTCCTAAAGATCTTCTGGAACCCATCATGACCAAGGGTGACAATGTTGCCAATGTTGGATCCAATGCATATGCCAAGGCAGCAACTGGCTTAAATATTTTGCGTGAAACCATTATGGGAAGGGAATTGTTCGACTATGCTTTTAAAGAATATGCAAGAAGATGGGCATTCAAACATCCAACTCCGTACGATTTGTTCAGGACAATGGAAGATGCAAGTGCCATTGATCTGGATTGGTTTTGGAGAGGCTGGTACTACGGAACCGATCCAGTTGATATTTCATTGGATAGTGTAAAGTGGTTTAAGTTAGATGCTGAAAAAAATGCAGGAAGTTTTAAATCTGCTGAATTTGAAAGCATCAGCAAAATCAGAAATCGTGATGAAAAGAAAATCAGTTTCTACACCGACCGTGATACTACATTGAGGGATTTCTATTACTATAATAGAAATGCAGATGCTAAAATGTATCAGGAGATGGCACAACAGAGAACTGATGCCAGCAAAGACAAAGAAAATTATGTAAAGTGGCAGGATAAAAATTTGTATGAACTCACTTTTAGCAACAAAGGCGGTATGTTGATGCCGATCATAGTGGAGTGGACATTTACAGATGGCACCAAAGAAGTTGACCGAGTGCCAGTAACTATCTGGCGCTTGAATGAAAACAAGGTCTCAAAAGTTTTCATCAAGAACAAAGAAGTGAAATCAATTCAGTTGGATCCTATGAAAGAGACTGCTGATATTGATGAATCAAATGGAAAGTGGCCTGTCAAAGAGATGCCAAGTAAATTCCAACTCTTCAAGGCTAATGCAGGTATGAGTGGACCTGGTGCCCCTCGCGGTGGTGGCCCTTCTCAGAATGCAATGCAGAAAGCTAAGAAATAAGTTATTTAATCCAGTCGTTGAATTCTTCACGACTAACGAGGCCCTGTTTTCTTTTGATCTCTTTACCGTCTTTGTAAAGAATAAAAGTTGGCAGGGCTTCTACTTGGAGTGATTTCATCAGTTCAGTTTCAATACCCCCATCCATTTTCAATAGCGAAAGTTTGTTCTTGTTGTCCTTTACAAATGATTGAAGGACAGGCTCCATTTTTCTACAAGGAGGACACCATTCAGCACCAAAATCTACCAGTGTAAGTGAATTGCTGTTAACCTGTCCTGTATAGGACTCAAGTGAAGTTTGTTTCGCATTTGGATCTACCCCTTCCACTGCAATTCCATTTGCTTTCCATGCATTGATTCCACCTTCAAGGTTGATTACTGTAAATCCTTGTGTTCTCAATACCTCTGCTGCAGCGCCGCTTCTACCGCCACTTAAACAGTATATATAAACGGTTTTTGATTTATCAAGTGACGATGTCCTGTCATTAAACTCAGCCCTGTTGATCCAATTGGCCTGCAATGCATTTTTAATATGGCCACTTTTATATTCATCTGCAGTTCTCACATCTAATACCTGAACTCCTTCCTTTTGGATTGCAGCATTGAATTCACTTGGTTTTAATGATTGTTGACCATTGGCAGAACAAGAATAAAGTGTAATCAATAGTATGTATAGTAAGTTCTTCATGACAATTCATTTTTACAAAGTTATGATAAGCTTTTCATTCATTATCTTGCTTACATGCTGGATGCAAAATTGATGATGTTTGAAAACCGACTTCGGAAGGTTTTTAAAATACGCGCGAAAGAAGCGTCGCGAAATCATATTACCTGTTATCGGCTGTATGACCGCGATTTACCTGAATTTCCCCTTATTATTGATCTTTATGAAGACGAAGTGTTGGTTACTGAATATAGAAGTCAACATCGTTTGACGCTTGAAGAATATAGCGCATGGATGGATGGAAGTATGGAAGTTGTAAAATCTGTCTTGTCAAAAACAGATAAACAAATTCATTTAAAAGAAAGACGAATAAAAGAAAACCGAAGAGATCAATATCAAAAAACTTCTACCAACCAAGCGTTCATTACTGTGCATGAAGGAGGTTTGAATTTCTTGGTCAATCTTGATGACTATTTGGATACAGGATTGTTTCTGGATCATCGGATCACCCGTTCAATGGTAAGAGATCAATCTAAAGATAAAAAAGTACTCAACCTCTTTTGTTACACCGGTTCATTTTCGGTTTATGCAGCCGATGGCTTGGCAAGCGAAGTTGTTTCGATTGATCTTTCAAACACCTATATCGAGTGGGCTAAAAAAAATATGGAGTTAAACGGATTTACATCATCTACCTATACTTATATCCGCGGTGATGTTTTACAGGAACTACCAAAGTTGCCAAACAATTATTATGATATTATAGTGCTTGATCCTCCAACTTTCAGCAACAGCAAATCCATGAAGGATATTTTCGATGTTCAATCGATGCATGTTGAACTGATCAACCTATGTTTGAAAAAACTGAAGAAGGAAGGTCAACTGATTTTCAGCACCAATGCAAGAAAATTTGAAATATATGCTGATGAAATAGAAGGGGCTGTGAAAGAAATCACCACCTCAACAGAGCCTTTTGATTATAAAGGAAAATTGTTGAGGTGGTGTTTTAGTATATCTAAATGATTTAAGAAACGATTTCCACGAGTTCTACATCAAAAACCAAGTCTTTCCCAGCCAAAAAATGATTGGCATCCATAATGATGGCATCATCCTTGATTTCAATTACTTCAACAGGAACCGGCTGACCATATTCATTTTGAAGATTTAATTTCATTCCAATTTCAATTGTCATTCCCTCAGGAATATTTGATTTTGGAAAATCTATGATGGCCTCAGGATTTTTATGTCCATATCCGTTTGCAGGATCAATATTAATCGTTTTCTTTTCACCGATGGTCATTCCTAAAACGCCTGCATCAAATCCGGCAATCATTTGTCCCGCTCCCAATGTGAATTCGAGGGGAGCCCTTCCAGCAGAACTATCAAATTGTGAACCGTCTGTCAATTTTCCTGTATAATGTACTCTTACTACATCTCCTTTCTTTGCTTGCATGATTAAGTGAGTTTAATTTAAAATTAGCACCGAAACTAACTTTAATCTTTTACTTTTATGACAAGAATTTAGTTAAATGAAGAAATTATTTTTTTTACTGGCTTTTTTTATCATCTGCCCTTTTTTCAATAATGTCTCTGCCCAAGTAAAAGTGAGTCCAGGCGCATCGAATACCAGTGCGTATATCAATGAAATAAAAGGGAAAAGAGTTGCAGTTTTTGCCAACCAAACATCCATGATTGGAGATCAACATTTGGTGGATGTATTATTGAGCAAGCAAGTAACCGTGAAGAAAATATTCGGTCCAGAACATGGCTTTAGAGGTGTGGCAGATGCTGGTGAGAAAGTTGGTAATTATACCGACGCCAAAACCGGTATTCCGGTAATATCACTTTATGGTGCTAAACACAAGCCTTCTCGGGAGGATTTGGAAGAGATTGATGTTGTAATCTTTGATATACAAGATGTAGGAGTTCGTTTTTATACTTTCATTTCATCATTGCAAGAATTGATGGAAGCAGCTTTTGTTAATCATAAACCAATTATGATTCTCGATCGCCCAAATCCCAATGGAAATTATATTGATGGTCCAGTGTTGGATACTGCTTTTAAATCATTTGTCGGCATGCAACCTGTTCCGGTTGTATATGGCATGACAATAGGAGAGTATGCAAAAATGTTGGTAGGTGAGGGTTGGCTAGAAAATCTAGCTATGAAAGGTTATAATGAAATGAAAAACTCCGGACAGCAAGCTTTGAAAGTGATACCCTGTAAAAATTATATCCGCAATGATGTTTATTCATTGCCTGTGAAGCCTTCTCCCAATTTGCCAGACATGACTTCGGTTTACTGGTATCCTTCTATATGCTTTTTTGAAGGAACTGTATTGAGTGAGGGGAGGGGAACAACTACACCTTTTCAGGTATTCGGACACCCATCTTTGCCTAAGGATTTATTCAAGTTTACACCTGTAAATATGCCTGGAGCCACCAATCCAAAATTGAAAGATCAGATTTGTTATGGTTGGAATTTGAGCAGTGATGCAAATACTGCTAGAAAAACAATCAATGGAACTCTACATCTTGAATATTTATTGGAGGCATTTCGATTATTCCCAGAAAAAGAGAAATTTTTCATCCTTCCAAAATCTGGAAATGAAAATGGAGCATTTTTCAACAAACTTGCAGGAAACAGTGTGCTGATGAAACAAATACAAAAGGGAATGAGTGCCGAAGAAATCAGAAAATCATGGGAACCCGGTTTAAAAGCTTTTAAAGCGATTCGTAAGAAGTATCTGCTATATAAGTAATTTTGCACATGCCCGATTTGAAGGATTGTAGAATTGTTTTTCTAGGAACGCCAGTTTTTGCCGTTGCTATATTAGAAAAAATGGTCAGTGAAGGATGTAACATCGTTGGTGTAGTCACCGCACCGGATAAGCCTGCAGGAAGAGGAATGCAGCTGACCCAAAGTGCGGTAAAAAAATATGCTGTTGAAAACGGGCTGCATGTATTACAACCTGTTAAATTGAAAGATTCAGCATTTTTAGAGGAATTGAAATCACTTCAAGCAGACATTCAGGTGGTGGTTGCATTTAGAATGCTTCCGGAAGCAGTATGGAATATGCCTCCAAAGGGAACCATCAATTTACACGCATCATTATTACCACAATACCGTGGAGCTGCTCCCATCAATTGGGCCATCATTAACGGAGAAAAAGAAACCGGTATAACAACCTTCAAGTTGCAGCATGCCATTGATACAGGTGATATTCTTATGACAGAAAAAATTTCTATTGGTGAAAATGAAAATGCAGGATCCTTGCATGATAGAATGATGCAAGCAGGGGCTGTCCTTGTTTATAAAACCCTGCAATCTTATTGCAATGAATCAATTAAACCTGTTCCTCAAAAAAATGACTTAGATGCAGCAGCAATAAAACATGCTCCAAAAATTCAAACTTCAACGTGTGAAATTGATTGGAGCAAGCAATCCAAGCAGATCAATGATTTGGTGAGGGGGCTATCACCATATCCAGGAGCTTTTACCTTTCTTAATGGGAAAATGCTGAAAGTATTTGAAGCTTCTTATACCACTGAGCAACATAATAAAAGTGTTGGTTTGTATGAAACAGATGGTAAGACATTTCTAAGATTCTCAACACCTGACGGATGGGTTTTTATACGCGAGTTACAATTGGAGGGTAAAAAAAGAATGGACATTTCATCATTTCTAAAAGGGTATCGATTTAATTAATAACATGTCTGAAATTTCATTGATTGCAGATAGATTCATGAGGTATGTGAAAATAGATACCCAGAGTGATCCCGATAGTCAAACCTATCCATCAACAGAAAAACAAAAAATATTACTTCAGTTATTGCTTGATGAATTAAGAGAGATGGGGTGGGATGATGTGAAAATGGATGAATGGGGATATGTTATTGCAACCCTTCCATCCAATTCATCCAAAAAAATTCCGGTCGTTTGTTTTTGCGCTCATGTTGATACTGCCCCTGATTGTAGCGGAAAGGATGTGCATCCTATTTTACACAGAAATTATGATGGATCAGATATCATCTTGCCAGATGATCCGACACAAATTATTTCGGTAAACAATCATCCTTATTTAAAAAAGAAAATAGGAGATGATATTATAACAGCCAGTGGTAATACATTGCTTGGTGCTGATGACAAAGCAGGCGTTGCTATTATCATGGAGCTTGCTCAATACTTGAAGAACCATCCTGAAATGATTCATGGAGAAATAAAACTTTTATTTACACCTGATGAAGAAATTGGAAAGGGTGTTGAACATTTAGATGTTCAGAAATTAGGGGCAGACTACTGTTATACTTTGGATGGGGGAGAGCTGGGATCGCTAGAATCAGAAAATTTTTCCGCAGATGGCATAGAGTTGGAAATATTTGGTGTGATTGCACATCCTGGTTCAGCGAAAGGAAAGCTGGTAAATGCAATTAAACTCGCATCCAATATTCTAGATCAATTACCAAAGAATGAATTTGCTCCGGAAGTTACAGAGGCTAGAGAAGGTTTTATACATCCGACTGATATAAGAGGTACTGCTGAAAAGGCGAATATTAAATTCATCCTGAGAGATTTTGATACGTCATTACTTGATGTATATACAAACTTGATAGATCAAACTGCAAAAAAAATTGTTAGTGGTTACCCCAACGCTAAATATAGTATCAAACGTACTGAGCAATACCGAAATATGAAAGAGATATTGGATAAACATCCACATGTCATTGAATTTGCAGCACAAGCAATGAAAAAATGCTCGATTGAACCTATCATGCTTCCTGTACGAGGCGGAACAGACGGGTCAAGACTTTCTTTCATGGGACTCCCTAGTCCAAATATCTTCACGGGTGAGATGTCTTTGCATTCTGTTCAGGAATATGTAAGTGTTCAGGACATGGAAAAGTCTATGAAAGTGCTGCTAGAGCTAATCCAGATATGGGAGTCGTCTGGTAGGTGAATAACTTTATGATGCTTTTAATAAAAGATTTTGGAACTTTCCTTTTCATCAAATTGATCATATGACAGTTTATTTTCTTCAAGTGTCAAAGCAGATGAAATTGTGGGACATGTTACAGTCCGGCGGCGCATTGATGATACCTTTGGGGCTCTTATTTGTGGTTGCGTTGTTTTTCTTTTTTGAGCGATATATCGCCATTAAAAAAGCTGCCAAATTGGATGATAATTTCATGAAGATTATCAGAGATCATATTGCAACTGGAAATATCACAGCTGCCAAAACAACAACCAAGAATACAGATAATCCTGTTGCGCGCATCATAGACAAAGGGATTCAGCGCATGGGAAAGCCAATTGACGCAATAGAGAGGAGTATGGAAAGTGTAGCACGTCTTGAAATGTACAACCTTGAAAGAAATTTAAGTGTGCTCAGTGTGATATCCAGGGCTGCACCAATTTTCGGATTTGTAGGAACCCTTGCAGGTTTGATGCAATTATTTTTTGATATCAATACAACTGGAGAATTTGTGCTCAATACCATTGCAGGTGGACTTTATGTAAAACTTGTAACATCTATTACAGGCCTGGTTATTGGATTGCTTACATTTCTTGGTTTCAGTTTTTTGCATACGCAAATTGATAAGACTGCCAATAAAATGGAAGTTGCTGCTGCTGATTTTCTAGACATCATTCAAGACACCAACAACGCCTGATTTCATGCAGATTAGAAAAAAATATTCAGGTGAAGCCGAGGTGTTCACAGAAGCACTCAACGACATACTTTTTATACTGTTGATGTTTTTTTTAATTGTATCAACCCTCGCCAATCCAAATGTGATAAAACTTTCTCAACCCAAATCACAAGGAGATACCAAGGCCAAGCAAAATGTAGTTGTTTCAATTGATGGGAATAAGCAATATTATATTGGCACAACACCTGTAGCACTTGATTCTCTTGAAATTTCTTTGCAGCCAATTCTTGTGAAGGAAAAAACAGAAATTCCCACGGTTGTTATCAATGCAGATAAATCTGTTGAAATTGATGCTGTTGTGAATATCATGAAGATTGCAAAAAAGCTTGGTGCTAAAACAGTTCTTTCTGTTGAGAAGGAATGATCAGAGGGATGCGCCCATTCTTTTTCCTGAAACAATTCTATCTTTTCCTTGTAAATCTTTTTTAATCTGCACTTGTTCAAATTCATTCTCCTCTAATAGTTGAATAACTCCTTTTGCATATTTTTCATGCGTTTCAAAGAAAATCATTCCTCCTCTCAGCAAATGATGTTCAGCAAACTCAACAATGGCTTTATAAAATTCCAGCGGGTCCTGATTTGTTACAAAAAGAGCCTCATTTGGTTCAAATGCAATCACATGTTTCTCTAGTTCCTTTGATTCATCTTGGGGAATATATGGAGGATTGCTTACAATGATATTGAATGCAGGAAGTGAATCATTTTTTGATTCTTCCAGTATGTCAGATTGCTTAAAAGAAATTTTGGCATCCAACTTGTTCGCATTTTCCTTTGCCAGTTCGAGGGCTTTTATACTCTTGTCAACAGCCCACACTTCAAACAAAGGGAAAGCTTTTTTTAAAGAAACAGCTATGCATCCTGAGCCGGTTCCAATATCTATTAATTTGCAAGGATTGTCAACTGAACAGGGGTTGTTATTATAGTGTGCTTTGATAAATTCTACAAGTTCTTCTGTCTCCGGACGAGGTATCAACACGCGTTCATCCACTTTGAACAACATATTTTGAAACCAGCATTCTCCCAACACATATTGAACTGGCTTGCCACCTTCAAGTTCTTTTAAATCTTGTTCAAACATTACTGCTTGATCAGCATTGAGTAATTTTTCATGATGAACCAGTCGTTCTGTTCTTGTGTATCCTGTAATCTTCTCTATCACCATTTCAGCAATTCGAGAAGCTTCTCTTGGTTCATACATCGATTGTAATCGTTGTTGTATTAATTGATATGCTTCTTTCATACGCATCATCCAAAAGTAAAACATTTACCTTTGGTCAGTTTGCGAAAAAATAATTTGCACATGCTTGATCAGCATTATTACTATTGCATAGAAAAGAGCGTAACTGCTGAATTTACCGACAGAGGAAGTCGCTTCATTGCATATGCATTTCCAATAGCCTCCATTGAGGATTTTAAAGAATATCTCAATGAAGTGAAAAAGTCTCACCCCAAAGCATCTCATTACTGTTTTGCTTACAGGTTGGGACATGATGGATCGATTTATAGGGTTACAGATGCAGGAGAGCCCTCAGGGAGCGCTGGAAGGCCGATTTTGGGACAGATTGATTCAAGACATCTCACAAACACATTGGTGGTGGTTGTTCGATATTTTGGAGGAACCCTTTTGGGTGTACCTGGACTCATCAATGCATACAAGAGCACAGCATCTATGGCACTTCAACTGACACCAATTTTGAAAAAGAAAATTGAAGTAGATTATGAAATTCAATTTGATTATACTGTAATGAATGAAGTGATGATGGTGATTAAAAAATATGAATGTACTGTGCTTCATCAGGAGCAACAGTTGTTTTCTGTATTTCAAATTGGTATCCCCATACTTAATCAAAAAGAAGTGCTGGAAAAATTTGCTGAAATCCGAGGAGTGGATATAAAAAAGAAAGCGGTCCAAGATTGATTGAACCGCTTTTATTAATTTTTTCTTTATCTATTACTGCATGTGCTCTTCATCAACCAAAATTCTTCCGCAGTTTTCACAAACGATGATTTTTTTGTGCTGACGGATTTCGCTTTGGCGTTGAGGAGGGATTGCATTGTAACATCCACCACAAGCATCTCTCAATACAGGTACTACAGCTTTTCCATTGCGGAAGTTCTTTCTGATTCTGTCAAATGAGCTCAACAATCTTGGATCAACAGCTGCTCTTGCTTTTTCAGACAACGCCCTATGTTCTTTTTCTTCTTTTTCAGTTTCCGCGATGATTTTGTCAAGTTCGCCCTTCTTCACTTTCAAATTCGCTTCTTTGTTAGCGATGTTCTTCTTTACAACATCAAGTGCCCTTGCCTTGTCAGCAATTTCTTCATTCGCGTCTTTAATATGTCTTTCCGCCAATTTCACTTCAAGGGTTTGCATTTCAAGCTCCTTGGTGATGGCTTCATATTCCCTGTTATTTTTTACGTTGTCACTCTGCTTCTCATACTTCTTAATCAAGTCCTGAGATTGGGTGATGGCAGCCTTCTTTTGTTCAATAAAATCATTGATTCCATTGATTTCTTCTTCAACCCTGGTTTCTCTGGAGTGAAGCCCTTGGATTTCATCTTCCAAGTCACGCACCTCAATGGGTAGCTCACCTTTCAAAATTGCAATATCATCCAGCTTGCTTTCAACTTTCTGAAGATTTGCCAGCGCAATGAGTTTTTCTTCTACTGAATATTCTTTAACGGTTGCCATAATGAGTTATAAAAAATAGTTGACCGGATTGGTTTTATGGGCTGATTTAAGGACGGCAAAGGTAGGGAATTTTTCCTTTAACATTGTTGTCAGTAAATCCGATGTAAATTGTTCACTTTCAAAGTGTCCGATGTCTGCCAACAGCATTTTTTCCACTGGAAGAAAAAAATCGTGATATGTCAAATCAGCAGTAATATATGCATCCGCCTCACGTGATAATGCATTGTTAATCAATTTTTTACCAGATCCTCCGCAAATGGCTACTCTTTTTATTTTACCTCCCTTGTAAGTATTGTACCTGATTACCCCCGTTTTGAAGGTATCTTTTAACATCGCAAGAAATTCGCCTATTTCCATTGGTGTTGGCAGTTCTCCAATAGCACCTGCTCCCAATTCCTGGAAGACATTTTCAAGGGGTAACAGGTCATAGGCTACGGTTTCGTAGGGGTGATTGGCCTGCATCGTTGCAAGCATTTCCTGTTGAAGGTGTGATGGGAAAATCACTTCTATTTTCGACTCGTTCACTCTTTCCCTGATTCCATGATTTCCGATGAAGGGATTTGAACCTGTAAGGGGTTTGAATGTTCCAACACCTTCAGCACTAAAGCTGCACTCATTGTAGTTTCCAATCGCACCCGCACCTGCTGCGAAAAGAGCATTCAAGAGCTTTTCTTTGTGATCTGAAGGAACAAAGACGATCAACTTTTGGTGTGTTTGTTGAAGGGATGAAAGCACTTGAACTTTTTGTAATCCAATTCTTCTTGCAATTTCTCCATTTACGCCCCACAACACATTGTCTAGGTTGGTATGAATGGCATATACTGCAATATTGTTTTGAATGGCCTTTAGAAGCAGTCCAGTAATTGGGTCGGTTTCATCAATTCTTTTTAATGGTTTGAAAATGGTGGGATGATGAACAATAATCAGGTTAAATTTTTTTTCAATTGCTTCCTCCAGTATTTCTGACGTGAAATCCAAAGATGTTATTGCACCTGTGCAAACTGTAGATTTTATTCCGCAGGCCAATCCAGCATTGTCATATGATTCCTGGAGTGACAGCGGTGCTTTTCCTTCTAAAAAGTTAATTATATCACCAATCGTGGGCATTTTCTTGTGGTTTATGAAAATTGAAATTACTTTACTTTCTTATTGATGAGAAAATTGAAACCATATTTATTGTTGATCTCTTGCATAATCTTTATTTCAGTCAATGCCCAGAAGCTTCAGCATGATTGGGAAAACTATATTGTTTCCCTAAATGGAAAACCAGTTTCCATCAATGTGGACCTTGGTCTTAAACCCCAAGTGCCAGTTGCAGATCTGCCCTTTGTTATCATCGCACGCGTTAAACTGAAAAATGTCAACCAATGGGGCATGCCAGATCAGGATGAAGTTAATGAACTGGACAAGGTGGAAGAAAAAATGGTAGAGAATTTAAACAGGTTCCAAGGTGCAGTTTATGTTGGAAGATTTACACAAAGAGGAATTCGTGAATTTTATTTTTACTCAAATGATACTTCTAAATACCAATCTTCCATCGGAAATGTTTTTCTTGAGTTTGCTAATTTCCAATGGCTTGCCCAAGCTAAGAAAGATGCTGATTGGGAAAATTATTTGACTGTTTTGTACCCCTCAGCTTTAGATCTCTTACTCATTGAAAGCAGAAAAAAGGTTGATGAACATGCAAGAAAAAATCTGAAACAATTACCTGTTTCAGTATTGCATTATTTTGAATTCCAGAAAGAAACGGATTGTAAGACCTTTCTTCAAAGTCCTGTTTGTGGCCAATATAAGGTTCTTCAAATGCTGAGGAATTCACCTGCTTCAGCTATTTCTTTGTTGATTTCCTCCACGGTTGTTGCCGACCGCAAGTGGGCAGAAAAAACAATCCCCGTTCTATTTTCAGAATCAAAAAAGCATGGTGGATTATACAAAGGTTGGGAGATCGGACAATGAGACTATCTTTGTAATAATTTCAACTAAAACATCATTATTATGTCAATTCAAAAAGGACAATCAGCTCCAGATTTCAAGTTGTTTAACAGCGATAAAAAAGAAGTTGCTTTGCAGGATTATAAAGGAAAAAACCTTGTGATTCTTTTCTTTCCTCAGGCATTCACCGGAGTTTGTACAACAGAACTTTGCAGTGTACGAGACAACCTCAATATCTATACTTCATTGAATACAGAAGTGGTAGGTGTTTCGGTAGATTCAATCTTCACACTTGCAAAATTCAAAGAAGAACAACAATACAATTTTCCACTTCTGTCGGATTTCAACAAAACAGTAAGTCAGGCATACGGCGCTTTCTATGATGAATTTGTTTTTGGAATGAAAGGCGTTTCGCGTAGGGCAGCATTTGTGGTCGATAAAAATGGTATAGTACAATACGCTGAAGTTCTTGAAAGCGCAGGGGATCTACCCAATTTTGATGCCATCAAAGAAACTTTATCTTCATTAAAATAAAATTTTAAAAATTACGTTTACACAAGAGTCGTACAATCGTATGGCTCTTTTTTTATTAAATGCAGTAACTTCGAGAGAAGGATATATTCATGAGGGTAATATTTTACATATTCTTTTGCTTCCTTTCATTCTCATCTGTCAGTCAGGTGAAAAGAACAACCATGAGTGAAAGTGTAAAAAGAACTGTTATTTACCCCAATCCAGGTAGATCTTTCATTCAGATTCAGTTCAAACATCAGGAGGCTACACCTGCTCTGTTGGTGATTTATAATTTTGTTGGAAAGAAACAACTCGAGCTATTCAGTCCGGGTACAAACATCTACATAGATCTGGCAGATTTCCGCAGAGGACTTTACATTTTTCAGTTCAGAGATAAAAATGGACAGATCATCGACTCTGGTAAATTCCAGGTCGAGAAGTAATTACATTACTTGTACAATAAGAAATTTCAGGTAATTGGTATTTTCTAATCCCCTTACAATAGGATGATCCGACGATTGTGCCTGAAATACAACTTGTCTTAAGCTTCTTCTGGCATCTTTTGCAGCCATTTCAATGATTTCATAAAAAAGATCTGGCTGAACAAGATTGGTACACGATGATGTAACAAGAAAACCTCCTGGCTTAACAAGTTTCATTCCTCTTAGGTTGATCTCTTTATACCCACTGATTGCTTTTTGAATATTCTCTCTTGTTTTTGTAAATGAGGGTGGATCCAGCATGACAACATCCCATTTTTTGCCTTCTTTGGTCCATTCTTTCAGCGCATCAAATGCATTCACGCATTGAAAAGAAATATTCTTCAAATTGTTCAATGCTGCATTCTCTCTTGCATGTTGAACCGCTGATTCTGAAATATCCAACCCCAATACATGTTTTGCACCATAATGTGCGGCATGTATTTCAAAAGTGCCAGTGTAGCAGAAGGCGCCCAGTACATCTGCATCCTTGACGATATGTTGTATGGCCCTGCGGTTGTCTTGTTGGTCTAGAAAATATCCTGTTTTCTGACCCTTTTCTACATCGACAATAAATTTCAATCCATTTTCTATGATTGGAATTCTTGTATTGAATGGTGCAGAAAGGAAACCCTTTTTTTGTTCCAGTCCCTCTAATTCACGAACAGGCACATCGTTTCTTTCATAAATCCCTTTAGGTGTAAAAATTTTCTGAAGAGATTCAACGATTTCATTTTTCCATTTATCTATACCAAGTGCCAGTGTTTGAATTACAAAGTAATCGTTGAATTTATCTATGATGAGTTGGGGCAACTGATCTGCTTCTCCAAATACCAATCTGCAATTTTCTGTATAGCCTATCCTTTTGCGGTATTCCCATGCTTTTTGAATGGATTCATAGAAAAAGCTACCATCAATCACTGCATTTTTATCTCTTGTAAGTAAACGAACTGGTATTCTTGAAATGGGGTTTACATATCCTTTGCCAATGAATTTCCCGTCGTGTGAAAGCACTTCTGCTATATCTCCAGCTTCCAATTCATCATCCATCAAGTCAATTTCATTGGCAAAAATCCAGGGATGGCCATTTGCAATCCTATTGCTGATCTTTCTCTTTAACACGACTTTCTTCATGCCGCAAAGGTAAACTTTCAAGTAAATGCATGAAATTCGCGGTTCGTATCTGAAAAAATCCGCCATTTTGACTCAAAAATGAGTATTGGCAGGCCATTTGAACAGGTAAATACGCTAAACACTTAACCATGGACGAGAAAGAAATCTTGCAAAATTCAACAGAGGGTAACGGTGAAAACACCAACGAAGAGGTTGTTGAAGCGGGAAATGAGCTGGAAACCTTGAAAAAGGAACTGGATGAGCAAAAGGAAAAATTCATCCGCCTGTATGCTGACTTTGACAATTTTAAACGCAGAAATGCCAAAGAGCGCGTTGAGTTGATTCAAACTGCAGGTAGAGAGGTAATTCAATCCATGCTCGAAGTATTGGATGATTGTGAACGTGCAGAAAAACAAATGCAACAAAGTGAAGACCTTCATCAGATCCGTGAAGGAATCGGTTTGGTATTTACCAAGTTTAGAAATGCACTTCAATCAAAAGGACTGAAAGAGATGAAATCTGTTGGTGAAGAGTTCAATCCTGATTTTCATGAAGCAATTACTGAAATTCCAGTAACTGATGAAAAAATGAAGGGACGTGTTGTGGACGAGGTTGAAAAGGGGTATACTTTGAATGAAAAAATCATTCGTTTTTCTAAAGTGGTTGTAGGAAAATAATTTACAACCCAAGCAAATATCATATGGCTAAAAGAGATTATTACGAAATATTGGGTGTTGCAAAATCTGCAAGTGCCGACGAGATCAAGAAAGCATATCGTAAAGTTGCGATGCAGTTTCACCCTGATCGGAATCCTGGTGATAAAGCTGCAGAAGATAAATTTAAGGAAGCAGCTGAAGCATATGAGGTGTTGAGTGATCAGGAAAAGAGGGCGCAATACGATCGATTTGGTCATGCAGGAATGAACAACCGTGGTGGATTTGGCGGCGGGCAGGGAATGAATATGGAAGATATCTTCAGCAATTTTGGAGATATTTTCGGAGATGATATTTTTGGCAGTTTCTTTGGTGGAGGCGGTGCACGTCAACGAGGCGGAAAGGCCAGAGGAACCAGAGGAAGCAATCTTCGCATCAAGCTAAAGATGAATTACGAAGAGATTGCAAAAGGTGCAAACAAAACAGTTAAAGTCAAAAAGTACACTAGCTGCTCTTCATGCAGTGGATCAGGTGCGAAAGATAAAAGTTCAGTGCAAAACTGTTCTACTTGTAATGGAACAGGGCAAGTTAGAAAAGTAACCAGCACATTTTTAGGTCAAATGCAAACTGTAGGCACTTGTCCAACCTGCAATGGCGAAGGGTCTACCATTACCAATAAATGTACATCATGCAAAGGTGAGGGCAGGGTTTATACAGAAGAAACCATCAACATCGATATTCCTGCAGGTGTTCAAGATGGCATGCAGCTTAGCCTTAGTGGAAAAGGAAATATTGGTGAGCGAGGCGGTGCTCCTGGCGATTTAATTGTGCTAATTGAAGAGGAAGCCCATGCAGAATTACAACGAGATAATTTAAATGTTATATATGATATGCACATCAGTATTCCTGATGCTGTTTTTGGTTCAAATGTTGAAGTGCCTACAATAGATGGAAGGGCTAAAATAAAAATTCCACCAGGAACCCAAAGTGGAAAGATATTTCGTCTCAAAGGAAAAGGATTTCCTTCCATCAACTCATATGAAAAGGGAGACCAGCTAATTCATGTAAATGTCTGGACACCTCAAGAATTGAATCCTGAAGAAAAAGAAATGATGGAGAAATTGAGGGATTCTAAGAATTTTCAACCACAACCTGAGAAAAACGAAAAGAGTTTCTTTACCAAGGTAAAAGAAATGTTTGGCTGATCATATCATTATTCAATCTGCATGATTTGATCTAAATTTCTTCCAAGACCATCATAATCAAGCCCATAGCCTACGACAAACAAATTGGGAATTTCAAAACCCAAGTAATCAATTTGGATAGGGTGAATTGTCGCTTCTTTTTTATGCAGCAGTGAACATATTTTCAGAGAGGAAGGTTGATGATCTAATATCTGTGGAAGGAAGGCATGGAGTGTTTTGCCTGTATCAACAATGTCTTCAATGAGTATCACATCCCTTCCATGAAGCATCGATTCAAGTCCGATTGCAGTAACAACATTTCCTGTAGAGCTGGTTCCTTTGTAAGAAGCTAATTTGATAAAACTTATTTCAGCTTTGATGTTGAGTTCCTTAAAGAGGTCTGATGCAAACATAAAAGAGCCATTCAAAATGGCTATACAAAGAGGAGATTTTTCAGCGTAGTCTTTATTTATTTGATCTGCAATTGTCTTTACTTTTTGTTGAATTTCCACAGCGGAAAGAAAAGGAACAAATGTTTTATCGTGAATTATTTTTTTCATTATTTTCTAAATTTCTTTTTACTACTTTTCTTTTTTTTACTTGACAAAGATTTCTTTCTATTATGATTACTCGCGGTTGAAATGGATACAGATCCTTTTTTTGGTTTCAAACGCAGCTTTTGTCCAATTCTTAATTTACTGTTGCTTTTTAATTTATTGTAATTCAGGAGGCTGGAAAGCTTGATTCCTTCATGTTGGCTGATATCTCTCAGGTTTTCATTTCTTATTACTCTGTGATAGGTTTTGTTGCCGATAGCTTTTTTAGGTTGAAGGTATACAAGCTCACTCTTTTTTAATGACACTGTTGATTTTGGCAATTCATTGTACAACAAAATTTTTTGGATAGAGAGCTTCTGTTTCTTTGCGATTGACAAAAGAGAACTGCCTGATTCTGCATAAATTACTTTTGTGCCATTTATTTTAAAAACACCTTCAGGGTATGATACTTTTTTAGTAACGATGGAAGATCCATTCTTTACCGCTCCAGATGAAGGCGTAATTCCATTTTTGGTAATCTCGTCTAAGTAATCAGAAATATCATAGTCGTCTTGCTCTTCATCAGATGCATAATCATTCAAGTTATTCAATTGATAATCTTCAATGAATTTGATGAGTGTTTCTGCATAAATAGGGTTGGTGGCATATCCAGCTTTTTTCAACCCCCAGGCCCATGCACTGTAATCGTCAGGATCTAGCTTAAACAATCCAGCATAACGCGGTTGAGATTTTAAAAAATCGGAATGATCCTTGTATGAGCTGAGAGCATCTTTATATTTTCTGAAACATTCTCCCTGTGCATCATCATCATGATACACTTTCGGTCCATCCCAATTTGATTTGCATTTTATTCCAAAGTGATTGTTAGATTCCAGCACAAGCTGACTTTTTCCGGCTTGGGTTTCTAAAATTCCTTGAGCAATTTTTATAGATGCAGGTACGCCGCTTCTAACCATTTCATTGATGGCTATGTTGGCGTATTGTGAAATATAATTCACGATATCTTCACTTGGAAGTGTCTGACTCTTTATGGAGAAAGGTATTCCAATCCATATTGTTATGTGTAAAATATTTCTGTATAAAAATCTTAGGCTCATGATGAAATTATTTTTTTTGCATGATGCTAATTCCGTCTCTGACAGTTAGCATGACATGATCAATTTTATTGCTATTTTTTATATGATCATTGAATGCAGCAATTGCATTTCCACTTTTCCCTTTTATTTTTTCATTGAGTACTTCACCATGAAAAAATACATTGTCAAAGATTAAAAAAGTTCCGGGTTTTACTTTTTCAATAAGTGTATCAAAATATTTTATGTATCCTGTTTTTTCCGCATCTACAAAAACGAGCTCCCAGTCTTCATCAATTTCCTGCAAAATCTGATGTGCATCACCTAGATGCAATTTGATCTTGTTTTTAAATGGACTTCTGTCAAAAAAGCGCTGGGCAGTAGCTGCATCAGTTTCTCTCAATTCGATAGTATGTAATATTCCATCAGATGGCAATCCTTCGACAAGACACAACGTGCTATAGCCAGTAAAAGTTCCTATTTCAAGAATACGTTTAGGCTTTATCATTCTGCTGATCAGTGAAAGCATTTTTCCCTGAACAGGGCCACTTAACATATGAGGTTCAGCATGATGTTGAAGGGTGAAGTCATGGATCTCCTGTAACAGTTCATTGGTAGGTGAACTGTGCACTTTTGCATATTGCTCAGCTGCATGAGAAATGATTTCCATGGCGGCAAATTTACATGCTTTGTAGCTCTGGCGAAGTCGACTTTTGTTAAAATAGAGGTTTAAGACTGTTTTTTGGAAAAGAGCCAAAGTCCTGCGAAAGTTACCAGTCCATTGATTAGCAACATCTCAAATCCGATCTGATAACCATTGAAAATTGTTGCAGCATTTTTGCTGAGTACATAGCAAAGTATCGGAGCAGCTAAGCATATAATGGTAACTCCATATCCTTTTTTTATTTCTCTTTTTGTCAAAATACCAAATGCAAAGAGTCCCAACAAAGGACCATAAGTATAGCCAGCCAAATCTAGTATGACACCAATGATTGATTTATTGTTGATCCATTTAAACATCAAGATGCAAAAAAGAAAAAGTACAGCAAATCCAAGATGGACACTCATTCTGGTTTTCTTTTGTTGTCCTTCGCTCAAATCATTTCTTCTTTTGATGCCAAGAATATCAATACAAAAGGACGATGTCAATGCGGTGAGTGCTCCGTCAGCACTGGGAAACAAAGCAGATATAAGTGCAATAATGAAAATGATTCCAATTGATTGTGGCAAATGGAAGAGGGCAGTGGTGGGGAAGAGATCGTCTCCTATGATATTCTTTCCTTCAAAAAGGAATAACTTCTCTTCATAAAAAGCTCCTTTACCTGACATATATAAATAAAGCAATCCGCCAAGAATTAGAAAAAGGAGATTTACAATTACAAGTGTGGCTGTGAAGGTTAAAATATTTTTTTGGGAGTCCTGCATCCTTTTAACGCTGATATTTTTTTGCATCATCTCCTGATCCAGTCCCGTCATCGCTATTGCAATGACCGCACCACCGATGATGTTTTTAAGGAAGAAGGACTTGTTTAGAATATTTGTATCGAATATCCTTAAGTAGTCATGTGACTTCATCTGTGTCAATGCATCCCCCAGAGAAATATTCATTTGAGTCAGAATATAAACCAGGCAAATCACCAATCCCAATAACATGCAACTCGTTTGAAGGGTATCTGTGTATACAATGGTTTTCACACCTCCCTTCCATGTATACAATAGAATCATGCAGAGTATGATGGCGGTAGTGGCAACAAATGGTACACCCATTTGATCAAGAATGAAAATTTGCAATACATTGATCACGAGATATAGTCTCGCTGTTGCACCAAAAAGGCGCGAGATGATAAAGAATAATGCGCCGGTTTTATAACTCTCTTTACTGAGCCTGATTTCAAGGTAGTGATAAATAGAAGTAAGATTCAGTTTGTAGTAAAGCGGAACCAACACAAAAGCAATAACAAGATAACCAATGATATATCCCAGTATCACTTGAAAATATCCAAAGCCGCCATATCCTCCATTTACAATGTTTCCTACAGTTCCAGGAACAGAAACAAAGGTTACACCAGAAAGCGAAGTGCCAATCATTCCGAAGGCTACCAAAATCCAGTTCGAATTGCGGTTTCCAATGAAAAATGTTTCATTGGTTGCATTTCTTGAGGTATAGGCTGCAACCGCCAATAAAATCAGAAAATATCCTATTACAAATGAAAAAAGCAGAATTGGTGACATATGAATGTGATCTGATAGCAAGTTAACGCAAAACTCAAAATGCTATACCGCTTGTTTTAGGTTGTCAAAAACATTTTTAATGTGTTTTTTTCTTTGATATTCTTTAAGGAGGCTATAAATATTCGGCCTATTTTTGGGGTTCATGTTAACCCGCCTTTACATAAAAAACTTTGCCATCATTGCTGAACTGGAAATACAATTTCAGAATGGTCTGGTAATCATCACGGGTGAAACCGGAGCAGGTAAAAGTATCCTCATGGGTGCATTGGGACTTGCCTTGGGTGAAAGAGCAGATGCAAGTCAAATAAAAGACAAAGAGCAAAAAACCATTATTGAGGCCGAATTCAAGGTTAAATCCAACGATGAACTTTTGCGTTTTTTTGAAGAGCAGGAATTGGAATGGGATGATCAAGTTGTTATACGAAGAGAAATTCTAGGTAGCGGTAAGTCGCGTGCTTTCATCAATGACAGTCCTTTTGCACTTGCACAGATTCAGCAACTGACTTCGATGTTGGTTGATTTACATCAGCAATTCGACACGCTGGAGTTGAGTAACAAGCATTTTCAACAATTGATTCTGGATGCTCGTGCTGGTTGCTTGGAAGAACTGCGTCAATACACTCAGGTCTATCATCAATACAAGGTTACAGAGCGGAAGATCATTGCTGTACAAGAATCAATACAGAAAGCTGCACAAGAGAAAGAATACAAAGAGTTTTTGCTGAATGAGCTACTTGAGTTGAATTGGAGAGCTGATGAGGGAAAAGTTATAGAAGAGGAATTGAATATGCTTTCAAATGCGGAGCAAATCAAACAATCGGTTGGGTCGGCAGCTTTTGTTCTGACTGAGGGTGAAAGGCCTTTGGTAGCTGAAGTCAAGTCAATGATCTCAATGCTCCAGCCACTGGGAAAATTTCACACCGGTATTGAAGATCTGATACAACGACTTGTTTCTGCTCAGGTTGAATTAAAAGATATTGGTGCAGAATTAAATTCAATATCTGACAAAGTTTCAACAGATGAGAAGCGATTGGATGAACTAAATGCAAGACAATCATTTGCGCAGCGATTGGTAAAAAAACATGGGCTTCAACATGCAAATGAATTAATTCCCATTCAGCATGCATTGGAGCAGGCTTTGAATTCTTTTGAACAAGATCAGTCTTCATTGGAAAAACTTCAGGTTGAGTTGTTGAAATATGAGAAAGAGGCAATGAAAATTGCTTCAAAGATGCACGAGAAGAGGGCAAAGCAAATTCCATTGCTTGAAAAAGCCACAATAGAATTGCTGTCGAGGGTTGGAATGCCCAATGCTTCTATTCGAATTGACTTGAAAGAAACTTCATTATCCCCCGCAGGCATTGATAACATTGAATTTATGTTTGATGCAAACAAAAGCGGAAAATTTGAACCCCTCCATAAAGTGGCCAGCGGCGGTGAATTGAGCAGACTCATGTTGGCATTGAAATCACTCGTTGCAAAATCACTTGAAATGCCAACATTGATTTTTGATGAAATAGACAGTGGCATTAGTGGAGAGGCAGCTAAGCAAGTTGGAATCTTGCTGAATGAATTATCCGAGGGTCATCAATTGATCAGCATTACGCATCAACCACAAATTGCTGCAAAAGCAGATCAACATCTGTTTGTTTTTAAATCTGAAATAAATGGATTGGTCACAACTGGTATAAAAGAATTAAAAATGACTGAGCGAATTCATGCCATTGCTCAGATGCTTTCAGGTGAAAATCCAAGTGAACATGCTCTGGCAAACGCAAAAGAGATGATCAAAGCCTGATCATTCAAACTTATTATCTTTGTCACAAATATTATACCCATGTCAAACCAATTGTTGAAAGGTAAAAAGGGAATCATTTTTGGTGCGCTCGATGAAAAATCAATCGCATGGAAGACAGCACTTGCTTGTCATGCACAAGGCGCACAGCTTGTTCTTACGAATGCACCTGTTGCATTGCGCATGGGTGAAATCAACAAATTGGCTGAGGCGGTAAATGCTCCTGTTATTGGAGCTGATGTAGTGAACATGGATGATTTGAAAAATCTTTTTACAGAATCAATAAAGCATTTTGGTGGCGGGATTGATTTCATTCTGCATTCAATTGGAATGAGCCTGAATGTCAGAAAAGGCAAACACTATACCGAAATTGATTATGGATTCAACCAAAAAACCCTTGATATTTCTGCGATGTCTCTTCACCGTGTGCTCAGAACTGCATTTGAAATGGATGCGCTCAATGAATGGGGTAGTGTAGTTGCCCTCACTTATATAGCAGCACAACGGGTGTTTCCTGATTACAATGAAATGGCGGATGCCAAAGCATTGCTTGAAAGTATTACCAGAAGTTTTGGATATCATTATGGAGTTAAGAAGAAAGTCCGCATCAATACCATTTCTCAATCTCCAACCAGGACTACTGCTGGAAGTGGTGTAAAGGGATTCGACGGATTTATCTCTTATGCAGAAAAGATGAGTCCACTGGGCAATGCATCTGCAGAGGATTGTGCTAATTATTGTGTGACCATGTTTTCAGATATGACCAAGATGGTTACTATGCAAAACCTCTTTCATGATGGAGGTTTTTCTTACACAGGTGTTACCAACGCTGTGATTGAGCAAATGGAAAAATAAAAATCAATTTATGCAATGGATCGATTACTTAGGATTGGTAGGCGTGCTTTCCGGTTCATTGACATTTGTTCCGCAGGTTTATAAAGCTTGGAAATCGAAGTCTGTTGGTGATCTATCCATTTGGATGATTCTAATACTGATCACCAATGTAACCATATGGCTTGTTTATGGAATTGTTAGAAATGATTTTCCAATGATTCTTGCGAATGCAGTGATTATGTCACTTTCGCTGTTGATGTTGTATTTTAAACTTACATTCAAGAAATAAAAAAGACCACCTATGTGGTCTTTTGTTTAGTATTCATCTTCGTTGAAGAAGAAATCTTCCTGGCTTGGGTAGTCTGGCCAGATATCATCGATTCCTTCGTAAATATCTCCTTCATCTTCTAGCTCTTGAAGATTTTCAATTACTTCAATGGGTGCGCCACTGCGGATGCTGTAATCAATCAACTCATCCTTTGTTGCAGGCCAAGGGGCATCTTCCAAATAAGAGGCCAATTCAAGTGTCCAGAACATACGCGCTTCTTTAAATTTCGGCAAATGTAACGGTTAATTTGATATATCCAAATCTTAAAATTTCAACAAAAATCAGTGCAATGCACATAACTTTATAAGAATTTATTCGATCATGCTGAGTGCAAAAGACATTGTAAAGTCTTATGGAGCCTTGCCGGTACTGAGAGGTATTGACGTAGATATAAAACAAGGAGAGATTGTAAGTATAGTAGGTTCTTCCGGTGCTGGTAAAACTACTCTTTTGCATATTCTGGGAACTTTGGAAAAAGCTGATGGCGGAGAGCTCAATTTTGAGGGTGAGCATCTGCATACTTTCAGCAGTAAAAAATTAGCAGATTTTAGAAACAGAAGAATAGGTTTCGTATTCCAGTTTCATCATTTGTTACCAGAATTCACCGCGCTGGAAAATGTTTCTATTCCAGCATGGATTTCTGGCGAATCCAATAAAGTTGTTGAAAAAAGAGCTGCTGAATTATTGGCGAGGTTGAGCCTGGCCGATAAACTGACTTCAAAACCTCATCAATTATCAGGTGGTGAACAGCAAAGAGTGGCAGTAGCACGTGCATTGATCAATCAACCTGGAATTGTTTTTGCAGATGAGCCAACTGGAAATTTAGATTCTACCAATGCCCGCTCTCTTCATCAATTGTTTCAGCAATTAAGAGATGAATTGAATCAAACGTTTGTGATTGTAACGCACAATGAAGAATTGGCAGGAATGAGCAATAGAATTCTTCATTTAAAAGATGGACGCTGGGAAGCCTAACTAAACACGTGGATGCCACTGTTGTTCTTCTACCCCTAATTGAACTCCCACATATCTTCCCAACACGAATAAGTAATCACTTAATCGATTGATGTATTTGATAATAAGGTTGTCGTGTTCCTCATCAGGATGTATCAATTTCACAATCAATCTTTCAGATCTTCTACAAACACATCTTGCGATATGAATGTTTGAAACTGTTGGATGACCACCTGGTAGAATAAAATATTGAAGCACGGGGAGTGATTCATCTAATGTATCCATTTCATTTTCAAGAAAAAGTACATCGCTTTCTTTAAGATCTGGTATTCTTAGTTTGGCTTCTTTTTCAGGGTCGCATGCCAATGAAGATCCTATTGTAAATAGTCTATCTTGAATTTCTTTGAGAACTGATTTCAATGAAGGTTGGTCAACCAAGTCCCTGCAAAGTCCGATGTATGCGTTTAATTCATCAATGGTTCCATATGCCTCAATTCTTTCGTGAGATTTGAGCACTTTTGTACCTCCGATCAATGAAGTTGTTCCCCTATCTCCTGTTTTAGTGTAAATTCTTGCCGCCATAATCACAATTGCTTTCAAACATAATGTGATTGTGAATGTTTTGTTCGCAAAAGGGTGATTTTTTTTTACACAAGTTCTGCGGTTTGTTTTCTTTTATCACTTTCTATGAGTCCATCTCTTAAACGAATCACTCTTTTGGCATAGTTTGAGATGTCTTCCTCATGGGTAACCAATACCACCGTGTTTCCTTCTGAGTGAATTTTTGAAAAGATGCTCATGATCTCATAAGAAGTCTTTGTATCAAGATTTCCTGTTGGTTCATCTGCTAAAATAATGGAGGGGTTATTTACCAATGCTCTTGCAATTGCAACCCGCTGACATTGTCCGCCTGAAAGTTCATTGGGTTTATGGTGACTCCTGTCTGCCAAATCAACCTTTCTTAAAACTTCCTCTGCCATTTCATTTCTGACTTTTTTGGGAATCCCTGCGTACACCAATGGCAACGCAACATTTTCAAGCGCACTGAGTCTTGGCAAAAGATTGAATTGTTGAAAAACAAATCCTATTTCCTTGTTCCTGATACCCGCCAATTCATTATCGTGCATGGTACTCACATCATGTCCATTCAAAATATATTTGCCTGAGGTAGGGGAATCCAGACAACCCAAGATATTCATCAATGTGCTTTTGCCCGATCCAGAAGGTCCCATCAAGGCAACATATTCATTTCGAAGTATATCAAGTGTGATCCCCTTGAGCACTTGCAGTTCATGCTTGCCCATAAAATAGCTCTTCTGAATTTCTTCCAGCTTGATTACTTCGTTCGCCATGTTTATTTTTTTATGACTTTGGGGACTGTAAAAAATCTATCCTTTGCAGCAGGCGCATTTTTCAATGCTGTTGTTATGTCTATTGAATCTTTTACCAGATCTTCTCTGAGTTGATTTTCGTCTTCACTGATATGGGTAAGCGGTTGAACCCCATCAGTATTTATTTCATTGAGTTTTTCAACGAATGCAATCATTTGTTCAAGGTCATTTTGAATGCCTTTCAACTCTTCTTCATTGAATTCAAGTTTAGAAAGTTCTGCCAGCTTTTGTGTTGTTTGTGCATCGAGTTTCATCCCGTATGTATATGTTGCAAAATTACTGAATATCACAGCATGGGTGCTTAATATTTGATGAGCGGTATCAATAGGGAAAGGGTATTTGGATCTCCGATCAAAACGCACAATTGCTATCTTTGCGGCATGAGCACACAGAATGCAATTGTAATGAGTGGAATCAGGCCTACCGGTTTTTTGCATTTAGGCAATTATTTCGGGGCCATGAGGAATTATGTAAAACTTCAAGAAGAATACACATGTTTCTTCATGGTGGCGGATCTGCATGCACTTACTACACATCCTGATACCAAAGAATTGAAAAGTAATGTACACAGGGTGCTGGCAGAAAACATTGCCTGTGGAATCGATCCTGATAAAGCTGCTCTTTATTGCCAAAGTCATGTTAGGGAAACCTCAGAATTGTATCTCTACTTAAATATGCTCGCTTATTTGGGTGAGCTTGAAAAAACGACCACATTTAAAGAAAAAGCAAGACTTCAACCTGATAACATCAATGCAGGTTTGTTGACATATCCAGTACTGCAAACAGCGGATATTATTTTACATCGTGCAACTTGGGTGCCCGTTGGAAAAGACCAAGAGCAGCATTTGGAAATGGCAAGAAATTTTGTAAACAGGTTCAACCATCGGTACGGAGAAGTTTTCCCCGAACCAATGGCATACAATTTCGGTGCTGACTTGGTAAAAGTGCCCAGTTTGGATGGAACTGGAAAAATGAGCAAGAGTGAAAACCAACTTGCAACTTTGTATCTGGCTGATTCTAATGAAATGATCAGAAAAAAAGTCATGAAAGCAAAAACCGATAGTGGGCCAACTGAACCCAATAGCATCAAACCTGATTACATTGAAAATATGTTTCAACTCATGCGACTGGTTAGTTCAAATGAAACGATACAACATTTTGAAAACTCATTTAATGAATGCTCTATCCGATACGGCGATATGAAAAAACAGTTGGCAGAAGACATGGTAAATTTTATTTCACCAATACGGGAGAAAGCAGAGAGCATCAGAACCAATGAAAAATATTTGAAGGAAATCATGGAAAAGGGTGCCGAGAAGGCAAACAACAGTGCATCCGCAACCATGAAATTGGTTCGAGAGGCTATGGGCCTTTCCTATTGATCAAATGATATCCACATATTTAAAAAAAAGTACAGTCAATTCTTGGTATTTGAAAATGAATATGTACTTTGAACGCCGTACAAAAAGGGTTAGAATAAGTTACTTATGGCCAAAGCTAAGAAACCAAAACACGTTGCAATTGCAGGAAATATTGGTGCTGGAAAAACAACGCTCACCGAATTGCTCAGCAAACATTACAGATGGATACCTCAATTTGAAGATGTAGATCAGAATCCATATTTATATGACTTCTATGAAGACATGCCAAGATGGAGTTTTAATCTTCAGATTTATTTTTTGAACAGCCGACTGAATCAATTGATTGAAATCAGCAAAGGAACAGAGACGGTTATTCAAGACAGAACCATTTATGAAGACGCATACATCTTTGCTCCCAATCTCCATGAAATGGGATTGATGAGCAAAAGAGATTTTGATAATTATTTTGATTTCTTTCAGAACTTACGTCAGATGGTGAAACCACCAGATTTGATGGTCTATCTTCAGGCTTCTGTTCCGACACTGGTAGGACAAATTCAGAAGCGAGGTAGGGAGTATGAAGAAAATATCCGCCTTGATTATTTGAAGCGTCTTAATGAGTTTTACAACAAATGGATTGATGGATACAAAGAAGGGCCATTGTTGGTAATCAATGTTGATGAAAACAAGTTTGCTGAAAACGAAGAAGACCTTGGTAAGATCATCGCCAAAATCGATGCACAACTTTATGGGTTGTTTTAATCAGTCTACAAATACCTCGAAATTACTGTTTTGAGGAACAGGATGCAGTGCAGAAGAAAGTTCTAATAATTTCCAGACAGCTGCTCTCCCATTTGAGCCCAGTCCAAGCGAAAATTCATTCACATATAAGTCTATGTGCTGAAGCATCACTTCTTGCTTCATGGTTTGTGCATTTTCTCTCACAAATTCTGATAACGATGATTTGTTTTTAAATGCAAATTCAAGACTTCTTTTAATGACCCTATTTATTTTTCTGAGAAGTTCTAGATCGAAATGCCTTTTTGCAATGATTCCTCCTAAAGGAATTGGCAAGCCTGTATTGCTCTCCCAGATATCGCCTAAATCCTCCAGTTTGTTCAAACCTTTCTCTGCATAAGTAAACCTGTTTTCATGAATGATGATTCCCGCATCACCCATTCCATTCATGACTGCATCTTCAATTTGATCAAATGGAAGAAAATTTTTTGATGTGAATTCGGGATGTGCAAGATGAAAAAGCAAATGCGCAGTTGTGTATGATCCTGGTAGAACAATGGTGCAATTTGTGGGATCTAATTCTGATAAATGTTGAAATTTTTTTGAAATGAAAAGTGGCCCTACGCCTTTGCCCAATGCACCACCGGCATCCAATACGCGATAATGGGGAAAGAGTCTGGGTAGTGCACCATAGCTGACTTTTGTTATATCGAGAACTCCTGTTATAGCCAACCTGTTTAAAGTTTCAACATCTTCCAACCTCAGATCAAAGCTAAGTCCCTCTGTATCTATTTTGCCATGCAACATGGCATCAAAAATGAAAGTGTCATTTGGACAAGGAGATATACCAATACTCAGTTTCATAAAAATTTAAATATTTGAAATGAATTCTTGTGTTGATTTCGCAACCGCTTCAAGGGATGCTTCAATCCGCCACTTGCTCTTGTTTCTTTCACCCACATAATTGGATACACCTCTAATTTGAATGAATGGAATATTCTTCATAATGCAGCAATAATGAAACGCTGCACCTTCCATAGATTCAAGTACAGGATTGAATTGATGTTGATAATAACTTATTCTTTCAGGTGAGGTTGATACTTCGTTTACTGTGATGGCAGAAACTTTTTTAAGATTGGTTTTTTGGAATAAGTGATGATGAGGATTTATCAATTTCCTGTTTGTAAATGGAATTTGATTTTCATCCATGAATTTCAAATCAAATATGGATTGGAAAGTACCTTTTTCTACAACGCCCATGTCTGCCATATATTCTTCCCCTATTGCAAAAACTTCTCCAAGGGCGCAATCATTTACAAATGAACCAGCAATTCCAATTTGAACGATCAGATCAGGAGTTAGACTTTCAATATGATTCAGCAAATGGTAAGTAGTTGGTACCTGCCCTACACCCAAGACCTTTTTGATGACTTGGTTTTTTTCTGATATTTGGATGTCGCTGATAAAATCCAACTCCAAAGAGGTCGCGGCAACAACAAGTATTTTCATTTCGCAAAGTTCAGCAATTCAGGTTAACTTTGCATCCCTGTTATTTATGGCAATATTTTATTTAACAAGAAAAGAACACTTTAACGCTGCCCATAAACTTTATAATCCTTCATGGACCCGGGAGAAAAATGAAGAGGTATTTGGTAAATGCGCAAATGAAAATTGGCATGGTCATAACTTTGAGTTGTATGTAACTGTAAAAGGTCAGCCCAATCCAGATACGGGATTTATCGTTGATGCCAAAGAATTGAGTTCCATCATCAAAGAATATGTGGTTGATCTCTTGGATCATCGCAATTTGAATTTAGATGTACCTTTTATGGCAGGGCGGCTCTGTTCCATTGAAAATTTAGTCGATGGAATCTGGAATCAATTGCTGCCCCATATTCCAAATGGCGTAAGTTTACATTGTATCAAACTGGTGGAAACACCTAGAATTTTCGTTGAATATTATGGCGAATAAGGTTGCGGTATATAGAAAAGAACACTTCAATGCAGCCCATCGATTGCACAATCCTTCGTTGAGTGCAGAAGAAAATGATCGTCTTTTTGGGAAATGCAATTTGCCCAATTACCATGGCCATAACTATGAATTGATAGTCAAAGTGATCGGTGAAGTAGATCCTAAAACAGGTTACGTCATTGATACAAAATTGCTCTCAACCCTTGTTAATGAGCATATTATATCCAAATTTGACCATAGGAACCTCAATTTGGATGTACCAGAATTCAAAGAGCTAAATCCAACCGCTGAAAACATTGCTATTGTCATATTTAATATTTTAAGGCCTCTTTTGAGCGAACAATTCCTTCTTCAAATACGTTTATATGAAACTCCGCGTAATTTCGTAGAGTACCCCACAATATAAACCCATAATCAGAAGGCAATGGCATATATCAAGGTTGAGCAGTTTGAAGACAAGATCACATCAGGTTTAATCGAGAATTATAGAGAGTCGATCGAGCTGTTGGGTGAAGATCCAAACAGAGAAGGTTTATTAAAGACTCCTGAAAGAGTGGCAAAGTCTATGCAATACCTGACGCAAGGATACCAAATTGATGCGAAAGCAATACTGGATTCCGCAAAATTTCATGAAGATGTAAATGAAATGGTTCTTGTGAAAGACATTGAGCTTTACAGCCTTTGTGAACATCATATGCTTCCATTCTATGGTAAAGCACACGTTGCATACATACCAAACGGTGTTATAACAGGCCTAAGCAAAATCGCAAGAGTGGTCGATGCATTCAGCAGAAGATTGCAGGTTCAAGAAAGATTGACTTCTCAAATTTTGAATGTAATTCAAGAAGCACTTCAACCCCATGGAGTGGCTGTAGTTATTGAAGCATCTCATTTGTGTATGATGATGAGAGGTGTACAAAAACAAAACTCAGTAACAACTACTTCTGCATTCTGTGGACAGTTTCAAAAGAATGAAACAAGAAGTGAATTTATCAGATTGATTGGTTCTAAGTTACATTGATAATCAGCACTTTCTGATCCTTTTGATGCTCTACCCCCTTTTTTGTAACTTGCGTCCCTAATCCAATAAATGATACACGCATACGTTTTCCCTGGCCAAGGCTCCCAATTTCCAGGCATGGGTAAGGAGCATTTCGATTCCAATGCTTTTGCAAGAAGGTTTTTTGAACAAGCAAATGAAATTCTCGGTTTCAAGATTTCCGATCTGATGTTCAATGGTTCTGAAGAAGATTTGAAGCAAACAAAAGTCACCCAACCCGCCATTTTTTTACACTCTGTTATTGCCTATAAAATGTTGGAGAATGCAACGCCTCACATGGTTGCCGGACATTCTTTAGGTGAGTTCTCTTCTTTGGTGGTTAATGGCACACTTACTTTCGAAGATGCATTGAACCTTGTTAGCATTCGCGCCATGGCCATGCAGAAAGCATGTGAAGCGAATCCATCATCCATGGCTGCTATTCTCGCTTTGCCTGAGGAGAAGGCAGAAGAAATATGTAATGCAATTCTTCAAGAAACTGGAGAATTGGTTGTGCCTGCTAATTACAACTGTCCTGGGCAGCTCGTTATAAGTGGTACCAATACCGGAATAGACATTGCTTGTGAGCGCATGAAAGCCGCCGGTGCCAAAAGAGCATTAAAACTGCCTGTTGGTGGTGCCTTTCATTCTCCTTTGATGGAGCCCGCAAAGGAAGAATTGGAGGCGGCAATTCAAAAGACAACTTTTCATCGTCCTGTTTGCCCGGTTTACCAAAACGTTGTCGCAAAGGCTGTTATTGAGCCGGATCAAATCAAACAAAACTTGATTGAGCAATTGACAGGGCCTGTTCGTTGGACTCAATCGATCGAAGCGATGATCAAAGATGGTGCTACAAAATTCACCGAAGTGGGTCCAGGAAAAGTTTTACAAGGACTCATCAGTAAAATCAATAAAACTGTTCAGGTAGAATCGTTTAGTTGATTATGCCTGTGCTGCAGGACCTCCGTATTGGAATGGTATTTGAACTTCCTCGAAATCTTTAATCGTTCCGTGCGCTAATTCAAATTTGTCTACATTGTCCTGTAATGCATTCATCAACCTCTTTGCGTGTTGTGGAGTAAGTATGATTCTTGATTTCACACGACTTTTAGGGGTGCCTGGCATGACATTTACAAAATCAACTACAAATTCAGCATGGCTGTGGGTGATGATTGCAAGATTCGCATATTCTCCCTCCGCCATTTCCTCAGAAATTTCTATGTTAAGCTGATTGGGTGCCTGTTGTTCGCTCATAATGAAAAGTTGAAAGACAAATATACATTAGAATTTTATAGTCAATTGTGTTCGCCAGGAACTATTAACCGTAATAAAAAAGTCACTAATAGGCCTGTTTGAATCATAGCATTTTTTATCAATCATCCATTTTCCAGAAAAGCTGATTTTTTGATTGATGGAATATTGAAACAAAATATAACTTGAGGTTCCCCGACCAAAAAATGAATTCATTGAATAATAATGTGGAAGATCTCTTTCCATTGCATATATGGACGACTCATAACCATCGGTGTTGTAAAAGCTGGATCTGAAGCTAATGCTATAAGGTTGTAATACTGGATGTAAAATGAACTCTATATAGTTTAGCCACCCGAAAAGATTTTTATATTGTTCACCCCTTTTGGAAAAAGTCTCATTTCTGATACGAAGTTCTACAGCCTCATTAACGTGAAAACTCCCATGAAGCCTTGTTTGATAAGTTGTATTTATATACAGATTATGAGTTTTTACATCTCCATTATTTTCATTTTGATTGCTTTTTTTTTCAGTTATCCTTGCATATAATTCAACTTTTTTAGATGGTTTATACGTAAATGTCAATGAAGATATGATGCCTCTTTGTGGTCCATCAGTGGTGTATACAGGAAAGGGGTGTTTGTATTTGTCAACAAACATTTCGATGCTTGATTTGCTGTCAATTTTCATATTGATACCCATGTAAATGCCTTTTTCATTATTTGCCGAAGACTGATGGCCAATAATGTTTGATGAAAATGAATTGTAAGATGATGAGATATTTCTCCATTGAATACCGATATCAGTATATCTGTTGAGACTTTTTAAATAACCCAGTATTGCCCCGGTTGATTTCTTTTTATCAATGCCAAGTTCCCCAAAAATGGTTCCATTTTTAACCGAAAAAATAAAATCACTACTCAAATTGAACCAATGATTACCATTCAGGCTATATGTATTGTAGGGTAGATTTCGCTTTTGGATCGGAATGTCTGTAAAATGGGTGATGCTGTTTAATGATACATGCCCGGTTTTAAAATCTTGCTTTAGGCTCACACCACTGCTCATGAGAACCAGCGAATGCTTGTCTGCTAATTCATTTTCATTTCTGTGTAACCCTGATAGCAGGAGTGATGATGCCCATTTTTTTTGAGAAGCACTATCCAGAATAATATTTGCATCAATTTTTTTTCTGCTTATAAATAGTATTAGAGATCGTTGCTTTTTTTCTAGTTCAATTGCAGCTCCTCTGAAAAATCTATTCTCTTCTGTTCCCGTATGTGGTTTTATAAGTTGAGCTTGACGGAGAATACTTAATACATGAGAATTTTTTCCAAATTCATATCCATTCCAATGAACAAGTCCCTGTCCCATGCTTATCAAATAATCTCCAAGAATTATTTTCTTGAAAATCCAAAACCTCTCTTTTTGGATAAAAAAACTATTAAAATCAAAAATATTTTTTTCTCCAATATCTTTTTCAGCAGAGTATCCAGCATAGAGATTGTTGTATTTCGCATTTCTATAAATCATAGTTTCTTTCAAGCCTTTCTGAAATACATCAAATGAACCACCGCTGCTTCCAGATCTTCCTATCCTCATTACAACTTGCTGAAATCCGCTCTCTCTTTGCTCTAAGACTATTTTATCGCCTGCCGGATATGTATTTACTGAATAAATGTTCATTAGTTTTTTGATGATATCCGCATTCCACAACGGAATCGCCTGTAATTCAAACATTGAGATTATTTTTCCATAAGTTTTTTTGTATTCAAAAAATGATTCTACTTGCTTTATATTCAGAAATTGATGTTTCATCATCTCCTCCCTGGAAATTATATTGATATCCACTTTTACACTACGATCAATGCCAATCATCTTTGTTAGATCTTGGTCGTCTTGTACAATATCAGCTTGTTCAATCATTCGATTGGTTTCTTCAATTTCCTGTGAATACACCACATGGCTTGAAAATATGCATACTGCAATTGCAATAAAGTATTTGATTTTACAGAACATGATACATCGTCAAAAAACCTGAGCTTCCTAGGTAACTGTGACTAGATATTCCCATTCCTACATTGAGTTTATTGATTTTAATTTGCATTCCACCGATCAATTCTCCACTCGTTTGTTGGTACAGTAAATAAGATTTAATCAATACTGTAGGCATCCATTCAGCATACATATTCATGCTGGATCTATTTCTGAGTTGATTTAATACCTCCATTGCTATATAAAAATTCTCATCTATCTGTATTCCTATTCCTGTATTGATAGAAACGACCTCCTTATACCAAGATTGGGATTTGTTTGTTGGGCGAAAGAATTTTTTGACTTGAAATCCCACACTCATTTTTTTTGAAAAAAAATATATGATACCTAACTGTGGCATCATTATATACAAGGGAGAGAATCCTCTGATATTTTCTCTTTGAAACCTTGCACCAAAACCTAGCCCAAACGTCTTCGATATTTGTATGCCATATGCGGTAGCAATAGATCCTCCATTAAACACATTGTTGCCGATAAAATTGAAATGCATACCCCAACCTCCATTCTTGGTGTTAAACTGGCTGCTGATGTTCAATTTTGAAAGATCCTTGATTGAATATTTATTTTCAATTGAAATACCAATTGCACTTGTGTCAATAAATGCAAGGCTACTATAACATTGGGAAGTTGAAAATGGGTCTGAATTTGAGCGTTTATATTGTAAAATGTTTGAGGGTTGTAAAACTTGGTCCCAATTAGATTGACAAAAAGCTTTTATCGGAAACACCATCCACAAAATCCACATCTTCATGCTGTAAAGGTGATTATCATGCCAAATAATAAATTGTAGAAAACATCATATTTGGGTGTCATTTTTCACCAGCGTACCTTTGCACAATGGAAATATTAGATGGCAAACTGGTTGCTCAGGCAGTCAAAGAAAAGCTCAAGAAAGAAACTGAACAAAGGGCTAAGAATGGAAAAAAAATTCCTCATTTAGCAGCAGTCTTGATTGGAAATAATGGCGCAAGTGAAACCTATGTTGCATCTAAAGTAAAATCATGTTCTGAAATTGGATTTAAATCCACTTTGATTCGTCTTAGCGAAGATATATCCGAGTCGCAACTGCTTAATAAATTGAATGAGTTAAATGAAGATTTTGATGTTGATGGAATTCTTGTTCAGTTGCCGCTTCCTAAACATATATCCGAAGAGAAAATTATTGAAACAATTTTTCCATCAAAAGATGTGGATGGCTTTCATCCTGAAAGTGTTGGTAGAATGGTTCAGGGATTACCAACTTTTTATCCTGCAACACCCTATGGAATACTGCTGTTGCTGGAGCACTATAAAATTGAAACCAAAGGCAAGCATGCAGTTGTAATTGGAAGAAGCAATATCGTTGGAAGACCCATCAGCATCATGTTGAGTAAAAATGAATATCCAGGTAATTGCACAGTTACTGTATGTCATTCACACACTCCTAATTTAAAAGAGATCTGTTTACAAGCTGATATCATTATTGCTGCTTTGGGTAAACCTGAGTTTTTGAAGGCTGATATGGTAAAGCCTGGTTCAGTAGTTGTTGATGTTGGTATCACCCGGATAGAAGATTCAACAAAAAAATCTGGATTTACCATCAAAGGTGATGTTGATTTTCAAGCGGTATCCCCCAAGTGTAGCTATATTACTCCTGTCCCTGGCGGCGTAGGTCCGATGACAATCGCTGCGTTGATGATGAATACATTTAAGGCATGTCTAGCCAAAGACCTTGCATGATCACCCAGACTGACATACAACTTCCAGTGATGGAACAGTTTCTCACCTTGCAAGGTGAGGGAAGGTTCACCGGACATGCAGCTTACTTCATTCGCTTGGGTGGATGTGATGTAGGATGTGTTTGGTGCGATGTGAAGGAAAGTTGGGACATGAGCAAACATCCATTGTTTGATATAGATATATTATTAAAAAATGTACTTGATTCTGGTGCTAAAATCGCAGTGATCACTGGTGGTGAACCTTTTATGCATGACCTCACTGATTTGACCAAAATATTACATGATCATAAGATTCGTACCCATGTTGAAACGTCCGGTGCTCATAATATTTCAGGTTCATGGGATTGGGTTACCTTTTCTCCAAAAAAATTTAAAGCGCCATTAGAAGGAACGCTGAAAATGGCCGATGAACTTAAAGTAATCATTTATAACAAGTCTGATTTTGATTGGGCTGAAAAATATGCTCATCAGGTGAATGAAAACTGCCTCCTCTATTTGCAACCAGAATGGAGCAAGTCAATAGAAATGAATCCACTCATCATTGAGTATATCAAGCAACATCCACAATGGATTTTATCTCTTCAAACACATAAATTTTTGAATATCCCATGATTTTCTGCAGAACATTCATGGTTGCAGTGTTGCTACTATTTGGGTTAATAGGCTATTCACAAGAAAAAATTTCAAAGAAAAATTTAAAAAAATCTGATCAACTATTTGCTTCAGGATTAAAAATATTAGAAGAAGGTGGAGATGTGGCTGCTGCTGAGTCTCTGCTGGTAGCATCTTTGAGGTATAACTCTTCTAATATCCAGGCTATAAGAACAATGGCTGATTTGAAATTCCAATCAAAAGATTATGCTTCCGCCACCATGTGGATCAAAAAAATTCTCGAAGTTGATTCTTCTCTCATTAAACAAGTACTGACTACACTCATCAAAGCAGAACTTGGATGTGGCCATTTTGATCAGGCCATTGAACAATTAGAAAAATCTTTTCGTAGAAGTCAGATTGATAGCAAAAATTATGAGTATTACAAATCAGGCATTCAATTTGCCAAAGCGGCATCTCAAAAAAATATCAGCAACAATTTAAGTATTAAAAATCTTGGTTCCAATATCAATTCAACTGCATCCGAATATTTTCCTTCTATTTCATCTTCAGATAGCATGATGATCATTACAAGAAGAATTGGTAATGGGCAAAATGAAGATTTCTTTGGATCTATCAAATTTCAAAGCAATTGGCAGGTAGCAAGGCCCTTAGAAGGAAAGATCAACACTGCTTTCAATGAAGGGGGGCAAAAAATATCACCCGATGGCAAGTGGATGGTATTTACAGGGTGTAATTACCCTGAAGGATTTGGAAGTTGTGACATTTATATTGCAGAAAATATAAATGGCACATGGAGTGAACGAAAAAATATGGGAACTCCAGTAAATACTGAATACTGGGAATCCGCGCCATGCTTGTCTCCCGATAAATCATCCATTTATTTTTCTTCAAATCGTCCGGGTGGATATGGAGGGATGGATATCTATGTTGCATATTTAAATGATAAAGGAGATTGGGGGGCTCCTCAAAATCTTGGTCCATCCATCAATACTTCAGGAGATGAAATGTTTCCTTTTATTCACTTTGATAATACAACCCTTTATTTTACTTCAAATGGTTGGAAATCCATTGGTGGATCCGATATTTATGTTTCCAAAAAAATTGGAAATAACTTTCATACACCAGTAAATCTCGGCTTTCCTATAAATACGATCGATAACGAATCTGGGCTCGTTGTAAATGCAGCAGGAAAAATCGCGTATTTTTCGAGTGATCGTTTTGGGGGTGAAGGAGGAATGGATATCTATGAATTTAGTTTACCTACTGAAGTGCAGGCTTTTCCGATAAAAAAAACCGAGGCCATCGTCTTAAAAGATATCTTATTTAAAACGGCCAAATGGAATTTAGAGCCATCTTCATTTGAATCCCTGAATGCGGTTATAACTTTTCTAACATCAAATCCTTCCATTCGCATTCAAATCAATGGCCATACGGATAATATTGGGAAAGAAGATGCAAACCTGCAGTTATCAACCATGAGGGCAAAGTCAGTTGTTGATTATTTTAAACAAAATGGAATTGCTGAAAATCGACTCGATTACAAAGGTTTTGGGTCGACTCAACCCATAGGCGATAATTTGACGGAGGAAGGTAGGGCGAAAAATCGCAGAACAGAAATGTTGATTTTATCAAATTGATAAGATTTAAAACTTTGTCCTTGCTGTGTTTCACCCATTTCAAATGATATGACTAAAATTATTTTCGATTCATTTCTGTATGGACGAAAATCAGCTTTATCATCATTTATTGTTAAGTCTTGTTCCTCAAGTTGGTGACGTTCATATTTCAATTTTACTGGAACATTTCCAAGACCCCCAAACAATTTTCAAAGCAAAAAGACGAGAGCTCGAGTCTTTGAATGGCATTGGTTCTATCAGAGCAAATGCCATTAAGAGTTGTGATCAACAAGTAAGAGTTGAAAAAGAATTAAACTTCATCCAAAAAAATGGTATCAAGGTTTTAGTGAAAGGCTCTGATGAGTATCCTCAGAAAATGCAACATTTTCAAGATGCACCACATGTACTTTACTATAAAGGATCTGTTGATGTCAACCATTCAAAAATTGTTAGTGTAATAGGAACCAGATCTCCAACTGCTTATGGAAAAGAAACGGTGGTTGAATTGATCAACGATCTTCAGCAATTGGATGTATTGGTGGTAAGTGGACTCGCATATGGAATTGACACCATTGTTCATAAAGAAGCATTGAAAAAAGATCTGGCAACAATTGGTGTACTTGGACATGGGTTGGATCAGATATATCCTCAGGCAAACAGAGGTCTTGCTGTTGAAATGCTTCAACACGGAGGACTTATCACTGAGTTTATGAGTAAAACAAAGCCCGATAAACAAAATTTTCCCTTGAGAAATAGAATCGTTTCAGGAATTGCAGATGCAATCATCGTCATTGAAAGTGGAGAAAAAGGAGGTAGTCTTATCACTGCAAATATGGCCAATGCATACAATAAAGATGTATTTGCATTTTCGGGAAGATCGATCGATACACAGAGTATAGGATGTAATGAGCTGATAAAAACCCAACGGGCTCAATTGATCAACAACGGGAAGGATTTTTTACGGTTCATGAATTGGGAGAGTAAGCCTAAAAAATCAACCATATTTCAGTCTGTAATTTTCCCGGAGTTGAATATTGAAGAGAAGTTAATTCTCGAGCAATTGTCTAAAAATGATCCACTTTCAATTGATCAGATATCTTCAATCGCTGGGTTAAAACCTAGTCAGGCTTCCTGCCATTTGTTATCATTGGAAATGAAGGGCTTGGTAAGGGCTTTGCCAGGTAAATTTTATGCCTCCATGTACAGGTAATTGGAATTTGTATTTTTTCATACCTTCGCATATGGCAACAAGAAGTCAATCCCCTAAATTTTTCGGTGAAGGCCTGACCTTCGATGATGTTTTGCTGGTTCCAGCACATTCAGAAGTATTACCCAGAGAGGTAAATACATCCTCCCGATTAACAAGAGACATCGTCTTGAACATTCCTATGCTTTCAGCAGCCATGGATACGGTTACGGAAGCCAACCTTGCTATTGCCCTTGCTCGCGAAGGTGGAATAGGCATCCTTCATAAAAACATGTCCGTAGAGCAACAAGTAGAGCAGGTTCGCAAAGTAAAGAGAAGCGAAAGTGGTATGATCATCGATCCAGTGACGTTGCATGAAGATGCAATTATTGAAGACGCATTAAGATTGATGAGGGAGAATAAAATCGGTGGGATTCCTATTGTGGACAAATCCAATAAATTGGTGGGCATTCTAACCAACCGTGATTTGAGGTTTGAAACAAATCGAAAAAGAAAAGTAAAGGAAGTCATGACCAGTGAAAACCTGGTTACTGCTCCAGAGGGTACTGACCTTAGAAAAGCCGAAAAAATTCTTCAGAATTATAAAATTGAAAAACTACCCGTTGTAAAGAAAAATGGTCAGCTTATGGGGCTGATTACTTATCGAGATATTCTTCAATTGCACAGTTTCCCAAATGCGGCCAAAGATGAGTTGGGAAGATTACGTGTTGGTGCAGCACTTGGAATTACAAAAGATATGCTTGACAGGACAGCGGCATTGCAGCACATTGGTGTTGATGTTGTTTGTTTGGATAGTGCACATGGTCATACAAAAGGTGTCATTGATTCTTTGAAATTGATCAGAAAAAACTTTAAGGGGATAAGAATTATTGCAGGAAATGTGGCAACAGCATCAGGCGCCAAAGCATTGGCTGAAGCAGGTGCTGATGGTGTAAAAGTCGGAATAGGTCCTGGTTCTATTTGTACAACAAGAATTGTTGCAGGTGCAGGCGTTCCTCAAATCACTGCAATAATGGAGGCGTCCTCTGCCCTGAAAAAATTAAACATTCCGGTAATTGCAGATGGTGGAATAAGATATACAGGCGATATGGTGAAAGCATTGGCTGCGGGTGCATCAACCGTGATGATGGGCAGCATATTTGCTGGAGTAGAAGAGAGTCCTGGGGAAACCATTATTTATGAAGGAAGAAAATTTAAGCAATACCGCGGTATGGGGTCTATCGGCGCTATGCAACTGGGTAGCAGTGACAGGTATTTCCAAGATGTGGAAGATGGCATTAAAAAATTGGTTCCTGAAGGAATTGAAGGAAGGGTTCCGTTTAAGGGGAACTTAAGTGAAGTGGTAACACAGTTTGTAGGCGGACTCCGAGCTGGAATGGGTTATTGTGGAGCAAAAGATATCAAGGCTTTGCAAGCTGCACAGTTCATCAGGATAACCAATGCCGGTATCAAAGAAAGTCATGCACATGATGTTGCTATCACCAAAGAGGCGCCTAATTACAGCCGATAATTGACGTACATGAAAAAGCTTTTTGCAGCTTGTTTCACAGTTTACTTTTTATTACAGCTTGGTTTTACAAAAGCAGAAACCGATAGCAGCGCAATTCGAATCAGCTTGCTTACATGCACACCTGGTGCAGAACTCTATTCAGTATTTGGTCACAGTGCATTGAGGGTTGTTGATTCAGCAGCAGGTACCGATATTGTTTACAATTATGGAACATTTGATTTCAATGATCCTGATTTTTATACAAAATTCGTTCGTGGTAAACTGATGTATTTTGTTAGTCAGGTGAGTTACCCAGATTTCATTTTTGAATATCAGTATTTTAAAAGGGGAGTCGTTGAACAAGTTCTTCATTTGTCTCCTATAAAAAAGAAAAAAATACAATCTTTCCTGTTTGAAAACATTCGCGAAGAAAATCGGTACTATAAGTACGATTTTTTATATGATAACTGTACAACCAGGTTGAGAGATATTATTTTCCAGAAAGAAGAAAATTCAATTGTTGAGGTCCCCATGATTGTAGAGTCAGGACAAACATTCAGAGATCACCTCCATTATTATTTGAACAGGGCCGAGATGAAATGGACAGCTCTAGGAATAGACCTGCTACTTGGAATTGGTGCCGACATGCCTATGGACAACATGGAATCTATGTTTCTTCCTGATTTTTTGATGAAAGGGATATCCTCAGCTACAGTTGACAACGTTAAATTAGAGTCTGATAAAATTATTCAGGTAAAGGATATGCAGTCAATTCCACTCCAATCATCATTTTTTGTAACCCCATTATTTATTATAAGTCTCTTGAGTTTTTTGCTTCTCATCCCTTCATTTGGATTTATAAAAAATACTACACTTGGGTCATTGGCAGATAGAATTCTATTCATCAGCACAGGCTTACTGGGAATATTTCTTCTATTCATGTGGCTTGGAACAGATCATGAAAGTTTTTCCAAGAATATAAATCTTATATGGGCTTTCCCATTGAACATTTTTTTCTCTTTCAGACTAAATGCAGTAAAAAAATGGATGCAGCAGTTTTTTAAAATCTGGAGTTTGATGATTCTGATTTTAATTGCTGTATCATTGTCTTTTCTAGGTATGATCAACATGGCATTGTATCCACTCATGCTGTTGATGTCTTATAGATATTGGATATTGTCAAAAAAATAATTTTATATGAGCAAGAAAATTTTAATCACAGGAGCAAGTTCGGGTTTCGGTAAAGCGATGGCATATCGATTTGCAAAAGATGGATGGAATCTTGTGATTACCGGAAGAAGAGCAGATCGGTTAAAAGAATTGTCCGATGAGATAACAAAAAGCTATAAGGTGGATGTATCTGTAAAGGTTTTTGATGTTCAAAACCGTGATGAGGTTTTTTCAGTACTATCTGCTGATCCGAACTTAAATGATTTAGATATACTGGTGAATAACGCAGGATTGGCATTGGGAAGAGATTATTTTGATGAAGCCAGCTTGGATGATTGGGAAACCATGATTGATACAAATTTGAAAGGTCTGTTATATGTATCAAAAGCAGTCCTCCCATATTTCATCAAAAATGGCAAAGGGCATATAATAAATATTGGATCTACAGCCGGTAAAGAAGTTTATGAAAAAGGGAATGTCTATTGTGCAACAAAAACTTCTGTGGAAGCCATCAGCCAGGCCATGAGGATCGATATGTTGCGTCATCAAATTAAAGTAACTGCGATACATCCCGGTGCTGCCGAAACAGAATTTTCAATTGTTCGTTTCAAAGGGGATGAGGCGACTGCCAAAACTGTATACGATGGATATCAGCCATTAAAAGCTGAAGATGTTGCCGATACCGCTTTTTACTGTGCCAGTCTTCCTGAACATGTATGCATAAACAGTCTGGTCATGACTTGCACTTCGCAGGCGAATTCATTTTACTTATTGCGCAAGTGAGATCCTGATTTGTAATCCGCCTCTTGTATTTACTGATGGCGCAGAGTTAGAAATATAAGGACTCACCCTTCTTTGATCAAAGTACAATTGAAGGTTGATGCGATTATTCAAAACATAGTCAATCGTTGGTCGAATGCTAACTACTTTTTGACCACCTGTAGCGTATGCATTCTGTTGATCTAGTCTTGAGTTTGAATTCATATCATCTCGGATGCTGAAATCAAGCGCAAATGTAATATCGCTTCCAGCTTGAGTACTTCCCTGTTTCTGGGTTTGTTCTTTGTTTCCAAAATTCAAGTTAAATGGAAGATTAACTCCTCTCTTTCTCCACCGCATGCCAAATGTGATCTCAGTTGAATGCACTTCGCTCAGTTGAAAATCTGCCAGGCTTAAACTGAGCTGTCTCGATTTTTTATATTCAAACCTTCCGGAAATCTGACTAGGTGTGCTGAAATCAATTCCAATCAATGGTGCAAATTGTTCTGAGATCAATAGATTCGGAACCAAAAAATATGGAATGAAGTTGCCTGTTAATGTATCTACAAATGAAGGAAATCCATACAACAATGTATCCTGGAATAGCAACGCTGAATTAAAGCTGTTCATGCTCAAGGTTGAATTATACGCATGGCTTAAAGTGAAGTTGCTTAAAATATTTTCTATTCCAGGAATCTTGCTCAATCCATTGTAAGTCACTCTCCAGTTTGGTTTTGGCATATATCCTTTGAATGGATTTGTTTTTACAGATCCGGATTCACCTGTATTGAGCAATGAAATGCTATTGGGATCTTGCTTTGTATATGCTGCTATAAATGAAGGAACAAGTACATCCTGCGCATACCTGCCATATCCTTTGTAAAATCCGTCAGCTCCTTGCACTTTACTGTATGGATTCTTTTCACCCAATCTCTTGGATAATGCAAGCCTGTTTTCTTCAAATGTTTTAAATGTTTGACTGATGGCATTTGGATCAAATTTTCCAAACAGTGTTTGGAATGAAATATAACTTATGCTAAATCCACCTCCTGAATATGGATTCAATGCAGAAAATTGTCCTGTGTTCGCAGTGTCTTTGAAAAGTGTTGAATAATTTTTATTCAACGTTCTATCCACGTTCACATCTACCATAAAATCTTTGAAGGGTTCTAATTGAGCTGTTAGATTAAACTTCTGGTCATAGTTTTGAAGGAATAAGTTGTTTAACATAGGGTCACTGGTTATCAGTCCTTTCTTGGCAACCGATTGTAACCATGCCTGATTGGGTTGTTTTCCTGCAATGAAATCAATTCCAGGAGAAAGACTTTTCCAATTTTGTCCTAATGCTTGTGTGCTGTCCTTATATCCTGGAAGGAATGTTGTACCCCCTTCATTATATGATGCACCAATTCTTTTCAATGCTGTTATGATTCTGAGAATTGTTTTTTCTGCACCCGTTAGTATGATTTCTTTTTTCTGTTTTTGTTCCTTTGCCTGCTTTTCTTTTTCTTCAATAATGTTTCCGTCTTTATCTTTTTTCTCGGTTTTCTTTTTCTTGCTTGATGCTTTAGGCTGTTTCGGTGCAGGCGCTGCACCACTTCCATCTATGGCTCTTAAAAATCTTACTTTGTTGTAGAGTTGTGTGAAATTCAATTCTGCGGTTGCTCCAGCTTGATTGCTGTTCTGTAATGTATTTCCTAAATTGATTGCCAACCTTGAAGCTCCGACCCAATTATACGTAGTGCGGTATGCCACATTAAGCGTGGTCCAATCCAGTAACGGAAAACTGCTGGTTGGAACATTATATGTTAAATCTGCATTGTGACTGTATAGTGTGTTCCTTCCCCCCTTTAAAAAATTTCTAAGGATTGAATCTTGTTTTGCTTTGGTATCGATTCTGCCAAATGGTTCATCAACTCGTGAATTGTTTGTAGCGCGAAAATCGAAATTCAATGATTTTGTGAGGTCCCACCTCAAATTATAATTTCTGTCAACTACAAAATATTTATCATAGGTTTCAGGTATTTTATATTTACCTCCTCCAACATTGCGAGGTCTGATGGCACCAAATTGTCTTCTGGTATCAATTCTGAAACCCAGCAACGAAGGCATCAAATTGAAGTTTACATTTTTGATAAAGTCAACCCATTTGCTTTGAATGGGTATAAGCTTTTTAAATGGCTCAATGTATTTGGGTTGTTTATTAAAATTATATCCAAGGCCTCCCTGTGTCTTTGCTACTTCATTGTTTTCGGTAAGTGGATTGTGTTGTTGTGTTTGTGTCAATGAATAACTAAAATCAAAGTTTGATAAGCTCCACAGATGTATTTTTTTGTCTTGCCTCTGTGCAAACCTTACATTGGTAAAGTTGATGGTTTTTATACCTGTATAATCAACTGCATCTGCAGTAATGGAGTCTCTTTTATTTCTGTATAGAGAAAGTTTGTCTTTGAGTAGAATATCTCTGTCGTATGGATCGTATTGCGGTGAGCTGACTATTTCTGAAAGATTCAAAAAGAAAGGAATTTCCAAGCCCAATTGCTTCGGCAATAATTTTCCCAATTGAAGATTTGCCGATAAATCATATTGTTTTAAATCATTTCTAAAACGCTCGTTCACTCTTTGCTCCAATTGTCCAAATCCTACTGTATGCATGTTGGCAGAAACTGATACTGATCCAAGATCCGCCAACTGAATGTTCATTTGCCCAACAGCCGCCCATGCACTGTTTTCATTGATTCCGGAAAGCCTGAGTTCGTTGATCCACACTTCAGCATTCAACGGTCTTCCGCCACTTATATTTTTAGGATTTTCAACGCCTGCGAGGATTCCTTTTATCTCTGCAAGATTCGGATTTCCGAAAATGGAGAAAATTTTACCGTTGATGGTCTTTCGGTAAATAGCAGTTGCATTGTTTGTTTTGAGGTTTCTTTCATTTTTTAAATCTACCAACGTTTGTAAATCAAAGTTTAATTCATTTTCACTTGGCCAAATTACCTTCTCGTCTGATGTTCCAAATGGAGTTGTTTTAAGTGGGTATTTAATTTCATAATAGTGGTTAATGTAATCAGTACCAAGTCGTATAACTGCATACAATTCACCATCATTGATTTTTGCATATTGTTTTAAACTTTCTGCATGATAAAACATGGAGATGGTCTTGTATTGTCTTAGGTCGTGATTAAATCCTTTGAACACCGCTCTGCTTCTGCCTTCTTCCAAATTCAAAACGGTCATGCTGAGTGCTTGTTCATTTTGTAGGATGTTGATTCCTCCATTGCTCAACGTTTGGACCCGTTCAATACCTGGAGGTGTTCTGTATGGAATAGGATCTCTCTTGTCATTCTCTTCAATATTCACCGCTGTAACATTGAAGAAAGTATTCTCACCTGATTTGTTGATTGGTATATATGTTCCTGTTGTATCTAGTTCATATGCAAAGCTTCTCCAGTTATTTCTTACCAATTCCAACTTTGCAAATCGCAATACAACTGAATCGGAAAAATCGGTTAGAAACATTCTTATAAAACGGATCGATTTAAAATCCGGAATTTCTCCAACCTTGCTGGTATATGCATTGATGGGAACCCTGAATTGATACCAAACCTGGTCTTGTTTGGTACCATCAGACAATGTTACATTTACCACTTTCTTATCTGCAATAAAATTTTTTCCAACCTGCATGACTGGATCACCGGATGGCTTTAAGTCAATTCTATATTGAAAATATTCTTCTGCTTCATTCAATGTGTTGTCTCTGTTTAAATCCTCTCCATCTGGATATAATGTGAATGCAGAGGCAAACGCATCACCTGCTTTTGCAACAGGCGAATTTCCTTGAGGGTTGTTGAAGTTTTTGTATCTCTTTAAAATTCCCGCTTCTTCTTGATCATAGCTTGCATCCCTGTAATATTTGAAATTATCCGATGATGGATCTGATGACGCCTGCTTGTATGCATTGGATCCAACGCCCAAACGGGTTGCTAAGTCATTTAAATATTCTTTTCTTTTCACAAGCTCTGCTGAATCTGTCAAACCATCAAGTCCAACATCTTGATATGGGCGATCATTGGGTTCGTTGCTGAAACCTGTGGTGATTTGTGTTGGATTCAATGGAACCTTTCCCCAATTGGAGGTTGCAACACTTGATGGTATGGTGGGTGTTGGTAATCCATTTTCATAAAATCTTCTGGAGTCTTTTAAAATATCCTCAGAAATATTACCCAGGTTGATATACATAGATCCTCCTGCAGGGTTGGTATTTTTTATGAAAGGATCAAGTACCCAAAAATCAATAAACTCAATGTTTGCGGTTTCAAAATCTGTTTGATCAACACTGCGCATAATTCCACCCCATCTTTTGTTGGGGTTTTTAAGTGCACCATTGCTTTCAATGTTGGCTGCATCATAATTATATGGCCCTCTTTCCTTGGGATAATATGCCATGTCGAATGTAACCAACTGGCTTTGTCCGAAGTCAGGAGTTCTTCTAGGAAAAATTTCCTGCTGACCAACACTTCTTACCCTGGGATCTGAGAGTTGTTCAACATCGCTTCTCAACGGATTGCTAAGGTTTCTTTTTTCTTGAAGGATAGGTTCAATGTTATACCAGGCTAGCTTTGCTCTGTTCTTTCCATAATCGATGTTATCAAATGCAGTAGCTTCCGGAAACATGGTATTGCCAAATCGGTCTTTTGCACCTGCAGGTGTTGAAGCCAATGTCCATCCAATTATTGGAAAGCGTAAATCAATACTTGATTTTGTTCCCTCAAAATCATCTAAGTAAACCAATCCGCTACCGCCTTTTCCTATTTGTGGAGCATGACCTGGTTTTAATTGTGCCACCTCTGCAGATGCATTGATGCTGGATGTACCAGATGCTTCGTAAAATGGAAGCTTGCTCAGCCATTTGCTCAGCCTTGGAACTTCGCTGTTGTATGACATGTCTACACCTGCCATACTGTTTTTGATTGGATCTGACCCGTATTCCATTTTGGTAAAGAATGGACGTTCTCCCAATCTCACCATATTGCCACCAATGGAGAATTTATCGCTAAAAAGATAATCCCATCTCAATCCAGTATATGTTCTTTGCTGTACTCCGAAAGTTGCATTGTTTTCAAATTGAACATTCACTGGAACACCCGATTGTTTGATGGAACTGTTTATGATGCGCAGTGTTCCTGAGAGATAATCAATAGTATAGTCAACATTCTCAGTAAGTTTTTGTCCACCAGATGTTACCGTAACCGATCCTTGTGGAATATTAAATGCATTCAAAGAAATTTCTCCAGAAGATCCACCGGACGATTTTGAGCTTCCTTTCATGATGAACCTATTCAGGTTTGCATAGGTTTGCGCAATTGCTTTGATTGTATCATACAAAGGATAGAACAGGTATTTTTCTCTCAACGTTTTATCTGTAAACGCAAAGTCCAAATCATGCCCGAATGGCTCCAAGACTGGAAACATTACCCGGCTCTGATAGGAGTTTACAGTAAAGCCTTCCACATAATCAAAAACACCATCGGGTTGTGGATCATTCTGGTTGTTAAGTCGATCCAGATTTAACAGTGTGATCAAGGGCACGCCTGCCTGATCTCCTTCAGTAATATATCTTTTCTCTCCACCGCCTGGTTCTTGATATAAGACATTAAATTGAAAATCCTGTCGCTCTAGTTGTCCTGATCCTACTGCATAAACATTCTTCATCATCAAATCCCAAATCGGCAATGATGTTCTTTGTGAAGTTGCTTTCAATAATTTTAGAAAAAGAATTTTTGAAACACCACTGGTTGAATCAACTGGAACATCCTGTGCGAATTCACCAACCTGAAATACTTTTCCATTGACAGTGTATTGATAAGCTACTCCCAATACTTCATCAGGTTGTAATGTGACATTCAATGAAATAAATCCCAACTGTCTGTTGAAGTAATATTGAGATGAATCCAATTTTCTTGCAAAGGTTTTTTCGAAATCTCTGATAGGCTGTAATCCGATGGAGTTCATGAAATTCACTACCTGTGCAGGATTGCGGCTGTTTGGACTGCTGGTGATTTTGCTGTAAAGATCATTGGATTGATTTGAAGGGTAGGTTGTACCCGGACGGGCATTGATGATCGGGGGTTGTTGATAAGGTTTATCTTCTCCCAGGTCCATCAGTCCAACTACATCCCTCGCATTGGTGGTTGTTCCATATCTGTTGGTTACCCATACCTCCAAACGAAGCAATTGAACTTGTGAGTTCACAATAGGAAGATTCTTCATCCCTTTGTTAAACTCTCTTCTGAAATGTTGCGCCAATAAAAAGTGACGGTTCTCTTCGTATTCATCTGCTTTGATTTCAAATGGCATGGAAGTTGACCCTCCTTTGAAAGCAGTTGATTGGCGTTGTGAACGTTGACTTGCAAATACAGTGGTCAGCCACAATTTTCCAAATTGCATTTGTGTTTTGATTCCAAACAATTGTTGTGCACCTGGAATCAAACTTCCCTTGGTTGCAAAAGAAGTGTTTCCAACTTCTACTTTTTTGAATACATCTTCAGCGCCTCCGGTATAATCGAGTTTTAATTTATTTTCAAAATCAAATGTAGAGAGGGTATTGTAGCTGATGGGAAATTTCATCTTGTCTCCAATATTTCCCAACACATTTAAATTGGCCGCCATGTCAAAATCCAACCCTCCATTTCTTCTAGCTCTTTCAGGTAGTGTGGGATTTTTAATGTTCTGACCCTGATAGCCTGTCGTGATGTTTACTTCGCCCTGTGGACGAATATCTACTACACCTGTTCCAAAAAGTCGGTTGAACAATTCTTCACCCATGTTCAATCGTGGCTTGACAAGCTTTCTGTTTAAGAGGCTGATGGTGTTTGATCTCTTTTGAAAATAATCTCTCTCAGCTTTTCTTGATTGGATTCTGAGATATTCATCGAAGGTCAACGAAGTTGGTTTTCTAAAATAACGGTTTCCAATTTTTTCAATGATGTAATACTCTTTCGTTTTATAATCATATATCAAAGAGTCTTTGATGTTCGAAGGATCTTTTAAATCAAATGGATTTTTTTTCGAGATTGAAATCTTATCACTTCTTCTGTCTTGTAGCGGGTATAGCAAAGAGTCATTAAATGGAACAGAATCGCGAGGCGTTTTAATTTGAGCGTGCAAACCTTTTCCATCTGCGCGCACGAAGGCAACACACATGAGGAGGACCACCAGACATGTTATCTTATGGGATAACCTTTTCAATATTTCCTTCTGCTTTGGTTGGGTAGAGTTCTAATCAAATAAGTTGAAGGGATTTTTTGATGAGAGATTCAAGGGTATCTTCAGTGGAATTGAATGATGATTTTTTAATGGCTGATTCTGCAGCGGCTCTTGGAATTCCCAGTGCGATCAAGGCTTGCAGTGCTTCGTCCTTGATGCCGTGCTGAGCAAAACCTTGAGATGGTTGAGCCATACCTGATTTTACAATTTTATCACGCAGTTCCAAGATGATTCGCTCGGCTGATTTTCTTCCTATTCCTTTTATCTTTTCCAATGCTCCTGTATTGCCTGAGGCAATGGCATTGCTCAGCTCATGTGGCTGCATGGCGGAGAGCATCATCCTTGCTGTTGATGCACCAACTCCATTAACATTGATCAGTTGTTGAAATAGTATTTTCTCAGTGGTATCTGCAAAACCAAAAAGTGTATGGCTGTCTTCTTTTATTTGCAAAATTGTCATCAATGTACCTTGCTGTGCATCCTGAATTTTTGCAAATGTGTTTAGGCTTATTTGTACCTCATAACCAACACCATGCACATCCATATGAACATAGGATGGAGTCTTTAAAATATAGGTTCCTGTCAAACTGGCAATCATGAGGTTTTATTATACGTAACGAAGATAAGAACACCCGTCAAAATAGTTACATTTGTGGTCCAATTGAATCATATGCAAAAAATCACTGCTGCAATCACTTCTGTTGGTGGATATGTGCCAGAAGACCTGCTTACCAATGAAGATCTGGAAAAAATGGTAGAAACAAATGATGAATGGATCAGAACCCGCACGGGAATTGTCGAAAGGCATATTTTGAGAGGTGAGGGAAAGGCTACTTCAGATCTTGTGGTTCCAGCGGTAAGAGATCTTTGTGCAAAGCGCGGTATCGATCCCAACGAGATTGAATGTTTAATTGTTGCAACAGTTACTCCAGATATGCTTTTCCCTAATACAGCCAATGTGAGTTGTGATAAACTGGGAATCAAAAATGCATGGGGTTTTGATATTCTAGCTGCATGCTCTGGGTTTCTTTATGCGCTTACAACAGGGGCTTCTTTGATTGAAAGTGGCCGTTATAAAAAAGTGGTAGTTGTTGGAGCCGATAAAATGAGCTCAATTGTTGATTATACTGATCGAACCACCTGCATTCTATTTGGTGATGGGGCAGGAGCAGTTTTGCTTGAACCCAATACCGAAGGGTTTGGTGTTCTGGACAGCATCTTGAAGAGCGATGGAAGTGGAGGAAAATATTTGCATATGAAAGCAGGCGGTTCACTCAATCCTCCATCTGCAGAAACGGTTGCCAGAAAGGAACATTTTATTTATCAGGATGGTCAGCCGGTGTTCAAATTTGCCGTCACCGGAATGGCTGATGTGAGCTATGAACTCATGGAAAAAAATCATTTGAAGTCTGAAGACATTGCCTGGCTTGTGCCTCATCAGGCAAATAAGCGTATCATAGATGCAACCGCCAGAAGGATGGGGCTCTCAGATGAAAAAGTTATGTTGAACATCCAACGCTATGGAAATACAACCGCTGCAACCATTCCACTTTGTTTATGGGATTTTCAATCAAAATTGAAAAAAGGAGATAACATTGTACTGGCTGCATTTGGAGGTGGTTTCACTTGGGGAGCAACTTGGGTAAAATGGTTTATTAATTAATCATCATGTCTGGAAATAATAAAGTTTACAAAGGTTTCAGCTCTCTCGCAATTCATGCTGGCCAACATCCTGATCCCATGTATGCGCACCTTACACCCATTTATGCATCATCTACTTATGTATATGATGAAGCTGAACAGGGTAGCAGAAGATTTTCCGGACAAGAAAAAGGATATATCTACTCAAGATGGGGTAATCCAACAATGAATGAAGCAGAAGAAAAAATTGCTGCGATGGAAACCTTTGGATTGCAAAAAAATGGCAGTCCGCTTGAAGCAAAAGCAATCTTACATGCCTCTGGTATGGCAGCCATCAGTTCTCTTTTGTTGGCAACTTTAAAAAAGGGGGATAAAATTCTTACACATTATTCTCTTTACAGTGGCACACAAGATTACATGAAATCATTGTTGGAGCCATTGGAGTTGTCCTCCATTATTGTAGATCTCAGAGATATTCAATTGGCAGAAAAATACCTAAAAGAAGATAATGCAATCAAGTTGATTTATCTCGAAACCCCCGCCAATCCTACACTTCAGTGTGTTGATTTACAAACATTGTCTGAGCTTGCGAAAAAATATGGAAAAATAACTGCTTGTGACAACACATTTGCAACTCCATATTTACAACAACCATTCAAACACGGAATTGATTTCGTGCTTCATAGCACAACAAAATTTCTAAATGGTCATGGTACTGCCATTGGCGGAGTTTTGATTGGAACAGATCTTGAATTCATGAGAACAAGGGCCACCAAAACACACCGCTTGTTGGGTGGAAACAGCAATGCTTTTGAAGCATTTTTGTTGATCAATGGAATGAAAACATTGGAATTGAGGATGCAAAGTCATTGTGAGAATGCTATGAGCGTTGCAAATTTTCTGGCGGCACATCCTGCCATTCAACAGGTAAATTATAACGGACTCTCATCACATCCGGATTTTCTTGTTTCTCAAAAACAAATGACTCATCCTGGTGCCATGATGAGTTTTGAGCTAAAAGGTGGATTTGAAGCAGGAGTAAAATTCATGAACAAGTTACAGATGTGTACAAGAACAGTTTCCTTGGGCACATGTGACACCTTGCTCTCTCACCCAGCATCCATGTCGCATTCAAGTATACCAAAAGAAAACAGACTTGAATATGGAATAACCGATGGATTGATCAGACTTAGTGTTGGAATTGAAAATAGGGATGATATTTTGAACGACTTTGAACAAGCCCTGCGATGATCTTAAGGAAAGCAGAAAAAAGAGATATACCTGCCATGCTGAAACTTATTCAAGAGTTGGCAGATTACGAAAAAGCTCCCCAGGAAGTAACAGTTGATCCTGCACATTTTGAGGCATCCGGATTCGGTCCTTTTCCTGTTTGGTGGGCTTTTGTTGTAGAGGACGAAAAGCTGGATGGAAAGCCAGTGGTGGGCTTTGCACTTTATTATATTCGGTACAGCACATGGAAGGGTCAGGTAATGTACCTGGAAGACATCATCGTCACTGCTGAATATAGGGGCAAGGGGATTGGTAAGATGTTGATGGACAAACTGATAGAAGAGGCCAAGGAAAAGCGATTCAAACGAATAACCTGGCAGGTTTTGGAATGGAATGAGCCTGCGATCCGGTTTTACAAAAAATACAATGCACAATTCGACCCTGAGTGGGTAAATGTTATCCTCGATCTGAACTGATTTCGGTCGTATTTACTTAACTTTGCGCTCAAATTTTTAGCCCCATGGCAGGCCAATTGAAGGAAGTTAGGAACAGGATAAAATCTGTCCAATCAACACAGCAGATTACGAAGGCAATGAAAATGGTAAGTGCAGCCAAACTTAGGCGTGCACAGGACGCTATTATTCAAATGCGTCCCTATGCAAAAAAGCTCCAGGAAATGCTCAGCAATATTGTTAGCAACGTTGATAGCTCAGCAAACATTGCGCTGGCGGAAGTTAGAGCTGTTAAAAAAGTTTTGTTGATCGTTATCACAAGTGATCGTGGTTTGTGCGGTGCATACAATGCGAATATTCAGAAGACGGCCTTATCAACTATACAAGAGCGATACAGTGAAGTGCATCGCAATGGAAACCTCTCCATCTGGGCGATTGGTAAAAAAGGCGCAGAGTTTTTCCAGAAAAGAGGATACAAGGTTGATACACATTTTAGAGATATTTTCCTTCAGCTTTCATTTGATGGTGTTCAAGCTTGTGCACAGGAAGCCATCAAAGCGTTCGCAAACAAAGAATTTGATGCAGTTGAAATTGTGTACAGTGAGTTTAAAAATGCTGCAACACAGCGATTCGTTTCTGAGCCTTTCCTCCCTATCCCTAAACAGGAAAATGCAAACGGCGAAAAGACTCAGAAAGCAGATTTTATTTTTGAACCCGCTAAGGAAATTCTGATTGCAGAGTTGATGCCAAAAATTTTGAATACACAACTTTATAAAGCAGTACTTGATGGAAATGCATCAGAGCATGGTGCGCGTATGACAGCTATGGACAAAGCATCAGAAAATGCAAATGAATTGCTCAAGACCCTGAAGATTTCTTACAACCGTGCAAGGCAGGCTGCCATCACAACGGAGCTCACTGAAATCGTGAGTGGTGCTGCTGCTTTACAAGGTTAAGATCTCGTGATATTCCCTTACATTTACCACCCTGAAAGGGTTAAAAAAGCTTTTAATATCGAATGGAAATAGCCAATCTTATCAATCATGTAGAGGCACTGATTTTTGCGAGTGAAAAACCGTTGACTGCGGTAGAAATCATCGAATTGATCAACAATGCATTCGGATTCATGGATGATAAAGTAACCTTGGATCAGGTAGAAACATGTATTGATGGAATCAATGAAAAATATAACTCTTCATTCTATCCCTTTGAATTAAGGCAAAGTGGTGGCGGATGGCAATTCCTCACAAAAAAAGAATTTCATACTACCATTGCACAACTGAATGGTGATAAATTCTTAAAGAGATTGTCTACGGCTGCATTAGAAACACTTGCCATCATTGCATACAAACAACCAATCACCAAATCTGAAATTGAGGCGATCAGAGGCGTAAACTGTGATTATTCTATCCAAAAGCTGTTGGAAAAAGAATTGATCATCATCTCCGGAAGAAATGAGCAAATGGTTGGCAAACCCCTGATTTACGCAACATCTCGACACTTCATGGACTATTTCGGAATCAATACAGCAGAAGAACTGCCGAAGATCAGTGAAGTGCTTGCAGATCAAATCGTTTTACCAACATTGGTCAATGCAGAACATTTTGAAATGGAAGGTGAGATAGAGGGTCAAGCTACTGGGGAAATGTCACAGGAAGATGAGAATGCACAAGGAGAGAATATTGAAGGAGCATAGCTTTAAATTCAAACCTACACATGGCTCCAACACTCTCAAACGAAATTTTACTTAAAGCCGCGAATGAATTTTCTACTCCATTGTATGTATACGATGAAGAACGTATTCATTTTCAATACTCAAAGCTGTCGCATGCATTCAGAAAATCTGATGTAAAAATATTTTATGCTTGCAAGGCACTCAGCAACATCAATGTCTTAAGAATACTCCAGCAACTTGGATCCGGAATCGATTGTGTGAGTTTAAATGAAGTGCAATTTGCACTCAAAGCCGGATTTCAGTCTAATAAAATTATTTTTACCCCAAACAGTGTTTCAATTGATGATTACAAAGAAGCAGTGGATCTGAAAGTAAACATCAATATTGATAATCTTGACATTTTACAACAGTTCGGTAATATATATGGGAATTCATATCCCGTTGTAGTTCGCATCAATCCTCATATCATGGCTGGTGGGAATATAAAAATCTCCACTGGGCATGTTGATTCAAAATTTGGTGTTTCTATTAATCAAGTCAGCCAAATACTCGATATCAAAAAACAAACTGGTGTTGTAATTAAGGGGTTGCACCTGCACACCGGTAGTGAGATAAAGGACTTGGAGGTATTTATCAACGGACTTCAACTCATGCTTGAATTAAGTAAACAGTTTGATGATCTTTCTGTGATAGACTTGGGTGGTGGCTTCAAGGTTCCATACAAGCCAGATGAAAAAGGTTCCAATGTTGAAGAACTGGGCGCGAAGCTTGCTGAAATGCTTGATGCGTTCAAAGCTTCGACCAATAAGACATTTCAAATTTGGTTTGAGCCGGGAAAATTTTTAGTAAGTGAGGCAGGTTATTTTCTCACCAAAGCAAATGTTATAAAAGAAAATCCAACAAGAAATTTTGTTGGAGTCGACAGCGGGTTCAATCATTTAATCCGACCTATGTTTTATGATGCCTATCATATCATCACCAACATCAGCAATCCGAAAGGTCCTGTGAAAACATACAATGTTGTTGGAAATATTTGTGAAACCGATACATTCGCATGGGACAGAGAATTACATGAAGTGAATCCTGGCGATATTTTGTTGTTTAACAACGCTGGAGCTTACGGATTTGAAATGAGCAGTCGATTTAATTCAAGAGCAAGGCCAGCAGAAGTACTGGTGAATAAAGGTCAGCTGAAATTAATTCGCCGAAGAGAAACATTGGAAGATTTACTGCAAGGACAGATCCTGTGATTTATTTTTTACTTTTCTTTTTTTGCTTGGAAAAACTTCCGTCAAAGCTGCATCGCACTGATCTGTGGTTTCCGCATGCTTCCAATTCTTTTACTTTTAATCCACTGCTGCTGAAAGTAAATTCCAATACACAGTGGTCGTCTGCTTTATTGTACTGAAAAACTTTTGGTTTTACTTGCGACATATCTCCACGGAGACTGCCAGTGCAAGATTTTCCATATTTATCAACATTGATAAAAAATAAAAGCTTTCCTGGTTTGCCACCATCTCTGACTGAAATAAAATTTTTCTTGTCTTGCACATAGTTTCCACTCCAGGGCCCTGTCATTGGTAGGGTGTCAATGGGATTGTATACTTCAGTTTCAACAACTGGCTCATTGCTCTCAGTTAAAATCAACGTGAAAACTCCTTCGGTATTATAAACATAAACACTCTTGTTGTAATATGCTTTGCCAGTTCCGATATTGCTGTTCTTTAATTTTACAATGGTGAGTCGCTTATCCAATGTTCCCTCGTAGGTTATAGTTGGATTCATGCTCTTCTCGCTCAGCAACATTCCTGTTTTGAAAATTTCATTTTTATCGAAACATAGAATATATGCAAATCGCTTTTCTTTCTTTTGTACAGTTAAGAAAAGATATTTTTCTTCTGTTTCCTCTGCAGTGAATCTTCCTTTGCGATAGAATTTTACATCTTTTAATTTTCCTAATTCATTTTTAAAAATACTGTCAGGTACAAACTTTGAAACAACAGCAGGCTTTATATAATTACTGTCTGATTCTTTTTTATCAAAATATTCTGCCTTGAATTGAACAGGTAATTCAACTACGTTGAATGATTGTATAAAGTCACTTACCACGACACCCTCATCTTGGTTGATATCTTTGGCCTTTTTATTGCAAGAAATCATCGCTGTCAGCAATAGCAAAAAGGCAATTATTTTTTTCATGTTAAAGGGTTGGTCAAATGTAGTTTTTTTCCGCAAATACATGGAGGTAACCTTCTGAAAGCAAAGTTCTCCACACATTGTGTAAAAAATACATATTAATTTCATGCATTGCCTTTTTGAGGTTATATTGCGCCCTCATCAAACACAGGATCATGTCCATTTTCAAAAACTACTCACTGCCATATTCAATTGACGCGAGGTTTTCGAAGCGAGTAGCATATTTCTCCATGGAGTTTGCAGTACATCAGCCCTTGAAGATATATAGTGGAGGATTGGGATTTTTATCTGGATCCCATTTGAGAAGTGCATACGAATTGCGTCAGCATCTCATTGGTGTAGGAATACTATGGAAATACGGATACTATGATCAAGCACGCAACCAAGATCAAACGTTGCAAGTTCAATGGAATGAGAAGATTTACAATTTTTTAGAAGATACAGGCATCAAGTTTCAAATTATGATCCATGATGCACCTGTTTGGGTCAAGGCTTTTTACTTGAATCCAGAAACTTTCAAATCGGCTCCACTGTTCTTATTGAGCACTGATCTTCCTGAGAATGACTATGTTTCTCAAACCATCACCCATCGTTTATATGATGCAAATGTTGCAACAAAAGTTGCCCAGTTTATCTTGTTGGGTGTAGGTGGTGCAAAATTGATTGATGAGCTTGGATATAAACCTGATGTGTACCACTTAAATGAAGCACATGCTATTTCATCCGCATTTTATCTGCTGAATAAAAATGGCGGTGACCTAGATGCATTGAAACGTCAATTGGTATTTACAACACATACTCCTGAGGAAGCAGGTAATGAAAAACACGATATATACCTCTGTGAAAAAATGTCTTATTTCTGCGGAATGCCTCTTTCTAAGGTGAGAGAGATCACCGGAACAGATGACGATCAATTCAATCACTCGCTCGCTGCACTCAGATTTGCAAGACTGTCAAATGCTGTTTCGGAACTCCACGGTCATGTGAGCAGAAAGATGTGGGGCAAGTATGATGATGTTTGTCCAATTATCCATATCACTAATTCACAAAACTGGAGATACTGGGCTGATAAGCAATTATATTTTGCAATGGACGAGCAAAGTGACGAGAAGTTTATTGACAGAAAAAGATACTTGAAAAAAAGAGCCTTCGATCTGGTGGCAGATCAAACTGGAAAATTGCTAGATCCTGATGTATTTACCATTGTTTGGGCAAGAAGATTTGCAGGGTATAAGCGCGCAGACCTGCTGACCCGCGACAGAGAAAGATTTGAAGCACTTCTTTCCAATTCAAAATATCCAGTTCAAATTGTTTGGGCTGGCAAACCATACCCTGTGGATTATCCTGCCATCACAGAATTCAATCACCTTGTGCATCTCAGCAAAAGTCATAAGAACATGGCTGTATGCACAGGATATGAACTCGGCTTAAGTAAACGTCTGAAACAAGCTGCAGATGTATGGTTGAACAATCCCCGCGTTCCAAGAGAAGCATCCGGAACAAGTGGTATGACGGCTGCCATGAATGGAGCAGTCAATGTTTCTACCAATGATGGATGGATCGTCGAATTCATCAATCACGGAAATAATGGATTTGTAGTTCCTCCAAAAGATTACGAAAGCATGCATGTACATGATCAAGATGATTATGACATGAATGAACTATATAGAATTTTGCAGGAAGAAGTTTTGCCGCTTTATTATGACGCACCTCATACATGGCGCCAAGTGGTTCAGAATGGCATGAAGGATGTGCGGTTCAGATTCGATTCTAACAGAATGGCAACTGAATACTACGACCTTCTCTACAACGGATAGATCTTCAGTATCTTTGCAGTATGATTCTTCCCGTAGTTGCATATGGACATCCTGTACTACGACAGGTATGCGATGATATCACCCAGGATTATCCCAATCTTGATGTATTGATTGCTGATATGTGGGAAACCATGTACAATTCTCATGGCATGGGACTCGCTGCTCCACAAATCAATAAGTCCATTCGACTTTTTGTAATTGATACAGAGCAAGTATATAACAACAGTGATGAGGATGAAAAAGACCAATTTGAGGGTGAGCAAGGAATGAAAAAAGTTTTCATCAATGCGCATATCACTGAACGAAGCGGACATGAGTGGAGCTGTGATGAAGGTTGTTTGAGTTTGCCTGGCTTCAGAGAAGAAGTTACAAGAGAAAACATCATCACTTTGTCGTACTGCGATGAACACTTTGTTCAAAAAACGGAAACCTACCGGGGGCTTAATGCACGGGTGATACAACATGAGTATGATCACATAGATGGAAAACTTTTCATTGATCGAATCTCATTGATTAAAAGAAAATTGCTAAAGAAAAAACTTGATGATATCAGCGCCGGAAGGGTGAAGCCAGGTTATAAAATGTTGTTCCCTAAGTAATCTTGTAACAACATAGTAGCAGCAATCAAATCGATATTAGATTTTTCTCTTCTGTCCTTTTTTTTCATACCCATTTCCAACATCGCATTCGAGGCCATTTTTGAACTGTATCTTTCGTCAACCGAAATGATAGGCAAGGTTGGGAAAGTATTTCTGAGTCTGCGGATGCAATGATGAACTGCAGGTGTAGCATCAGTTGGGCTCCCATCTAAATTGAGCGGGTTTCCAATTATAATTTTTTCAATTGATTCTTTGTTTGAATAATCTTTTAAAAAATCAAAGAGCTTTTCTGTTTCAATGGTAATTAATCCATTTGCAATAATTTTCAATGGATCTGTAACTGCAATTCCAGTTCTTTTCATTCCGTAGTCTAGTGCTAAGATTCTTCCCATCTATCCAAAATAAATCAAATCAGTAATAGTAAAAACTGCAAAAAAGATGCTTGCAATTCCATTTGCCGTCATGAATGCAATGTTGACTCTACTCAAATCATTTTCTTTTACAATGCTTTGTTGATAAACAAGCATTGAAATATAAATAATATATCCAATTGCATAGATCCAATGAAATCCATAAGTATAAGCCAATACTGCCAAAAGAAGTCCAGTTATCGAGTGCAATATTCTTGAAAAAAGCAGTGCATTTCTCCTTCCAAGAAAACTTGGAATGGAGTAAAGGCCTTGTGAAGCATCGAATGCATCATCTTGAAGTGCGTATATGATATCAAATCCGCTAACCCATCCAATCACCGCTGATGATAACAGCACTATTGAAATATTTACCTGCTCTGTCACAGCAATAAAAGCCCCAACTGGCGCCAACGAGAGTCCGAGTCCGAGGATAATGTGACAAAGTGCAGTGAATCTTTTTGTATAGCTGTATCCTAAAATGACAAGCAATGCGATCGGGGAGAGTAAAAAGCAAATCTTATTGATCATCCAGGCACTTCCCATGAAGAGAATAGAATTTATGATTGTAAATCGAAGAGCGCTGGCAGGACTAATAATACCTTTTGGAATTTCACGGATGGCTGTGCGCGGATTTTTTGCATCAAATTCTCTATCGAGATAACGATTAAATGCCATGGCTGCACTTCTTGCAAAAATCATACATAGGATGATGTAAAGAAAAATCATCCACTGACTGCTGAAGTATGCAATTACTTTTTCTATGCCAGATAAATTTATTTCACTTTTCTGCACTTGCATTACACCAATAAAGAAACCAACAATGGCAAAAGGCATTGCAAAAATGGTATGTGAAAATTTAACCAGTGAAAGATATTGCGCAATTTTTTTCATCTAAGCTGCTTCATTTGTTTATAAATTTCCCACAAAACAATTCCTGCAGAAACACTGATGTTGAAGGAATGCTTGCTTCCAAATTGAGGAATTTCAATGGAGCCGTCGCATAATTTTATGGTATTTGCATCTACTCCCTGGGCTTCATTCCCAAATATCAATGCAATGGGTTCTTTTGATTCAAGTATAAAATTGTCCAGGGAAATACTACCATGTACCTGCTCTACTGCAAATATTTTATATCCATCATTTTTTAATTCTTGAATACATCTTTCAATATTTTCAAATCCTTCCCAAGCAACTGTATCAGTGGCTCCAAGTGCAGTTTTTTGAATATCTCTGTGAGGGGGTCTTGGAGTATAACCACACAGGTATATTTTATTAACCAGAAATGCGTCTGATGTTCTAAAAACACTTCCCACATTGTGCATGCTTCTCACATTTTCCAGGATCAATGCAATGGGCATTTTACTCGCATGCTGATACGCGGTTTTGCTCAATCGGCCCAATTCGTCCATTTCCTTCTTCTGCATTTGTCAAAGATACAACCCTCCGATTCTTTTATGAATAAAGAATAACTTTGCAATATGCACAACGCATTTGACAAAATCACAGAAGCTGTAAAAAAATGGGATGGCAAGGGGAATGTTGAAATTCAATCCCTGAAACAGGCTGGAAGCAATCGCCAGTACTTCAGGTTGACCAAAGGGCCAGCATCTTATATTTTGACGTACAATCCAGCCAATATTCCAGAAAACAATGCCTTTGTTTCATTTACAAAACATTTTACTGATCAAGGTCTTTCTGTGCCTAGCATTGAATTCGTAGATCCCCAACAACAATTTTATGTGCAGTCTGATCTGGGGGATCTATCCCTTTTTGACATTATGCAAAAGGAAGGGTTTTCTGAAAATGTAAAATCTCTTTTTCAAAAAACATGTAGGTCTCTCGCACAATTGCAAATTGTTGGAGGAAAAAACATTGACTACAACAATTGTATAGCAACCAGGTCATTCGACAAACAGGCCATTTATTCTGATCTCCTTTATTTTTTATACTACTTCGTAAGAGCATTGGATTTGCCATATGATAAAAATTTGTTGTTGAATGATTTTGAAATGCTCAGCAGTTATCTCATGCAAGAGGAAAACCAATTTTTCATGCACCGAGATTGCCAGAGCAGAAACGTAATGATCAAAGATGAAAAAATTTGGTTCATTGATTACCAAGGGGGCATGCAAGGTGCACTGCAATATGATATTGCATCATTGTTATGGCAGGCCAGAGCTCAAATGCCATATGAATGGAGAGATGAGTTGGTGAACTACTATTTTGATCATGCCAATGAATTGCTGGAGGGAACATTGCGAAAGCAAGATTTTATGGCAAATTATGATGGATTTGTTTTGATTAGAATGCTGCAAACGCTGGGTGCCTATGGTTTCAGAGGATTGTTCGAACGAAAACCACATTTTATAGCAAGTATTCCGTTTGCATTGAACAATCTTAAATGGTTTTTGGAAAACAAACATTTACCAATCAGATTACCAGCTCTTCAGAAAGTGCTGAATGCCATCGTTGCTGATGAAGTCTTGGAAAAATTTGCAACAGTTGTTGCTGGTCCTGATTGTAAACTTACAGTTCATATAAATAGTTTTTCCTACCGAAAAGGAATTCCTGAAGATCAATTTGGAAATGGTGGAGGATATGTTTTTGATTGCAGGGGTATTTTGAATCCGGGACGTTTGGATGAATACAAAACACTCACTGGAAGAGACAAGCCTGTTCAAGAGTTTTTGATGCACAAAACAAATATGTCTTCGTTTTTGCAACATGTTTTTGGCATGATTGATATCTCTATAGAAGATTATATCAAAAGAAGTTTTGAGGGATTGACCATCAGCTTTGGATGTACAGGCGGTCAACACCGCAGTGTATTTGCCGCGGATAAGTTGGCCGAGCATTTAAGGGATAAGTATAAGGTCAATACCGTTGTTCGCCATATAGAACAGGAATCAAAAAATTGGATCAATGAGCCCTATTAAAGATTGTAAAGCAATGATCTTTGCCGCTGGGTTAGGAACCAGGCTCAAGCCTTTCACAGATCATCATCCAAAAGCACTTGCTCGAGTAAATGGTAAAAGTTTATTGGAGAGAAATTTAGAATATTTAAACGGATTTGGTATTGTAGATTTCGTAATCAATACGCATCATTTTGCAGATCAGATTGATGCTGAATTAAAAAAGATTCAAAGACCTGAATGGGATATCGCAATTTCTTATGAAGCAGATGGTCCGTTTGAAACGGGCGGCGGACTGGCGTATGCATCAAAATACTTAAATCAAGATGGGCCTCCATTTATAGTAATGAATGTTGATATTCTGACGAACCTGGATCTTATTGGGATGTTTGAGTATCATCAAAAAATCAAACCACTTGCAACATTGGCTATGACCGATAGGGAGAGCTCTAGGCAATTGTTGTTTGATGATGAAATGAAACTCGTTGGATGGAAAAACAATCATTCGGGGGAAGTGAAATGGGTTCATGGAGTAGTGGATGATGTGAGACCATTTTCTTTCTCTGGAATTCATGTGATTCATCCCAATATCTTTAAATACATGCCTGCTGATGGAATATTTTCAATGATTGATGTTTATTTGAAGATTGCCAAAGAAGAGTTGGTCATCGCATATGATCACTCTGGTGATCTGGTGTTGGACGTTGGGAAGCCAGACTCATTAATTAAGGCAGAGGAAATTTTCGAGTGATCAAGCTTTGTAATTTTTTCCAGCAATTACGATTACAATTTCACCTTTCACCCCTTTTTTTTCAAAATGATCGTATACTTCCTTTAAACTACCTCTTGCATTTTCTTCAAACTTTTTGGTGAGCTCTCTCGAAACAGCGCATTGTCTCTCCTCACCAAAATATTCCATAAGTTGTTTCAAGGTTTTCAGTAAACGCATAGGAGATTCATAAAGCACGATGGTTCTGTTTTCTTCAGCCAACGTTGTGAGCATGGTATGTCTGCCTTTTTTGAGTGGCAGAAAACCTTCAAAACAAAAACTGTCGGTGGGCAGTCCGCTATTTACCAATGCCGGAATCAATGCTGTTGCTCCAGGCAGGCATTCAACCCTGATATTGTGTTGTATGGATGCACGGATAATAAAAAAAGCTGGATCTGAAATCCCTGGCGTACCTGCATCCGTGAGTAAAGCCATCTTCGCGCCACCAATCATTTGCTGAACAAGTCTTTCAGTTACTTGGTGCTCATTGTGTTGATGATAAGACTGAAGTGGCTTGCTTATTTCATAGTGTTTTAATAAAACACCCGAAGTTCTTGTGTCTTCTGCAAGTATGAGATCAACCTCCTTTAAAACAGCAACTGCCCTGAAGGTCATGTCGCCCAAATTGCCGATGGGGGTTGGTACAATATATAACATCTGCTGTAGTTGTGAAACTGCTAACTACTATTGAAGTATACTTATTTCGAAATGTTCCATTACCTGATTTGCCAACAACTTGGTTGCTGCTTCTTCTGCTATTTTTTTTGCTTCTTGCTCATTGGCTGCCTCCACTTGAAGCGTGATTCTTTTACCAATTCTTACATCTTGTACAGATTTCAATCCGAGGTTTTGCAATCCACCTAATACAGCCTTCCCCTGTGGGTCGAGTAAATCTTTCAAAGGCATTACATTGATGGCAACTGTAAAATTCATGATAGCTCTTTTTTAAAAAGCAAAGATACTAGAATATAACTGAAGAGAATGATGAAGCCTGAAAGCCAACCCAGGAGTAGCATTGAAGTGATTGAAGCAATGATCAAAAGATATCTTGATTTGTTCTCTTTCCAGCCGTATGATTTAAATTTCAAATTGATCAATGGAATTTTTGATACCATCAAAAATGAAATCACAATACTGATCAGGTAAAGCACCCATTTGTTTACCAACAATTGCTGCATGTCCATGATGTTATAGAACGCTACCATTGGTAAGCAAGCAATGAAGAGTCCTGCTGCCGGTGCCGGTAATCCAAGAAAATGATTTCTTTTTGATGTATCCATATTAAATCTACCGAGTCTCCATGCTGCTGCCAAAGGAATTAACAAAGCAGGTATAAAAAGCAAACTTGATTTTTCCATGCCGGATGGTTCTGCTGCGATTGCAATTCTGAGCAACTGATACATCATGGAACCTGGGGCAACACCAAACGAAACAACATCAGCAAGTGAATCAAGTTGTTTCCCCATTTCAGAATCTGCTTTAAACAGGCGTGCAACGAACCCGTCAAAAAAATCAACTACCGCAGCAAAAAACAAACAGATTGCTGCCCATGTAATTTTTTCAGGAAAATAAATTTTCCATTCTCCGCTTTCCAGGTTTACAATGGTTTCTCCTGTTTGAAGTGTAAATACAACTGCAATACAACCAAATACGAGATTGAGCAGGGTGATGAAATTTGCTAGCTGTTTCATTTTGCAGCACTTGATTTCATGAGACGTTCAATATCATCTGCTTCAATGGGAATATTCGCCATTAAATCTTTGTTTCCATTTTTGGTTATCCAAACATTGTTTTCAATGCGAACACCCATTTTTTCTTCTTCGATATAAATACCTGGTTCAACGGTAAGTACCATCCCTGGTTTCAAAGGTTCTGTCTTAGTTCCCAAATCGTGCACATCAATTCCAAGATGATGTGAAATGCCATGATACAGGTATTTTCTATATGCACGGTTGTCGGGTGACTCATTTTTGATATCTGTTTTTTTCAGCAAACCAATTTTTTGAAAAATCTTGGTTGCCTCATCACCAACCATCTCATGGTATTTTAAGATATTGATACCAGGTTTCAGCAAGCTCTTGGCGTAATTGTGTAAATGCAAACATGCATTGTAAACTGTTTTCTGTCTTCTGGTAAATTTACCATTTACAGGAACAGTTCTTGTTAAATCTGCACAATAACCTCCATACTCTGCACCAAAGTCCATCAATACCAACTCGCCATCTTTGCATTCTTGGTTATTGGCGATGTAATGCAGCGTTCTTGCTCTGTCGCCACTTGCAATGATAGAGGAATACGCCGGACCCGCAGATCCCTGCATCATGAAGTCATGGTAGATCTCTGCTTCAATGTGATTTTCCCAAACGCCGGGTTTCATAAATTTCAATAATCTGCGAAAAGTGTGATCTGTGATGTCCATTGCTTTTTGAAGCACTGCCACTTCAAGAGGCGATTTGATGGCACGCAACTCTCGCATGATCTTTGCAGATCTTTTATATTGATGCAGTGGATATCTTGCTTGCATTTCTTGCGCAAAACGGTAATCTCTTACCGCCAAGAGATTTGCTTTTCTGTCATTTTCATTTGTATTGAGATAGATGGTATCTGCAAGATGGATCATTGGTTGAAGTAGACCATCCAATACATCCAACCAGATGATGGTTGAAATGCCGGACAATGCAGTTGCCTCATGTGCACGATGTCTTTTCCCATCCCATTTTTCCTTCAACTCATTGGGTCTTACCAACACCAGCACCTCTCGGTATTTTTTATCAGGATTGTCTGGAAATAAAATCAGCATGCTGTCTTCCTGACGGATACCAGTTAACCAAAACAAGTCTGTATTCTGTTTGAAAGGATAAAGGGCATCTCCATTGCTTGGAATTTCATCATTGCTGTTAAATATCGCAATGCTGTTTTTTTCCATCTGGGCAACAAATCTTTTTCTGTTGTCGATGAATATTTGCGGATTGATATTTGCGGAATGCATGTGAATTTAGTTATAAGTTATAGGTTGTAAGTTGTAGATTCAACTCTAATCGTTTACAAACTTACAACTTACAACTTACAACTTTTTACCTTGTCCCTCACCCCTTCTCCCTCGTCCCTCATATTACTCCCTCATCCGCAAAACTGTAATACCCTTCATTGCTAACAATGATATGATCCAACACGTGTATGTCGAAGTATTTTGCTGCATGCTTGATTTTTTCTGTCAGGTCCTGATCTGCTTTTGATGGTCTTAAATTTCCTGAAGGATGATTGTGACTCAGGATGATGCTGACAGCTTCTTCTTCCAATGCCTTTTTCAAAATAATTCTCGGATCTGCAACTGTTCCTGTCATCCCTCCTGAACTGATGATTTCAAAATGTTTGATTCTGTTGGCACGGTTTAAAAAAACGACTGCAAAAACTTCATGGGGAAGGTCCATCAATTTGGTGCGTAAAAATGTTGCAACCATTTTGCTGTCCTTGATCACATCTGTTGTCATCACCTCTGTTCCCATTCTCCTTTTTCCGATTTCCATGGCAGCCTGCAGGATGGTAGCTTTTGCAATGCCAATTCCTTTTGTTTTCATCATCTCTTTGATGGAAAGTCTTGCCAAGGTTGATAATTTATGATTGCACTTGGTCATCAATTCATTCGCCAAATCGATCGCTGAAGATTCCCTGTTTCCCTGCTGAATCAAGATAGCCAGAAGCTCAACATCCGTGAGATGATTGGCAGACTTCAATCTCATTTTTTCCCTAGGCATGTCTTCTATTGCCCAATCTTTCAACTTTTTCAACCTCATTTTTTCACATTTGATTTTCAGGTGAGTTTATGCCCCCAAGGGGTACTTAGTTTCGTTATCTTCGTCATTCAATTCATTTTTATGCAACGCGTTGGCCCCTCCTGTAAAGTTTTCTCCGGAACAAGCTCTGAATACCTTGCCGCAAAAATTGCCGAGTCTGTAAATGGCACTCCAGGCAAAATCAATATTCAACGGTTTAGTGACGGCGAAATTCAACCGGTTTACCTCGAAAGTATCAGAGGTGATTATGTTTTCCTCGTGCAAAGCACGTTTGCCCCGGGAGATAATCTACTGGAATTGTTGTTGATGATCGACGCTGCCAAACGCGCCTCTGCCTACAAGATCATAGCAGTTTTGCCATATTTTGGATATGCCCGCCAGGATAGAAAAGACAAGCCCAGGGTTGCCATCGGTTCCAAACTGGTTGCAAACCTTCTGACTGCTGCTGGAGCCGACAGGGTGATCACCATGGATCTCCATGCACCCCAGATCCAGGGCTATTTTGACATCCCCGTAGACCACCTGGATAGCTCTGCCATTTTTATCCCTTATATCACCAATCTTCAGCTGGAAAACCTTACCTTTGCGGCCCCCGACGTGGGAAGTGCGAACAGGATCCGTGAAATGGCAAGTTATTTTAACGTCGAAATGGTCATCTGTGACAAGCACAGAAAAAGGGCCAATGAAATAGCAAGCATGGTGGTAATAGGTGATGTGGAAAACAGAGATGTGGTATTGATTGATGATATCTGCGATACTGCAGGTACCCTCACCAAAGCCGCAAAACTCTTGAAGGAAAAAGGCGCAAGAAGTGTTCGAGCACTTTGTACACACCCGGTGTTGAGCGGTAACGCTTACGAAAACATCGAAAACAGTGTTTTGGAAGAATTGGTGGTTACGGATACAATTCCCGTAAAAAACATTTCTTCAAAAATCAAAATACTGAGTGTTGCCAACCTTTTCGCATCTGCCATCAAAAATGCTTACGAAAACCAAAGCATTACAAGTCTTTTTATTCACTCACAACTGAAGAATAAATAGACCGAAAAGAAGTCAATTTTTAAACACAATACAATGAAAACGATTACAATCGAAGGACAATTGAGGACCGAAACTGGTAAAACAGCCACCCGCCAGTTGCGCTCTCAAGGCTTGGTACCTGGTGTAATTTATGGGGGTGCACAAGAGGTGAACTTTTATGCAAAAGCTCTTGATCTGAAGCCTTTCATCTACACACCAGACTTCCAATTGATAGAAGTTAAAGTTGGAGGCAAATCTTACACTTGCATTTTGAAGGATCTTCAACTTGATAAAGTGTCAGATATTCTGGCGCATGTTGATTTGCTTGAATTGGTTGAAGGCAAGAAAGTAAATGCAACCATCCCTCTTAAGTTTACCGGTACTGCTGCTGGCGTAAAAGCCGGTGGTAAACTTGAAATCAGACTCAAGTCAGTTAAGGTGAAAACACTTCCTAAATTCCTCAGAGAGAATATTGAAGTTGATATTTCAAATCTTGAATTGAATGGCAATATTCGTGTTCAAGACATCGCAACTGAAAACTATGAGATCCTGAATTCTCCAAGAATTCCTATCGCATCAGTAACATTGACACGTCAGCTGAAACAAGAGGAAGCCGCTGCACCTACACCTGCTGCTGCTGCTCCTGCCGCCGCTGCCGCTCCAGCCGCTGCTGCTGCGAAGAAATAAATTCAAAGGTTTTATCTTTATGGCCCCATGAGTTAATCATGGGGCTTTTTTCATGAATAAATTTCTCGTTGTTGGATTGGGCAATATAGGTGATGAATACACACATACGCGTCATAATATTGGTTTCGACATCCTTGATTATTTTGTGAGCAAACACAAAGTGAGCTTTTCATCTGACAGACTGGCTTCAGTTGCAACTGTTTCCATCAAAGGGAGAAAAATTATCTGCATCAAGCCAACAACCTTTATGAACCTAAGTGGCAGGGCTGTGAAATATTGGCTCGACAAAGAAAAAATTGAAATCAGCAACTTGCTGGTCTTGGTTGATGAACTTGCAGTTCCTATCAATAAAATAAAAATGAAACCTGCTGGCAGCGATGGCGGACACAATGGATTAAAGAGTATTCAAGAATCACTTGCAACTATTCAATATCCACGTTTGAGATTTGGGATTGGAAATGATTTTCCAAAAGGAATGCAGGTGGAATATGTGCTGGGTAGATGGCACAAAGAACAGGAAGAAATCGTTTTGAAAAAAATTGAAAGGTCGGCACAAGCCATTGAGGATTTTGTTTTTTTGGGAATCGATAAAACAATGGAATCTGTTAATAAATTTGAACTATAAATTAATATCATGAAATTCATTTGTATAGGAAGAAACTATGTTGAACATGCCAAAGAACTTGGAAATGAAGTGCCTGAAGAACCAGTCATCTTCATGAAACCAAAATCAGCCTTGTTGCAAACCAATATGCCTTTTTATTATCCTGCTTTTACAAATGAATTGCATTATGAATGTGAAGTAGTACTGCACATTTCAAAAAACGGCAAATATATCAGTGAAGCAACTGCTCAACAATATTATGATGCCATCTCTGTTGGAATTGATTTTACAGCAAGAGATGTACAAAGCGAATTGAAGAAAAAGGGGCTTCCATGGGAAAAGGCAAAGGCATGGGACAATTCAGCTGTTTTGGGAAAATGGAATAATATCTCTGCGGATTTAGATCGCAAAAATATTGTCTTCTCCATGAAGAAAAATGGTGAAATAGTTCAATCCGGAAATACCCGCGATATGATTCACAGCTTTGATCAAATCATTGCACATGTTTCCAATTATTTCTCACTTAATATCGGTGACGTGATTTTCACAGGTACTCCCAAAGGAGTAGGAGAGTGCTCGGTTGGGGATGAACTGGAAGGATTTCTGGGTGATGAATCCATGTTTAAGATCAAAGTACAATAATTCAAAAATCTTTTTGTCATTTACTTTACATATCCTCTGATTCTATCGTAGATTAGGATATGGAACAAGCAGCACTTATTAAAAAGCTAGGCAGTAGCCTTTGGTTTAGGCTTTATTTAATGAATTCGTTGCCAGCCGCTTTTTTTTCTGGACTTCGGGTTCAATCTCTTTCAACGTCTTCTGCTGTTGTAACGATCAAGTATTCTTGGTTTTCAAAAAACCCTTTTAAATCAATTTATTTTGCTTGTTTAGGAATGGCCGCTGAAATGAGTTCGGGTATTCTTGCATTGACCCATACCCAACATAGGCGTCCACGTATTTCAATGCTGGTGCTCAATATGCAGGCATCCTTTCATAAAAAAGCGGTAGGAAAAATTCGATTTGAATGTCATGATGGTGGCAAAATTTTTGATGCAATCGAAAAAGCTGTTTCAACCAAAGAAGGAATCATCTGTGAAACAACATCAAAGGGGTATGATGAGCAAGATAGATGTGTGGCGGAATTTAATATTACATGGACTTTCAAGGAAACCTCAAAATAATTCGAAATGAAAATTGCTTTTCATGGTGCGGCAAGAACGGTAACAGGATCAAAACATTTGGTTACATTAAAAAGTGGTAAAAATATTTTGCTTGATTGTGGGATGTTTCAGGGGATGGGGAAAGAAACCGATGCATTGAACCGGCATTTTGGATTTGATCCAACAACTATTGATTACTTGGTTTTATCTCATGCACATATAGATCACAGCGGACTGATTCCTAAATTGGTAAGTGAAGGTTTCAAAGGAAAAATATTTTGTACTCCTGCAACAAGAGAGCTTACTGCAGTTTTGCTGGTCGACTCTGCACGCATTCAAGAAGACGATATTAAGTATCATAATAAGAAAAGAAAGGCAGCAGGACTCCCACTGTTGAAACCCTTGTATACAACCGAAGAAGCAGAAGCAGCAGTAGAGCATTTTAAAGTAGTTGAATATGGTGATTGGTTTACAATAGAAGAAGGCATTGATCTATTGTACACAGACGCTGGACATATCATCGGAAGTGCCGCAGTTCATTTGCGAATCAATGAAAATGGAAAACAACATATGCTCACGTTTAGTGGTGATGTTGGCAGATACCGTGATGTGATTTTGAAATCACCTGAGGTATTCCCACAATCTGACATCATTATTATTGAGTCAACTTATGGAAACTCATTGCACGATTTACATCAGCCCACTCCTGATCAGCTTTTGCAATGGATTGAAAAAACCTGCATACAGAAAAAAGGCAAGCTTATCATTCCGGCATTCAGTGTAGGAAGAACTCAGGAATTGCTCTATGCATTGAATCAATTGGAGCTGGAACGACGATTGCCTGAACTGGATTATTTTGTTGATAGTCCTTTGAGTGTGGAAGCAACTGAAATCGTAAAAAAATATCCGCAATATTTTAATGCACGCATCAGAAAAGTCTTGGAAAAAGATGAAGATCCATTCAGGTTTGCTGGGTTGCAATATGTGAAAACAGTTGATGAGTCGAAGCTTCTCAATTTTAGAAATGAGCCTTGTGTCATCATTTCTGCCAGTGGGATGGCTGATGCAGGTAGAGTAAAACATCATATCAGCAACAATATTGAAAACTCACGAAATACAATCTTGATGGTTGGATATTGCGAACCTCATTCACTCGGGGCACGATTGCAAAGCGGAAAAAAAGAAGTTAGTATTTATGGAGTGCAACATGAAATCCATGCTGAGATTGGGAGCATCAGAAGTATGAGTGCACATGGTGATTATGAAGATCTTTCTCAGTTTTTGTCTTGTCAGGATCCAAGAACGGTAAGAAAAGTATTTTTGGTACATGGAGAATACCCAGTACAAATTGATTTCAGAGAAAGATTATTGAGAAAAGGATTTACCGATGTAGAAATTCCTGAAATGCACCAAGAAATGGGCCTCGGTTAGGAGTTGACAGTTAACTGTCAACAGTCAACTGTATTTCCCTCGTCCCCTGTCCCTGCATGGAGGCCTCCTCGTCCCTATGTATTTTACCAATCTCCTCCAGCACCACCGCCGCCAAAGCTTCCACCACCAAAGCCGCCAAAGCCGCCTCCACTGCTGCTTCCACCACCAAAGCCTCCTCCAAATCCTCCAGCCCCTGGGAAGAACCACATACCGCTACCTCGGCGATATCCGCCTCCGTTATAATATCCACCACCGCCTCCACCTCTTCTTATGATGGATATTATTATGATTACGATGATGACAATGATAATTCCAGGAACACCTTTTTCATCTCTTTTATGATATCCATCAGGTGCTTTATACTCACCTTGAATGGCTTGCATGATTGCATCTGTTCCTTCATCCAATCCACGATAAAAATCGTTTTCCTTGAAGTTGGGTTTGATCTCATTGGAGATAATTTCTTTCGCCAACGCATCAGGTAATGCTCCTTCAAGTCCATATCCGGTAGCAATAAATACTTTTCTATCATTTTTTGCCACAAGCAAAAGAATACCATTGTTGAACTCTTTGTTACCAATTCCCCATGCTCTTCCCAACGCAAATGCAAAATCTGAAATGTCCCTATCTCCAGTGGTTTCAATGATAACAATTGAAATCTGACTAGATGTTGAATCATCGAATATTACAAGTTTTTGTTCGAGTGCATTGATTTGATCAGGACTCAATGTATTGGTATAATCGACAACCAATTTTGGTGGATTCGGGCGAGCAGGTAACTCTTTTTCAATTTGCGAAAAACAAGGTGCTGCAAGTACAAATACTAATATCGTTAGAAGCTGTTTGATCATTTTCCAAATACAATGTTATCTTCCAGTTCATTTTTATCTTCAGATGTGTATGGGAAATTGGTTTTCAATGCATCTCCTACATCAGCAATCATTTTGCAAATTCCTTCTGTGAAGTTTTCTTTTTTAAAATCTTCTAGTATGGTTGCAACCTTGTTGTTCCAAAAAGCTTGTCCTAGTTTTTGGTGAATGCCTTCATCTCCCCAAATAGCCATTTGTCGGTCCTTCATAGCAAAATAAAGCAGTACTGCATTTCTGTCTTTCGTTGCAGTCATGTTCAATTCCGCAAAAAGTTCCTTGGCCCTATCAATAGGATTTAGAAATGAGCAGTGGCTCTCAACAAAGAGCTTGATTTCCCCACTGGTTTGCATTTCAGCAAAACGGATGGCTTGCACCATCCTTTCTTCATCTTCTTTGGAGAAAAATGTTTTTTTCTTTCCTGTTAAAATGGATAGAATATTCAAAATTTATTTATTGAAATCAACAGTTGGGGCTTTCTCAGCACCAGCTTCTGCTGTGAAATATCCTTTTTCAGTGAATCCAAACATTCCGCTGAACAAAACCATTGGAAATTTTTTCACGCTGGTGTTATAATCCTGTACAGCAGCATTAAAATCATTTCTGGATACTTTGATTCTGTTTTCTGTTCCTTCCAGTTGTGCTTGAAGATCGCGGAAAGCTTCTGTTGCTTTAAGCTCAGGATATCTTTCAACGCTTACCAATAGCCTTCCAATTGCTCCACTCAACTGGCCTTGTGCTTTCTGAAAGGCAGCAATTTTATCTGGTGAAAGATCATTTGCATTTACAGTTGTTTGCGTTGCTTTAGATCTTGCTTCAATCACCTGTGTAATGGTTTCTTGTTCAAAATTGGCTGCGCCTTTTACGGTGTTCACCAAATTAGGGATAAGGTCAGACCTTCTCTGGTAATCACTTTCAACATTCGCCCATTTTGATTTTACATTTTGATCTTTTTGTACAAGTCCGTTATAACCACTGCAACCGCATCCTCCCAAAAGAAGAATAAATGCAACGATGCTAATCAGAACAATGTTACGTGTGCTCATAGTAGTTTAAATTAAGGGCATAAAGATATGCCAAAAGCCATCAAGCTTTTGTTAACCTTTTTTCAATGTGATGAACGGTTAATTTTTGATGGCAGCTATCCCTGGAAGTACTTTTCCTTCAAAAAATTCCAGCATGGCGCCACCACCAGTAGAGACGTAGCTTACTTTTTCATTAAAGCCAAATTGGTTTACAGCGGCCACACTGTCGCCGCCCCCCACAAGGGAGAAAGCTCCTTTTTCAGTTGCCTCGGCAACTGCTTCAGCAATGGCTTTGGTGCCCGCTTGAAATTTATTCATTTCGAAAACACCCATTGGGCCGTTCCACAAAATGGTTTTGCTGCTTAAGATTACCTTTCTAAAATCTACTCTTGCTTTTTCACCAATATCGAGTCCCATCCATCCTGAAGGGATTCCATAGCTTTCGCAATTGATGGTAGTAGCATCATTGGAAAACTTATCAGCAATGGTACTGTCCATGGGCAAATGAATATTTACTCCTTTTGCTTTTGCTTTTTCGAGCAGTTCAGCTGCAAGCATTAGGCGGTCCTCTTCGCACAATGAGTTGCCTATTTGTTTTCCTTGTGCCTTCCAAAATGTATATGCCATTCCGCCACCAATGATGATATCGGTTGCTTTGTTTAATAAGTTTTCGATGATGAGGATTTTGTCTGAAACCTTTGCCCCGCCAATGATGGCTGTGAAGGGCTTGTCTGATTTTAGAAGCACTTTCTCTGCACTGCTCACTTCACCTTCCATCAAGAGACCGAACATTTTTTTATCTGAATCGAAAAAGTCAGCGATGATTGCGGTAGACGCATGTGCGCGGTGCGCAGTTCCGAATGCATCGTTCACATAAACATCGCCCAGCTTGTGCAGTTTTTCTGCAAAGCCCATATCACCTTTTTCTTCTTCTTTATAAAAACGAAGATTTTCAAGCAAGAGTACTTCGCCTGCTTTTAAATCACTTGCTGCTTTTTCAGCAGTTGATCCAATGCAATCATCTGCAAATGATACTGGATACTCTTTTCCAACCAATTGCTGTAGATGATTGACCAAGTGTTTCAATGAATATTTATTTGTTGGACCATCTTTTGGTCTACCAAGATGACTCATCAAAATCACACTTCCACCATCTTTCAAAATTTTATGGATAGTGGGCAAAGCAGCACGCATTCTGGTGTCGTCGGTTACATTGAATTGTTCATCAAGCGGTACGTTGAAGTCCACTCTCACCAACGCTTTCTTTCCTCCAAAATTTGTCTTGCTGAATATATACATAGAGTTTATTTTAAAAAGAAACCCGGCAAATGATTTGCCGGGTTTGTATGTTGAATTAGGTTACTTAGAAATCAGCTGTGCAAAATATTTCACAGTGCGTACGAGCTGACTTACATAGCTCATTTCATTGTCGTACCAACTAACTGTTCTCACCAATTGATGGTCTCCAACAGTTTGTACTTTGGTTTGTGTAGCATCGAACAATGATCCGTAGCTGATTCCGATCACATCACCAGAAACAATTTCGTCTTCAGTGTAGCCATAGCTCTCGTTGGCAGCAGCTTTCATGGCAGCATTGATTTCTTCAGCAGAAGTTTTTTTGTTGAGGATGACAGTCAGTTCAGTTAATGATCCAGTCAAAGTTGGAACACGCTGAGCGGTACCGTCCAATTTCCCTTTCAATGAAGGAAGTACTAGTCCAATTGCTTTTGCAGCACCGGTGCTGTTCGGAACGATGTTTTGAGCTGCGGCACGTGCTCTGCGAAGATCACCTTTTGGATGAGGTGCGTCTTGGGTATTTTGATCGTTTGTGTAAGCGTGAACAGTTGTCATCAAACCTGTTGCGATACCGAATTTATCTTCCAAAACCTTCGCCATTGGAGCAAGGCAATTGGTGGTACAAGATGCGCAACTGATGATGGTTTCAGATCCATCCAAAATATCGTGGTTGGTGTTGAATACGATGGTTTTCAAATCTCCTGTTGCTGGAGCAGAAATCACCACTTTTCTTGCACCTGCAGTCAAGTGGGCAGCAGCTTTGTCTTTGTCTGTGAAGAATCCAGTACACTCAAGTACTACATCAACTTGATGGGCTCCCCATGGAATTTGTGAAGGGTCTTTTTGAGCATAAATTTTTACTTCGTGTCCGTTTACGATGATCGAGTTATCAGTGGCAGTTACTTCCTGTTCAAAACGGCCTTGAGCAGTATCATATTTTAAGAGATGAGCCAATACCTTTGGACTGGTAAGGTCGTTGATGGCTACTACATCGATACCCTTCATATTATAGATCTGGCGATAGGCAAGGCGACCGATTCTTCCGAATCCATTGATGGCTACTTTAACTGTACTCATAATTGATTGCTTTATTGTCAAAAAAGTGGTGCGAAGTTAAGAACTATTCCAGTTTTTTTGGCCATATTTCTGCAAGAACTTACCTTTGCGTTCCTTTTGATGACGGCCCGTTGGTCAATCGGTTAAGACGCCTCCCTTTCACGGAGGAATGAGGGGTTCGATTCCCCTACGGGCTACATAAAATTGATACGGTCAAACTTAGGTTTGACCGTTCTTATTTTAAAAGTGTCGGTGCTATGACCTTTATCCAAATCGCATAGCCTTTTGCGTTCATGTGTAAATTATCTTCAACAAATATATCTTTTAAAACTTCCTGGTGTTCATCTAGCATGGCGGCATGAACATCTAAGTAACGCGCATGCTTGTCTTTTGCCAGAAAGGTTTTTATCAATTGATTGGTCTCAATATATTTTGATTCCAACTTCCACCGTGCAATGGAGGGTTTGAGTGAGATGAAAACTATCGGAATCTTCTTTCCCAATTCTTTTCGAATCATGGAATGTAAAGTCTGATATCGTTCCAATACATTTTCAGGCGTGATTGCTGCATTCATGGCCAAATCATTCTCGCCACAATAAATATAGATTTGCTTGGGATGGTATTTGAAGATGGTCTCTTGAGCGTATTGAATAACATCAGGTAATGAAGATCCGCCGAAACCTCTGTTAATAATTGGATATCCAGGTAAATCATTGTTGATGCTTTTCCATCTTGTAAAGGATGAACTGCCCACAAATAAAATCGGATTTTTTGGAGGCGGTTGAAGGCTATCTATCTTCTTGAAGGCATTGATGTCAGTTTGAAAAGCATTTGTTGCTTGTGAATATATTGCGTTGCTGATACATAAGAGCAACAAGAGATTGAATACGAATTTTATTTTGTTCATCTTCTATTTATTTTTTGTCACTGCAGTTTGTAAACTTAACAACGCATCACCATCTTCTAATTTACCCGATTTAGTTACTTCATCAAATATCATGATATTCTTACCTTCCTTGGTATACAATGGCCAAGAGGGCAATTGATTGCCATTGGGGTTACCAGTTTTGATGAAATTGATCCAGTATTGCGACATGGTTTTTGCTAAAGCATGGTCTGCATTGGTAAATGGGCGGTTTACAAATTTTAAATTATTATATGCATAAGGAACTTCACCTGTGTGAAAGGCACTGTACTTGCTTCCTACTTTATCCTCCGGAACCAACTTCTTGAATCTGTACACAAAAACTTTTGAACCATTTTTAACTGCTATGTTGCTCCATGCGAAATTTTGCATTCCAAATGTCATATCTCTCGCTAGGTTTTTTTGAGATGCGGCGGCCTCTTGGTCGCTCCTGCCTGGATAAAAGTTCAACAACTTCTCAGCATTTGCTTTGTATTGAACTTTCATTTCATTTGTGAACGATGCAGCATCTTTGGGTTTGCCCATAGAGATACCTTCATCTTGGTTCCATCCGGTTAACAACGTTACTTTGTTCTCATTCTTATTCAGGAAAATATCTAACACATGTTCAGGCAAAACAATGCGATCAACATAAATCCCTCTGATTCCTGCAGTTTTTTTCAATAACTCCTCTGCAGGAATTTTTCTCATTTCTTCTAAAGTAGATTTTCCAAACAGTAGTGCATATTTATCACTTGCCTCTACTGCCTGATCTTTGCTGGTATTTCCTCGGGTAAAATTTGCACCGCTTTCTGCAATGGCTTTATTGAATAATCCTTTTGCCAATGGTGTTGCTACCAAACAGTTTACACTCATTGAACCTGCAGATTGTCCTGCAATGGTTACATTTTCTGGGTCACCTCCAAAATTGGCAATGTTTTTCTTTACCCATTTCAATGCTTCAATTTGATCAAGAATTCCAAAATTTCCTGATCCCAATCCATCATTGTTTTTATCAATCTCATGGTGAGCATAAAATCCAAATATTCCTACTCTGTAGTTGATGCTTACAAAGACTATATCCTCCCTTGCAAATGCCTCTCCGTCATAAATAGGGCATGCACTGCCGCCGCTTGAAAATCCTCCTCCATAAATCCATACCAAAACAGGCTTCTTTTTCTTATTTTCTTGATTGCTCGTCCAAACATTTAAATACAAACAATCTTCACTGATGGGCTCGGTTGGAATTAAATATTCCTCACTCCAAACAAAAAATGGTGCAGGTTTGGGTTGCATCGGACTCGCACTGAATGTGGTACATACTTTGACATCTTTCCATGGTGTTGGCGGTATGGGTCTTTTCCATCGCAAATCACCAACTGGAGGCGAAGCGAATGGAATTCCTTTGAAGACTTTTATTTTTCCATCTGGTGTAAGCATTCCAGATACTTTTCCGAATTGGGTTTCAGCTATGGGAGTCTGAGCAATTGTGCTTATAATCAAAAGATTTAATCCTAGTAGTAAAAGAAAGACTCTTCTCATATGCTCTTTTTATATCTAAATATACTATTAGATGTCTGCTTGTTCTTTATTTATTCACTTTGAACTATTAATAAAAAGTATAATTAAATGTCTTGATAATAATTAAAAATAATAGTTAATATCTATTCATTAATTAAAAAATTAAATAATTATATTATGAATTATTCTAAAATGAAGATAAATTAATCATTTTATCAATGAATATTGATGCTTTTCGATGATCAATTGATAGTTTTGCGGAAAATTTAAGTATGTGCGGTATTTTAGCTTATGTTGGCCATAGGGAAGCCTATCCAGTCATTTTAAAGGGACTTAAACGTTTAGAGTACAGAGGCTACGACAGCTCAGGTGTTGCCATGATTCATGATTCCATTAAAGTTTATAAAAAGAAAGGCAAGGTTGCTGAGTTAGAAGAGTTTCTCATGGGTAAGGAACTGAAATCCACCATTGGTATTGGGCATACCAGATGGGCAACGCATGGAGAACCGAGCGACAGAAATGCTCATCCACATATGTCAAACAGCGGAAGAATTGCAATGATTCACAATGGTATCATTGAAAATTACGCATCGATCAAGCAGGACTTGCTTAGCAAGGGATACAAATTTAATAGTGACACAGATACTGAAATTCTTGTAAACTTTATTGATGATATTCTGATTCACAACAGTTGCTCTCTCGAAGAAGCGGTTCGTGTTGCTTTGAAAAGAGTGGTCGGAGCTTACGTGATTGTTTTGTTGGATGAAGAGAATCCAGATACACTTATCGCCGCAAGAAAAGGGAGCCCACTTGTCATAGGCATTGGAAAGGGAGAGCACTTCCTTGCATCTGATGCTTCTCCCATCATTGAATACACCAAAGAAGTAGTTTATATCAACGACTATGAACTTGCCATCATCAAGAGTGATGAACTGATTTTGAAAAATTTGGGTAATGAAAAAATAACTCCTTTTGTTCAACAATTGGATCTTGAATTGTCTGCTATTGAAAAAGGCGGATTTGATCATTTTATGTTGAAAGAAATTTATGAACAACCCAAAACGATTTATGATTGTTTGCGAGGTAGATTGGATATAGCGCATGAAGATATTATCATGGGTGGTGTTGAATCACAAATTGATAAGCTGAAGCATGCGAACCGCATCATTATTATTGCTTGCGGAACAAGTTGGCATGCAGGACTTGCTGCTGAATATATTATAGAAGAGTTGTGCCGTATCCCTGTTGAAGTTGAATATGCCTCAGAATTTAGGTATAGAAATCCAATTGTTAATAAGGGCGATGTAATCTTTGCTATTTCCCAAAGTGGTGAAACAGCAGACACCCTCGTTGCAATCGAAAGAGCCAAGGAGCAAGGTGCTTTGATCTTCGGTGTGCTGAATGTAGTGGGATCATCTATTGCTCGTGTTTCTCATGCTGGGGCATATACTCATGCAGGCCCTGAGATCGGAGTGGCTAGTACAAAAGCATTTACTGCACAATTGGTTGTACTAACTATGATTGCCTTGAAAATTGCAAAAGAAAAACAATCTGTTTCACATGATAGATTTGTAGAACTCTTACATGAACTGAATGCACTACCAGAAAAAGTCGAAAAGATACTTTCTGATGTTTCATCTATTCAGTCAATTGCTGCAAAAACTGCCAACGCGAATAGTTTTCTTTACTTGGGAAGAGGATATAACTTTCCAGTTGCTTTGGAGGGTGCATTAAAGTTGAAAGAGATATCATATATACATGCCGAAGGATATCCTGCAGCTGAAATGAAACATGGTCCCATTGCATTGGTTGATGAAAGCCTTCCTGTTCTATTTGTTGCAACAAGAGATGCTTATCATGAGAAGGTAGTTAGCAACATGCAAGAGATAAATGCAAGAAAAGGAAAACTGATCGCTGTTGTAACCGAAGGTGATAAAACTTTAGCGGCCTTCACCAAAGATATTATTGCAGTTCCTGCTGCAGATGAAATTATTGCGCCAATACTCAATGTAATTCCTTTGCAACTTCTGTCATATTATATTGGTGTAAGTCGCGGACTTGATGTTGATCGTCCAAGAAATTTAGCTAAAAGTGTAACTGTAGAATAATTTTAATCAATTATTATGAACAAGATCACGAAACGCCCCTTGCAACGAATTGGATACGACTTTATTGAAGAAGGGTATTTGCCAAAAGGGAAGAATGAATACTTTTTAAGGAATGAGTTAAATGACAATACAACATGTAGAAGTCTCACAGCGGCTGAACTAGAAATTCTTGTCCGAAATAACAATACTTCTGATAATTGGAATAATATCTTGGTTTCAGAACAGTTTGATCCACAACTAGTAAAAAATTGTAGTTTTTTTGGATTGGTCAGGATTGGGAAATTGGAGCCGATCTCACTTGAATTTAAAAACCTCAGTCTATCTGTTGGTTTGTTCAGTTCAACAATTATTAGCTGCGACCTGGGAGATAACGTGAGTATTCACAATGTAAATTATCTCGCACATTATATCATTGGGAATGAAGTGATCATTGCAAATGTGAATGAATTGGCAACAACGCCAACTGCGAAATTCGGGAATGGGATTTTAAAACAGGGAGAACCCGAAAGTTCGAGAATTTGGATGGAAATCTGTAATGAAAATGGTGGAAGAAAGGTCATGCCTTTTGATGGCATGTTAACTGCCGATGCTTATCTATGGTCAAAATTCAGAGAAGATGAGGTGCTGATGGAAGCTTTTCAATCATTCACAGAAAAAAAATTTGATCAACAGAGGGGACACTACGGAATCATTGGTGATAGAACAGTAATTAAAAACTGTAAAATGATCAAAGATGTGAGAATTGGATCTGATGCATACATCAAGGGTGCAAACAAAATTAAAAATGTTACTGTTAACAGCAATGCTGATGCATCTACACAAATTGGAGAAGGTTGTGAATTGGTCAACGGTATTATTGGAGTTGGTTGCAGGATATTTTATGGTGTCAAAGCAGTAAGGTTTTTTATGGCATCACATTCACAATTAAAATATGGTGCAAGGTTGATTAATTCATATTTGGGAAACAATGCAACAATTTCGTGTTGCGAGGTATTGAACTCGTTGATTTATCCTTTTCATGAGCAACATCATAACAATTCATTTCTTTGTGCTTCATTGTTAATGGGTCAAACAAACATGGCTGCTGGTGCAACAATTGGATCGAATCATAATTCGAGAGGTGCTGATGGGGAGTTGATCGCTGGGAGGGGTTTCTGGCCAGGATTATGTGTAAGCTTAAAGCATAATTCGAAATTTGCAAGTTTTACATTACTGGCAAAAGGGGACTTTCCATTTGAATTGAATATACCAATTCCTTTTTCTTTGGTGATAAATGATACAAGTGAAAATGAATTGAGGATTATTCCTGCATATTGGTTTCAGTACAATTATTATGCACTTCAGAGAAATGAGTGGAAATACAAAGACAGAGACGCAAGAATTGATCGGGAATTGAAATTCGAATATAAAAGTTTGGCTCCTGATAGCGTGAATGAAATTTTTGATGCGCTGAATTTGTTAGCGTTGTTTACTGGGAAAGCTTATTATCATTCAAAAGATCAGAAAATTCCCGACGATGAAGTTTGCAGAAAAACTGGAAGAAAATTGCTTGAAAAAAATGATCCTCAGATTGATCAATTGAAAATTATTGCAGATGGATTTGAAAACAGTAAACGCGATGTTGTTATTTTGAAAGTACGCAAAGCATATGTCGCATTCAAAGACATGATAGTTTATTATGTGATGGGACATGTTTTGGAAAAAATGATTTCCTCCGACGATTTTTCAAATGTGGAATCGGTCAATGCTTTTTCTGTATTTTCAAAAAGAGAAAATTGGATAAATCTTGGCGGTCAACTATTGCCTGAAAGTGAGATGAAGATAATGCTTCATAAAATCCATGTCGGCAAAATTAAATCTTGGGAAAACTTGCATTCATTTTATTCAGATGTTGCTTCAAATTATTCTGAACAGGTATTGTCGCATGCTGTTGCTTCCATCATGGAGTTAGAAGGGATTAAAAAGCGCTCTTTTACGGAAAATAAATTGGTAGAACTGCTGAACAGATTTAAAGAAATCAATGAAAGGGTAAATGATGGGATTGTTCAAACCAGGAAAAAAGATATGAATAATTCTTTTCGGAAAATGATTTATGAAAACGATCTTGAACAAGAAAAGGTATTAGGAAAATTGAGTGAAAATTCATTTATCAAAGAAAAGTCAGCTGAACGAAAACAATTGATCAGCAAAATAGATAAAGTTCTAGGTCGGCTTACAGCTTAAAAAAAATCTTCTTTCGGTATAGGAAAAGACAGATCCCCCATTCAAGCATGAAAATACAGATGCAGGTGATCACGGACTGAATCATTCCAGTAATATGTGCCATGTTCATCAAACCGTTTGTGATATTGCCAATATATCCATTGAACCATCTGTCGCCTACGATTTCAAAAAATAAGTAGATAAAAATGGAGTTCATACCTACTACTTTAAAGAAGAAAAGATATTTCTTGCGGTCTTTCACATCGATGATATAGTAATCTGCAGATAGAAACAACAAGCACCAGCCAAGCGAAGTCAACGTAAATGAACTTGTTGCTATTCTTTTAATAATAGGAGTGATGTACGTGATATCCATTAAGTATCCAGCCACTAGGGTGCCAATGCCCCAGTAGATAAGTGTTTTTGTTTTACTTGCTGAATTGCTCATCAACAATTTTCCAGCCAATGCCCCTGCAATGGTATGAACAGCAGTGGGTATGCAATTAATGGCTACCCATCCTCCACCATTGATTTTATTCATCAAGATCAAATCGACATAATTTCCAAAATTCTCTTGATCGGTAAATGGTTGATCAAATCCAGAAATATTTGTGTATCGATACAGCACTTCAGTAAGTAATAACAACAACAGCGAGAAGATAATTTGACTCCTTGTCTTCCATTCAAAAATCAGGTAGGCAATTAGTATGGTAAAGGATAATTGTGTTAGCACATTCCACAGCTCAAATGAAAGTCCATTTTTTCTTACTGCATAATTCAATACACCCCAGAAGAAAAGCCATCCACATCGTTTTAAAATCTTTCGTGTTCTGTTATTTTTTGAAATACCATTTTCCTTCATTCTTGTTACAGAATATGCCATAGCAGTGCCAGCTATAAACATGAACCCAGGTTGGATGAGATCCCAGAACCTCAGTCCATTCCAGGGATGATGATGAAATTGAATGAAGAACATTCCCAATGAGGTGCCTGCCGTATTTTCAAATAACACATTGTAGAGTCCGGTCGACTCCAATGCCAATAGAACCATGATGAATCCTCGCATGAAATCAAGTGATGCAAGCCTTTTTTCAAGTAATTCTGGTTCTATTTTTGTTGACATACTTAAAGAATTAATTTAAAGGTTTTGGTTAATTACTTTATACTATCAATGACTGTAATATCTAATTTAAACCTTTCAACAGACATAGAATTGTTTTTAATAGATTTATCTTCATAATCATGAAAACATTTGTCTGTTCCCAACCTGGCCGGTTATTATATGAAGAAAAGAATTATCCTGCTTCAACAGCAGGGTGTTCCATTGTTCGTGTAAGACAAATTGGAGTTTGTGGAACAGACCTGCATGCCTACAATGGGATACAGCCTTTTTTTACCTATCCTAGAGTGTTGGGACATGAATTAGCAGCTGAATATGTTGAAGGAGGAGCGGAGGGGTTTTCAAGCGGAGATCTTTTAACCATACTTCCATATAAAAGCTGTGGTACATGTTTTGCATGTAAACAAGGTAAAAGAAATTGTTGCTCAACTCTGAGTGTATTAGGTGTTCATGAAGATGGAGGAATGAGTGAATTTATTTCAGTGCCTGATGAATTGCTGGTTCATGCAAAAGGATTGTCATTGGATCAAACTGCGCTCATTGAGCCTTTGGCTATTGGTGCACATGCTGTTACTCGTGCAAAAATTAATCCTCATGAATTTGTATTGGTGATTGGTGCTGGCCCGATTGGAATAGGACTTTTGTATTTCCTTTCTTTAATAGAATGCAAGGTGATAGTAGCAGAAACAAATTTGTTTCGACTAAAATTTTGTCGCTCAACTTTTCCTGCTGTACAATGTATTAATCCTGCGGTTGATGATACACCCACAGCATTAAAGGATCTAACCAATGGGAATATGCCCTCAGTTGTTTTTGATGCAACAGGAAATCTGACATCCATTCATCAATCGCTTTCTTATCTTTCACATGCCGGCAGGTATGTGTTGGTTGGATTGCAGCAAGGTAATATCCAGGTCAACCACCCTGAATTTCACAAACGAGAAGCAATGCTCATGAGCAGCAGGAATGCGACGCATGCGGACTTCGAATTTGTAAAAGAATCAATGCTCGGTAATAAAATCAACCCCGAAGAAATGATCACGCATAGGTTCGAATTTGACCAATTGGTGGAAAAATTTCCAACATTATATGCTGAGAAAGACAGCTTGATCAAGGCAATGATCTCTTGCTGAGTTCAAGAACAGATATGTTAACTTCGCGGCGTGATTTACATTAAACTTATTTTGGTTGCATTGATGTGGGGAGGAACATTCATCGCAACCCGTATGGCTGCCCAGGTTTTTGGATCATTCACAGGTGCTACCTTTCGATATGTATTTGCATTGGTTTTTTTGATACCGATGGTTTTATTGAAAGAAAAAAATCCATTTAAGATTAATCGCAAACAGTTTTTTCAATTGCTCATACTTGGACTCACTGGTATTTTTGGTTATAGTTATTTTTTCTTCAATGGATTGAGACTGGTGGAAGCAAGTCACGGCGCTTTGATTGTTTCTTTAAATCCAGTGCTTGTGATGATCATGACCTCTATCAAAGACAAAAAGAAAATTGATACCATTAAAATCATTGGAATGATTTTATCCATTTTTGGATTGATGATTGTAATATCCAGAGGTAACTTGAATGATTTACTTTCCGGATTTACATGGGGTGATGCTTTTATGTTGGGATGTCCAATCTGTTGGGCGATGTACACATTTTATGCAGGAGATGCATTGAAAACTACAACACCATTACAAGCTTCTACATGGGCAACACTCTTGGGCTTTTGTCTGTTGGCAATTTGTGCTCCATTTGAAAATTTTCCAACACAAGTCAATCCCATGGTTTGGGTTGCGATCGCATATCTTGGGATATGTGGAACGGTATTGGGATTCGTATGGTATTATGAAGGGATTAGTAAAATTGGTGCAGTTAAAACTTCCGTGTTCAATAACCTCATCCCAATTTTTGCCATGATGCTTTCTGTATTGATTTTGGGGGAGCGTATCGAAACCTATGCTTTGATAGGATCCGTACTCGTTATTGGTGGAGTATTTATCATCAATCGATTCTAAACAACTCTTCCTGGATAAACTTTTAACGCTTCTTCCAGGCAATCCATGGCTGCATCAATATTTTCATTGTTGATAACATAGGCCATCCTCACTTCGTTTTTCCCTAATCCAGGGGTATTGTAAAACCCGCTTGCAGGTGCCATCATCACTGTTTTTCCATTGAAAGAAAATGATTCCAACATCCATTGACAAAATTTATCACCATCATCAATTGGGAGTCTAGCAACAACGTAGAATGCTCCACCGGGGTTTGGACAAAAAACTCCTGGCATTGCGTTCAATCTTTTTACCAACAAATCTCTTCTGGATTGATATGCAGCTTTTGGTGCATCAAAGTAATTATCAGGTAAATCAACTGCAGCTTCTGCCAAGATCTGCGCGAGTCCGGGCGGACTCAATCTTGCCTGTGCGAATTTCATTGCAGCTGCATATACTTCTTTATTTTTTGTAATGAATGCTCCAATTCTTGCACCGCATGCTGAGTATCTTTTTGAAATGGTGTCTACAACAATTACCTGCTCAGAAATTTTATTCAATTTCAACGCACTGGTTGCGCTTCCATTGTAGGTGAATTCACGATATGCTTCATCTGAAATCAAAAACAGTTGATGTTTGAAACAAATTTCTTCCAACTGTTGCATTTCTTCTTTGCTGTATAAATATCCAGTTGGATTATTTGGATTGCAAATAAGAATCGCTTTTGTTTTTGGAGTGATTGCTTTTTCAATAGCTTCAATCGGAGGAAGTGCAAATCCATCTTCAATTGCAGAGGTTACTGTTACAATTTTTACGCCTGCCATCACTGCGAATCCATTGTAGTTTGCATAGAATGGTTCTGGTATGATGATTTCATCACCCAAATCCATACAAGACATCATTGCAAATACAATAGCCTCGCTTCCTCCAGATGTTACAATCATCTGATCGCTTGTAAGCTCAATTCCCAGTTTTTTATAATAACCTGAAAGTTTTTTGCGATATGATATATTTCCTGCACTATGACTATAAGCCAGAATAGGAATTTGAGCATTTTTGACTGCCTCCATGATGGATGGGGGAGTCTCAATATCTGGCTGTCCTATGTTGAGGTACAATACCTTAATTCCTTTTTTTTCTGCTGCTTCTGCAAATGGAACCAGTTTCCTGATGGGAGAGGCGGGCATTTTTTCCCCGCGCTGGGATGGTTTTAACATAACGTAAAATTAGTTAAAAAGCATACATGTAAAAGGATTTGTACATTTGAAAAAGATTACATTTGATAACTGAATTTAAAACATGAAGATTATGAAAAAGATATTGTTAAGCTTGTTGGTGATGACTATTGTTTCAGTTGGATTTTCTCAAACAGCTGAGAAAGTGATCAAGTTTGCTGAGACCAAACACAACTTCGGAAAAATCAAACAGGGCGTTCCTGTTACATATGATTTTTCATTCACCAATATTTCTACTCAACCCTTGGTGATTGAAAATGCAACGGCTTCTTGTGGATGTACAACTCCAACTTGGCCACAGCAACCTATCATGAAATCTCAAACAGATAAGGTGAAAGCTGGCTTCAATGCTGCAGCTCCTGGTCCTTTTGAGAAGACAGTTTTCGTAAAAGTAAAGGGTGTGGATGCTCCATTGGAATTGAAAATTTCCGGTGAAGTACTTTCTGCTGAAGAGTACGCAAAACAGGTGAAAAACTAGGTTTTTCTAGAACTTATTCACTGTTTTTTATCTCTGTTTTTTTATTGAAAAAAGGGGGTAGTTTTGTCGCATGGACCCCAATCTAATGGCTGAGCGTCAAGTGAGTGAATTGTCATTCGATGCATTCAAGGCTGCGGTGTTAGAAGATTACCGCATTGCCTATGAAAGCCGCCAGGCAAGCCTTTTGGGTAGAAAGGAGGTGTTGACAGGAAAAGCCAAGTTTGGCATTTTTGGGGATGGAAAAGAAGTGCCGCAGGTGGCCATGGCAAAATTTTTCAAGCCTGGGGATTTTTATGCTGGTTATTACAGAGACCAAACATTTGCATTCGCAACTGGTACTGCCACAATCAATGAATTTTTTTCACAGCTTTATGCTGATCCAGATGTAAAGAACGATCCTCACAGTGCAGGGCGAAACATGAATTCTCATTTTTCTACTGCATGGGTGGATGATGAAGGTAATTTTCTTGATTTGGCAAACAGGAAAAACTTGGCAGCAGGAATGGCTCCAACTGCAGGCCATCTGCCTAAAGCATTTGGACTCGCATATGCATCAAAATTGTTTAGAAAGGTTGATCGTTTGAAAGAGGATCAACAAATCTCCAACAATGGAAATGAAATAGTTGTATGTACCATTGGAGACGCATCAACCAGTGAAGGCCATTTTTGGGAAACCATGAATGCAGCTGCAGTTGCACAAATTCCATTGGTTGTTTTTGTTTGGGATGATGGCTATGGAATTTCTGTTCCTAAACAAATCCAAACTGTAAAATCTTCCATCTCAGATGCATTGTCTGGTTTTGAAAAAACAAAAGATAGCAATGGGATGCTAATTTATAAAGTGAAAGGATGGGATTATGCCCAAATGTGTGAATTATTTGAAGAAGGAATAGCATTAGCAAGAAACCAACACGTTCCAGTATTATTTCATGTAGAAGAATTAACTCAGCCTCAAGGACACTCCACTTCAGGCAGTCATGAACGATATAAATCCTCTGAACGATTGCAATGGGAGAGAAGATGGGACTGTCTCACTCAAATGCGTTCATGGATTGTTGATAATGGTTTGGCAAACTTATCAACCATTGAAGCAATGGAAGAAAAGGCCATACAATTTGTAAATGAATGCAGGATCAATACATGGAAACTGTATGATGCTCCCATTCAAATACAAAAACAAACTGCGGTTGACTTGTTGACTTTATTTATTTCCTTTGAACATAATGATCAGGTCGCTGAAATACTAGATGAGTTAAATAATAATCCTGCCCCCTTCAGGAGAGATATCATCAGTGCTTTGAACAAAACAATCATTTTTGCCCAAAACAAGTCTTTTGTTCAGGATATTGAAGCGTATTTACAACAATTAAAAATTGAAAACAAGCATTTCTATAATACTGATCTGTATTGTGAAAAAGGAAGTTCAACTTCACAACAACTTCCTACCATACAGTATCAGGACGAGGCACCTATTTTGAATGGGTATGAAATTCTCAACCGATATTTTGATGAATTGTTTTCATCTAATAAAAGAGTATTCGCGTTTGGAGAAGACCTTGGTATGATTGGTGATGTAAATCAGGGTTTTGCTGGTCTTCAACAAAAACATGGTGCTGATAGGATATTTGATACGGGTATCAGAGAGCTCACCATCATGGGACAGGGAATAGGAATGGCGATGCGCGGACTGAAACCTATTGCTGAGATACAATATCTGGATTATCTCTTATTTGGTTTGCAAGTATTGAGTGATGATGCAGCCACCTTGCATTATCGTTCTGCGGGTAAACAAATTGCCCCGTTGATTGTCAGAACCCGTGGTCATCGTTTAGAGGGCATCTGGCATAGCGGCTCACAAATGGGGATGATGATTACAACATTGAAGGGTTTCCATATTTGTGTGCCAAGAAATATGGTGCAGGCAGTTGGTTTTTATAACACATTATTAAATGGTAAAAATCCTGGAATCATTGTTGAATGTCTGAATGGATATAGACTGAAGGAAAAATTGCCTTCAAGTCTTTTAGAATATCATTTGCCATTGGGTATACCTGAAGTAGTTCGAGAGGGAAGCGACATTACAGTTGTGTCCTATGGATCCACATTACGTATTGTGGAAGAAGCTGCAGAATTTTTACAAAAGCAAAATATACATGTTGAAGTAATAGATGTACAAACATTGTTGCCATTCGATACTCATCATCATATTGTAGAATCACTGAAAAAAACCAATCGAATTTTATTTGTGGATGAAGATGTTCCAGGTGGTGCTTCTTCCTTTATGTTTGCTGAGGTGATTGATAAACAAGGAGGATATAAATGGTTGGATGTATCTCCCAAAATTCTTTGTGCTCAATCTCACCGTCCAGCTTATGGAAGTGATGGTGATTATTTTTCAAAACCCAACTTTGATCAGATTGTGCAAACAGTACTCGAAATGATGAGTGAATAGTGAAAGATTATTTCAAATTGTGAAATACCTTTTGCACATCATCATCTTGCTCTAATTTATCTACGAGTTTCAATACTTCTTGGGCCTGCTCTTCTCCCAACTCAATTACATTGCTCGGAATCCATTCAACTTCTGCACTGGTCGTCGCAATATTTTTTTCTTCTAATGCTTTTTGCATATTACCGAAATCACTGAAGGCACATCTAATCACAAGAATTTCTTCACCTGCATCATTGGTGCTTTCACCCAGTTCTTCGAGTCCATGATCAATCAATTCCAATTCAAGGTCTTCGGCATTCACTCCTTCATTTTTTAATTTGAAAACGCCCATTTTTTTGAATTGAAAACTCACACTGCCACTCGTACCCATGGCGCCATTTCCTTTATTGAAATGCGATTTGATGTTTGCCACTGTTCTTACATGATTGTCTGTTGCGGTTTCAACCAGAATAGCAATACCATGTGGGCCATATCCTTCGTAAAGAATTTCTTCGAAGTTGTCCATCTCCTTACCCATAGATCTTTTGATCGCTGCTTCAACCCTGTCTTTGGGCATGTTCACACTCTTCGCATTTTGGAAACACCTGCGCAATGCTGGGTTGGTATTTGGATCTGGTCCACCTGCCTTAACTGCAATGGCAATTTCTTTTCCTATTCTGGTGAATTGTTTTGCCATTCTGTCCCATCTGGCAAACATGGTTGATTTCCTTACTTCAAATATCCTTCCCATAGTGTAACTGACTTTTGTTGAAAGTCAGCAAAATTAAGGGTTCTGTGATATGTAAAAAAAATCCCGGCCATGGAACATGGCCGGGATGAAAATCTATTGACTAATTGTTTATTGCAATTTGCTGTGTTTTCTGCTATAAAGGAAATAGACAACCAATCCCAATGCCATCCATGCAAAGGCAACTGTCAAAGTCTGTTTATCCAATCCAACGATCATCGCAGTACAAATAACTGCACCAAGCACAGCAACCACCGGAGCCATTGGTGTTTTGAAAGGTCTTTCAATGGAAGGTTCTTTCACCCTCAAAATCCAAACACCCAAGCTCACTAAAACAAATGCGAACAAAGTCCCAAAACTGGTAAGGTCGCCCGCTACGTGTCCTGGCACAAAAGCTGCAAAAGCACCAACAAAAACAAAAAGTATCCAGTTTGATTTATAAGGTGTTTTGAATTTCGGATGTAATTCTCCAAAAGTTTTTGGAATCAAACCGTCATTGCTCATGGTATAAAATACACGGCTCTGTCCCATCAACATCACAAGTATTACAGATGAAAAACCTGCCAAAATAGCGACTGTAACAGCAGATGCAAGCCACCCATATCCAGACATGTACGTTGAAATTGCATATGCAACGGATGCTTCTCTTCCTTTTTCAGGATCAACGAAATCTTTCCAGTTGGCAACTCCCGTTAATACATGGCCAAACAAAATATAAAGAATGGTACATATTACAAGTGACCCAAGAATTCCGATCGGCATGTCGCGCTTCGGATTTTTTGCTTCCTGCGCTGCTGTTGATACTGCATCGAATCCAATGAAAGCAAAAAATACAATAGCAGCCCCACCTAACACACCGCCCCAGCCATGCTTGTTCCATCCGCTGTAATCTGCGATCACTTTTCCAGCCTGATCAGTAACGGGCGCTGTATCTGCAGGGATTAAATATGGGGTATGATTTTCAGGACGAATAAATTTCCATCCAATTACGATGAAGATCAATACGATTGCAACTTTGATAAATACAATGATGGCATTTACAAAAGCAGATTCCTGTGTTCCTTTGATCAATAAAAGGGTAAGCATCAATAGAATAACCAATGCAGGTGCATTGATCATACCCTGGTGCAGCACACCCATTGAATCTGTAAAACTTTCAAAAGGAGAATGCGACCACTCATATGGGATTGCACCTCCGAGCAATTTGTTTAAATATTCACTCCATGCGATTGAAACCGTAGCAGCACCAAGTGCGTACTCCATGATCAAAGCCCATCCAATAATCCAGGCTATCAGTTCTCCCATGGTAACATAAGAATATGCATAGGCACTTCCCGCAACCGGAATCATTGATGCAAATTCAGCATAGCAGAGTCCTGCGAACGCACAACCTACTGCAGCTACAATAAATGAAAGTGTAACGCCGGGCCCAGCTGCTTGTCCAGCCGCCGCTGCTGTTCTAACAAAAAGACCTGCGCCAATAATCGCGCCAATTCCCAATGCAATCAAATTTCCTGCTCCCAATGTTCTTTTCAAGCCCTTTTCTGAATCATCTGCTTGAGAGAGAAGTGCAGAAAGTGATTTTTTTCTAAATAAACTCATAGAAATAGTTTAGTTAACAGTTGTTGTAGACTTCTAAAAATAGCTAATTATTCCATTCGAATGATTTTTTTGGCATTCAAATAAAATTCTAAAATCCATTGAAATCCTTTATTTTACGAACTAATTTTTAAACGAAAGCCAGGCCATGAAAGGAGTTTCTTCCAAGCTTACGACCTATATCTTGATTGCAATGGCGTTGGGAATTTTAACAGGCTATCTGGTGCATGTTCAGTCTTCCCCAGAAACCATCAAGACCTTCTCTTCCAACATCAAATTGCTTACTACTATTTTTTTGCGATTGGTACAGATGGTTATTGCACCATTGGTTTTTACAACACTTGTGGTGGGCATCGCCAAATTGGGGGATTTATCGTCGGTAGGAAGAGTTGGAGGTAAGGCATTGCTCTGGTTTGTTTCAGCATCTTTGGTGAGTCTCTTGCTTGGGATGGTGTTGGTAAATTTTTTCCAGCCAGGTGCTGCCATCAATTTAGATACTGCAGATGTAGAAGGTGCAAAAGACTTGATTGGGAAAACCCAAGAGTTTTCTATTCAGAAATTTATCGAGCATGTTTTTCCAAAGAGTTTCATTGAATCTATGGCCAATAATGAAATCCTTCAATTGGTGGTATTCAGTATTTTCTTTGGGGTGGGCACTACCGCACTGGGTGAAAAAGGAAAATCAATTGTAAAGGCTTTGGATGCAGCTGCACATATTATATTGAAGATGGTGGGTTATGTCATGAACTTTGCACCGCTTGGAGTTTTCGGTGCAATTGCTGCAGTCATTGCTGTGAAAGGATTGGATGTATTTATTTTTTACGGGAAATACTTGCTTTATTTTTTAATGGGCATTGCATCCCTCTGGGTTGTATTGCTGACTGTAGGTTATTTTATTCTTGGAAAAAGACTCTTTGAATTGTTCAGGTTCATATCACAACCATTGCTGGTTGCATTTAGTACCACCAGCAGTGAAGCAGTTTTTCCAAAACTCACAAGTGAATTGGAAAGATTTGGATGCAAAGACAAAATTGTTTCTTTCATCCTTCCATTGGGTTATAGTTTTAACCTGGATGGGAGCATGATGTACATGACCTTCGCAAGCTTGGCCATTGCGCAAGCATATGGCATACATTTGGATGTTGGTACACAGCTTACAATGTTGTTGGTATTGATGTTAACCAGCAAAGGAATTGCAGGTGTGCCCAGAGCATCCCTTGTTGTGGTTACTGCAACCTGCGCCATGTTTAATATTCCTCCCGAAGGAATTGCACTGATCTTGCCTATTGACCATTTTTGTGATATGTTCAGAACCATGACCAATGTTGTGGGAAATGCATTGGCTACAACAGCTGTAAGCAAATGGGAAGGTGAATTGAATCCTGCTACCTCTTCTGAAAACATGTAAATGAATTCATGATGATTGAATTGGCGATACAATTGAAAGATCTCGTAAATCCTGAGTTCTATATCCAGCACGGGGGACTTTGGCTTTTCTTGTTTATTGTGTTTGCCGAAACTGGTTTATTCGCCGGATTCTTTTTGCCTGGTGATTCTTTGCTATTTGTTGCAGGGATTTATTGCAATGAACTTGCTGCTGAATTCTTTGATCTTCATTATGATTTTTTCAATCTTCTTCTCATTGCAAGTTTAGTTGTTTGTGCAGGCGTACTTGGAAATATTGTTGGATATTGGTTCGGTGCTGCTAGTGGACCCTATTTATTCAATAGAAAAGATTCTTTTTTCTTCAAACTAAAACACCTGAATGCAGCAAGAGAATTTTATGATAAGCATGGAGGTGGTGCAATCGTATTCGCAAGGTTTCTTCCCATCATCAGAACCTTTGCACCTATTGTTGCCGGGATAGTAAAAATGGAGAGAGGAAAATTTGCTTTGTATAATGTAATTGGATGCATCGCATGGGCAATCACCATGTTGTTTGCCGGACATTACCTGTATCAATTCTTTTTGAATCAATTTGGATTCGATTTAAAATCTAAGTTGGAATTGATTGTTTTCGGGATCATCTTCGTTACAACGGTACCTGTGATACTTCGATTGATTAGAAAAGAAAAAAAATAAACCAACTTTAATCATGCAGGAACAATCTCTCAAAAATCAATTTTTTAGTTTGGCGGTCATTGTAGCTGCACTTGGATATTTTGTAGATATATATGATCTCTTGCTGTTTACTATTGTAAGAGAACCAAGTTTGTTGGGAATTCATGTTGCAGATACCGATATGCTTACAGTAAGCACCAAGATCATTAATTGGCAAATGATGGGATTGCTGATTGGCGGAATTGTCTGGGGTGTTATGGGTGATAAAAAAGGAAGATTGAGTGTGTTGTTTGGTTCTATATTGCTGTATTCTATTGCCAATTTTATAACCGGGTATGTTCAAACGGTAGAACAATATGCATGGTTGAGATTCATAGCAGGAATTGGACTCGCAGGTGAATTGGGTGCTGGAATAACACTCGTCAGTGAATTGATGCCACAGAAAAACAGAGGCGTGATGACTTCCTTCGTTGCTGGAATAGGTTTGTTCGGGGCAGTGTTTGCATACATTATTTATAAAACTACTGGAGATTGGAGATTGTGTTACAAGATTGGCGGAGTACTGGGCATCGTGCTTTTGTTTCTCCGCATCAAAGTATCTGAAAGTTCTATTTTTCAGGGGATGTCTAAAACCGAAGTTGCCAAGGGCAACATATTTATGTTTTTTAACAATGGCAAACGGTTCAAGAAATATTTACTTGCCATTTTAATTGGACTCCCAACATGGTATGTTATCGGGATTTTGCTGAACCTTGGGAATAGGTTTGCCAAAGAATTATATGGGGAGAATAAAATTGATTCTGGAGCCTGTATTATGTTTGGGTATATTGGCATCGCACTCGGTGATATCGTCGTTGGATTGGTAAGTCAATATTTTAAAAGCAGAAAAAAAGCATTGACGATTTTTTATTTCATGACCTTTCTCGGGGGCTTATATTTTTACAGTCCGCTGAACAACAGCGATACCAGCATGTATGCTGTGTCTTTCTATCTTGGTTTTTCTACAGGTTTCTGGGCAATATTTGTAACAATGGGCGCAGAGCATTTTGGCACGAACTTGCGCGCAACTGCAGCAACAACCATTCCCAATATGGTTCGCGGGGCATTGCCACTAATGAATTTATTATTCAAAGATTATTTTCAAGGAACATTGCACTATCCACTTTTGCAAAGCGGAATTATCACAGGATTTATCGTGATGTCAATAGCAGTGGTTGCATTGATCTTTACTGAAGAGACATTTCACAAGGATTTGAATTTTGTGGAGGAGTGAAATACAGAGGGAGAAGGGACGAGGGACGAGGGACAAGGGTTGACGGCAAGCTAATTAGTTATTTATTATAAATTGAAAAGCCAGTTGACAATGTTGTATCAACTGGCTTTTTTATTTCAAATTCTGCATTTACTTCACCCTTCCCTCTCCTCCCTTGTCCCTTGTCCCTCGTCCCTTGCTGTTTATCCTAACACTTCATTCATCGACCTAACAGCAGCTGCACTTTTTTCAAATGCATCTTTTTCTGCAGCAGTTAATTCAAGTGGAAGAATTTTCTCCCAACCATTTTTTCCAATGGTTACAGGTAATCCAAGGCAAATATCTTTTTGTCCGTATTCGCCATCCAGCGAAACGCAGCAGGTAAATAATTTTTTCTCATCTCTCAAGATGCTTTTCACCAAAGCAGCTCCAGCTGCACCAGGTGCATACCATGCAGAAGTTCCAATCAACTTGGTGAGGGTTGCACCACCAACCATGGTGTCAGCAACAATTTTCTGCTGTTGTTCTTCATTCAGGAAGTTTGTAACAGGAATGCTGTTCCATGTTGCTTTGCTGATCAAAGGAATCATGGTGGTATCTCCATGTCCCCCTATTACGATCGCATTCAAATCACTCGCACTGCATCCCAAATGCTGACTCAACTGGTATTTGAATCTGCTGCTGTCCAATGTTCCACCCATTCCAATGATTCTGTGCTTTGGCAAACCTGTTGATTTCAATGCCAGGTAAGTCATGGTATCCATCGGATTGCTAATTACAATGATGATGGTATTGGGTGAATATTTCAAAACATTCTCACAAACAGTTTTAACAATGCCTGCATTGGTTCCAATCAGTTCCTCTCTTGTCATCCCAGGTTTTCTTGGAATTCCAGAAGTGATCACAACCACATCACTGTTGGCAGTTTTTGAATAGTCGTTGGTAGAACCAGTTATGATGGTGTCAAATCCCAACAATGCTGCAGTTTGCTGCATATCCTGTGCTTTACCTTCAGCCAAACCTTCTTTGATGTCCAACAAAACCAGGTCTGAACATACGCCCGCTCTGGCAATATTGTCTGCGCAAGTAGCTCCAACGGCTCCGGCTCCAATTACTGTAACTTTCATGATGAATGATTTATTATAGTGAGTGATGATTTGCGCCGCAAAGGTAGGATGTTATTTCACAAATTGGATTACCTTTGCCGCCTTAAAATGCAATTATGGCAAATACTTCTGATATCTCAAGAGGCATGATTTTAAAGCTCGAAGGAAGCCTCTATACGGTCGTTGAATTCGGGGAAAATAAAACTGCAAGGGCTGCAGCCAAAGTTTGGGCAAAATTGAAAGGCGTTGACAACAACCGATCAATTGAAAAAACCTGGAACAGTGGGGATACCATCTATCCGGTAAGGGTTGAAAGAAAAAGTTACCAGTTCCTTTATAAGGATGATACCGGTTTCAATTTCATGGACAACGAAACTTTCGAACAGATTGCCGTTGCTGAAAATCTGGTGGATGCACCTCAGTTTTTAACGGAAGGACAGGAAGTTTCTGTGTTGATCAATACTGAAACTGAGCTACCAATGAGCGTTGAACTGCCTGATAAAGTAGTATCTAAGGTTACCTACTCAGAGCCCGGACTCAGAGGTGATACTGCAACCCGTACCTTGAAGCCTGCAACTGTTGCAACTGGTGCCACTGTCATGGTTCCATTGTTTGTAAATGAAGGCGATGTAATTAGAATTAATACAAAAACCGGTGAATATATAGAAAGAGTAAAAGAGTAGTTTTTACTGTTTTTTCATCATTTTTAGGCATTTTCGCCCCTTTTTTAAACAAAAAAGGGCTTTTTTATTAAAAAACGGGTATAATTTAATTTGGCTGGTTTTTAATTTTGCCCCACCTTTACCGCCCGTTAGTGACCTAAAAATCTTACAAATGGACTTAAAACAGATTCAGGATCTCGTTAAAATGGTCAACAAATCTAATATCAGTGAGCTTTCCATTGAGGAAAAGGATATTAAGATTACCATCAAACAGAAAGAGGACAAATATGTAACTGGTGTTCCTGTTCAACAGGTACAAGCTGTTCAGGCTGCTCCAGTGGCTGCTGCTCCTGCACCTTCAGCACCCGCTGCTCCGAAGGCTGCCGCCCCTGCCACTGCCGATAACCTTTTGACCATAAAGAGTCCGATGATTGGTACCTTCTACAGAAGACCATCACCCGACAAGTCGAATTTTGTTGAAGAAGGTGATGAGGTTAAAAATGGTAAAGTAGTCTGCATCATTGAAGCCATGAAGCTTTTCAACGAAATCGAAAGCGAAGTGAGTGGAAGGATTGTAAAGATTCTTGTTGAAGATTCAACACCTGTTGAATACGATCAACCGCTTTTCTTGGTAGAACCCATCTAGTCAATTGCATGTTTACATGCTTTAATTATTCATTTAAATCTGTGGCATGACCAAAGATTCAAAGAAGTCGTTCAAAAAAATATTGATTGCAAACCGTGGAGAGATAGCACTCAGGGTCATTAGAACTTGTCGTGAGATGGGTATCAAAACAGTTGCAGTTTATTCAACTGCAGATAAAGACAGTTTGCATGTCAAGTTCGCTGATGAAGCAGTTTGTATTGGAAGACCATCCAGTTCAGAATCATATTTGAACATCCCTCATCTCATGGCAGCGATGGAAATTACCAATGCTGATGCTGTCCATCCTGGTTATGGATTCTTGGCAGAGAATGCAAAATTCGCAGAGATTTGTGGTGAACATGGTGTAAAGTTTATCGGTCCAACACCCGATCAAATCAGGTGCATGGGGGATAAAATAACGGCAAAAGAAACCATGATAAAAGCGGGTGTTCCGGTAGTGCCTGGAAGTGGAGGATTGTTGGAAAGTGTAGAAGAGGCAAAAGGAATTGCAAAAGAAATCGGATATCCAGTCATATTGAAAGCAACTGCAGGTGGGGGTGGAAAAGGAATGCGTGTTGTTTGGGAAGATGCTGAAATTGAAAAGGCATATAATACTGCAAAAGCTGAAGCATTGGCATCATTCAAAAACGATGGTGTCTACATGGAAAAATTCGTTGAAGAGCCTCGCCACATCGAAATACAGGTAGCAGGCGATCGTTATGGTAAGGTCTGCCATATGAGTGAAAGAGATTGTTCTATTCAACGCCGTCACCAAAAATTGGTTGAAGAATCTCCATCTCCATTCATGACGGATGATCTCCGTCAGAAGATGGGTGAAGCAGCTGTAAAAGCCGCACAAGCCATCGGATACGAAAGTGTTGGTACGATAGAGTTTCTGGTTGATAAACACAGAAATTTTTATTTCATGGAGATGAATACACGTATTCAGGTGGAACATTGTGTAACAGAAGAAGTAACCAACTTTGATTTGATCAAAGAGCAAATCAAAATTGCAGCCGGCGAACCTATTTCAGGTAAAAATTATTATCCTGATATGCATGCCATAGAATGCAGGATCAATGCTGAAGATCCTTACAACGATTTCAGACCAAGTCCAGGTAAAATTACCGTATTGCACCAGCCGGGCGGTCATGGAATTCGTATCGACTCTCACGTATATGCTGGCTACGTTATTCCTCCATTTTACGATTCTATGATTGCAAAGATCATTGCAGTCGCAAGAACACGAAAAGAAGCAATTGATACCATGAGCAGGGCATTGAGTGAATATGTGATTGAAGGAGTGAAGACAACCATTCCTTTTCATCAGCAGTTGATGCGCAACGAAGATTTCATCAAAGGGAACTTTACTACCAAGTTTTTGGAAACATTCAAGATGAAATAAATCCCATTCCAAAACTAACTTCTAAAAATAAAAGCCTCCCATTGGGAGGCTTTTTCATGATTGCGTATCGAAACTGGTGGTAGTTTATCTCAAGAACAACAACTCTCTGTATTTTGGAAGTTCCCACTCAGAGTCGTCAACCAATAATTCCAATTTGTCTACATGATAACGAATATCATCAAAGTATGGTTTTACTTTGTCGCAGTAAGCAATTGCCTTTTCTCTAGAGCTTGACAACGCATTTGCTGCTTTTCTAGCTTCAGTCATTTCTTCAGTTAGCAATTGGGCTTTGTTGATATGCTCTGAAATTTCATTCAGTACATTCAATTGTGCTTTGTATGCTTCTGGCTTCAATCCGACTTCTTTCAAACCTTTGATGTTTTCGATCAAAACGTTTTGATAACGGATGGCAGCTGGAAGGATATGATTTCCTGTTAAGTCGCCAATCACACGACCTTCAATCTGTACATATTTAATGTATTTCTCCAATTCGATTTCATGACGGGCTTCCAACTCAACATGCGACAATACCTTATGCTTTTCGAAAAGTTCTTTTGCTTTTTTGGTTGTCAATGAATCCAATGCAAGTGGAGTAGTTTTCAAATTGGGCAATCCACGCTTTGCTGCTTCTTTCTGCCACTCTTCACTGTAACCGTCGCCTTCAAACAATACTTTCTTTGAAGCTTTGATGTAATTCTTGATTACATGCATGATTGCAACTTCCTTCTTATCACCTTTTTCAATCATTGCATCAACTTCCTTCTTAAACGAAGAAAGTGTTTCAGCCATGATGGTGTTCAATACCGTCATGTTGTAACCACAGTTCGCAGATGAACCAACAGCACGGAATTCAAATTTGTTTCCAGTGAAAGCAAATGGTGAGGTTCTGTTTCTGTCTGTGTTGTCAAGCAACAATTCTGGAATATTCTTATGAATATCGAGTTTCAACATCACTTCATCTTGCTCATCAAATTTATCACCCACTCTGGTTTCAACTTCGTTCAAAACCTTGGTAAGGAATTGACCAATGTAGGCAGAGATGATAGCTGGTGGAGCTTCATTCGCACCCAAGCGGTGATCGTTGCCTGCGGATGCAATGGCAGCGCGAAGAAGATCTGCATGATCGTGAACGGCTTTGATGGTGTTCACAAAGAACGCAAGGAACATCAAGTTGGTCTTTGGAGTTTTACCAGGTGCCAACAAGTTGATTCCAGTATCTGTAGCCATGCTCCAGTTGTTGTGTTTACCACTTCCATTAATTCCTGCAAATGGTTTTTCATGCAACAATACACGAAGCTTATGTCTCTTGGCAACTTTTACCATTACATCCATCAACAATGTATTATGATCAACAGCCAAGTTCAATTCTTCAAATATCGGAGCACACTCAAATTGTGAAGGGGCTACTTCATTGTGACGAGTACGCAACGGAATTCCCAAGCGATATGATTCATTTTCGAAATCTCTCATGAATGCATATACTCTTTCTGGAATTGCTCCGAAGTAATGATCTTCCAATTGTTGTCCTTTTGCTGGCGTGTGTCCAAATACAGTACGACCAGTCATGATCAAATCCGGACGTGCATTCGCCAATCCTTCATCCACCAAGAAATATTCTTGTTCCCATCCCAAAGTTGCTGTAACCTTTCCAACTGATTTATCAAAATAATGACATACATCTACTGCAGCATTGTTCAATGCTTCAATTGATTTTAACAACGGTGCTTTGTAGTCAAGGCATTCACCTGTGTAAGAAACAAAAATGGTAGGTATGCAAAGTGTAAGACCTTGTCCTATATTCATAATAAATGCAGGAGAGGTTGGGTCCCATGCAGTATATCCACGTGCTTCGAAAGTTGCACGCAATCCACCGCTTGGAAATGAAGATGCATCAGGCTCTTGTTGCGTTAATGCGTTTCCATCAAATTCTTCAATAGCAGATCCATCAGATTTTAAAGTAAAGAATGAATCATGTTTTTCAGCAGATGTTCCGGTAAGTGGTTGAAACCAGTGTGTGTAGTGAGTTACACCTTTGCTTTGTGCCCACTGTCTCATTCCCGCTGCAATCTGATTTGCAACTGTCCTGTCGATTTTTTGTCCAGATTTAATAGAGCTTACTAAACTTTTGTATGCCTCATCATTTACATATTCCCTGGCAACTTTCAAGGTAAATACGTTCTCCCCAAAGATTGGAGTGACTTTTGATGGACTCTGTACCACAACCTCATCATTTAAGAAAGTAAGGTTGTCAATTGCTTTAAAACGTAGTGATTGCATATTGAATAATTTGAAGGCACGAAATTCGCCAAAATCACCCTCACTCGCAAAAAAAATATCAAAATCCCCAAAAAACAACTAAAAATTGTGAATAAAGTTACTTGGATAACAAAGATCAAGCATATAAATCGCTGATATTGCGAACAATATAATATATATAAAATATTTTAATGTGTATGCTTTGTAGATTATATCTTCGGGTGCATTAGGTAAATTTGCGTCTCTTACAACATCATGGAAACAACTGTAGAAACTGCCAAGCAACTGGGGCTACTTCCAGAGGAATTTGAAAGCATCAAGAAAATTTTAAATCGTACACCCAATTTCAATGAATTGGCAGCTTATTCTGTGATGTGGAGTGAGCACTGCAGTTATAAAAATTCAATCAAATGGTTGAAGACGCTTCCAAGAGAAGGAAGCAAGCTGTTGGTGAAAGCAGGTGAAGAAAATGCTGGACTTGCAGATATTGGCGATGGTTATGGCGTTGTTTTTAAAATTGAATCACATAATCATCCTTCAGCCATCGAGCCTTTCCAGGGTGCAGCTACTGGTGTTGGTGGGATTCACCGCGATATCTTTACCATGGGTGCGCGACCAATTGCTGCATTGAATTCACTTCGTTTTGGAAATATCAATGATCCTAAAACAAGTCATTTACTGAAAGGTGTTGTGGAAGGAATTGGTCATTATGGAAATTGCTTTGGAGTTCCAACCGTTGGTGGTGAAATATATTTTGAGAATTGCTATCATACCAATCCGCTCGTAAATGCAATGAGTGTTGGTATTGTGAAAGTAGGACAAACCGTAAGTGCAACTGCTGAAGGAGAAGGTAATCCTGTTTTTATTTGTGGTTCAGCAACAGGTAAAGATGGAATTGGTGGAGCATCATTTGCATCTGCAGACATTACAGCAGACAGTGCACAAGATCTTCCTGCTGTTCAAGTAGGTGATCCATTTCAGGAAAAGAAGTTGTTGGAAGCTTGTTTGGAATTGATTCCAACAGGTGCGTTGGTTGGTATGCAAGACATGGGTGCTGCAGGTATCATTTGTTCAACAGCTGAAACAAGCGCCAAAGGTGGGGTGGGCATGATTATTCATTTAGATAAAGTTCCAATGCGCCAACAAAATATGAAAGCATGGGAGCTGCTTTTGAGTGAAAGCCAGGAGCGAATGTTGATGATCGTGAAGAAGGGAAGAGAAAAAGAAGTGTTGGAAGTATTTGAAAAATGGGATCTGCCATGTTCTGAAATAGGACATGTAACAAAAGATGGTTTCCTCAAGTTTTATATGAATGGAACATTGGAGGCAGAACTTCCTGCAGAAAGTTTGGTGCTTGGCGGAGGTGCTCCTGTGTATGAGAGAACATTTTCCGTTCCAAATTATTTTGAAAAAATCAATGCATTTAATCCATCAACAATTGCTGTACCAGCGGATCTTAAAAAGATTGCAGAACAACTGATTGAAATTCCAAACATCGTTAATAAAAAATGGATCTACAATCAATATGATAGCATGGTGGGAACCGGTAATACTTCAACCAATGAGCCAAGTGATGCATCTGTTGTGTTGGTGAAGGAAACAGGTAAAGCACTCGCAGTTACTACAGATTGCAACAGCAGATATGTGCATGCTGATCCATACAAAGGTGCTATGATTGCAGTCAGTGAAGCTGCCAGAAACATTGTTTGCAGCGGTGGGACCCCACTAGGTGTAACCAATTGTCTAAACTTTGGTAATCCATACGATCCTCAAGTATACTATCAGTTTGTACATGCCATCAAAGGAATGGGAGATGCATGTAAAAAATTTGATACACCAGTTACAGGAGGCAACGTAAGCTTTTATAATCAGAATCCTGATGGAGCCGTTTATCCAACACCAACCATTGGAATGGTTGGATTGTTGGACAGTCTTGATGAGAAGATGACGTTGGGCTTTAAAAAAGAAGGTGACTTGATTTTTTTGATTGGAAAACCAACCAATGATATAAATTCCTCAGAATATCTTCATAAAATCCTGAACATTGAATATTCTCCTGCACCATATTTTGAGTTGGAAGAAGAATTCCAAATGCAGCAGACTTTGCTAAAGTTGATTAAATCAAAATTGATCCAATCCGCACATGATGTTAGCGAAGGCGGATTGTTCATCACATTGTTGGAATCTGGATTTGTCAATGACCTTGGTTTTGATGTACATCAGTCTAATAATGAAATCAGAAAGGATGCTTTCTGGTTTGGTGAATCTCAAAGCAGGGTAGTGGTAACGGCGGCTGCAGATCAACAAGAAAAATTTGAATCAGTGATGAAGGCTACTAAAGTACCCGTTCAACATCTTGGAAAAGTTGTCGGAAAAGAAGTAAGCATCAGCGGTGAAAACTGGGGCTTTCTGTCTGGATGGAGAAAAACCTACGATGAGAAAATATCATCTTTGATGAATTAAACACAGGGTTTTTCGACTTATCCACATCATATATCTAATTTTTTTAAAGCCTTAAAATAGTGATAACTTCGTATGACCTCCGAAAGTTCCCCACTATCCCTTTCTGACGGTCAATTTTTATGACCAAATACATATTTGTTACCGGAGGCGTTACATCATCTTTAGGAAAAGGTATTATTGCTGCATCATTGGCAAAGCTTTTGCAGGCAAGAGGATTTAAGGTAACGATTCAAAAATTTGATCCATATATCAACGTAGATCCAGGCACATTGAACCCATACGAACATGGCGAATGTTATGTAACAGAAGATGGGGCTGAAACAGACCTCGATTTAGGACACTACGAAAGGTTTCTAAATATTTTTACTACCCAGGCGAACAATGTCACAACTGGAAGGATTTATCAATCTGTCATCAACAAAGAACGCGAAGGGGCTTATCTTGGAAAAACAGTTCAAGTTATTCCTCACATAACAGATGAAATCAAACGCAGAATGCAGCTCCTGGCTGAATCTGGTTATGATATCATCATTACTGAAATTGGAGGTACGGTGGGTGATATCGAGAGTCTTCCTTTTATTGAAGCGGTTCGTCAGTTGCAATGGGAATTGCCTGAAGGGGATTGCTTGGTTGTTCATCTAACATTGGTCCCATATTTGAAAGCAGCAAAAGAGTTAAAGACAAAACCTACTCAGCACAGTGTAAAAATGATGAGCGAGAATGGTGTTCATCCAGATATCATAGTGTGCAGAACTGAACAACCCCTTTCAAAAGAATTGAAATCCAAAATTGCACTCTTCTGCAATGTTAAAGCCGATTCAGTTATTGAAGCCGCTGATGCAAGCAGTATCTATGAAGTTCCATTGCTCATGCAGGAGCAACATTTGGATGAGATTTGTTTGAAGAAACTCAATATCACCTGGTTCCCTGAGCCTGATCTCACTGCATGGAAAGGATTTATTACAAAACTTAGAAACCCGAAAGCAACTGTAAACATTGGGCTCATAGGAAAATACATTGAATTGCAGGATGCATACAAATCCATCCTGGAGGCATTCATACATGCAGGTGCTATCAATGAAGTGAAAGTAGTGGTTCAAGACATCCACAGTGAGCACATCAATAAAGAAAATGTTGCATCTAAGTTGCAGGGTTTGGATGGATTGCTTGTTGCACCCGGATTTGGACATCGAGGCATTGATGGAAAAATTCTTGCTGTTCAATATGCACGTGAAAACAATTTACCATTCTTTGGTATTTGTTTGGGTATGCAGATGTCGGTGATTGAGTTTGCAAGAAATGTGGCAGGCATCAACAACGCGCATTCAACTGAAATGGATCCAAATACATCCAATCCAGTAATAGATTTAATGGAAGAGCAGAAATCCATTACCAACAAGGGAGGTACCATGCGTTTAGGTTCTTATCCATGTAAAATAGAAAAAGGAACATTGGCATTTAGGATCTATGGATCAGAAATGATTTCAGAACGTCATCGTCATCGTTGGGAATTCAACAATAAATATTTTGATCAATTGCAAGCAGCCGGATTGAAAGCCAGTGGCATCAACCCTGCAAATAATCTTGTTGAAATTGTGGAAATTCCTTCTCATCCATTTTTTATTGGTGTGCAATACCACCCTGAGCTGAAGAGTACCGTAGAGAACCCGCATCCAATTTTTGTCCATTTCATCAAGGCCGCAAAAGAGTTTGCACAGAAGAAAGACAAAAATGGAATGCTGGAGGTCAACTGATCTGATCATCCCTACAACCAACATAAAAGCTTAGCTTTGCCCTTCAATTTTACAGCACATGAAATTTGATAAGAATTCGGTGATTGGCATTACGTTGCTGGCCTTTCTTTTTATCGGTTATTTCTATTTTACACGTCAGGGTCAACTTGAATTAGAAGCCAAACAAAAACATATAGCAGATTCACTCGCTGCGTTGCAGCCTGTCTTAAAGAGTAATATTGATTCAACTACACCTACATTCATAGATACAGCCAAATCAAATGTTGCAGTTGTTGGTTCCATGATTCAAAATGGATCTTCCACAGAGACCATTCGTACACTGGAAAATGATTTGGTTAAAATAAACTTTACCAACAAAGGCGCAAGACCTGCTTCTGTTGAATTGAAGCAATATAAATCTGCCGATAGTTCAGATGTAAAACTAATGGCATCCAATTTTAACAAGATTGCTTACTTGATCAATATTGGAAACAATGAAACTGCATCAACCGATGAGCTGTATTTTGAAGCAGGGGATGTAAAAAAAGAAGCAGATGGATCGAGCTCCCTCGCATTCACTTTGCGCGACTCATCTGGAAAATCAATTGTTCACCAATTTTCTTTAAAGCCTGATGCTTACTTGGTGGATTGGGAACTTCAGACGAAAGGAGCAGATAAACTCTTTACACAGAATCACATCAACCTGGTTTGGCAAGTACAGGCTGATCAACAGGAACTTGATATCCAAACTGAAAAAAGAGAGACGCAGCTCGGGTTATTGGATGGAAATGGATACGACTATTTCACCATGCGCGATGGTTTGAATAAAAGTTGGGAATCAGGTTTGAAATGGTTATCTGTCAAACAAAAATTCTTCAATACAACATTGATTGCCGATCAAGGGTTTAGTCATGTCGATATCAATTGCAAAATGCCAGCGGATTCATTGAAAATAGTTTCACAGTCGGTTGCAAATATGCAAGTTAACCTGCCAGCTACATCTGCTGCCAATCTAAAATTCTCCTTCTTTGTTGGTCCGAATGATTATCAGATATTGAAGTCGCAAAAAATTGAACTGGAGAACATCGTAAACCTCGGACAAGGTGTTTATGCATTTGTGAAATACATCAACCGATGGATTGTGATGCCTGTTTTTGATTTCATTCAAAAGTATGCATTGAATTATGGACTAGCCATTGCATTGTTAACCATATTTATTCGCCTGCTAACATCACCTTTGATTTATTCTTCTTATGTAAGTGGCGCCAAAATGAAAGCTTTACGTCCTGAGCTTGATGCCATCAAAGCAAAATTTGAGGGTGATCAACAAGCGTTCAGTATGGAACAAATGAAATTGTATCGTTCTGCAGGTGTTAACCCGCTTGGAGGTTGCATTCCGGGCCTTTTACAGATCCCCATCTTCTTTGCATTGTATGCATATTTCAATGCCAATATTGACTTAAGAGGCGTTTCATTCTGGTGGTCAAAAGATCTTTCATCATTTGATGCAATCTTCAAATGGGGTTTTAATATACCTGGATTGGGAAGTCATTTGTCTCTCTTTACCATCCTGGCTGTCGTAACGAATTTGCTGATCGCATTATATAGCATGAATTCTACTCCTGATTCAGGAAATCCTGCATTGAAATACATGCCATATATCTTCCCAATCATGTTGTTGGGTATATTCAATGGATTGCCTTCTGCGCTTACCTGGTATTATACTGTTTCAAACGTGATAACCCTCGTAATGCAGTTTGTTATACAACGTTATATCATCGATCATAATAAAATTTTGGCTGAAATAGAAACCAATAAAAAGAAGCCAAAAGAAAAATCAAAATGGCAAGAACGCTTTGAGCAAATGCAAGAAACACAAAAGAAAGTGAATGCCATGAAGGAAAAGTCTTCAAAAAAATAAAACGATGAAAAGTTTTCTGTTGCCATTTGGATTGTTGATTTCAGTATTTGGCTACGGACAAAAAATTTTTTCTGAAGGAACCATTGTGTATCAGGTTTCAACTTCTGTTCATGGGCAACCTCTGCAAAGTGATGTAAAATCGTTTCAGCAAATCAAAGGTTCTCATACCAAAGTTGATCTGGTCAGCAGTGTAGGTAAAACAACCACTATTTTCAATTCGAGAGAAGGTGAAGGCGCCATATTGCAAGAATATGGAGCACAAAAAATAATGGTCCCAGTTACCAAAGAGAACATTCAGTCACGCAATTCTAAGTTTGATCATGTTGTTTTTGAATACCTGGCCGAAACAAAAAACATCCTGCAGTATAATTGCACCAAGGCAATTGCAACACTTGCAGACGGAACGCAATTGGAAGTATTCTTTTCGAAGGAACTGTTGACAGATAATACTGATATAGGTTTTCAATTTGGGAAATTGCCAGGACTTGCTTTGGAGTTTACTTCCAAGTTGGGAGAACGCACTGTAACTTATACAGCAACATCTATCAACTTTGAACCAGTGCCTATACAAAATTTTGATTTACCCACTTCGGGTTACAGGTTGTTGAACTACGACGAAAGTCAGAAGAAAAGATAAAACCTATTGAGGCTTTTGCGGTGTCTTGAATTTATTCAAAACAACTTTGTTTCTGTAAGGAAGAATGTACGTGATGTTTCCCTTTTGATAGGTGATAACGTTGTTGAACATCACGGTATGACCATTTCTTTTGAATCCAAATGATTTGTTGTCTTTGTAAGAGAATCCTTCTCTAAGTGAAAGGGATAGATTCTTCTTCATATTTGAGAAGGAGGATTTCCCAGATTTGGATTTCATCACAATTCCATCAATGGCAAATACGCAAACAGACAGTGTGAGGCCTATGCTCATCACGGCAATTGTTTTGAATATTTTACCAATTGATATGGAATTAAACCTTGTCATGTAACACAAAATTAACATTTTTTATTGATTTTGGTTCAGACAAGAAATATGAATTGCGAAAAAGCAATGTTGATAAAAAGTTATTAGCCTCCAGAGGGCAGAATCCGATCATTTTCAGTAAATTAGGTAAATGTCAAACATGACCGGCGGATCCCATTTACCTGAGCAGGAAGACATCCGTGAATTGCTCAACCTCTACGAAAAGCTTAAGACGGGCAAGGGGGGTGGATTTTTGAGTGAAGAATCTTTTGAGAGGATCATCGATCATTTTGACGACCAGGATGCACTTCAAAAAGCCATGGAAGCAGCTGACCATGGAATTTCCCAATTTCCATACTCATCATCTCTTTTGATCAAAAAAGCTGATTTGCTCATAGCGTCCAGGCACTATAAAAAGGCTTTAGCACTTTTGGACAAAGCAGAGATTTTGGACAGCAACGACATCGACATTTATATATTAAGAACAGATGCTTATCTGGCATTGGATCACCAGGAAAAAGCTGTTGAATTGCTAGAGGCTGCCATTCAAAGATTTGAAGGAGAAGACAGAATTGATTTGTTGTTTGAATTGGCAGATGTATATGACGATTATGAAGTATTTGAAAAAATCTTCGATTGCTTGAAGCTGATATTGGAGTACGAGCCAAACAATGAGGAGGCATTGTATAAGATTTGTTTCTGGACAGACTTTACAGGTAGAAATGAGGAGAGCATCAAGCTGCATATGAAAATCATTGAAGAACATCCTTATAATGATTTGGCATGGTTCAATTTGGCAGCAGCTTACCAGGGTTTACGTTTGTTTGAAAAAGCCATAGACGCATATCAATATGCAATTGCCATCAACGAAAAATTTGATTATGCATACCGAAACATGGCTGATGCGTTGATGCGATTGCATCGCTACAAAGAAGCGATTGAAAGTCTTGAAAAAGTGATTGAACTCTCTCGTCCAGAGGATCTCATTTACCAGGCCATCGGATACTGCTATGAGAAAGTCAAGAATTATGCACAGGCCAGGTTTTATTTCAGAAAGGCATCACATCTGAATCCGGATGAACCCAAATTATATGAAAAGATTGCCAATACCTACATCAAGGAATCTAAGTATCAACAGGCAATTAAATACTTAGAGATGGCCTTGAAGATCAAGCGCCTCGATCCGGATTTCAATTTTTTAATGGGGGAGTGTTATTTGAAGCAAGAAAATTTTAAGGATGCAGTGCATTATTTTCTGGCTGTGGTTCAGGCAAAGCCAAAAAATATCAAAGGATGGGAAGCCCTCATCAGAACATTGTTTGATAACCAACAATTTGCTGAAGCTGAAAAGCAAATTGAATTTGCAAGAGCCAAAGCAGGCGATAAATCAATTTTTAATTTTTACGAAAGCGCTGTCCTTCTCTCACAAGGGCATATAAAAGAAGGAATAACAGTCCTGGAGGATTCTATAGAAACCCATCCCAAGCAGTTAAAACAATTTTTAAAATTGTTTCCTTCTGCAGTTAAGTTCCCGCAAGTGGTTGATCTCTTACTTAAATACAAGCGTAGAAAAAGAATCTAGGGCCCTCTTAATTCGATATGGCAATTCATCTGCAGTTTTGTAACTTTGCGGCATAGTTTAAAGCCCATGAACTTTAGTTTATCTCAAATGCCGGAGCGGTATGCCAAGCCTAGGAAGGAAGGCATCACCATGGTAATGGACAAAGGATTGTCGTTAGAAGAAGCGAAACAATTTGTAGAGAATGCAGTTCCACATGTTGATGTGATCAAACTTGGTTTTGGAACGGCTTATGTAACTCCCAAGCTGCGTGAAAAAATTGATCTATATCAGTCCAATGGAATCCCTGTTTATTTTGGTGGAACCTTGATGGAGGCATTTCTAATTCGTAATCAATTCAATGATTATATATCTCTTTGTAAAGAATTTGGTATTCAATACATGGAAGTAAGCGATGGCTCTATTACCATCCCACACACAGAAAAATGCGGATACATTGAAAAGCTTAGTGCCATCGGTACAGTGTTGAGTGAAGTTGGAAGCAAGGATGCCGCACATATCATTCCTCCATATAAATGGATTGAGTTGATGAGTGCAGAATTGAGTGCAGGAGCAACATATGTAATCGCCGAAGCACGCGAAGCTGGAAATGTTGGTATATATAGGGGCAGTGGTGAAGTGCGTGAAGGATTGGTACAGGAAATTTTAACAAAGATTCCTGGTGAAAGAATCCTTTGGGAAGCACCCCAAAAAGCACAACAACTGTATTTCATTGAGTTGCTAGGTGCCAATGTAAACCTTGGTAATATTGCTCCTTCAGAAATAATTGCATTGGAAGCAATGCGTATAGGATTGCGCGGTGATACTTTCAGTTTATTCTTGAACAAGTAATAAGGATTGATGAAAACCTTTGGTTTAATCGGATATCCACTCACGCATTCTTTCTCAAAAAAATATTTTACTAATAAGTTCATGGATGAAGGTCTGACCGATTGCATCTATGAAAATTTTCCTATCGAAAATATTGAAGGGATCAAAGATGTTTTTCAGCTACATCCAACACTTGCCGGATTGAATGTAACCATCCCATACAAAGAGAAAGTAATTCCATATTTAGATGAAGCAAATGAAATTGTGAAAGAAACAGGAGCGTGCAATTGCATTAAAATCCATCAAGGAAAAAAAATTGGATTCAACACAGATGTTATTGGATTTGGGAAATCACTTGATGTAAAACTGAACGCTTCACATCAACGTGCTTTGGTATTGGGCACAGGCGGCGCAGCAAAAGCAGTTTACTATGCACTCAAGCAAAGAAATATTTCATTTTTAAAGGTGAGCAGAAGTCCAAGTTCTACAAATGTAATTTCATATGAAAATATTGATAAGTCATTGCTTGATTCACATACACTCATCATCAATACTACCCCACTTGGGATGTACCCAAATACAGAATCGGCTCCTTCGATTCCATACCAACACTTAACGCCTTCACACTATTTGTTTGATCTGGTATACAATCCAGATAAAACAATCTTTTTACAAAATGGTGAAGCAATGGGGGCAATAATAGAGAATGGGAAAGACATGCTGCGAATTCAGGCGGATGCGTCATGGGAGATTTGGAATTCCTGATAGAGGATTCCCGAGCGCACAGTGCTCCAATATCTTTTTCAAATGGTCTGGAATTGATTTTATTTTTCTTTCGCTGTAATCGAAGCAAGCCATCTTGGTTTCAACTTTTGCAGCCATCATTTTCTTTTCAGCTCTGATGACTTCAATTGCATAAAAACATTCAAAACTTGCTCTTCCAATTTCTCCAATGGAGAGCTCGACAGTAATTTGGTCTCCGTAAAAAAGCTCATGAAAATATTCTACAGTTGCCTCGGCCAGTACCAGTCCGTGTTCACCAAATTTTATTTCAGAAAAACCAAGTTCTGATAAAAATCTTAATCTTGTTTCTTGTGCAAACAGCAGGTAACGTTCATTTCCAACATGCCCACCATAATTGATGTCTGATATTTGTATATCAATTTTGGTAGTAAAGCAAGGAGCAGTGGGTATTTCAATGTTGTTTTTTCTCATTTGGTTTATTACTTGATAGATTGTAGAAAGTCATTCATTTTTGCAATGGCATTTTTACGATGACTGATCTTTGATTTTACGGATAAGCCAAGTTCTGCGAATGTTTGGTTGTGTCCTTCGGGGATAAAAATCGGATCGTATCCAAATCCATCTACGCCACTGGGTTCATACGCAATCGATCCTTTACAGGTACCTTCAAAAAATATTTCTTCTCCATTCAGTATCAATGAAATCACTGTTTTAAATTGGGCTTCTCTATTTGAAATGTCACGCATATTTTTTAAGAGCAGCATATTATTATCAGTTGCGTTGGATGTATCGCCCGCATATCTTGCAGACCTGACACCCGGTGCACCATGAAGCGCTGCTACTTCCAGTCCACTATCTTCTGAAAAACAATCTTTTTGTGTGATTTTGAAAATAGTAGTTGATTTCTCACTTGCATTTTTTTCAAGTGTTTCATGTGGCTCTGGAATGTCTATATCAATTCCTGCTTCTTTTAAAGTGATGATTTCAAAACCATTGTTTAGCAGTGCACGAATTTCATCTGCTTTATGAATGTTGTTGGATGCAAATATTAATTGTTTCATCAAAGAAAAATTTGCTTGAGGCTGTTCCACAATTTCACTTTTAATGATTTGTCTTTCAGCATTTCCTCTAGTCCTGGAGATGAAACATATTTGATTCCATCTGATGTTTGTATTTGAAAATGAGGGAAGGCAATGGGTAGTCCGAATTCGACCGGATCAATGCCAAAGAGTATAATATTTTTGGTATCGTAGTTTTCTTTGATTGAAAGAAGATTTTCGTTCTTAGGGTTTGTTGATTTTAGTACAATTGAATTAGACTCATTTAGTTTACATGCAGTTAAAATCCCTGAGAGCAGTTCGTCTCTTTCAGCGGAAGTGTAATTATCTGTGAAAACCAGCACTACAGCATTTAGCTTTTTTTTATTGGTTGGTTCAATTTGACCTGGTTCACTAATCAACACATCTTTGTAAAGATCTGACAGTATAGTTAGCGGTATTTTAACTTTTTCTATCTGATTCATGTGCTGAGTTTACTTTGCAGTTGGCCGTTGATTTTGTTTCTTTGCAAAAATATTTTTTATGCATCAGGGAACAATAAAGATAACAAAAGCGGCAACATCTAAATTGTCAACTACAGATTTCAATAATCTTCCTTTTGGTAGATTGTTTACAGATCACATGTTGTTGGCAGAATACAAAGATGGAGCATGGTGTGATCCAGAAATTGTTCCGTATGCACCCCTCAGTTTTGATCCTTCCTTGGCAACCTTGCATTATGGTCAGTCGATCTTTGAAGGCATCAAGGCTTTTAGGATGAAAGATGGCAGTGCAGCAATTTTCAGGCCATACGAAAACTTAAAACGTTTCAATAAATCTGCTCATCGTATGGCAATGCCCGATGTTCCTGAATTTCATTTCATAGAAGGCATGAAGCAATTGTTGAAATTGGAAGATAAATGGATTCCTACTGCAGAAGATCATGCAATGTATATTCGTCCGTTTATGTTTGCAACGGATGAAGTGATAGGTGTTGCCCCATCTTCCAAATACTATTTCATGATCATTTTGAGTCCGGTTGGTCCATATTTTTCCAAGCCACTTAACATATACGTTGAAGAGCAGTATGTACGTGCAGCACCAGGCGGTGTGGGATATGCAAAAACAGCTGGCAATTATGCAGCATCTCTTTATCCCGCAAAACTTGCCAAAGAAAAAGGCTTTGATCAGATTTTATGGATGGATGCATTTGAGCACAAGTATGTTCAAGAGTGTGGTGCGATGAATGTGTTTTTTGTATTGGATGGAAAAGTCATTACGCCATCTCTTGAAGCTGGCACCATACTCGATGGAATCACCCGCAAGAGCATTGTTGATCTGGCGCGTTCATTGGGGAAAGTGGTTGAGGAAAGAGAGATTTCCATTGATGAACTTGTTGCTGGGTATAAAAACGGTACACTCACTGAAGCCTTTGGCGCCGGAACTGCCGTTACTGTTTCCAAAATCTCTGGACTTCAATATAAAGACACCCATATCAGCCTGGATGCATCCAAAATGCCAATAGCAGATGAAATCAAGCAATCTATGGCAGCCTTGAGGGATGGATCTGCCCCTGATTCCTTTGGTTGGATGGTAAAGGCAAACGCCTGATTTTCCTCTATAAAATTTTAAATCACGGCTTTGCTTTTTAGAAAAAAGCTCCTACCTTTGCCCTCCCGTTAAAAAAAGGGGTAGCATGCCTACAATTCAACAATTAGTTAGAAAAGGAAGAGAGATCATCAAGGCCAAAAGTAAATCAAGGGCCCTTGATGCGTGTCCACAGCGTCGTGGTGTTTGCACCAGGGTTTATACAACTACACCTAAAAAGCCGAATTCAGCTTTGAGAAAAGTAGCGAAGGTGCGTTTGACAAATAAAGTGGAAGTAATTGCCTACATCCCAGGTGAAGGTCATAATCTTCAGGAGCACTCGATTGTATTGATCAGAGGTGGTCGTGTGAAGGATTTACCAGGTGTACGTTACCATATTGTAAGAGGTAGTTTGGATACTGCTGGTGTGAAGGATAGAAAGAAGAGCCGTTCTAAGTATGGTACTAAGCGTGAAAAAGCTAAAAAATAAACAAATAACATCGAAACCTTAATATAGATGAGGAAGACCAGAGCAAAAAAATTACCACTCGCGCCAGATCCAAAGTTCAATGACACATTGGTAACTCGTTTCGTGAACAACGTAATGTGGCAGGGAAAGAAAGGCGCATCACTCACCATTTTCTACGATTCTTTGGAGAAAGTAGCAAAAATGACTGGTGAAGATGGATATGAAATTTGGAAGAAAGCATTGTCAAATGTTACTCCAGCTGTTGAAGTGAGAAGCCGTCGTATCGGTGGTGCAACTTTCCAGATTCCATCTGAAGTTCGTCCAGATAGAAAAATTTCTTTGAGCATCAAGTGGTTGGTGCGTTATGCAAGAGAGCGCAACGGTCGCAGCATGGCTGATAAGCTCGCCAACGAAATCGTAGCAGCAAGCAAAGGGGAAGGTGGTGCATTCAAAAAGAAAGAAGATACACATCGTATGGCTGAAGCCAATAAGGCATTCGCACACTTCAGGGTGTAATTACAACTGAATAAAATCTTAACAAAAGGACCGACGAAACGGTCCTTTTTTATTTCCATATCTCCCCGGCTTGTACTAACTTTGCACCCGCAAAAACAGCCTTGAGAAAGGCTCGAACGAAAAATAAATTAAACAATACAATTAGTCATGGCAGACTTAAAATTTCAACGCAACTTCGGAATTGCCGCACACATCGATGCTGGTAAAACCACCACAACAGAGCGCATCTTGCGTTATACTGGAATGATTCACAAGATCGGTGAGGTGCACGATGGTGCAGCTACGACTGACTGGATGGAGCAGGAGAAAGAGCGTGGTATCACCATTACATCTGCTGCAGTAAGCTGCCAGTGGAATTTCCCTACTGTATTGGGTAAGGCGACTCCTGACACAAAAAAATATTATTTCAATATCATTGATACTCCAGGTCACGTGGATTTTACTGTAGAGGTAGAACGTTCTATGCGTGTTTTGGATGGTTTGATCGCGTTGTTCTCAGCAGTTGATGGTGTAGAACCTCAATCTGAAACAGTATGGCGTCAGGCAAACCGTTATAAAGTTCCACGTATTGGATTTGTAAACAAGATGGACCGCAGTGGTGCAGATTTCTTGATGGTGGTAAACCAGGTAAAAGAAATGTTGGGTGCAAAAGCAGTTCCGCTTCAATTGCCGATCGGCGCAGAAGACAACTTCAAAGGAGTTGTTGACCTCATTAAAATGAAAGGAATCATTTGGCACATGGAAACTGAAGGAATGACATTCGATGAAATTCCTGTTCCTGCTGACATGGTAGAAGATGTAAATCACTGGAGACAAAATCTTATTGAAGCAGTTGCTGAATACGATGATAAATTGTTGGAGAAATTCTTTGAAGATCCAAATTCTATCACAGAAGAAGAAGTACATGAAGCAATTCGCAAAGCAACCATCGATTTGAGCATCGTTCCAATGATGTGTGGTTCTTCATTCAAGAACAAAGGTGTACAAACAGCGTTGGATGCAGTGTGCAGATACCTTCCTTCACCAGTAGATATTGATGCAGTAGAAGGAACAAACCCTGACAATGGTGAAACCATCATCCGTAAGCCTGAAGCTTCAGAACCATTTGCAGCACTTGCTTTCAAGATAATGACAGATCCATTCGTGGGTCGTTTGGCTTTCTTCCGCGTATATTCTGGTCATTTGGATGCAGGTTCTTATGTATTGAACGTAAGAAGCGGAAAGAAGGAGCGTATCAGCCGTATCATGAAAATGTTTGCCAACAAACAAAATCCAATTGACTTCATTGAAGCAGGTGATATTGGAGCAGCTGTTGGTTTCAAAGAAATCAAAACAGGAGATACCCTTTGCGATGAGAATCATCCAATCGTGTTGGAAAATATGTTTATTCCAGAACCGGTGATTTCAATTGCTGTTGAGCCAAAAGCACAGGCAGACGTTGATAAAATGGGATTGGCTATTTCTAAGTTGGTGGAAGAAGATCCAACCTTGCGTGTAAAGACTGATGAAGAAACAGGACAAACCATTTTAAGTGGAATGGGTGAATTGCACCTCGAGATCATTGTTGATCGTATGCGCAGAGAGTTTAAGGTTGAAGTAAACCAAGGTGCACCACAGGTTGCATACAAAGAAGCATTCCAGGCAACCATTGAACATCGTGAGACCTTGAAAAAGCAATCAGGTGGTCGTGGTAAGTTTGCGGATATTGTATTTGAAATGGGACCAGCAGATGCAGAGTGGTTGAAAGAAAATCCTGGCAAGCAAATGCAATTTGTGAATGATATTTTTGGAGGATCTATTCCACGTGAATTCATTCCAGCCATCCAGAAAGGTTTCGAACAATCTATGTCAACCGGTGTGTTGGCAAACTATCCAGTTGAGCACATGAAAATCAGAATATTTGATGGAAGCTTCCACCAGGTTGACTCTGATTCAATGTCATTTGAATTGTGTGCGAAATCTGGTTTCCGTGAGGCAGCTCGTAAAGCAAAGCCAGTGTTGTTGGAGCCAATCATGAAAGTGGAAGTAATCACTCCAGAGCAATACATGGGTGATGTTACTGGCGACTTGAACAGAAGAAGAGGTATGTTGGAGGGAATGGACAGCAGAGCTGGTGCTCAGGTAATCAAAGCCAAAGTTCCATTGAGTGAAATGTTCGGATATGTAACACAACTTCGTTCATTGTCATCTGGACGTGCATCTTCAACCATGGAGTTCTCACATTACAACCCAGCACCAAACAATATTGCTGAGGAAGTAATTGCGAGGGTGAAAGGGAAATAGTTAGCATCATCCATTCAATTGAATGTCAAATAGTTAAGTCCCGGTAACCACCGGGACTTTTTTTATCCTCCTTTCTCAAAATTCCATTTAAAATTTATTGCAAATCTTTTGTGTGGAATGGTTTGAATTCTTACCTTTGCATCCCCATTAAAAAATGGGCTAAAATCATATGTCACAGCGTATAAGGATAAAATTGCAGTCATACGACCATAATTTGGTTGACAAATCGGCGGAGAAGATTGTTAAAACTGTGCGCAGCACGGGTGCCGTTATTACTGGTCCAATTCCTTTGCCTACGCAAAAGAGAATCTTCACTGTGTTGAAGTCTCCGCATGTGAACAAGAAAGCGCGTGAGCAGTTCCAATTGAGTACGCACAAGCGTTTGCTTGATATTTATACTTCTTCATCACGTACAGTTGATGCACTGAGCAAGTTGGATCTTCCAAGTGGTGTCGATGTTGAAATCAAGGCCTGATGAGGGTCGGTTCCGGATTCGTTCGGAACATAGTTCTTTACATTCATCTCCCAATTAATTGCCGTTGGCATGAGAAAAAGGAGCGCTGAAAAAATTTTATCTCTCTAAAGAGAGTTGAAATATAAACAAGCCCTTCGAGGTTTGTTTACTGTCGGTACTTCCCACCAGTAGAAGGTAAGCGGGAAAAGGTCGATAGCAAACTGGGATTGAAGCGAGGTCATACCTCACTGTCCATTTAACCGAAAAGGGGCAAAAATTAAAAACAATGAAAGGAATTATCGGTAAGAAAATTGGGATGACCAGTATCTTCGGTCCCGACGGAAAGCAGACTCCATGCACCGTCATCGAAGCAGGTCCATGTGTTGTAACGCAAGTGAAAACAAAGGACAGCGATGGTTACACAGCCCTTCAATTGGCGTTTGGTGAAAAAGTTGAAAAGAGAGCCAACGCATCAGAAAAAGGACATTTTGCTAAGTCCTCAACTACTCCAAAAAGTTTTGTAAAAGAATTCAGAGATTTTAGTCTTGAAAAAAATCTTGGTGAAGCAATCACATGCGACATTTTCGCTGAAGGCGAGAAAGTTGATGTAGTTGGAACCACCAAGGGTAAAGGTTTTCAGGGTGTTGTAAAGCGCCATGGTTTTAGTGGTGTTGGTGAGCAATCACACGGACAACACGATCGTCAGCGTGCTCCCGGTTCTATCGGTAACTCATCTGATGCGTCAAGGGTATTCAAAGGAATGCGCATGGCGGGTCGCATGGGCAATGACCGTGTTAAATTAAAGGGACTCAAAGTGGTGAAAATTTTCCCTGAGAAAAATTTCATTCTTGTAAGCGGATCTGTACCAGGACACAACGGTTCGATCGTATATATTCAGAAATAATTCAACGCATCAACATGCAACTAGAAGTATTATCAATAAAAGGAAGCAAGACAGGCAGAAAAGTAGATTTGCCTGAAGAGATTTTTGGTGCAGAACCTAACAATCACGTAATCTACCTCGCTGTTAAGCAGTTTCTTGCTGCCCAACGTCAGGGTACACATAAAGTAAAAACACGTGCTGAAGTAAAAGGTGCGAGCAGAAAGCTGCATCGTCAAAAAGGTACTGGTGGATCTCGTAAGGGAAACATCCGTAACCCATTGTACAAAGGTGGTGGTACTATTTTCGGTCCAAAGCCTCACAGCTACGACATCAAATTGAACCGTCGTGTCAAAGACCTCGCTAAGATCAGTGCACTCAGCCATAAAGGAAAAGAAAACGCTGTATTGGTGGTTGAAGACCTCAAATTGGAAGCACCAAAGACAAGTGTTTTTGCAACCATGCTGAAGGATTTAAAAGTAAACGATAAGAAAGCATTGTATCTCATGTCTTCTATTGAAGAGAATGTATTTGTGAGTGCAAGGAATATTCCTTCAGTACTTGCCACTGTATTGTCTGATGTAAATACATATGATGTAATGAATGCAGACGTATTGGTGTTGACTGAATCTGCTGCCAAGTTGTTTGCAGATTTAGAAGAAGGTGTTGAAGCTTAATTGATTAAAAAACGAATTAAAAAATTGATATGAAAATTGCTGATGTACTAGTGAAGCCGATTCTTTCAGAGAAGGCCAATCAGCTTTCAGAAAAAAGCCGCGTGTACTCTTTTAAAGTTGCACGTTTTGCGAACAAATTGGAAATTAAAAAAGCTGTAGAAGATTTTTATGGTGTTACCGTAGAAGATGTTCGCACAGCTGTCGCTCCTGCAAAATCTAAAAGCCGTATGACAAAGGCTGGTGTGATCAGCGGAAGAAAGCCTTCTTATAAGAAAGCTTTTGTAACGGTAGGTGAGGGAGATTCCATCGATTTGTATTCAACTATTTAAAAATTCCTTCGGGTAAAAAAATAAAGAAATGGCATTAAAGAAGTACAAACCAGTAACGGCAGGAACAAGATGGAGAATTGGTAATGCGTATGCAGAAATCACCACTTCCACTCCTGAGAAATCACTTCTTGAGAAAGTAAAATCAACCGGTGGTAGAAACGCACAGGGTCGTCGTGCGATGCGCTATATCGGTGGCGGTAACAAGAAAATGTACCGTGTAATCGATTTCAAGCGTAACAAGTTTGATATCCCTGCAACCGTTGCCTCTATTGAATACGATCCAAACCGTACGGCATTCATCGCATTGTTGAACTATGCTGATGGAGAAAAAAGATACATTCTTGCTCCACAGGGTTTGGAAGTTGGAATGACTGTTGTCAGTGGACCATCAGTGGCTCCTGAAATAGGAAATGCATTGATGATGAAGAACATGCCACTGGGTACAAATGTGCACAACATTGAAATGCAACCTGGACAAGGTGGAAAGATTGCCCGCTCTGCCGGCGCATCTGCCCAATTGACCAACAAGGAAGAAAAATATGCAGTATTGAAAATGCCTTCAGGTGAATTGAGAAAAGTATTGATCAACTGTTTTGCGACAGTTGGTGTGCTTTCAAACTCAGATCATAGCTTGGAGAGCATGGGTAAAGCTGGTAGAAACCGCTGGAAAGGTATTCGTCCACGTAACCGTGGTGTTGCCATGAACCCAGTAGATCACCCAATGGGTGGTGGTGAAGGAAAGGCATCAGGTGGACATCCACGCAGCCGCACCGGTAAATATGCAAAGGGTGAAAAGACAAGAACACTTGGAAAAGGAAGTGACAAGTTGATCATCCAAAGAAAGAACGGAAGTAAACTCACTAAATAATCAGAACACATAACAAGAAATAATTATGGCTCGTTCAATAAGAAAAGGTCCGTATATCGCGGCAAAGTTGGAGAAGAAAGTGGTTGCCATGAATGATGGCAAATCAAAGAAAGCAGTGGTGAAAACATGGAGCCGCAGAAGCACCATCTCACCTGATTTCGTAGGACACACATTTGCTGTGCACAATGGAAACAAATTTATTCCGGTGTATGTAACCGAGTTTATGGTTGGACATAAATTAGGTGAGTTTGCGCCAACACGCAATTTCAAAGGACACTCAAGTAAAAAAGTAGTTTAATAGTTGTTGGATTTGTATCCGACACATGAAAAATAAAATTATGGAAGCAGTAGCTAAATTGAGAAACTATCCCACTTCACCACGCAAGATGCGCCTGTTGGCGGATCATATCCGTGGAATGAAAGTTGAGGAAGCAGTAGCGATTCTTGAGCATCATCCTCAGCACAGTGCAACTCCCCTCCGCAAGTTGGTGATGTCTGCAGTGAGCAACTGGAAGCAAAAGAACGAAGGTGGCAACGTTGAAGCATTGGTGGTGAAAACCATTTTTGTAGACGGTGCACGTTCAATCAAAAGAATGTTGCCTGCGCCACAAGGTCGTGCTTACCGCATGCGCAAACGCAGCAATCATGTAACTGTAATTGTTGATGCAAAAAATTAAGAACAAACAAACTGAATTATAATGGGTCAAAAAACGAATCCAATTGGCAACAGGTTAGGCATCATCCGCGGATGGGAAAGCAACTGGTATGGCAATAAAAAAGATTATGCGAACAAACTTATTGAAGACAATAAGATTCGCAACTACTTAAACGCCCGTATCAACAAAGGTGGCATTGCCAAGATTGTGATTGAGCGCACACTTAATAAACTGATTGTTACCATCCACACTTCAAAACCTGGTATCATCATCGGTAAAGGTGGTGGAGAAGTTGACAGGGTGAAGGAAGAGTTGAAGAAGCTCACTGGTAAAGAAGATGTTCAAATCAACATTCTTGAAATCCGCAGACCAGAATTGGATGCGAATATTGTTGGTGAGACCATCGCAAAACAAATTGAAAACCGTATTAGCTATAAGCGTGCGATCAAAATGGCAATCGCATCTACCATGAGATTAGGCGCTGAAGGAATCAAAATCAAAGTTGGTGGCCGTATTGGTGGTGCTGAAATTGCACGTTCTGAAGAGATCAAACAAGGAAGGGTTCCATTGCACACTTTCAGAATGGACATTGATTATGCTTCAGTATTTGCACAAACTGTATATGGTAAGATTGGTATCAAAGTATGGATTTGTAAAGGTGAGGTGTTGGCAAAGCGTGATTTGAATCCAAATTTTGTTGGCGGAAAATCAGAAGCAGCTGAAAGAAGAGATGCGCGTGGCGGTGGAAGGGATGATAGAAGAGGTGGAGGCAGAGATGACAGAAGAGGTGGTGGAAGAGACCGCAGAGGATAATCAAATTTTAAAAGTATTCATTAAAAATACTCTAGCATGTTACAACCAAAAAGAACGAAACACAGAAAGGCGCAGAAAGGCAGAATCCGTGAGGTGGCCAAGCGTGGAACAACATTGGCTTTTGGTTCATTTGGACTCAAGGCACTTGAGCCTGTGTGGATGACAAATAGACAAATTGAAGCTGCTCGTCAGGCACTTACAAGAGCGATGAAAAGAGAAGGTAACGTTTGGATTCGTGTTTTCCCAGATAAGCCTATTACCCGCAAGCCACAGGAAGTGAGGATGGGTAAGGGTAAAGGTAACCCTGAATTCTGGGCAGCCGTAGTAGAACCAGGAAGAATCATCTTCGAATTGGAAGGTGTGAGCTTGCAAGTTGCTCAAGAGGCGTTGGACCTCGCTGCTGCAAAGCTTCCTATTAAAACTAAATTTATTGTGCGCAGAGATTTCGCAGCGTAAGCATAACAAGTAAATTATCAGGTCATGTCAAAAAAGATTGATTTTTTAAAAAGCATCGCATCACTCAGTGAATCAGATATCAAATCAAAGATTTCAGAAGATGAATCTCGTTTGAAGAAATTGAAGTTCGCACATGCGATCACTCCTCTTGAGAATCCTATGAGCATTCGTTCATTGAGAAAGGATATCGCGAGACTTAAATCAGAATTGAAAAAAAGAACACTCGCTTAAATCAAGAGATACATTAAAAACGAATTTCGGTAACACCGAAAGATAAAAAGAAAAGAAATGGTTGAAAGAAAACTACGCAAAACCAAAACAGGGACTGTAAGCAGCGACAAGATGAACAAAACCATCACAGTTGCAGTGGAAAGAAAAGTGAAGCACCCTATTTATGGAAAATTCGTAAAGAAGACTACCAAGTTCCATGCACATGATGAAAAGAATGAGGCAAAACCTGGCGACGTGGTAAAAATTGAAGAAACAAGACCTCTGAGCAAAACAAAGCGTTGGAGACTTGTCGAGATCATTGAAAAAGCAAAGTAATAAACTATAAATCGTTCAACTCAACGGTGAAAGCCGTTTAAAATAAAACAAAATGATTCAGCAAGAATCCAGATTGAATGTAGCAGACAACAGCGGTGCCAAAGAAGTATTGTGTATCCGCGTGTTGGGTAACAGCGGTCAAGATTACGCTAAGATTGGCGATAAGATTGTAGTAACTGTGAAAGATGCCATCCCTGCCGGTGGTATTAAAAAAGGAACAGTTGCAAAAGCAGTTATCGTGAGAACGAAAAACAAGCTCCGTAGAAAAGATGGTTCATATATCCGTTTTGATGACAATGCTGTTGTATTGCTCAACCAAGCTGATGAACCAAGAGGCACCCGTATTTTCGGTCCAGTTGCCCGTGAGTTGAGAGACAAGGGTTACATGAAGATTATTTCACTCGCACCGGAAGTACTCTAATTAAAAAAACTGCGTAACACGCATAAAATAAAGACAATGAGCAACAGATTTAAGCCAAAATTCAACATTAAAAAAGGTGACACCGTAGTGATCATCTCAGGAGATGACAAGGATCTCAAGAAGCCACGCAAGGTGCTTGAGGTGTATCCAGAAAAATCTCGTGTATTGATTGAAGGCGCCAACATTGTAACACGTCATACCAAGCCTTCTGCACAAAACACACAAGGTGGTTTGATCAAAAAAGAAGCTTCCATTCATATCAGCAACGTAATGTTGTGGGATGCTAAGAAAGAAGCTGGTACAAAAGTGAAGAGAACCAGAGAGAACGGAAAATTGGTAAGAGTATCTAAAAAATCAGGGGAGGTAATTAAATAATGAGTACTGCAACATATACACCCAGACTGCAAGCCAAGTACCAAAAAGATGTGGTACCCGCTTTGATGAAGAAATTTGGTTACAGCACTGTAATGCAAGTTCCAAAATTGAATAAGATCTGTTTGAACAGAGGCGTGAATGGCGCTGTGGCTGATAAAAAGCTCATCGACATCGCATTGGACGAATTGACAATGATTTCTGGACAGAAAGCAGTTTCAACAAGATCAAAGAAAGATATCTCCAACTTTAAGTTGAGAAAAAACATGCCCATCGGCGCTCGTGTAACGCTCCGTGGTGTGAAGATGTTTGAATTCCTTGATCGTTTGATTTCTGCATCACTTCCACGTGTACGTGATTTCAAAGGAGTAAGTGAGAAGGCATTTGATGGAAGAGGAAACTATACATTGGGTGTAACAGAACAAATTATCTTTCCAGAAATGGACATCGATAAGATTACGAAAATTACCGGAATGGATATCACTTTCGTAACAACCGCACAAACAAACGAAGAAGCATACGAGCTTTTGAAAGAGTTGGGTATGCCATTCAAAAACAGTAAAAAAGACTAAACGTAACATATGGCAAAAGAATCAGTAAAAGCCAGACAGAGAAAAAGGGAACAAATGGTTGCCAAGTTTGCTGAAAAGCGTGCAGCATTGAAAGCAGCAGGTGATTGGTCGGCATTGGACCAGCTTCCTAAAAACTCATCAAAAGTTAGGTTGAAAAACAGATGTCAATTGACTGGTCGTCCTAAAGGTTATATGAGATTCTTCGGACTCTCTAGGGTAACTTTCCGCGACATGGCGCTGGCAGGAAAGATTCCAGGTGTTAAAAAAGCAAGCTGGTAATCAACAGAATTAAACTTAAAACTTAAACCGAAATACTCCCGATCAACAGGGACTAAGGAGGGACAAAATATGACAACAGATCCAATTGCAGATTTTCTAACGAGGATTAGAAATGCACAAATGGCGGGACACAGAATCGTCGAGATTCCAGCTTCTAATTTGAAGAAGCGCATCACTGAAATTCTGTACAACCAGGGATACATCTTGAAATACAAGTTTGAAGACGACAGCAAACAAGGTGTTATCAAAATAGCTTTGAAGTATGATCCAAATACCAAAGAGCCTGCGATCAAAACCATGGAAAGAGTATCTCGTCCGGGTTTGAGACAATATGCTAAACCACTTGAATTCAAGAGGGTTAAAAATGGCTTGGGTATTGCAATCCTTTCAACATCAAAAGGTGTGATGACTGATAAGGATGCAAAAGCTCAAAATGTTGGTGGAGAAGTACTTTGTCACGTTTATTAAAAAAAACTACTATGTCTCGTATAGGTAAAAAAATCATTGAACTTCCAAAAGGTGTAACCCTTACAGTGGGGAGTGATAATGTTGTAACCGTAAAAGGTCCCAAAGGAGAATTGAAACAACAGATTGATCGTGATATCACAGTTACGATCAATGATAATGTTGTTGATTTTAAAAGACCAACTGATCAAATCAGGCACCGTGCGTTGCATGGATTGTACAGAGCATTGGTGAACAACCTCGTGAGTGGTGTAACCAACGGTTTCAAGAAAGAATTGGAATTGGTGGGTGTGGGTTTCAAAGCAGCCAACCAGGGAAATATTCTTGATCTGTCTTTGGGTTATTCTCACAACATCATCTTTGAAGTACCAAAAGAATTGAAAGTTTCAACAACCCAGGAAAAGGGAGACAATCCAAGAATTTTCCTCGAGGGAATTGATAAGCAATTGCTCGGACAAGTAGCAGCTAAAATCAGGGGCTTGAGAAAACCTGAACCATACAAAGGAAAAGGTGTGAAGTACAAGGATGAATACATCCGTCGTAAGGCAGGTAAAGCAGCTGGTAAATAATCATTAAACATCCTGGCAGCATCAGGAAAAACTATAAAAAGATGAACGTAAAATCATTAAGGAAACAAAGAATCAAATATACCATTCGCAAGAAGGTATCAGGTTCTGCTCAATCACCAAGGCTTGCTGTTTTCAGAAGCAATACTGATATATATGCACAGTTGATTGATGATATCAATGGAGCAACTTTGGCAGCTGCGTCTTCTAAAGACAAGGAGATCGTTGCACAGAAAGGAACCAAGACTGAGAAAAGCAAGTTGGTTGGACAGGCAATTGCCAAGAAAGCAACTGCACTTGGACTATCATCTTGTGTGTTTGATCGCGGAGGCTTCCTTTACCATGGAAGAGTAAAAGCTGTTGCAGAAGGTGCACGTGAGGGCGGACTTAAATTTTAATTCATTCAAATCAATATTTAGATGTCAAAAGTAAATTTCAGCAGAGTTAAAGCCGGCGACCTAGAGTTGAAGGAAAAAGTAGTTGCGATCAATCGTGTTGTGAAAACAACCAAAGGCGGTCGTGCATTCAGTTTCTCTGCACTCGTAGTTGTTGGAAATGAGCAAGGTGTAGTTGGACATGGACTTGGCAAAGCCAAAGAAGTTCAGGAAGCCATCACCAAAGGAATTGAAGATGCAAAGAAAAATTTGATCAAAGTTCCTGTAATGAAGGGTACCATTCCACACGATCAACTTGCTAAAGAAGGTGCTGCAAAAGTATTGATCAAGCCAGCTGCACATGGTACAGGTGTGATCGCAGGAGGAAGTATGCGTGCAGTATTGGAAAGCGTAGGTGTTACCGACGTATTGGCAAAATCACTTGGTTCAGCAAATCCACACAATGTGGTGAAAGCAACTTTCAAAGCATTGGCATTGCTTCGTGAACCTATTCATGTTTCAAAAACCAGAACCATCGGATTGAAGAAAGTCTTCAATGGTTAATTGAATAAATCACCAGTAAAAACAGCCCTCGGGTTTCAATATGAAAAAGCTTAAGATAACCAAAGTAAAAAGTGTGATTGATCGTCCAGAACGTCAAAAGCGCACCATGGAAGCACTTGGACTTCGCAAGTTGCATGCTTCTGTTGAATTGGAAGCCACTCCACAAATTTTAGGAATGGTGAAGAAGGTGACACACCTTGTTAAAGTAGAAGAACTTTAAGACAATCCCTGTTTGTCTTTGATTTAGAAATACGAGTGGTCTCAGGGGACTGCGTTGAGTAAAACAATAAAAATGAAACTACACACTTTAAAGCCTGCTGAAGGCGCTACGAAAAGAGAAAAAAGATTAGGTCGCGGTGAAGCTTCCGGACACGGTGGAACTTCAACAAAAGGTAACAAAGGCGGACAAAGCCGCGCAGGTTACAAATCTAAGAAAGGTCACGAAGGTGGCCAGATGCCAATTCAGCGCCGTATTCCAAAAGTTGGATTTAAAAATATCAGCAGAGTAGAATATAAAGTATTCAATCTCGGTCAAGTTGAATCACTGGTGGAAAAGTATGAACTTGCTGCATTCAGCATGGAGCATCTTTATATCAATGGACTTATCAATCGTACGGACAAGGTTAAAATTCTTGGCAACGGAGCGATCAGCAAGAAAGTTGATTTTAAAGTAAATGCTGTTAGTGAAAAAGCCAAAGCTATAATTGAAGCTGCTGGTGGATCTGTTGAAATCATTAAATAATCTTCTCAGTGAAAAAATTCATCCAAACACTCAAGAATATTTGGAGCATCGATGAGTTGAGGTCAAAGATCACCATCACACTCTTGCTCATCTTGGTATATCGTTTCGGAGCACATGTCTCCCTTCCAGGTATCGATCCAAATAAACTTGATCTTACAAGTGCAAAGAAAGGCCTGCTCGGTATTTTTGATACGTTTGCAGGAGGATCATTTACGAATGCATCCATTTTTGCATTGGGTATCATGCCATACATTTCTGCTTCAATCTTCATGCAGCTGTTGACCATCTTCGTGCCACAAATGCAGAAGATCCAGAAAGAAGGCGACAGCGGAAGAAAGAAAATCAATCAATGGACCCGTTACATAACTGCATTGGTTACCATGTTTCAGGCAGCAGCATATGTTGCATACTTGAAAAATGTGAGCAGAGATGCTTTGATTGAAGCATATCAACCCTATTTCTGGATTTCAACTGTCATTGTACTAACCGCTGGAACACTATTTGTGATGTGGTTGGGTGAAAAAATTCAAGACAAAGGATTGGGCAATGGAACATCTATCATTATCATGGTTGGTATCCTTGCACGACTCCCGCAATCATTCATTGGTGAATTGGGTGCAAAGCAAACCCGCGGTGGCGGTGGTTTGTTGTTGTTCTTGATTGAAATTGCATTTTTGATTGTAATTGTATTGGGATTGATATTGTTGGTGCAAGGAGTACGTAAAGTTCCAGTGAGCTATGCTAAGCAATTGGTCGGAAACAAGTCTCTTGCTGGTGCAAGACAGTTTCTTCCATTGAAAGTAAATGCATCAGGCGTAATGCCCATCATCTTCGCGCAGGCAATCATGTTCCTTCCAACATTGTTTTCATTCACCAACCTCGAATCAGGAAAAGGTGTTGCAAGAATTTTTAATGACCCAAGCAATATCTGGTACATGACCATTTATGTAATCATGGTAATTGCGTTCACATTCTTATATACCGCACTTATATTCAATCCTAAACAAATGGCTGATAGTTTGAAGCAGAGCAATGGTTTTATACCGGGTGTTAAGCCTGGACAACCTACTGCTGACTATATTGGTCAGGTGATGGATAGAATTACATTACCAGGTGCAATCTTTCTTGCTGCCATTGGTATCCTTCCTGGTATTGCACAACAACTTGGTGTAACACAATCTTTCTCTTCTTTTTTTGGAGGAACATCTTTGTTGATCATGGTTGGTGTAATCCTCGATACACTACAACAGATTGAAACACATTTGTTGATGAGGCAATATGATGGATTGGTTGCTGGTGGAAGAATTCAAGGGAGACAGCCTGTAACAACAAGCTCTATCTAAAATGATCCGGATCAAGACCAACGAAGAAGTTGAGTTGATCCGCGAAAGTGCACTCCTCGTTAGTCGCACCCTAGCAGAACTCGCATCCATATTAAAGCCCGGAATCACCACTGCTCAGTTGGATAAACGTGCAGAAGAGTTTATTCATTCTCATCAGGCTATTCCATCCTTTAAAAATTATAGAGGGTATCCATTTGCAACCTGTATCTCTGTGAATGATGCCGTAGTGCATGGTTTTCCTAATAACAAAGAACTTAAAGAAGGTGACCTTGTTTCAATCGATGTAGGTGTTTATAAAAATGGATTTCATGGTGACAGCGCTTATACATTTGGATTGTCACCTGTTTTGGAAGAACATCAATTGCTCATGAAGGTTACACGTGAATCGTTGCTGCTTGGTATTGAGAAAGCAGTCAATGGGAATCGTGTAGGGGATATATCTCAGGCCATACAGGAGCACACTGAAAAGAAATACCACTTTGGAGTTGTTAGAGAATTGGTGGGTCATGGTCTTGGAAAACATTTGCATGAAGACCCCCAGGTTCCGAACTATGGGAAAAAAGGATCTGGTCCAAAGCTTAGAGAAAATATGGTTATTGCCATTGAACCCATGATCAATGTTGGAACCAAGGATGTGGTGTATGATGATGATGGATGGACAGTAAGAACAAGAGACGGAAAATTTTCTGCTCACTATGAGCATACTATTTGTGTAAAAAAGAACAAGGCTGATATTCTATCCAGCTTTACAGATATTATCTCCCAAGAAAAAAACAACGCTGCTTTGTTCAGCGAGTATTGATCTTTCGTACCTTCTTCATTCAATTCAAGGTTTAATTATGAAGAAGTTTATTTCATTCCTTTTGCTCTCCATTTTATTATTGGCAACACATGCCCAGCTTACAACTCGGGTAAGGGCTTACAGAGTTGGTCATGAGAGAGATCTTCTCCTCACATATAAATCTTTTTTGGAAATTCCGAATATAGCAAGTGATCAAACTGGCATCAAGAAAAATGCTGATTGGATTGCTGCGTTGATGAAGGAAAAGGGTATCAGCAATGTTCAGCTGTTAAATCCAATCATAAATGGAATGCCTCCTGCAGTGTATGGAGAGGTGATGACACCTGGTGCAAATGAAACCATCATACTCTACGCTCACTATGATGGTCAGCCTGTTGATTCTTCCAAATGGATGAAAGGGCTTCATCCATTTAAGCCACAACTGGCCAATGGTTCATTGATCAATCAAGCAACGATTGTTGATTGGAAAAATTTAGGTGAAACCATTGATCCCAATTGGAGAATTTATGGTCGAGGGGCTTCAGATGATAAAGCAGGTGTTTTTTCCATCATCAATGCATATGGAATTTTAAAGCAGTTGGGTGTTAAGCCTACAGTTAATATTAAGTTTTTCTTTGAGGGTGAAGAAGAGGCGGGTTCTCCACATTTGCATGAGATATTTGAAAAGTATCAGCAACTTTTAAAAGGTGATATGTGGGTGATTTGTGATGGGCCTGTTCATCAATCAGGAAGAAAGCAAGTAGTCTTTGGTGTGAGAGGAGATACTCATATGGAACTAACAGTGTATGGCCCAAAACGTCCGTTGCATTCAGGGCATTATGGCAATTGGATTCCCAATCCCGCAATGGATTTAGCGAAATTACTCGCAAGCATGAAAGATGATGAGGGGAATGTGCTTGTAAAGGGTTTTTATGATGATGTAGTGCCTTTGACTGCTGCTGAAAAAAATGCACTCGCAAAAGTTCCGCCAGTAGAAGAACAAATGAAAAAAGAGTTGGGAGTAAAGAAGCCTGAAAGAAATTCAACCTTAAATGAATCGTTGAACTTGCCTTCACTCAATATCAATGGAATTCAGAGTGCTGCTGTGGGGAGTCTTTCAGCAAACGTCATACCCACCAAGGCTGTTGCATCTATTGATTTGCGGCTTGTGGTAGGAAATGATTGGAAAAAACAACAGCAAAAAGTAGTTGCGCATATTCAGTCAAAAGGATATCACGTTGTATACAGTGAGCCTACGGATGAAGAGAGAATGCAACACGATAAAATTTGTATGGTGCATTTATCAAGCGGTTACAATGCTCAGAAAACTCCAATGGAACATGCATTTGCAAAAAGGGTAGTGAATGCTGTTAATCTTGCAATTGGCTATGAAGCTGTTCAGTTGCCAACCTTGGGAGGAAGCCTACCATTGTTTATTTTTGAAGAGAAGCTTCATGCACAACCCATAACTATACCGATCGCCAATCATGACAATAATCAGCATGCTGAAAACGAGAACATTCGAATTGGAAATCTTTGGGATGCACTTGAAATTTTTACATCCATCATGACGATCGGAAAATGATAAATCAGAAAACATTGCTGGTTGTTGGTGGAGGTGCAGCTGGATTTTTTTGTGCAATAAATGCAGCGAGGATGTCGCCTTCTCTGAAAGTAATAATTGTTGAAAAAACAAATAAGCTGCTTTCAAAGGTGAAAGTAAGTGGTGGTGGGAGATGCAATGTTACCCATGCTTCGAATGAAGTGGGTGATTTGCTGGGCGCATATCCACGGGGAAAAAATTTCATGCGCAAAACCTTGCATCAGTTTTCACCAAAAGATACAATTGATTGGTTTGCACAGAGAGGAGTTGTGCTTAAAACTGAATCAGACGGCCGACTCTTCCCAACTACAAACAACTCTCAAACCATTATAGATTGTTTTTTAAAAGAAGCAGCTAAGTACAATGTTGATATACAGTTGCAAACAACGGTAACAACTATTTCTAAATTGGAGAACGGATTTGAGGTAATGTTGCAAAAAAATAAACCCACGTTAATACATGCAGATTACCTGTGTTTGGCTGCAGGTGGATTTTCTAAAATTGAATCCTTTGAATTTATATCTAACCTTGGAATGAATATTGTTCCACCCGTGCCTTCATTGTTTACATTCAATATTGATGACAAAATGCTCCATCAACTAATGGGGGTATCTGTTGAGTTGGCTAGTGTGAAGATCCCACGATTAAAAATGGAACAGGAAGGTCCCTTGCTCATTACGCATTGGGGGTTAAGTGGACCGGCGGTTTTGAAACTTTCTTCTTATGCAGCCATCGAACTTCATCAATTAAATTACGATGTTGAAGTTCTTGTAAACTGGTGTCCAGATTACAATGAAAGCAGTATGTTAGAAAAATTGAAAAATGAAAAAGTTATACAAAGAGGATTTATTCAAGTCAAAAACCAATTTGGATTAAGCAACAGACTTTGGGAATATTTATTGAACAAATCTGATATTCAATTTCACTCATATTGGAATGATATTCCTCAGAAGAAATTGGTCCAATTGTCGAAAGTACTATGTGGAGATGCATATCATGTAAAAGGTAAAACAACTTTTAAAGAAGAGTTTGTAACAGCGGGTGGTGTAGATATATCAGAAATCGATCCTTTGTCAATGCAAAGCAAACAGCATAAAAATTTATTTTTTGCAGGTGAGCTGATCAATATTGATGGGATCACTGGTGGATATAATTTTCAACATGCATGGAGCAGTGGGATGATTGCGGCAAGAGCGATTGGAAGGCAACAACTGTTGTAATCGTTGACATAATTGTAATGGTTATAGGTTGTAAGTTTTAAGTTGATCATTTCTTGTTGTTGATTCTACATTTTTTCCATAATTTAACGTACGTTGTTTTCATTTTATCTTGATTATGTGACAACAAAAACAACAATCATAACTATTACAACCACTACAACTTTCTAACATGAAGCTAAATACCCGCCGTAAATTCATCAACCAGCTTGCAACTGCCACCACTGCATTGCCTTTTTTAGGAGCAGTAAATCCGGCATTTGCGTCTGAGGCAACCCATGTTAAATCGCTTTTTGAAAATTCACTTCCTGGAAATTTTACATCAGAGGAAGAATTGTGGTCTTGGGTAAGAGAAGCATATACGGTAAGCCCTAATATCATCAACCTTAATAATGGTGGCGTTGCACCACAACCCAAAGTAGTACAGGATGCACATATTAGGTATTATCAATATTGCAATGAAGCCCCTTCTTATTATATGTGGCAAATTCTCGACCAAGGTAGAGAGCCATTGAGAGAACGATTGGCAAATCTATGCGGATGTGATACAGAGGAAATTGCGATCAACCGAAATGCTACCGAAGGATTGAATACAGTAATTTTTGGATTGAATTTAAAAGCCGGTGATGAAGTGGTGCTGACGAAGCAGGATTACCCAAACATGATCAATGCTTGGAAACAACGTGAAAAACGAGATGGTATCAAACTGGTATGGATCGATATTCCATTGCCCTTGGAAAATGAAGATGAGATTGCTTCATACTATATAAAAGCTTTCACCTCAAAAACAAAAGTTGTGATGGTTACACACCTCATCAATTGGTGTGGACAGATCATGCCTGTTAGAAAAATTGCAGACGCAGCACATCAGCGCGGTATCGAAGTAATAGCTGATGGTGCACATACGTTGGGTCACTTTTCATTTAAAGTACCGGAACTTGGTTGTGATTATTTTGCATCATCTCTTCATAAATGGATGAGTGCTCCATTTGGAAGTGGAGTATTATATATCAAGAAGGATAAAATAAAAAATGTTTGGGCATTGCTTTCCAACAATGAGCCAGATGGAACCGATATTAGAAAATTTGAATCATTGGGAACAAGGTCATTCGCTTCTGAAATGGCTATTGGTGCAGCGATTGATTTTCATGATGTAATGGGAAGTCAACGCAAAGAAGAAAGGTTGCGTTATTTGAAAAACTACTGGGTTGATCAGTTGAAAAATCATCCGAAGATTTCATTCAATCAGCCTCATTCAAAACATCTCTCTTGTGCAATTGCCAGTGTTGCAGTAGCAGGCAAAAAACCGGAAGAGGTTTCATCAGAGCTTTTTTCCAAGTATAAAATTCATGCAGTTGCTATCAATTGGGAGAATATTCATGGCGTCCGGGTTACCCCCAACGTGTACACCTCCATCAAGGAACTTGACAAACTGGTAGGGGCTATGAAGAAAATTGCAGGATAAATGGCCTAAAATCCCCTTTTTCCCTCTAAAATCCTTCATTTTTCAACCAAATTCACACTGTTTTTTGCTGCTCTTTTGGGCATTTGGACTAACTTTGCCGTCCCCAAATCAGGCTGACAAAACAGCTTGAAATTTAAACAAAAGGAGGACATTAATAGTGGAAGAAAACAACACACTAACAAATCCGTCAGTAGCTACAGCACACGATGATTTTGACTGGAGCATTGACAAGCGCAATGTTGCCCGTTACAACAACGACGAGCAACAAAAGTATGATGCCGTTTACGAGGGCACATTTAAGACGATCACCGATGGTGAAATGGTTCAAGGTACCGTAGTAGGTATGACCAAGACCGATGTGGTGATCAACATTGGTTTCAAAAGTGATGGACTTGTTTCATTGAATGAATTCAGGGACATGCATGGTTTGAAAACTGGCGATGTGGTAGAGGTAATGGTAGTTGAAAAAGAAGACAGGGAAGGACATCTTCACCTCAGTCGCAAACAAGCGCGCATCAGCCGTGCTTGGGAACGCATTGTTGAAATGCACAAAACTGGCGAAGTTGTTACAGGCTTTGTTACCAGTAAAACAAAAGGTGGACTCATTGTTGACATCCTTGGAATGGAAACATTCTTGCCAGGATCTCAAATTGATGTGAAGCCAGTTACAGATTACGATCAGTTCGTAGGTAAGACCATGGAATTCAAGGTGGTGAAAATCAATGAAGCCATCAAGAATGCGGTTGTATCTCATAAAGCTCTCATTGAAAGTGATATCGAAGCACAACGTGCTGAGATCATGGGTAAATTGGAAAAAGGTCAGGTATTGGAAGGAACCATTAAAAACATCACTGATTTCGGAGCATTCCTTGATCTCGGTGGAGTTGATGGATTACTGTACATCACTGATATCAGCTGGGGAAGAATCAACCACCCTTCAGAGGTGTTGAAACTCGACCAGAAAGTAAACGTAGTTGTATTGGATTTTGATGATGAGAAAAAGCGTATCAGCCTCGGCTTGAAACAATTGACTCCTCATCCATGGGATACTTTGTCAACCGACATCGTTGAAGGAGCAACTGTAAAAGGTAAAGTTGTAAATATTGAGGACTACGGTGCTTTCTTGGAAATCACTCCAGGTGTAGAGGGATTGGTTCACGTAAGTGAAATCACTTGGGCAAATACACCGGTAAATGCCAAAGAATTCTTCAAATTGGGTGATGAGTATGAAGCAAAGGTTGTAACACTCGATAAAGACAGTAGAAAGATGAGCTTGTCTATCAAGCAACTCAGCTCTGATCCTTGGAATGAAATCGAAGAGAAATTCCCAGTAGGAAGCAAGCACAGCGGATTGGTTAAAAACATTACTCCGTATGGAGTATTTGTTGAATTGCAACCAGGCATTGGTGGAATGATTCATATCAGCGATCTCAGCTGGTTGAAGCGTTTCAATCATCCTTCAGAGTTCACCAAATCTGGAAATTCTATTGATACCATCATCTTGAACATTGACAAGGAAAATAGAAAACTACAGCTTGGCCACAAGCAGTTGGAAGAAGATCCTTGGAATGCATTGCAAGAAACATTTGCTATCGGTTCACTCCATGATGGAACTGTTACCAAGAAAGACGATAAAGGCGCCTTGGTTCAACTTCCTTATGGATTGGAAGGATTTGCTCCATCTCGTCACCTTGCAAAACAAGATGGCAAGGTAATCGGTGCAGACGAAACAGCTCAATTCATGGTAATCGAATTCGATCGCAATGAAAAGAGAATTGTGTTGAGTCACGCACGTATTTGGGAGCAGGTAGCAGCTGATGAAAAAGAAGCAGTTGTTAAAGAGAAAAAAGCTGATGCAGCTAAAACTAAAAAAGCTGTAAAAGACATTCAAAGCAAGGTTGAGAAATCAACACTGGGTGATTTGGGTGTATTGGCTGAACTCAAGAAGAAGATGGAAGGTGGAGATGAAGCAAAATAAATTGCTCTTGATATAATCCAAAGGCCTCGTGTTTACACGAGGCCTTTTTTATTTTAGTATTTTATTGAGAAAACCATGCTCTAAATCTCTAAGTGACTTCAATTTTAAATCCGCAATATTCCACCTGTCCATTTCATATTGTGAGGGGTGAGGGACAATTATACATTTCATTTTTGCTGCCTTTGCTGCAATTAATCCATTGAATGAATCTTCAACACAAATACAACTTGTAGGCTCACTATTTAATGCTGCTGCACAATCAAGAAATACCTGTGGATGCGGTTTCCCATATGCCAGATGTTCTGCAGATGAAACTACTGTAAAACTATTTTTCAATTGTATTTTTTCCAACACCGCATCGATCACACTGTATGGAGAAGAGCTTGCCAGTCCGATTTTAAAACCTGCATCAGCAAATATTTTGATGGCATTTTCAACCCCATCCATCATGCTGCCTTTCGAAGTGATTTTTTGAGTTACTCTGTTCAAAATATCTACTTCGGTGGCTGATAAATGCATTATATCTATATCAAAAACGTTGAACCAATGCTGTAAAAATTCTGGTGTTCTGAGACCGGTTGTTGTATTATATGCCTCTTCTTCTATATGAACGTTAAACTGTTTTAGTGATTCTTGTGCTGCTTCATACCACAATGGTTCTGAATCAATCAGCAGTCCATCCATATCAAAAATAACCGTGTTTAAAATCATACTTGAACCGCAAAGCTAATGGAATGTCATTTAATTTAAATTCATTATCTTGATCTCGTCATATGAAGAAACTCAAGCGATTCAAGCTGATTCGAAAATTGGTGTTTGCTGTTGTGGGAATATTTACTTATCCTGGTATTGCAATCATCAACAAATTATCGATCCGTGGAACAGAGCATTTGAAAGGACTTCCTAAGAGCAATGTATTGTTTGTAAGCAATCATCAAACTTATTTTGCAGATGTGATAGCAATCTCACATATTTTGTGTGCTGTCAAGTGGGGTAAAAAAAATCGATTGGGCTTACCATATTATTTACTAAATCCTTTTGTGGGGCTAAATTTTGTTGCGGCTGAAGAAACCATGAAGGATAATTTGCTCACAAGGATTTTTACACTTGCTGGCGCTATTACCATTAAACGGACATGGAGAAGCAAGGGTGTGGATATTAAAAGAGATGTTGACCCAAAAGATTTTGAAAGCATTTATGATGCATTAAAAAAAAGATGGGTTTTGACTTTCCCTCAGGGAACTACCAAACCCTTTGCACCAGGAAGAAAAGGAACGGCATTTATCATCAAAGAGATGAAGCCCATCGTTATTCCTGTTGTTATCAATGGATTTTGGCGAGCATTTAATAGAAAGGGACTCATCTTTAAGAAAAAAGGAACAAATCTTTCAGTGCAGTTCAAACCAGCTTTGGAGATTGATTATTCTAAAAGTGTAGATGAAATTCTAGATCTAGTGATGGATGCGATCGAGCAAAGTACTTCATTTAAAATGAGAGGACGCCATCACCATCTTGTGCCATCATGATTGGTTTTCAAACAAGGCTTTCAGCTCTGTGGCTTCTGCAGGTTTCATTTTTTTAGCAAGTATCAACCTGAGTTGTCTTCTTCTCAATGCTCCATCAAAAATTTTCTTTTCATCTTCTGATTCAGGAATGAGTTCAGGAACTTTTCTAGGTTTTCCATTGGGGTCCAAGGCAACAAATGTGAAATAGGCTTCATTGCTCTGGTATTTATATTGTTGGGTATAATCCTCACCCCATACTTTGATGTGAATTTCCATAGAAGTGTTAAATGCTCTAGAAACCTTCGCTTCGATGTGCACTACGTTACCTAATTTGATAGGGGAGACAAAAGAAATATTGTCTACCGATGCTGTTACACAAGGTGCATTGCAGTGTTTCCAGGCAGCCATGGCTGCAGCCACATCCATCCAATACATCAATCTTCCACCCATGAGGTTGCCATAATAATTTGTATCATTAGGCAATACCAGTTCTGTCATTTCAACCTTTGACTCTGAAGCTTTTTTATGTTGCATGTTGCAAAGTTAAAGGGTTATTGATTCCATACGTTGAAGAAAATTTTCTGAAATATCTGCTCCAATTCCTGGTACATCCGGAAGTTCCAGGAAATAATTGTTATATCTGGCGCCGCTTGTAACAGGATCTTCTAAATGTCCCAACAAACATGTATCTAGATCATAAAATTTAATATTCTCATGTGCCATGGCAAGATGTACCTTGGCTGTCAATGCCAACCTGCTTTCTACCATCCCTCCCAGCATGCATGGCATATTATACTTTTTGGCAGTATCTGCAATTCTGATTGCTTCTGTAATGCCACCAGATTTTGCTAGTTTAATGTTGATATAGTCACAACTGTTAGATTTGATGAGTCGCTCAGCATCGTAGTGATCAAAAACACTCTCATCTGCCATGATGGGAATTTTTACTTCTTTCCTAAGTGTAGGAAGCAATTCATCCAACCGATGGTGCATTGGTTGCTCACAGAAATCAATGTCATACTGTTCTATTGCTTTAAGGGTTTTTACGGCTGTCGGAAAGTCCCATCCCTGATTTGCATCTACTCTTAATCTGATGTTAGATCCAACCGCTTCTCTGATTAATCTTACTCGTTCGACATCTTCTTCTCCATTCTTACCCAGTTTTATCTTTATAATGGTTACACTATCGGCAATAAAGCGTTTTGCTTTTTCAGCCATTTGTTGAGGTGTATCAATGCCAATTGTCAAATCTGTTTGAATAACTTTTTTATCACCACCGAGATATTTGTATAGAGGAAGATTTTTTTCTTTTGCGGCGATATCATAAAGTGCCATGTCAAATGCACTTTTTATAGTTGAATTAAATGCAATGTATTCATCAAACTCTTTGAGTCTATTTTCTATCTCAAGTGGATTTTTACCTTTGATGATTTTTGCCAGATCTTGCCCAACATAAAAACATGAGTCCTGGGTTTCCCCAACCAGCATGGGGAATGCGCTACATTCTCCCACTCCATATATTCCTTTGTCAGTCTGAATTTTAATATAAATATTTTGCGCCTCGTAACAGGTCTCAGTTGCAATCACAAAAGGTTCCATTGGAATGGTGAGTCTTGCAATGAATATGGAAGAAATTTTCATGGTCTGTTAACCTCGAATGATTTTTTTCATCCTGAGTTGATTCAAAGTTAATTCTTTCGCATCAAGGTTATTATAGAATCCGACTACATCACAAAGAAACAATATGTGGTCTCCAGCATCCAATTCTTCTATTTGATGGAGATGAATGTAGGCGAGTGCATCTTTCAGAATTTTAAAATTCATCCACTCTTTAATCATTCCTTTCTTCTCGAGGTATGCAATTTTATCATATTCATAGCCTGTCTTGAATCCAAGGGTTTTGACGAGGTTGATTTGTTTGTTTGAAAGCAATTGTAGTACAATCGATTTTTCTTTTTGTGCAAGTTCCAACGTCTTGGTGCCTTTGTAAATCGCAACTGTCATTCTTTTTGGCGACATACTTGCGCCAGATACATACGTGCAGATATTCAAATTGAATTCACTCTTATTTTTAGAACTGATGCTGTATACAGGTAAATCAGTCCTATTCCAGGGCCTTTTCATTGAAATAGTTGTTTTTTGATTAAAGCATTGTCCCCTTCAAGAAGAAATATGCACAGTTGAAATAAATCACAACTCCTGTTACGTCTACGAGTGTTGCAACGAATGGGGCAGAAGATACGGCAGGGTCAGCTCCTAATTTCTTTAATGCAATGGGTAGCATAGAACCCGTGATGGTTCCAAACAGAACAACTCCAATAAGGGATATGCCCACTACTACCGCAACAAGTATATAGTGAGGACCATAAACTGCTGGAAAAATTTGTGACCATAGAATGACCCTGAAAAATCCGATCAAACCAAGTACAGCTCCCAAAAGAATTCCGGAAATAATTTCTCTGCGCATCACGTTCCACCAATCTTTGATGGTTACTTCGCCTACAGTCAATGCTTGAATGATCAAGGAAGAAGCTTGAGAGCCTGTATTTCCTCCGCTTGAAATAATAAGCGGAATAAAGATGGATAAAACCAATGCCTTATCTAAAGCCATTTCATATGTTGCCATGGCAGTGGCGGTGAGCATCTCTCCGATGAACAAAACAATCAGCCATCCAATCCTTTTTTTGAAAAGTTTGAAGATGGAAATTTCAAGATAGGGCTCATCCAACGCTTCAGTACCCCCCATTTTCTGCATGTCTTCACTGAATTCCTCATTGGCTACCCAAAGGATATCGTCAATGGTTACAATTCCCACCAATATATTGTTGTTATCCACTACTGGCAAAGCCACACGGTTATTCATTTTGAAAACCTGGTTCGCCATTTCCTGATCATCATATACGTTCAATTCTATATATCGACCATCAGTTAATTCACTGACAAGACGATCTTGAGGTGAGAGTAAAAATTCTCTGATTCTGACGTCATCCACCAATTCACCTTGATCGTTGACTACATATATAACATCAATTGTTTCTGAATCTTTTCCAACTTCCCTGATATGATCTAACACCTCTGCAATGGTCCAATCAGATTGAACGGCTATGTAATCTGGCGTCATCAATCTTCCAACGCTGTCTTCAGGATAACCAAGCAATGAGAGGGTAATTTTTCGCTCTTCAGGGTTTAGTAATTTGATCAGTTCTCTAACAACTTTTGTAGGGAGTTCCTCCAAAAAGGCTGTACGGTCGTCTGCAGGCAATTCATTCAAAAGCGCTGCAGTTTTGAGGGGTTGAAGATCCTTGATAATATCTTTCTGTATGCTTAGTTCAAGAATCTTGAAAGTACTTGCTGCTCTATGCATGGATAAATGACCAATGATTTCAGTGGCCTGTTCCCAATGTTCTTCTATCAGCTGTGCAACATCGCTGATGTTCAATTCATTGAGAAATTCAGGCAAATCAATCCTGTTTTCTTCTTTTTGGAAGAATTCAAACTGTTCCTGAAGGGTCATATCCTGATCGAATTGAATCATCTGTATGGCTGATTATTGCAAAATTAATCATAGTTTTCTAGCCTACAATATTAAGTTATGGTACAACCGTATTTGATGATTTTGCCCACTGATAGCAGGGGAAGGGGTGTTTTCGCAACAGCAGATATACCTGCAGGAACTACCATTGAAATTTCACCTGTTATTGTGATGGAACAAAAAGACAGAGGGCATCTAGATCAAACCAGATTACATGATTATATTTTTGAGTGGGGCGGTGAGTTGTTGCAGTGTTGTGTTGGCTTGGGTTATATTTCTATCTATAACCATGCCTATTTGGCAAATTGTGAATACGAAATGGATTTTGAAAACGAAATGATGACAATTAAAACTGTCACGGACATCAAACATGGAGAAGAATTGTTCATCAATTATAATGGTTCATACAATGACTCCAAACCAGTTTGGTTTGAAGTTCAGTAAATTTGTGTCATACTTGTTACAATGCTAATTTTTCTGTTGGGTTTCATGGGATCTGGAAAGTCGTACTGCGGTAAAAAAATTGCCGTTCATTTGGGTGTGCCATTTATTGATCTGGATGAAGAAATAGAAAAAGCAGAGAAAAAATCAATTTCAAACTTGTTTGCAGAAGAAGGAGAGGTTGAATTCAGAAAAATGGAAGCAAGTGCACTGCGGGCATTTGTGAAAAAATATTCGATTGATATTAGTAGTGTTAATGCTGTAGTCTCTTGCGGTGGCGGAACGCCTTGTTACCATGACAATATGGATTTCATGAATCAACACGGTTTTACAGTTTGGATGAATCCTGCTATTGAAATGTTGGTAGATCGATTAAAAAAAGGGCAAGATCATAGGCCGCTCATTGCCGGGATGTCTGAAGATGAATTGGAAAAATTCATCACATCCAAACTGGCAGAGAGAGTATCATTTTATAGTAAAGCAACGCTGCATATTAACAACAGTGAATGCTTTATTGATTTGATTGAAAAAAAATTGAAAAATGAATAAAAGAATTTTTATCATTGGCTCCTTTTATTGCGGAGTTGCAGTTATACTAGGTGCATTTGGCGCACATGCTTTGAAAGCTTTGCTATCACCAGAATCTTTACAGTCATTTCAAACTGCTGTGCATTACCAGTTGACTCATGGATTGGCAATCTTAATCGTTGGACTCATATACACACAACATCAGAAGGGAATGTTATTAAATGTCTGGAGGTTCTTTTCCGCTGGAATAATTTGTTTTTCAGGTTCTCTCTACCTGTTGACTTATTTGAAATTGATGAAAATTGATTTTCCTCCTGCTATTGCGCTGATCACACCGTTGGGTGGACTGTTAATGATTTTAGGATGGATTAGTTTGGCATGGACTTTCCTGAGGAAATAAATTGATGTATTTTTATCCATAATTACATATCCAAAACCGACACCTATTAATGGCCAATCGATTAAAATCAACCAAGGCGGAAACAGAAGCTGAAAATTTGGTTGATGACAAGGAAGAAGTGATCGAAGTCAAATCACTTGTTCGAGATGAGAGAACCCATAAAATTATCGGTTCGGCACTGCTTTTTATATGTTTCTTTTTATTTGTATCCTTTACTTCTTATTTGTTTACCTGGACGGAAGATCAGGATAAAATTCGCGACATGGGTTCGAAGATTCTTCGTCCCAACGATTTAGAGATCAATAATCTGCTCGGAAGCTTTGGTGCATATGTTGCGTTTGTATTTTTTGAATACGGGTTTGGAATTGCATCATTTTTGTTTTGTTCTTTGTTTTTTGTGACAGGCGTAAACCTTCTTTTCGATAAATCAGTATTTTCTTTGGTCAGAAACATACGTTACCTGATGTTGGGGTTGCTTGTGTTAAGTGTAAGTGCGTCTTTTTTTACACCTGCATCTGCATTTAACTGGGGGGGTGCCTTTGGGAAATTTGTTTCAGGTTGGTTAAAAGCGGTCATTGGATGGGCCGGAACATTTGCACTGATTTCTTTGTCAATATTCTCTTATGTCATTTGGAGGTTTAATCCAATTTTCAAATGGCCTGTATTTTCAGCAAAATCATCATCTGATTTACAAGACATTCCTTTGTCTGGAACAGCAGGAGAAGTAAATGCGGTTCCAGAGGAAGTTCAGCCACGACTTGATTTAACAGAGGGAAATCGATTAGACGAGTCTTCACATCATTTTCAGCTAAAGCCCCTTGCAGACCCCTTGCTGGGTCCGTTGAATGTGATCACAGAACCAGTATCTGATATAGTAGAGTTGCATGATTCAATTGTAAAGGAGGAAGTTATTCAGCCTGCTGATTCATCATCCGAAACAAGCAGTGATGATCTTCCTCTAGAAATTAAGGCGACGCCTGTCGAAGAACCAGTTGTAAAAACAGCTGCAACGGTGTTGGCATCTCCCAATTATGATCCTATTGCTGATTTGAAAGGGTATAAATATCCCTCTCTTGAATTGCTTGCACAGCATTCAGGTGAAAAAATTGTAATGGACCAACAGGAGCTGGAAGCCAATAAAAGTCAGATCATGAAGACCCTTCAGGATTATGACATAGAGATTCAAAAAATATTTGCTACAGTAGGACCAACGGTTACATTGTACGAAATTATTCCTGCTGCTGGTGTGAGAATCTCCCGAATAAAAAACTTGGAAGATGATATTGCATTGAGTTTGTCTGCCCTTGGAATTCGCATCATTGCACCAATTCCTGGAAAAGGCACCATTGGTATAGAAGTTCCCAATGTAAAAAAGAGTGTAGTTGGAATGAGGTCATTGTTGGGTTCGGAGAAATTTCAAAAAAATGATTTTGCCTTACCCATTGCATTGGGAAAGAAAATCGATAATGAAAATTTTATTGTCGATTTGGCTACCATGCCACACTTGCTGATGGCGGGTGCAACTGGACAAGGAAAATCTGTTGGTTTAAATGCAATTCTGGTATCTCTTTTGTATAAAAAGCATCCTTCTCAATTGAAGTTTGTTTTGGTTGATCCTAAGAAGGTTGAACTAAGTTTATACCGCATCATAGAAAAACATTTTCTAGCAAAACTTCCGGGTGAAGAAGACGCAATCATAACTGATACAAGAAAAGTAGTAAACACGCTAAATGCGCTTTGTATTGAAATGGATGAGCGGTATGATTTGTTGAAAGACGCCGGATGCAGAAATATCCGTGAATACAATGAAAAATTCATAGGAAGAAAATTAAATCCTGAAAAAGGTCATAAGTTTTTGCCGTTTATTGTTTTGGTAATCGACGAGTTTGCAGATCTTATAATGACTGCAGGAAAGGAGATTGAAACTCCCATAGCCCGTTTGGCACAATTGGCAAGGGCCATTGGTATTCATCTCATTGTTGCCACACAACGCCCATCTGTAAATATTATCACCGGAACAATCAAGGCAAATTTTCCAGCACGTATTGCATTTAAAGTTTCATCCAAAGTTGATAGCAGAACCATTCTGGATGTAGGCGGTGCAGAACAGTTGATAGGAAGGGGAGATATGCTGGTTTCTTATCAAGGAGAAGTGACGAGGGTGCAATGTGTATTTGTGGATACGCCTGAAGTAGAAAAAGTTGTTGAATTCATTGGTGATCAAAAGGGATATCCTTCAGCATTTGAGTTGCCTGAAGTGGTGGATGAAAAAGATAGCGAAGACCGTGATTTGGATTTATTAAGTAAAGATCCACTTTTTAACGAAGCAGCAACATTGATCGTTCAGAGCCAAATGGGTTCTACATCATTGATACAAAGGAGATTAAAGTTGGGTTACAATCGTGCAGGACGATTGATGGATCAGCTTGAGGCTGCTGGAATAGTTGGTCCTAGCAAAGGAAGCAAAGTGCGTGAAGTGCTCTTCAAAACTGAATATGAACTCGACCAGTTTTTAAAATCAATGGAATAGTCTTTTCTTTGCAAAACTTAAGTTTATCATCATGCTTTTAACCAGACGGCTTTTCTTTTTAGTAGTTCTTCTAATATCCTCATATCAATCGAACGCACAGGCTCCAAAAGGAATGGGCAAAAGTGATCCTGAAGCAAAGAAAGTATTGGATGCCGTTAGTGCAAAATTCAAAACCTTCAAAGCGATTAAAGCCTCTTTTGCATTGAAAATTGAAAATGCTGCTGGTAAAGTTCAAGGTGTGAAATCAGGCAATGTAATGATGAAGGGCATGAAATATCGCGTATCCATTACCGGCCAAGAAATTTTTTGTGACGGAACAACAGTATGGACATACGATGTTTCTGCCAAAGAAGTACAGGTTTCATCACTTGATAATGGTTCTGGCTCAATTACCCCTCAGAAATTGTTTACCAATTTCTATGACAAAGATTTTCTGTTTGTGTTGGGACAGGATATCAAAAAAGCTGGTAAGACTTATAAAGTAGTGGAGCTGACTCCAATTGATAAAACAAAACCATTTTTTAAAGTTGTACTTGATGTGGACAAAACCACCAATATAATTATGGCCACAAGGGTTTTTGAGAAAAATGGAAACAGGTATCTGTATGCGATCAACAGCATCAATACCACTGCAAATATCACCGATGACACGTTCAGCTTCAATCCCAAAAAGTATCCAGGGGTTGAAGTGATTGATTTAAGATGATGGTTTATTTCCCCATCGGTAGGTTTTGATATTCAATCCTGCAAGGTCTAATACTCTGTCTACCACAGTGGATGCAGCCTCCTCAATTGTTTTTGGATTTGAATAATATGATGGAGTCGCAGGGCAAATGATGCCTCCTGCCATGGTAATGGTCTCCATATTCTTTATGTGGATAAGGTTGTATGGTGTTTCTCTCAAAACACAAATGAGCTTTCTCCTTTCTTTTAAGATGACATCGGCCGCTCTTGTAATTAAATCATTTGAAATACCCTGAGCAATTCTCCCAAGTGTTCCTACACTGCAAGGAATGATGATCATCGTATCAAATCTGCCTGAGCCAGACGCAAATGGGGCATTGAAATCTGCTTTCTCGAATATGGGATAAGGCAATTGATTGTAATCTTCATTTCCCAACTCAGTTTTCCAAACAGTTTTGGCATTGTCAGAAAATACGATGGCGACTTCATTCCATTGTTCTTTAATCATGCCTAACTTCTTAATAAGAAGATTTGCATAAATAGAGCCACTTGCGCCAGTGATGGCGATTACAATCTTTTTTTCAGACATTGTTATGCTTCAGCCATTTGAGGAATTACTTCACTCTTGTATGCACCCTGGTCCAACTTCATCTTGGTCTCCTCAAACGCTTTTAGTGTTAATTGGATATCCTCGTCTGTATGAACAGCAGTTGGGATGAGTCTGAATATGATATGACCTTTTGGAATGACAGGGTATACAACAATTGAACAGAAGATATTATAATTTTCTCTCAGGTCGGTAACCATTGAAGTTGCTTCTTCAACCCCACCTTTCATATAAACAGGCGTTACTACAGAGTCGGTTTTGCCAATATCAAACCCTTTTTGCTTAAGTCCATTTTGAAGTTTGAGTGCATTCTCCCAAAGTTTGTCTTTGAGTGCGGGCTGTGTTTTCAACAACTCCAATCTTTTCAGGTTTCCAATTACAAGCGGCATAGGGAGCGACTTTGCAAAAATCTGACTTCTGATGTTGTATCTGATATAATCAATGATTTGCTTTGGTCCTGCAATGAATGCACCAATTGAAGCCATGGATTTTGCAAATGTTGAAAAGTACAAGTCGATTTCTTCTTGTACACCCTGCTCTTCTCCGGCGCCGGCACCAGTTTTACCCAAGGTTCCAAATCCATGTGCATCATCTACCAACAACCTGAAATTATGTTTTGATTTAAGGGCGACTATTTCTTTGAGTTTTCCTTGATCACCAGCCATTCCAAACACACCTTCGGTGATGAGAAGAATTCCTCCTGCATTTTGTTTGTCGATCAAGGCCTGTGCACGTTGCAGTTGTTTTTCACAGTCAGCAATATCATTGTGTTTGAATACAAAGCGATGTCCGGTATGCAATCTCAATCCATCAATGATACATGCATGGCTTTCTGCATCATAAACGATCACATCATGTCTTGAGCAAAGCACGTCGATCAGGCTCACCATCCCCTGATATCCAAAGTTGAGGAGGATGGCATCTTCTTTCATTTCAAAAGCTGCCAATTCCTTTTCAAGTTGCTCATGAAAATTCGAGTTGCCACTCATCATTCTTGCTCCCATGGGCAAAGCCAAACCGTACTTAGCTCCAGCATCTGCATCCGCTTTTCTCACTTCTGGATGGTTGGCAAGTCCGAGGTAATTATTCAAGCTCCAAACAATCTTCTCTTTTCCTCTGAAGTTCATTCTGGATCCGATTTCACCCTCCAATTTTGGAAATGCAAAATATCCATGGGCTCTTTCACGGTGCTGGCCGATGGGGCCGTAGTTTTTGATGAGTCTTTCGAAAATATCTGCCATGATGACGGGATTGGGTTTAATTATGCAAAGATAAAATTTTTCGAATTAACCTGTAAGCTGAAATGTTCATAAAATCTAATCTTTCAAAGGGTTTCATTACCCTAACTTTGTCGAATGCTCAAAATCAATTGAATGAAAAAGATTCTACTTCTTATCTGCCTCACCAGTTCATTGCAATTTACCCATGCCCAGAAATCATCCAAACCAGCTTCCTCACCCAAATTGGTTGTAGGTGTGATGGTGGATCAAATGAGGTGGGATTATTTATACAGGTATCAACATCGTTTTGGTGAAAATGGTTTCAAAAGGATTTTAAGGGATGGGTTCAGCTGTGAGAACACCTATATATCCTATGCTCAAACAGTTACAGCTGCGGGTCATGCCTCCGTGTATACCGGATCTGTTCCTGCTATCAATGGAATCATGGGAAATGACTGGTATGACAGAAGTTTGAAAAAGATGGTTTATTGTGTTGAAGATGGAAGTGTAAAAATTGTAGGCGGTGTAGGAAACAAAGAGCCCATGTCTCCTAAAAATCTTATTTCAACTACCATAACTGATGAATTGGAACTTGCCACCAACTTCAGATCAAAAGTAATAGGCATAGCAATAAAAGACAGAGGAAGTATTCTTCCAGCTGGCCATGCAGGCGATGCTGCATATTGGTATGAGCCAGGATCTGGAAATTTCGTTTCGAGCACATGGTATATGAAAGAATTGAGTTCATGGGCAACTGCATTCAATGAAAGAAAAATAGTGGATTCATTTTATGCCCAAAACTGGAAACTGAGTTTCCCATGGAACACATATGTGCAAAGCAATATCAACGATCCTGCGTATGTGAAGTCCCCATTCCCAAGAACACTTGAAGCAAATATTGGAAAGAATTATGGTGCAATTGCATCAACCCCTTGGGGAAATACCCTCACCTTGGAGTTTTCAAAAAATGCTGTGAATGCAGAGCAAATGGGCGCAGACAGCATAACAGATTTTCTGGCGATCAGTCTATCTTCTCCTGATTACATCGGACATACATTTGGACCAAATTCAGTAGAAGTGGAAGATAATTACATCAAGCTTGATAAAGATTTGGCAAACTTTTTTGATTTTCTTGATAAGAAAATCGGCAAAGGAAATTATTTGTTTTTCCTCACTGCAGATCACGCAGTAGCACATGTTCCATCTTTCATGAACGAGAACAAATTGCCAGGAAAATCAATGAAGGCAAGTAAAAAAGCTGAGCTGGAGACCATGAAAAAATTTGGACTTTCCAGGTTGATTGAATCACAGGCGAATTATCAATATTATTTGGACAGACATTATTTGGATTCATTGGGAGTCGATTTTAAAACAGTGAAATCATACTTCACCAATGAGTTGAACAAAGAGGAAGATGTATTGACCGCATTTGACAATGCTGATATCAATGCAGCTAATCTTCCGATGGAGTTCAAAGAGATGTTTCAGAAAGGGTTTAATCAAAAGTTAGCAGGTGATGTGCAGGTGATATACAAACCAAACTATTTCAATGGTGGTGCAACAGGAACAACACATGGCAGCATGTATCCCTATGATTCACACATTCCATTGCTATGGATGGGCTGGGGAGTAAATCAGGGTAAGACCAATCGAAAAGTATACATGAGTGATATTGCAGGCACAATAGCTGCCATGCTTAAAATTCAAATGCCCAGTGGAAATGTTGGAACTGTTATTCATGAAGTTTTAAAATAGAAATTGATGCAGCAGTATTTGGATTTATTGAAACATATTCTGGAAAACGGTACTGATAAAAGCGACCGAACTGGTACAGGAACACGCAGTGTTTTTGGATATCAGATGCGGTTTAATTTAGAAGAAGGATTTCCGATGGTTACCACTAAGAAACTTCATTTGCGAAGCATCATTCATGAATTGCTTTGGTTCTTGAAAGGGGAAACCAATATTAAATATCTCAAAGAAAATGGTGTGAGTATTTGGGATGAATGGGCGGATCAGGATGGTGAGTTGGGTCCAGTCTATGGAAAACAATGGCGTTCATGGCAAAGTGCTGATGGTAAAACATATGATCAGATTACTGATTTAATTGAACAGATTAAAAAAAATCCTGACAGCAGACGTTTGATTGTAAGTGCCTGGAATGTGGGGGAGCTTTCAAAAATGGCCCTCATGCCCTGTCATACATTGTTTCAATTCTATGTTGCAGATGGTAAACTTTCTTGTCAGTTGTATCAGCGTTCAGCCGATGTTTTTCTTGGAGTACCGTTCAACATAGCCTCTTATGCTTTGTTTACCATGATGGTTGCGCAAGCATGTGATTTAAAATTGGGTGATTTTGTGCATAGCTTTGGGGATGTTCATTTGTACAACAACCATTTTGAACAAGCAAAATTGCAGTTAACGCGCATGCCATTTCCGTTGCCAACCATGAAAATCAATCCTGAGGTGAAAGATATCTTCGGATTTAAATTTGAAGATTTTGAGTTGGTAAATTATCAATCACATCCTGCTATCAAAGCTCCTGTAGCAGTATAAAATATATGATGATCATATCTATCGTAGTTGCAGCTTCCGAAGACAATGCCATAGGCAAGGACAATCAATTGTTGTGGAAGCTCCCAAATGATATGAAGTTTTTTAAAAATCTCACTTGGGGAATGCCTGTTGTAATGGGTAGAAAAACTTTTGAATCTATCGGCAGCAAAGCTTTGCCTGGCAGATTGAATATTGTCTTAACACGTCAACCAAAACGTTATGATGGAGTGAATGGAGTTGTATCTGTAAATGATTTCAATCAAGCCATTCAACTTGCAGAGGCTCAAGGGTATAAGGAATTGTTTGTTATTGGTGGTAGTGAATTGTATCATCAGACCTTCGCACTTGCTGATAAAATTTATTTAACGAGGGTCCATTCAACTTTTCCAGCAGCTGATACATTTATTGATCAACTTGATACAAATAAATTTGAGTTGATTTCATCTGAAAAAATGCCTACAGATGAAAAACATGCAGTTGCTTATAGTTTTGAAAGCTGGCAAAGAATAAAATAATTTTCCTTCGATGTACGGCAAGGGTAAGCTTTTCCTCAAGTTCATCAATTATTGGGTGTTTGCTTCCAGCGGAAAAGGACATGGAATTCATTCACCTTTTGTATTTGATTTTGTAATACATGTTTTGTGCACGTATAAAAATGAAACAGTTATATCTAACACAGATTTTCCTTCCTTTGAGAAAAAGCATTTATTGAAATATCAAAAACTCATTGGAAGGATTCATTCCTATTATGCCGATCATGATATTCGTCTGAGCAGTTTGCATCTTATTAACGACCAACAGTTTTCGAATTCAGGAAAAATCTTTGACAATATTTCTGAAAAAAATATTCACATTTTTACAGGAATTCGGGAATCAGAAAATGCTGAAAAAACATGGGTAGAAATCAAAAAAAATGAAAAAGTTACCTGCTCTATCGATTTGTTTTTTATTGGAATCCTTTTTTTTAAAAAAGATTTCAAAGAAAAGCTCGATTTTCTGATTAGGTTCTAAAAATTCACCAAAAACTTGATCTATTTTTTGATTATTTTTGATCCTTAATTGAACTCCATGGTCATTGGTGTTTTAAAAGAAGTCTCCCCTGAAACAAGGGTTTCACTAATCGCGGAAGGTGTCGCGCAGTTAACTAAAAAGCAAATTACAGTTTGGGTAGAAAGTGGTGCAGGGTTGAATGCCTATTGCTCAGATGATGATTATCGTGTTGCCGGTGCCGAGATAAAATCTTCTCAGGAAATTGCTGATAAAGCCGATGTTATCCTCTCCATTCATGCTCCTGCTATTTCCATCCGAAATGGTGTTGTTTTGATTGGGATGTATCAAGCAAGATTTGAAACAGATCGAATAAGAAATTGGAATCAACAGGGCGCTGTTGTTTTCAGCATGGAATTGTTGCCAAGAACAACCAGGGCGCAAAGCATGGACATTCTTTCCAGCCAGGCCAACATTGCAGGGTATAAAGCAGTATTGACTGCAGCGAATGCATATGGAAGATATTTTCCCATGTTTATGACGGCAGCAGGCAGTATTGCTCCTGCAAAAGTATTGATATTAGGAGCGGGTGTTGCTGGTTTGCAGGCTATTGCAACTGCAAAAAGATTAGGTGCTGTGGTAGAGGTATTTGATACACGTCCTGCTGTTAAAGAAGAAGTACAAAGCTTAGGTGCAAAATTCATTGAAATTCCAGGTGCTGCTGATGCATCTGCTGCAGGAGGTTACGCTGTAGAACAGTCTGATGAATACAAGAAAAATCAGGCATTGAAAATTGCTGAGTCAGCAGCAAAAGCTGATATCATTATTACAACAGCACAGATTCCTGGTAAAAAGGCGCCTATACTTATTACTGAAGAAATGATCAAATCAATGAGGAGAGGAAGCGTGATTGTTGACCTTGCAGCATCAACCGGTGGTAACACTCCCGTTACTAAAAACAGGGAAACAGTTGAATTTGAAGGTGTGAAAGTTATAGGTGACAGTAATTTGCCCGCTACAATGCCTTCCGATGCCAGCAAACTATATGGAAAAAACATATTAAACTTCTTGCAACTCATCATCAACAAAGAGGGTCAGTTGGTATTGGAAACCGATGATGAATTGGTGAAAGGATCACGTGCACAGGCTTGATACTTAAAACAAATGCTATGAATCAAATTTTTCAATGGATTGCTACACATCAGGAGATGATATACATTGTTGTACTCATGATCTTTGTTGGTATTGAAGTGATTGGTCGCGTTCCAAGCGTGTTGCATACTCCGCTTATGAGTGGTGCCAATGCTATTCATGGAGTAGTGATCATCGGTGCAATTATTGTAATGGGAAAAGCAGAAGAAGGAAATGTACTCGCATTGATATTGGGATTTCTGGCAGTTTTATTGGGCACACTCAATGTTGTAGGGGGATTTGTTGTGACGGACAGAATGTTAGAAATGTTCAAGAAGAAAAAATAAATCATTCAAAAGCTGGATCTGATGGAACTGAATCTTCTCGTGCTTTGTTATTTGATTGGCTCTGTAACTTTTATTGTTGGACTTAAAATGCTTTCCAATCCAGCATCTGCTAGAAACGGAAATTTGGTTGCAGCAGTGGGTATGTTCATTGCTATCATTGGAACCATTTTTCTTTATGAAGACAATGGACAAAAACTTGGTAACTATTCATGGATATTTGCTGCATTGCTGATCGGCTCAGTTGCAGGAACCCTGATGGCAAAGAGAGTGCAAATGACTGCCATGCCCGAAATGGTGAGCCTTTTCAATGGTATGGGTGGTGCATGCGCCGCATTGATTTCTATTATTGAATTCAGGCATTTAGCACATAGTACAGATCTTGCTACAGCTGATCAAACAAGTTTGCTGATCATTATGCTCGGACTTATCATTGGTTCTGTTTCATTTGCTGGCAGCATGATTGCATGGGGTAAATTAAATGGAAGTATAAAAGACTTTGCTTTCAAGGGTCAGCACATCATCAATATTATTTTACTGCTATTGACTCTCTTGCTTGCAGCAAATAATATAATCAACAGGCCTGCTCAAATGGAGCTTTTCTTTTATGGAGTAGTTGTACTTGCATTGGTATACGGGATCTTTTTTGTACTTCCCATTGGAGGTGCTGACATGCCGGTGGTCATTTCTTTGCTGAATTCATTTACAGGAGTAGCTGCAGCATGTGGTGGTTTCTTGTATAACAATAAAGTAATGTTGACGGGTGGTATCCTTGTTGGAGCAGCGGGAACATTACTCACAATATTGATGTGTAAAGCTATGAATCGTTCTCTTCAGAACGTTTTGATTGGTTCATTTGGAGGTGGCACATCTTCATCGGGTGGAAGCACCCAGACTGGAGGAACATATAAAGAAGTGACTTTGAGTGATGCGGCTGTGGTGATGAGCTACGCAAATAAAGTAATGATTGTTCCTGGATATGGACTCGCAGTTGCACAGGCCCAGCACGTTTGCCATGAACTGGAGAAAACACTTGAAGCAAAGGGTGTTGAAGTAAAATATGCAATACATCCTGTTGCAGGTAGAATGCCAGGACATATGAACGTATTGCTTGCGGAGGCAGATGTGAGCTATGAAAAGCTACTTGAAATGGAACAGGCTAATGAAGAATTCAAAAACACTGATGTAGTACTTATTTTGGGTGCGAATGATGTGGTTAATCCTGCTGCAAAATCAGATCCTTCCTCACCAATATATGGCATGCCAATTCTTGAAGTAGAAGAAGCCAAGCATGTAATTGTAAATAAAAGAAGCATGAAGCCTGGATACGCTGGAATTGAAAACCAGCTTTTCTTCCAGCCAAAAACTTCTATGCTATTTGGAGACGCTAAGAAGGCCTTGCAAGATTTACTTGCTGAAGTCAGAAATCTCTGATCCTTTCCTTTCCAAACGAAGTTTAGATTGCTTAATTTTAGTTCATCTAAACTTTTTTTCATGCGATTCACTTTCTCGATTCTATTTGCATTTTTATTTTCAGCATCTTTTTCTCAACAGAAAATTTCTGGATTTTTTACTCCCAATGTTTCCAAACAATTGGAAGCAGAAAAACAATTCGATGGTTATTTGAATGCCAAAGACCAGGATACATGGCTGAAATTTCTCTCTGCTCGTCCACATCATGTTGGCTCTGCTCAAGGGAAAGCCAATGCAGAATATATGGCCAATCTTTTTCGTCAATGGGGGTATGAAACTGAATTGGCAACATACAATGTTTTGTTTCCAACGCCTAAGTTCCGCCAGCTTGAATTGCTCGGCCCCAATCCATATAAAGCAAAACTTCAGGAAACTGCTTTAAAAGAAGACAGAACATCAGGACAATTATCTGAGCAGCTACCAACTTATAATGCATTTTCAGCTGATGGAGATGTTACAGCAGAGCTGGTCTTTGTTAATTGGGGAGTTCCTGCCGACTATGAGGTATTGGATAAAATGGGAATCAGCGTCAAAGGGAAAATTGTAATTGCAAAATATGGTGGATCATGGAGAGGGATCAAACCAAAGGTTGCAGCAGAGCATGGAGCAATTGGCTGTTTGATTTACTCAGATCCTCATGAAGATGGATATTTTCAGGGAGATGTTTATCCTGTTGGTTCTTATCGTCCGGAACAGTCTGTTCAACGAGGATCGGTAATGGACATGCCTGTTTATCCAGGTGACCCAACGACTCCTTTTGTTGGTTCAACTCCAGATGCCAAGAGACTGAAAAGAGAAGAGATTACTACAATTATGAAAATACCAGTGCTCCCCATTTCATATGAGGATGCATTACCTCTTTTAAAATCATTGAAAGGTCCTGTAGTTCCTGAAGCATGGAGAGGCAGCCTTCCTATTACTTACCATGCTGGCCCGAGTGAAACGAAAGTTCATCTAAAGCTTGAATTCAATTGGGATTTCAAGCCCATATACAATGTCATCGCCAAGTTAAAGGGCTCAGAATTTCCTGATCAATGGGTGATCAGAGGAAACCATCATGATGGATGGGTGAATGGAGCCTCTGATCCTCTTAGTGGTATGGTTGCTGAAATGGATGAAGCAAGAGCCATTGGTGAGTTGGCAAAAAAAGGAATGGTCCCAAAACGTACAGTGGTTTTCTGTGCTTGGGATGGAGAAGAGCCATCTTTGTTGGGATCTACTGAATGGGTTGAAGACCATGCAGAGGAATTGAAGAAGAAGGCTGTTATGTATTTGAACTCTGATGGCAATAGCAGAGGATTTATAGGATTTGGCGGTTCTCATGCTTTGGAGAAATATGTGAATGAAGTTGCTAATGATGTTATCGATCCTCAAACAGGAGTATCTGTTTCAGAAAGAAGATATGCCAGAGCACTTGCAAGTGCAGATGCATCCTCCATTTCCAGACTTTATGGTAACAGGTACATGAAAATTAGTGCACTTGGAGCAGGTTCCGATTACTCTCCATTTTTTCAACACCTGGGTATTCCTTCAGGAAATGTTGGATTTGGTGGGGAAGGAAGCGGAGGAGAATATCATTCCATTTACGATTCTTACGATCACTTTATACGCTTCAAAGATCCAGGCCTCCAATATGGAGTTGCCTTGGCAAAAACAGCCGGAAGAATGATGTTGAGAATGGCAAATGCAGATGTATTGCCATTTGATTATTCAATTTTAACCAATACCATCAATGGATATTTTTCTGAGATCAAATCATTGATTGAAAATTCAAGATCCAGCGTTGAGATGCAGAATAAACTAATCGCTGACAAAGTTTTTGAATTGGCTGCTGATCCAAAAGAAAAAATGAAACTACCTGTAGCCAAGCCCACCGTTCCATTTTTAGATTTCAGCTCTGTTGAAAATGCACTAGCTCAATTAAGGAAAACAACTGATGCTTTGAAAAATGCGGTTTCAAAAGCGGATAAACTAGATGCTGAAACATTAAGCAGTCTCAATCAAATTTTATATCAGGCAGAGCAAAAACTTCTTGATGAAAAGGGTTTGCCCAGAAGGCCCTGGTACAGACATCAAATTTATGCTCCTGGGTATTATACAGGATATGGCGTAAAAACGCTCCCCGGATTGAGAGAAGGGATTGAAGAAAATAATTGGACAGAAACCAAGGAAAGAATTGAAGTACTCTCAAAAACATTATTAAAATTTGATAGTGTATTACAAGAAGGCCTATCTATTTTACAAAAATGATTTTGCCTCAATATTTCCTTGAGTCAATTTCAAGTTGTTCAGGTTTTGATGAGCCTGCATTTCTTGAAGCGCATCAACAACCTGCTGCTACATCTATCAGGTTTAATCCGTTGAGATCAAATCTTGCGGGTTCCTCATATGAAGCAATCAAATTATCTGATGTGCCTTGGTGTGGGCATGGTATTTATTTGAAGTCACGTCCAAAATTTACCCTAGATCCATTTTTGCACGCAGGAGCATATTATGTTCAAGAAGCTTCAAGTATGTTCCTTTATCATGTAGTTGAAAGTATTCTTCCAAATGCAAGCGGTTTGAAGTTGTTAGATCTCTGTGCTGCGCCAGGTGGTAAAACCTCATTGCTTGCTTCTATGAAACAGTTTGATTTTGTCTTGGCCAATGAAATCATCAGCTCAAGAGTGCCAGTATTATATGAGAATCTTGTTAAGTGGGGATCATCCAAAACCTATATTTCAAACAATGATCCAAAAGATTTCAATTCTTTAGGAGAATTATTTAATGTTGTATTGGTAGATGCCCCGTGTAGTGGAAGCGGACTGTTTCGAAAAGATCCCGATGCCTTGGCTGAGTGGAATAATGAGTTGGTGAACTTTTGTTCGCTTCGTCAACAAAGAATTGTTAAGGATGCGCTCGAAGTATTGAAGCCAGGTGGTTTTCTCATTTATAGCACTTGTTCTTATTCCGTAGAGGAAAATGAAAGTATTCTGGATTATATTATGGATCATGGTGGACTTGATTCTGTTCAATTAAATGTTCCTGAAAACTGGAATGTCATTCTTTCAATGTCAGATAAATTCTCTGCAAATGGATATCGTTTTTATCCTGATAAAGTTTTGGGGGAAGGATTCTTTTGTGGTGTTTTTCAAAAAAATAATTCATCCTCGAATTCCTACCCAAATGGATATAGTATGCAATCGAAGATTGCAAGTAAACAAATTGATCTCGATGCATGGGTCGACTCAAGTGGGCTAACATACCTAGATGAAAACGAAGAATTGCTTGCAGTGAAAAACGACCATCTGTCATTAAGAAGTCATTTGAAGAATCACTTACGATTAAGAAAATCAGGTATAAAGCTGGGTACATTGATGAAAAAGGGGTTTGTCCCTGATCATGAATTGGCAATGAGTGAATGTGTTTCGAAAAAGGTTCCTCAAATTGTACTTTCCAAAGCTGATGCAATCAAATATTTACGGAAGGACGATATTGTGGTTGATAACTATGTTGACGGCACTTATCTGATAGCATACCAGCAAAGTCCCTTGGGTTGGGCTAAGATCATTAACAATAGGTTCAAGAACAACTATCCTATGAACTGGAGAATTTTGATGCGTGATGAATAATAATAAAATGATTAATTTAACTTACAAATGATTCGATATCTACTTGTTTGTTTTTTTGTTTTTGGTTCAGTTGAAATTACTGTTGGACAGGATGTTTCAAATGATGGAGGTTATTTTAAATCAACTTTCAAGCAGCAGGTTTCTGAGGGGAAGTCACAATCTATGGAGTGCCCTAACTATGGAGTTTTCAAAAGCAATGCTGGATGGAAAGATGGAAAATATTATTTGCTCGTAAATGACATTTTACCAGGCACCATTGTAAAAGTTCAATCCACACTTACAGATAAAATTGTCTATGCAAAAGTATTGGGTGCATTGGCAGCTGCTAAAGAAAATGAAGGATTGTTGATGCGTTTGAGCAACGCTACTCTAAATGCATTGGGCTTGAAAGACCTAAGCACTACGCTCAATTTAACTTGGAATAAGTAATGTATGAATTGGAAAATACTGAGTTCCGAATATCTTTTTAAAGACTTATGGTTTACCGTTCGGAAAGATACTTGCCAAAAACAAGATGGAACCATTGTAAATCCATACTATGTGTATGAATTTCCTGAATGGGTTACGGCAGTTGCAATCACTGAAGATGGGAAATTTATTTTCGAACGTCAATACAGACATGCATTGGGCGAGACATTGATGGAGATACCGGGCGGTTGTGTTGACAAAGAGGACAAAGACCTAGAGGCAGCCATTGCAAGAGAACTTAAAGAAGAGACTGGCTATGTGTTTTCTTCATTTGAATACTTGGGTAAAACTTCTGCAAACCCATCAACCAATTGCAACCTGATGCACTTTTTTTTGGCTAAAGGGGGAAGAAAAATTGCAGATCAACAATTAGATGAAAACGAAGAGATTGAAGTCCACTTATTGGATTTGCATGAAGTTAAAGAGCTCTTAATGTCCAATCAAATCTTGCAAAGCATGCACGCAACTGCTTTATTTTATGCGTTGGCCAGATTAGGGCATATTAAAATCTAAATTAGAATTCCAATTCCCCAATTACAAAAAGGCTTCCGCAGATTAATATGAGGTCGTCAGTATTTGCCTTGGATTTTATATGGTCAAGAGCAAGGTTCACATTATTAAATGCCTGTCCATGCAATCCAAAGCTCAATGCTTCTCTCATGAGGGTATTCGCTTCGAGTGCTCTTGGAATATTTGCCTGTGTGAAGCCGTATTCAGCATCTTTTGGCAACATGGAAAGTATTTCCAAATAGTCTTTATCTTTTGAAAGCCCAATAATGATATGTAATTTTTTATAGGTGGAATTTGAAAGCTGTCTAATTATTTCTTTCATTCCGTCTGGGTTGTGCCCAACATCAATAATAATCGAAGGGTGTTCTCCAATTTTTTCCCACCTGCCCCTAAGTCCTGTGTTGCTGGTTGTTTTTCTAATCCCATCCACGAGACTTCTTTCTTCAATTTTAAAAGTTGTTTTATCTACATGTTCAATTGTTGCAACAACAGTTCTTATGTTTTCCAGCTGGTACAAGCTGTTCAAGTTGCTGGTGATTTTTCTCGAATAATTATTCTTGTTAGTTATATTAAATGTCAGAAGATCTTTTTCCTGATTGACATCGCTTACGCTGTACTCTTCAACTGCAAAAAAAATTGGAGCATTCATTAGGATTGCTTTCTCTCTGAAAACCTTTGTTGTTTCTTTTTGTGTTTTTCCTATAACAACAGGTTTATCTTTTTTTATGATACCAGCTTTTTCAGTAGAAATGGCTTCCAATGTATTTCCCAGCAGACTCATGTGGTCAAAACCAATGTTGGTGATGACAGATATTTCAGGATCTATTACATTGGTGCTATCCAGTCTTCCTCCCAATCCTGTTTCAATAATGGCAATATCAACATTTTTTTCTGCGAAGTATTGGAATGCCATACCAACTGTTACTTCGAAAAACGAAGGCTCAATCTCTTCAATGAATGTTTTGATGGAATCTGTAAAATCAACCACGGCTTGTTGGCTGATCATTTCTCCATTTATCTTAATTCTTTCTCTAAAGTCTTTTAAATGAGGGGATGTATATAAGCCTGTTTTATAGCCTTGTTCCTGGAAAATGGACGCAAGCATATGACTTACTGACCCTTTCCCATTTGTACCGGCAATATGTATAGATTTGAATTTGTTTTGTGGGTTTCCAAGATAATTGCACAGTGCAAGCGTATTGGTGAGGTCTGGTTTAATTGCAGCGGGCCCTGTTCTGCTAAACATGGGTAATTTGCTGTATAAATATGTCAGGCAACCTTGGTAATCCACAACGCAAAGATATGGGCGGAGATTGTTTAAAAACATGGGAAAACTTCTAGCTGGAAATCAGATATTTTTTTGTGGACAATTTAACTTTGTCTCCATGATTTTTTTGCCTTGGATTGTATTGGGGGGATACGGATTGATATTGCTCACTCAATTATTCTATTACTTACGATATTTCAGGCTGTTGGCTTTTTATAAGTCAACTGAAGACGAAGTCGGTCGCGAACACCCTGTGAGTGTTATCATATGTGCAAGAGATGAAGCAGATGAAATAGAAGCAAACTTACCTGGTATACTTGCACAGTCTTACAAGAGTACTCATGAAATCGTAATGGTGAATGATAATTCTCAAGATGATACGAAGTATCTATTGGATGGATTGTACAAAGACTTCAAGCAACTTCACATTATTGAACTAAAACAAGAAGCTGTTCATATTCCCGGTAAGAAATTTCCGTTATCTGTTGGCATAAAAAGTGCAAAGCATGAGCTGTTGTTGCTAACTGATGCAGACTGTATACCAAGTTCCGAAAACTGGATTAAGAAGATGCAGAATGGGTTTAGTGATGGAATCGAAATCGTACTTGGATATGGTGCTTACAAAAAGGCAAAAGGGTTGCTCAATAAAGTAATCCGATTTGATACCTTTCATACCGCACTTCAATACTTGTCTTTTGCACTTGCGGGTCAACCATATATGGGTGTTGGAAGAAACCTGGCATATAAAAGACAGGTGTTTTTTAGGCTGAAAGGTTTCGCCTCTCATCATCACCTGCCTGGTGGAGACGATGATTTGTTCATTAATGCTGTTGCGAACCGCGGTAATACAGCAGTTGTCGTAGATAAAGAAGCATTTACATATTCAACACCTAAAAAAAAGTGGACTGAGTGGATTGCTCAAAAGGAACGCCATCAAACAACCGGGAGATTCTATCATGCCAAGGATAGATTTAAGTTGGGAATATATGTAGTTACCCATTTATTGTTCTACCCTGCCACGATTCTTGCATTCTTCTTTCTGCCATGGACCTGGGTTTTGCCAGCCTTGGCTTTTAAATTGATTATACAGGCGGTAGTTTTTTATAAAGCAATGTCGAAGCTGAATGAAAAAGATTTATTTCCCTATTTTATTTTGTGGGATCTCTGGATGATACTTTACTATTTGTATTTCATGTCATCGCTATGGAAAAAACCTAAAACCCAGTGGAGCTGATTTCTACATATTTTTCTGATTTCTCTACTACCCAATTGAATCAATTTGAAAAATTAGGTTCACTCTACAGTGAATGGAACGAAAAGATCAATGTAATCTCGCGAAAAGATATTTCTGAGCTGTATGAACGTCATGTACTACATTCTTTGAGTATTGCAGCTGAATTTGAATTTTTGCCTGGCTTCGAAATTGTTGATATTGGTACTGGTGGCGGTTTTCCTGGTGTCCCACTAGCAATATTTTTCCCTGAAGTTCATTTTCATCTGGTTGACTCTATTGGAAAAAAATTAAAAGTAGTCGATGCTATATGTTCTGAACTGGGGATAAAAAATGTTACAACTCAACATATAAGAGCAGAGCAAATCAAAAATCGAAAGTTTGATTTTGCGGTTTCAAGGGCTGTTGCTCCACTAAAAGAGTTATGGAGTTGGAGTAGGCCATTGTTGAAGAAAGAGAACAGGATGCCCGGATTTAAAAATGGATTGATATGCTTAAAGGGTGGAGATTTGGCACAAGAAATTGCTGAATCAGGCTTGAAGCCTTTTGCGAAATCAATTGAGCAGATTTTCAAAGAAGAATTTTTTAAAGACAAATTTATCATCTACGTTCCTCAGTAAGGAATTTTTACAAAAGCGAATTGATAATTAAAGCCTATTGTATTTACCACTGATTTCTTCGATTTTCACTTTGAAGATAATTGGCTTGATGCGTTGACTATTATCAAGAAAATCATCGTGTCCTTCCCAATGTTCATGTGGATGAATCTTTGAGTCTGTCATTAGGGGCATGATTTTATTGGTCAATAGTTCTCTGGCTTTGTCAATTGCCTTTCCAGTGAGCTCTTCAAATTTTCCGTATACAACAACGCTTTGCCAGTGGGAAAAGTGATGCGAAAAATCAACTTGAAAGCAAATGTTGGGGTTTTGCCTCATGTATTGTACTTTTTTACCTTCTGTGGTCTGGCAATAAATATCGTTTCCGTCAAATGCATATGCAATCGGTACAATATAAGGTTTGTGTAAATCGCAACAAGCAATTCTGCCTATCATTTGACTTGAAAGCAAATTATTGATCTGTTCCTTGTTTAATTCACCTTTCATGGCCTTGACTTTGTGACAAAATAGCAAAGCTTAAGAACGATTTAGCTGATCAATATCATTGTTGTATAAACAAAAATCAATTGGATGTTCTTTTCGAAAAATAGAATGTAAATATTTTAAATATAAATCTGAATAGTATATAAGAGGTCCATTGCGTTAATTGATCCACTATGCCAAATTTATTCTTGAGGTGATCATTTTTAATTTCAATAGTTTCCAAACCAATGATTTTTTCAATTTCTTTTTTTACAGATTGCGCAAATTCTTTCTCTTCGATGTCAACATTTAACTCAATGCTGGCAAAAGCACTGATGTCGTTGACGTTGTAAGAGCCAATAGTAACAATTCTATCATCACAGATAGCAACTTTACTGTGTAATACAGTAGGTAGGTACTCAAAAATTTGAATCTTATTTCTAAGAGCCCATCTATAGAAATAACGTTCAGCATTTTTTGCCAAATGGACATCTGATTTGCCAGCAAGTATCAGTTTTATCTGGACTCCTCTCTTCAAAGCCGCTGACATTTGTTTTCTGAAAAATGTGTTGGGAATAAAGTAGCTCGACATCATGATGATTTCTCGCTGGGCATTTTTGAACATTTCCATATACGTTCCAGAAATTTGATTTTTGTTCATAACCCAATCATTTCTTCGGATTCTAACTGCAGTATGTAAGTTTTCGTCAAGCAAATATTGACTTTGATTTTTTTCTAACCATGTTTCGATTTTTCTCTTTTTAAAATACAATTGTAAGCAGAGTTTGTGTAGTTCAAAAGCGGTATCACCTTCAAGCAATACTGCATAATCTAACCACGATGGATCATTTGGCATATCGTTATACCTGTCTGATATATTGATTCCCCCAACCAGTGCCTTAATGCCATCAATTACAGTGACTTTGTGATGAAGTCTTCTTCCAAAATAATAGTGTTTGCTTTTAAAAACCGGTGCAAAAAATCTTAGGTGAATTCCTGCATCCCGGAGAGTTTGTATGAATTCTTTTGAAAGATTTCGGGATGCGTATCCATCCAATAAAAGCTGGATTTTAATATTTCTTTTGGATGCTTCAATTAGATAATTGCCAATTTCATTGCCGGTATGGTCATCTTCAAAAATGTATACCTGCATCTGAATGAAGGATTTGGCATTTTTGATCAGTTCTTTCAGGGTTTCAAAATATTCCTGTCCACCCCTAATGAGTGTTGCCTTGTTTCTGAAGCTGTAAGCAGATTTTATTTTTTTGGCTGAGGACATGTCTCAAACAACGAATTTTTCCACAATTTATGTTGATGTTTAAACACAACTGAATTTAAATATATTTCCATACGCTTTCGTATTTTCGGAGTTCATCTACAAAAGAGGAAAATGGCTCGCAGTGTAAGCGATACTCCACTTATGCAACAGCACAGGGCGATCAAGCAGAAATACCCTGATGCTATTTTGCTATTTCGCGTGGGAGATTTTTATGAAACGTTTGGTGACGATGCCATCAAGGCCTCATCCATATTGGGTATCACACTTACCAAGAGAAACAATGGTGCTGCTTCATCTCTTGAGCTGGCAGGATTTCCTCATCATAGTCTCGATACATATTTACATAAACTGGTAAAAGCCGGATTCAGGGTTGCTATTTGTGATCAGTTGGAAGATCCAAAAGCAGCAAAGGGAATTGTTAAGAGGGGTGTCACTGAAATGGTTACTCCTGGTTTGGCAACCCATGATAAATTGCTCGAACACAGCAGCAATAATTTCCTTGCTGGAATACATTTCGGAGAACAAAGCATTGGAATTTCTTTTTTAGATATTTCCACAGGTGAATTTTTTGTTGCTGAAGGAAACCAGGATTATATCGATAAGTTGCTTCAAACATTTCAGCCGGCTGAAGTGATTTTTCAAAAAGGAAAACAAGATTTTTTTCAGACCACTTTTGGAAAGAAATTTTATATCTATTGTCTTGATAGTTGGATTTTTGATCATCGGTATGCTTTGGAAGGATTGACGAGGCATTTTGGAACTCATTCCTTGAAAGGATTTGGTGTAGAAGATATGTCAGATGCTATTGTTGCAGCAGGTGCTATCCTTCATTATCTAACAGATACTGCGCATCCTAACAGTCATCATGTTGCAAGCATCCATAGAATCAACAGAGAAGAGTTTCTTTGGATGGATCAGTTCACCATTCGAAATCTTGAACTGGTTTCTTCATCTTTCGATAATGGCGCTACCTTATTGAAGACCATCGATTCTACCATTTCCCCAATGGGTGCAAGGCTTCTCAAACGTTGGATTCTGATGCCTCTTTCTGATCAGAAGAAAATAAATGAGAGATTGGATTTGGTTGAGAAAATCATTGCGAATCAAGCATGGCATGAAAAAATTATTCAATCCTTTAAATCATGCGGGGATATTGAACGTTTGGTGAGCAAGATACCTTCTAAAAAACTCGGTCCACGTGAAATGCTTCAACTGGCCAAGGGTTTAGAAGAAGTTGCATTTTTGAAATCTCTCCACGGTCAAATACAAAGTGAATATCTTGATCGATTGTTGGATAGTCTCAACCCTTGTTCAATGATTGAAGAGAAAATCAATCTTGAAATTGCAGAAGATGCACCCAATCAAATACAGAAGGGGGGATATATAAGGGCAGGAGTAAATAATGATTTGGATCATTACAGAGAGCTTGCCACAGGTGGAAAGAAATTTCTGCTCGAAATACAACAAAAAGAAATATTGCAAACGGGCATTTCATCTTTAAAAGTTGGGTTCAACAATGTGTTTGGGTATTATCTCGAGGTAAGCAATACCCATAAATCCAAAGTCCCTCCAAATTGGATCAGAAAACAAACGCTAACCAATGGTGAGCGCTACATAACGGATGAATTGAAAGAATATGAGGAGAAAATCATAGGGGCAGAAGATAAAATATCACAAATAGAGTCTGCTATTTATGATCAACTGTTGAGTTCATTACAAGAGTACATATTGCCTATGCAGCAAAATGCACAAATCATCGCTATCATTGATTGCTTGTGTTCATTTGCAAAAACGGCAATGGATCGAGGATATTGTAAACCTACACTGCATAACGGCGATGCAATTAAATTGGTTGCAGCAAGGCATCCAGTAATTGAAACCATGCTCATTCCTGGTGAGACATACATAAGTAATGATCTGGAGCTTAATCAAGACGACACACAAATCATTATATTGACAGGTCCGAATATGAGTGGTAAAAGTGCTCTATTGCGTCAAACAGCTATTAATGTTTTGATGGCACATATGGGTAGTTATGTGCCTGCAGCAAAAGCTGAAATTCCACTCACTGATAAAATTTTCACCAGGGTTGGTGCTTCTGATAATCTGAGTGGTGGAGAATCAACCTTTATGGTAGAGATGAATGAAACAGCCAGCATCATTAATAATATCTCCTCCAAAAGTCTTGTTATCCTTGATGAAATTGGTAGGGGAACTTCTACATATGACGGCATTTCAATTGCTTCAAGTATTGCTGAGTATTTACACAATGCGCCTCAACGTTCAAAGACTTTATTTGCTACACATTACCATGAAATGAATGAGCTCGAAGGGAAATTGCCGAGGGTTAAGAATTTTCATATTACCCATCGTGAGGTTGACAATAAAATTTTATTTCTAAGGAAATTAGCTCCTGGAGGCAGCACACATAGTTTCGGTATTCATGTTGCACGCATGGCAGGGATGCCTCCCGCATTGTTGAAACGCGCCAATGAAATACTTGCTGAATTGGAAAAGAGAGAACAAAGAGAAATTGGCTTAGCATTCAAGCAAGAAAATCCTGAAATGCAACTCTCTATTTTTGATGCGCAAAGTCTTGTTTTTGATGAAATACGAAAAGTACTTGGAAAGGTTGATATCAATGCGCTAACTCCTGTTGAAGCATTGGTGATCCTGAACGATATCAAAAAGAAAATTGGTTAACTCATTTAAAGCAATGATTGCAGTGAGTTGATCACTTTGTCAATCTCTTCTTTTGTATTGAATTTGCTGAAAGAAAATCGTACAGTAGATTGTTTTTCTTTTGTCAACGCATTGATAACATGCGAACCTTGATTCGCACCGCTGCTGCATGCACTTCCACCAGATACACAAATATGGTTGATGTCTAGATTAAAAAGGAGCATTTCAGATTTTTCGGTATGAGGAATGCCTACGCTCAAAACAGTATAAAGGCTTTCTCCATCTGGATCTCCATTGAAAACCACACCAGGAATTGTTTCATGGAGGCGTTGCTTCATATATTTTTTTAAAGACAGAATATATGTTTTGTCATCATCATGATGTCGATTTGCAAGTTCAAGAGCCTTGCTAAATCCAATAATGCCATAAATATTTTCAGTTCCTGCCCGCATGTTTCTTTCCTGTCCGCCGCCATGTATAAATGGATTGATTTTGTTTCGCTGACTGATATAGAGAATCCCTATTCCCTTTGGTCCGTGAAATTTATGCCCAGCTCCTGTAATAAAATCTACATGCGTTGTTGAAAGGTCAATTGGAAAGTGGCCAACCGTTTGAACTGTGTCAGCATGGAAGATGGCCTGATATTTCTTGCATAATTCGCCTACAGCATTGATATCGGTAAGGTTGCCAATTTCGTTATTGGCATGCATCAGTGTGACCAAAGTTTTGGTTGATGAAGCTGCTAGTTTTTTTTCTAGATCCTTCATTTCAATATGGCCATTCGGAAGTAGATCTACAAATTCTAATGAAGCCTCTCCATTCTTTGATAGAAATTCTACTGTATGAAGTGTTGCGTGATGTTCAATGGGGGATGTGATAATTCTTTTGCAGCCCAATGCCCTTACTGCATTAAAAATGGCTGTGTTGCTGCTTTCGGTTCCACCGCTTGTGAAAAAAATTTCAGCGGGTTGAGCTTTTAAAATTGATGCGACAGATTTTCTAGCTTTTTCAATGGCGAGTCTGTTTTCTCTACCGTAAGAATAAATTGAAGATGGATTGCCAAAATTGGTAGATAAAAATGGCATCATCTCCTGCAATACCAATGGTTCAATAGGAGTGGTGGCTGCGTTGTCGAAATATATTCTTTGTGTCATGCTTGCTAATCAGAAAATCAAATATACCTAAAGCAGTTTAAATACACTCTTGGATATCTTTGATCAGTTTTGTCGCAATATTATTCGCTGTTGTTTCAAAATTGCTCTCAGCGATAATGCGGATGATTGGCTCAGTATTACTTGCTCTTAAATGAACCCAATCATTGTCAAATTCAATTCTAAGTCCATCTATTGTGGTCAGCGGATTGGATTTATACTTTTGTTTGATTTTTGAAAATATTCCTGGTAAATCAATCCCGTTTTCAAGCTCAATCTTGTTCTTACTGATAAAATAATCGGGGAAACTGTTTCTCAGTTGCTTTGCTGTTTTTTTAGATTCTGCCAGATGTGTTAGAATGAGTGCAATTCCAATCAATGCGTCTCTGCCATAATGAAAATCTGGTACAATGATGCCTCCGTTTCCTTCCCCACCAATAACTGCATTAACCTCTTTCATTTTTGCAACAACATTTACTTCACCAACTGCAGCCGGATGGTATTTGCCCCCATGTTTTTCAGTAACATCTCTGAGTGCCCGTGATGAAGAAAGGTTGCTAACGGTATCTCCCTTCTTTTTTCCAAGTACATAGTCAGCAACTGCAACAAGAGTATATTCTTCTCCAAACATGGATCCGTCTTCAGAGACCAACACCAATCTGTCAACATCGGGATCAACAGATATACCTAGATCTGCCTTCTGATTGACGACCTCTGCAGCGAGCTGATTTAGGTGTTGTGGCAATGGTTCAGGATTGTGTGCGAACTTTCCATTTACTTCACCATTCAACACAATTATCTGATCGTCTTGCAAGCCAAGTTTTCTTAAAAGTGCAGGTACAAAGATTGCTCCGGAACTATTGATGGCATCAACGACAATTTTGAATTTCCTTTTTTCAATTAATTTTTTATTGACCAAGTGGTAATCAATGATGCTATCCAAATGATGGCTCAAATGATCATATTTGTATTCAATTCGGCCCAACTTTTCAACTGATGCAAATTCAATTTGGTTGTTTTCAGCATTGTTTAAAATCTCTGTTCCCGTTTCTGCGCTGATAAATTCTCCCTTGTCGTTCAGGAGTTTTAATGCGTTCCATTCTTTTGGATTGTGGCTTGCAGTGATGATGATGCCTCCAGCGGCTTTTTCATGAACCACCTCCATTTCGACAGTTGGGGTGGTAGAAAGTCCCAAATCTATTACCTCTGCTCCCAGTGAAACCAAGGTCTGAGAAACCAAATCTGCTATATTGGGTCCACTGATCCTTCCATCCCTGCCAATCACAATTTTTTTATTGCCTTTAGAGATGGCCCATTGTCCAAATGCTGCAGTGTATTTAACTACATCGATGGGAGACAAAGAATCACCGGGTGTTCCACCAATGGTTCCTCTGATTCCTGATATGCTTTTGATTAGTGCCACAACTCGATTTTAAGGTTGCAAAATTACAAAAAAAAGGCTCCTTATCCAATCTGTCAAACATCTGACGAATTAATTCAATATATTTTATGAATTGTTAATTTTCAATGGCTTATATCCAAGTGGATTACATTGTAAATTTGCATAATGTTTGTTTCCTTGAATATTTACCAATCTTTTATTTCTTATTCCCAACAATTAGATAACACACTCATGTTGCTGGTGAATAGAGCATGGACTCATCCCGTTTTAGACCATGTTGCCCTGTTCATGAGGGAATCTATATTTCATATTCCACTTTATGTGTTTTTATTTTTTATTTCATACCAAGTTTTTGGTAAAAAAGCTTTTTGGTGGATACTTGGCGCCTTTGCACTTATTGCGTTTACTGATTTGCTGAGCAGTCAGGTGATTAAATATACTTTCAATAGACTGAGGCCCTGCAGGGATCCCTTTATGTCAGTACATATCAGGTTTTTGGCAAAATATTGCGGAACAAATCCCAGTTTTACATCTTCACATGCACTTAATCATTTTGCCTTTGCAGCCTATGTGGTTCAATCATTTAAGCAAATTTCTAAATGGTTCAATCTGCTTTATTTATGGGCTGCCATCATCGCATATTCTCAGATTTACGTGGGTGTACATTATCCAAGTGATGTTATTGTGGGTGCGTTTTTGGGGATTCTTCTTGGATGGATTGGATTTAGGGTAACCAATCAGGCATTATCTTTACATGAACCTAGAACATGACGGAACTGCTGATTCTTTTTTTACTGATCCTGCTTAACGGATTTTTTTCCATGGCAGAAATTGCACTGGTCTCCTCCAGGAAGGCCCGTCTAGAAGGTCAGGCCGGCAAAGGTGATCTGAAAGCCAAAAAGGCCTTGAATCTGGCTCAGCATCCTGATAGATTTTTGTCAACCGTTCAAATTGGAATTACAACCATCGGAATTCTAACAGGTATATATTCAGGTGAAAAAATCATAGACGATGTTGCTTCATTTCTTGTAACAATTCCTGCACTCTCTGCCTACAGCAATGGAATTGCAACTGCCATCGTAGTCATCATCATTACCTTCTTTTCCTTGGTCTTTGGTGAATTATTGCCAAAACGACTTGGATTGGCAAATCCTGAGTCGATCGCCAAAACAGTTGCATCACCCATGATGTTTATGTCGCGATTGGCACATCCATTTGTTTGGTTGCTAACAAAAACGACCAGCTTCATATTGCGTGTATTTAGAATTTCCTCCGATGAATCATTGGTAACTGAAGAAGAAATCAAAGCAATCATCAGTGAAGGAACTGAACATGGTGCAATTGAAGAAACAGAGCAAGAGATCATCGAACGTGTTATGCATTTGGGAGATAGAAACCTTACTTCACTTATGACACACAGAAGCGATGTAATTTGGTTTGAATTGAATGATAATGAGAAAAGCATCAGAGAAAAAATTTTATCTGAACCACACTCCGTTTATCCGGTTTGTGATAAAACTATTGATCATATTAAAGGGATAGTATCCATAAAAGATATGTATACCAATCCTGATGATGTTTCGTTTAGGGAAATCATGAAAACACCTTTGTTTGTTCCTGAAAACATCACGCCTTATCAGTTGCTCGAAAAATTCAAGGAAACCAAAATGCATACATCTTTTGTGGTGGATGAGTATGGTACTTTATTGGGACTGGTAACACTGAATGATATTTTGGAAGCCATTGTTGGCGATATTCCCCAGCAGGATGAGCAGGATTACGAAGTGGTGCAAAGAGAAGATGGTAGCTTTTTGGTTGATGCTCAAATACCTTTTTATGAATTTTTATCCCGATTCGAAAAGGCTGAATGGATGAATGAAGGTGAGCATGAATTTGATACATTGGCAGGATTCATTCTTCATTCATTAGAACATATTCCAGTCACAGGAGAACACTTTGAATGGAAGGGATTTACGTTTGAAATTGTTGACATGGACGGTCATCGAATTGATAAAATATTGGTCAAGGTTTCTGATGAAATCAGAGACGAAATGGAGGATGAGTAATGGAATTATCACTACACGGCAAAGTTGCATTGATTAGCGGTGGCTCCCAGGGCATTGGGAAAGCAATTGCAATAGAATTGTCTAAACTTGGCGCAGCTTGTATCTTGCTAGCTCGCAATGAACATTCACTTGTTGATGCAATTAAAGAGCTGGATGCTTCTCATGGACAGCATCATCAATATTTTGTAATTGATTTTAATGACCCAGCATCACTCAAGTTGTTGGTCGAAAAAATATTGAAAAGCACTTCTATTGATATACTCATTAATAATTCAGGTGGGCCAACGGCTGGTTTAATTTTTGAAGAAGTCCCCGACAAATTTGAAACCGCTTTTAGACAACATGTTGTTTGTAACCAAATCTTAACCCAAACTGTTGTTCCAGGAATGAAACAAAAGAGCTGGGGAAGAATTATTAATATTATTTCGACCTCTGTTCGGATTCCTCTAGATAATCTTGGTGTCTCCAATACCATTCGTGCTGCAGTTGCTTCATGGTCCAAGACCATGTCGAATGAATTGGCAGTACACGGTATTACGGTCAATAGTTTGTTGCCTGGGTTTATTGCTACAGGTCGACTAGACGCAGTGGCAGCAAGTTTTGCTGAAAGGGCTAAGGTTACCAAAGCTGAAATGGAAGATCGAATGAAAAATTCTGTGCCTGCAAAAAGATTTGGTTTGCCATCTGAAATTGCAGCGGTAGCAGCTTTTTTAGCATCACCTGCAGCATCTTATGTAAATGGAATAAGCTTACCTGTGGATGGAGGTAGAACTGGAACGATTTGACTCATGGAAACTTTTCAATATTCTTTCGATTGTGCTCAGCAGCTGGACAAAGAAGATCCACTTTTTTCTTTCAGGAATGAATTTCTATTTCCAAAAAAAGATAGCAAAGATCGAATTTACTTTCTTGGCAATTCATTGGGATTGCAACCAAAGTCCACAAAACATGCAATTCAAAAAATTTTGAACCAATGGGAGTTAGAGGGAGTGGAGTCTTTTTTTAGTGAAGAAGATCCTTGGTTGAAATATCATGATAAATTGGTAGGGCCGCTTTCGAAAATTGTTGGAGCATTGCCTCAGGAGATTTCTGTCATGAATCAACTTACCGTGAACATTCATTTAATGTTGGTGAGCTTTTATCGTCCTGTTGGTAAAAAAAACAAAATCTTAGTTGAATCAAAAGCATTTCCGAGTGATCAGTATGCTTTGTATTCGTATGTTCGGCACCTCGGTCTCAATCCAGACGAAGTGATCATTGAGATCAATCCTGACAAAGAGGGACTTCCCCCTACAAATGATGAGGTGTTGAAGGTTATAGAAAAACATAAAGATGAGTTGGCTTTGATTTTTCTCAGTGGTGTAAACTATTACACTGGTCAGCTCTTTGATTTAAAATCTATTGCTGAGGCTGCCAATCAAATTAAGGCAGTGGTCGGATACGATCTTGCACATGCTGCAGGTAATGTTCCATTGTCATTGCATGAGTGGAATGTTGACTTTGCATGTTGGTGTTCATATAAGTATTTAAATGCCGGGCCAGGTGCAATAGGTGCGGTTTTTGTTCATGAAAAACACCATCATGAAAATTTGAATAGGCTCGAAGGTTGGTGGGGTGTGAAGGAAGAACAGCGGTTTCTAATGAAAAAAGAATTTATCCCATCTCCAGATGCAAGGTCATGGCAATTGGGAACTTCTCCAATGTTGTTGTTAGCCTCATTGAATGCCTCTTTGGAAATATTTGAACAAGCAGGTTGGGATCAACTGCTTCAAAAGCAACAAAAAATGATTGCATGGACAGACTTTCTTTTAAATTCTTTTGATCAAGATATATTTGATCGAATTACTCCTGCACAAAGAGGGTGTCAGATTTCCTTACAGTTCAAGCAAAATGGTAAAGAAATCTATCGAAAGTTGTTTGAAGGAGGTTTTATGATTGATTGGCGAGAGCCTGATGTCATTAGATTTGCACCAGTGCCAATGTATAATAACTTCTCAGAAATTTGGCAATTTGTTCAAGCCTTGAAAGAAATCATCAATGAATTATCTTTGGAACATTGAAATGAGATGAACAGACAATATTTGGTTGAGCAAATCAGAAAGAAGAAATCGTATCTATGTGTTGGCTTAGATACTGATCCGGCTTTGATCCCTCCTCATTTGCTAGGTGAAGCCGATCCGATTTTTACATTCAACAAAGCTATTATAGACGCTACACTGGACTATTGTGTGGCCTATAAAATCAATACTGCATTTTATGAATCTCAGGGAATAGAAGGATGGAAAGCCCTAGAGAAAACAGTGAATTATATACCATCCACTCATTTCAAGATTGCAGATGCAAAGCGAGGTGATATCGGAAATACTTCAGCGCAGTATGCCAAAGCTTTTCTTCAAAATCTTCCTTTCGATTCAATCACCATTGCTCCATACATGGGTGCAGATAGCGTTAAGCCATTTTTGCAGTATGATGGAAAGTGGGCCATCGTTTTGGGCTTGACATCCAATCCCGGGGCATCAGATTTTGAGTTGCAAAACATGGAAGATGGCAAGCCGCTTTATGAACATGTTTTATCCACCGTCGCTTCATGGGGTAGTGATAATAATATAATGTTTGTTGTAGGTGCAACAAGAAGTGACGAGTTTCTTCACATCAGAAAAATTATACCGCATCATTTTTTACTGGTTCCAGGTGTTGGTGCACAAGGTGGAAACCTTGAAGAGATTTCAAAAAAAGCAATGAACAATGAAATTGGACTCTTGATTAATGTGAGCAGAGATATTATTTATTGCTCAAAAGAAAATGATTATGATAAAAGAGCAGGTGAAAAAGCCAAAGATTATGCAAGGCAAATGAGCAAATTTCTATAAAAATTATTGGTATAGCTTTTTATCTCTGATAAGTTCAAGGAGTTGACTTGTCCAAAATTCATACTCTGCAGATGAAGGATGCAAGCCATCTCCAGCAATAAATTCCGCAGCATTGCTTCTCAGTCTATATCCACTTGTGATGTCAAGATAATGCGACTGATATTTGGCGGCTATAGAGCGATTGATTGAATTATACTGATCTATCTCCCATGAAATTTTACTCTTGTCTCGATCTTTTGCAAACGGAGTTTGCCCCCAATCAGGGATGCTTATTACAATAACTGAGTTAGGGTTGGTGACAAATGAAATGGCCCTTTTTAAAAGTACTTCAAACTCTTTCTTGTAAATTTCAATGTCCAATCCCCTGTATTGATTATTTACACCAATAAGTAGTGTGGCTATTTTGAAATCGTCCGCTGTTGGTGTATTTAGAAGTGCAGCTAAAAGCTCACCGGTTGTCCAACCGGTTTTTGCAATTATTTTGGCTGTAAAAGTTGCCTTGGTCAATCGGCTCAATTTCTTGATGAGTTTATTTGGGAAATTTTCATTGAAATCTACCCCCTCGCCAATTGTATAGGAATCTCCGAGAAAAATAATTTTTTCTTGATTCATCATAAGCATTTTTAATAAAAGAACAGCGTTGGTAAAAATAGGAAAGTTATACTGCAATCTAAATTTGCCGTCTCTATTCCAATGATCTTTTTTTGGTTGTACCTTGCATACATGTTTAAGAGCACTATTGCTTTATTTATAATCTTCTTCGGATTTAGTCTCTGTTCTTCCGCACAGATCAAAGATACCTCTATCATTTGGGAAGGCAGGCAGGTTACTCTTTCACCAATAGTGATCAGGAGTGGTACCAATGTTCCAGGGTTTATTCGAAAAGTAGAAGATGATACAACCTTTTACAAGGCATTTAAAAATCTACGTGTACTGAATTTTTCTTCCATCAATGATATCAGGATGTTGGATAAAAAAGGCAGTGTGGATGCCAGTTTGTACAGCAAAACCAGACAATGGGCTTCCAGGGGATGCAGGTTTACCAATGTATTGGAAGAAAAAACTACTGGTGACTTTTATAAATCAGATGGGGATTATAATTATTATACAGCAGAATTATATGCTTCATTGTTTTTTTCAAAAGACACCATCTGCGGGCAGTCTAATCTTATCAAAGACATGAATCGCTCCATCAAAGGCAAAAAAGGAATGGAAAAACATAAAGAGCAATTAAAGATGTTGTTTTTTAATCCAGGTAAAGACATACCGGGTATACCTTTGATGGGAGATAAAGTGAAAGTATTTGATCAATCCCATGCTGATCTGTATGATTTTTCAGTTGATATCCAAGATTACAAGGGTAAATCCGCATATGTATTTTCACTAAAAATTAAAGACGATCTTTCTTTCTTTAAAAAAGACAATGTAGTCATAGATGAAATGACTACCTGGTTTGATTATGACAGCTTCGAAGTTCTATCAAGAAATTATAAGATGAGTTATAATGCCGGTGTATATAAGTTCAATGTTGCTATGGATGTTGAAATTTCAAAATTTGGCAAACTCCTTTATCCCTCTGTTATAAGGTATAATGGAAGTTGGGGGGTTATGGTGAAAGGAAGTGAGAGGGGAGTCTTTACAGCAACGGTCTATGACCTTTCTGCCAATTGAATGTTATGGGTATAGTTTCTCCATTTTTCGATGACTGCTTGCATATCAGCAGCAATTTCACTGTCAAATAACATTTCCTTTTCTGTATGCGGGTGAATAAATCCCAATGTTTTTGCATGTAACGCCTGCCTACTGCAAATCGAAAAACAATTTTCAACAAATTGTTTGTATTTGCTAAATACTGTTCCTTTTACAATCGAGTCCCCTCCATAAGTGTCATCATTGAAAAGTGGATGTCCGATGTGTTGCATGTGAACTCTTATCTGATGTGTTCGTCCTGTTTCTAATCTGCATTCAACTATACTAACATATTTCAGATCTTCTAGGACAGTAAAATGCGTAACAGCTTCTTTTCCGTGATCACCCTCTGGATATACGTCCATTAATTTTCTAAATCTTTGATGTCGTGCAATGTTCCCTGTAATTGTTCCTTCCTTTTCTTCAAAATTTCCCCAAACCAAAGCGATGTATTTTCTCTGAACGGTATGATCAAAAAACTGTTTTGCCAGTTTAACTGCTGCAATTTCTGATTTTGCCAATACGATCAAACCACTTGTGTTTTTATCGATCCTATGTACCATTCCAAAACGGGGAAGTTTGCTTTCATCAAGATCAGGATTTTGCTGCTTTAAATGCCAGGCGACTCCATTGATCAAGGTGCCGTTGAAATTTCCTGAACCCGGATGCACTACCATGCCTGCAGGCTTGTTGATTACAAGAACATGATCATCTTCGTAAACGATATTCAGTGGAATGTTTTCAGGAACAATTTCATATGTTTCAGGTTCTGTATCAGAATAAAAAATGATTTGATCGAAAGGTTTTACCTTATAATTGGATTTAATCTGTTGGTTGTTCACTAAAACCATTCCATTGTCAATAGCTTGTTGGATTTTATTTCTGGATGTGTTTACAACCCGATTCAAAATGAATTTGTCAATACGAAGAGGCTCCTGTCCCTTATCTACTGATATGGTCAGCCTTTCATAGAGCTCTTCATTTCCAAACTCCCTGAGATCCTCTATTTGATCAAATTCTTTTTTCACGGTGGTGAATCTGTATTTTTGCAAAGTTAACGTCTTTCAAACCGATTTAAATTAGCATGCTTCAAAAGGTACATTACAAAGATTTAGGCTCTATCGAATATGGGGAAGCTTGGAAATATCAGGAGTCGCTTCTATTTGAAAATGCTGATATCAAAAAGAAATTGGTGAATGATCAAACAAATGAAAACACATCTCATCATTTGCTTTTTTGTGAACATCCTCCTGTCTATACTCTGGGTAAAAGTGGAAAAGAGGAACATGTATTGGTTAGCAAAGAAGAATTGGCAAGAAGAAATATTGCGTATTATGAAACCAATCGTGGGGGAGACATTACATTTCATGGACCTGGACAAATAGTAGGATATCCAATTCTTGATCTTGAAAAATATTATCGGGATATTGGCAGATACCTCAGATCATTGGAAGAAGTGATCATTCTTACGCTTGCTGAATATGGCATAAAAGGTGAAAGAAGCAAGGGTGAAACAGGTGTATGGATTGATCCTGAAAATAAAATGAAGGCGCGAAAAATTTGTGCCATGGGCGTGAGATGCAGCAGGTGGATTACCATGCATGGATTTGCTTTAAATGTGAATACAAACCTCGAATATTTTACCATGATTGTGCCTTGTGGTATCGTAGGAAAGCAAGTTACTTCGTTGGAAAAGGAACTTGGAAAACAAGTCGACATCGAAGAAGTTAAAAAAATGCTGATTTCTAAATTCGAACAGGTGTTCGAATGTGAAATGGTTTAATCTGGCTGTATTAAAAATTTTCCTTTTTCTTTCGGTTGCTCTCCCTCTGAAATTTCATATTTGAACCATCCGCTGTAAATAAAATTAGACTTATCAATCAGCAGTTGTGCATCTTTGATATTTTTCATGGAGAAAATGTGAGTTCCATCTTCCCTCCAAACCTGTAATTGAAATTTTCTTTTATGGGTTTCAGGAATGATCAACATAAGATTGTTATCCTTACTCACATAGAGATAAGGATTCGTTGTTAATTTACTTTCCTGAACTACTTTTTCAGTAAATAAATTGATGCTGAAATTTGTAGTGGTGTTATTGTCTTTTATTGGTAAAACACTTTCAATAAGATCTTTCTTTGGTAATATTTCAATGCTATCAATTATTTTCTCTGCTGCTGTATTGACAACAAATTCATTAATTGGAGGTGATATCCCTTTAATCTCTTTTGTACTGTCTTTTTTGGGTTCAATTTTGACAACAGGTTTGATGATCTCTATTCGAGCTTTTTTTGATGCTGTGAAAAAATATTTGCCATTAACTCCTGCGTAGAAAATTCTATAATAAAAATTCAGGTCTTTATTGTTTTTGTCAACATATCCATTGCTCGGTGTATTGGGATCAGGCATTGATGCAATTGATTTAAATCCATTGAGTGAATCACTTGACTTTTGAATGACAAGGAGGGTTAATTTTTCTTCTGAAACATTCCAACTGATTACAGTTGATCCGCCCTTATCGGTTGCATTGAATGAGGGAAGTGTTTGTCCTGCAGTTGTTGCTGAATAAATCAATAAGAGGAAGAGGATATTTATGTTGTATCTCAGGGTTAAAATTTTATTAGAATAAAATTATTAAAAATTAAGACTTCCTGCTCCTAGGCTTCTATTTCCCTGTAGCCCACCACTATGTACCAACAGTATTTTGCTATTCTTTTGAATTGAATTGTTTCTTAACAATTCATAAAATCCCAGTATCATTTTTCCTGTGTAAACAAAATCTGTAGGGATCTGATGTTGATTGTAAAACCAATTCATTTTTTCAAATAAAAGTTGGTTGGATTTTCCAAATCCACCACAATGAAATTGATGTTGAATGAAAAGTTGTTTTTCTTTCGCAACAAGAGAAGGATCTAATTCAAAAATTTCTTCTTTGAGTGAAAAATTATTTTTTACTGCAGAAATCAATACCAATTGTTGGTGTTTTTCTAATATATCGAGCAGTCCTCCACCCATCGTTCCAGTCCCTGCAGATGCTATGATATAGTCGAATTCTTTTGCAATCTCATTATTCAGTATTTCACTTGCCCCTTTCATACCTAAAATACCATGACCTCCCATTGGAATGATTTGCACATTTCTAGAATGGCTAACATTAAACTGGTCTTGAATCTTTTTAAATTCACCTTGTGGAATGAATTTGAGTTCCATTCCAAACTTGATACAATCTTTTAATGTGTCGTTCATCGATGACGGTTCTTCACCCCTCACATAACCAACTGATTTGAATCCGTATTTATTGCAGGCAAATGCAGTTGCGTGCAAATGGTTGGAATAATATCCACCAAATGTAATGATGGTATCACGATTAGCTTTCTTTGCTTCTTCGAGGTAATATTTTAATTTAAAATATTTGTTTCCGGATATTATTGGGTGAATCTTATCGAGACGCAGCATACCAACGTTACATTCATTTTGCTCAATAAGAGCATCGCTAATCCATTCTATAAATCCAGCAACTTCCATTTATTTTATTTCCTTTTGAAGCTAGAATAATTAACCATAATTTTGCGCAAAAATAACCGAATGAAGCCCACCTTGTTGATTCTTGCTGCTGGAATGGCCTCCCGATATGGAGGAATGAAGCAGATCGAGGTATTTGGTCCAGATAATGAGACCATCATGGATTATTCGATTTATGATGCCATCAGGGCGGGTTACGGTAAAATTGTCTTTATTATTCGTGAGGAATTTGCAGATAAATTCAAGCAGATTTTTGAACCCAAACTCAAAGGCCGTGTAGAAACTGCATATGTCTATCAGGATTTGGATGCATATTTAAATGGATATATCCGGCCATCAGATAGAACAAAGCCATGGGGAACTGCACATGCTGTTCTTTGTGCTAAGGATGTCATTCAAGAGCCATTTGCAGTTATCAATGCAGATGATTTCTATGGGAGAGATTCTTTTGAAAAATCTGTTACATTTTTAAAGAACGAATGCAGCGAAAAGCATTTTGCAATTGTTGGATATCAGTTGAAACAGACTTTGTCAGATTATGGCACAGTGAATAGAGGTGTTTGCGGAGTTGATGCAGAAGGTCATCTTGAATCTGTTGTTGAAAGATTGAATATTTCATACAACAATGGAGTTGTAAAATGTGATGATGGCTTAATACCTGGAACCCTTGATGTTAACACGATTGTTTCGATGAATTTCTGGTGCTTTCATCCATCTATTTTCTCCTACACAGAAAAATTATTTGAGAATTTTTTAACTGAAAGAGGTCAAGAACCCAAATCTGAATTTTTCATCCCGATCGTAGCAGATAAGTTTATGCATGAAGGCGGTGGGAAAATTGAAATTATTCCAACCACTGCTATCTGGTTTGGTGTAACTTACAAAGAGGACGCACCAGCAGTGCGAAAAGCCATTAATCTACTTCTAGAACAGGGAGCTTACCCAGCAGGACTCTGGAGAGGCTAATGGTTTCTTAGCCCAATACAACTTTAACCATGTAAATATGGTCTTGAACCTTCTTCACTTGGGAAGACCTGTTTGCACCTTTTAAAGAGGAGCTGGACTTCATTCTGATGTTTAAATCTTTGTCAGCTTCTTTGAGTGTTTCAATAAAACGGAAAATGTTTTTTGATTTGGTGGCAAATACAACGCCATTGGCAGAAGCCTGACGTGCATTTAATATACCAATTACCTCTCCGTTTTTATTGAATACAGGACCACCGCTGTTACCGGGGTTTGCATTGATGGTAATTTGGCAAGACATGGTGTCTCCCTCTAATCCAGTTTGAGCACTTAGATATCCTTCGTTGTAAACAATTTCATCTTTAGGGAAGCCGAGTGTGTAAACGGGTTCAGAAAGGTCTGTTCTCTTTTTGCTGAAACCATAGGGTAGAGCAGTACCTGGAGTGAAATCAGCATCATTGATTTTTAGCAAGGCAATGTCTGCTTCAAGGTCTTCGTGGATAATTTCAGTGAGAAAATCTTTTCCATCAACACTTTGTACGTATACTTTTTTAGCGCCTTTCAAAACGTGTGCACTCGTTACCAAATACCCATTGATATCTAAGATAAAACTTGTTCCACCGAATTTTACATCAGCGCCAGGTTCTATTTTGGTTTTGATTTTATTGAATTCAGAAATTTGACGGGTTGATTGTTTTTCCAGATTACTCACTTTTCTTCTCAATTCTTCAAGATCGCGGATGGGAGCATTGGGTGAGAATATCGAAATCATGCCGCTTATAAACAATGCTGTGATGCCTGCGATGGAAGCTGCGACTGCAACAACTCTGCGGTATTTGCCCCACAAGTTGATGATCTTAGCACCAGCTTTTAAATGGAGGTCCTTTATATCACCATTTTCTTGTAATGTATGGTGTGTATCATACAGGTTGGATTTGAACCTTCTTACTTGTCCGTATCTCTCCATTTCTTCAAGAAAGAAATGATATTCTACAACAGTCTGATCTACTTCAGGATTTGTTTTGCGCAGTGTCTCAAATTGTTCTTTCTCTTCAGGATTCAAATCACCCTTTAGATACTTCTCTACCAATTCTGCTATTTGGAGTTGCTCCATATGTTTTTGTTGTGTCAGTTGTTTTTATACTGTGCGAAAAACAATTTTTTTAACCTTACCAGGCATTTATATTTTTGGTTTTTCGCGTTGTCTGCATTGGTGTATCCAAAAAAACTGGCAATCTCATGCATATTTTTTCGGTGTACGTAAAAAGCCTCAATAAGACTTTTACAGGGCTCCCCAATTTTTCCCATCGCCGTTCTCATGGTCAGGTACTGTTGGGTAAGCTTGTCGTGTTGTTCCAGATCCTCTTCTACAGCCACGATCTTATCGTAGTTTTCAACCTGACTCTCCATCCTCCTCGAATATTGTAACTTCTTGAGCCACAATCTTCTGCAAACAGAGTAGAGGTAAGTGCGGATTTGACAGGTTAGTTCAAATTCTGGAGACCTCGACTTTTCATAGAGCACCATCATGGCTTCCTGAAAAATATCCCTCGCGTCATCTTCTGTTCCGTTGTTGCTGATCACGAAATGTTGGATCAGGCTGTAATTTTCCTTGTAAACAGCCTCAATTGCCCCTTTTTCGTTGTTGCCAATGGACCTGAAAACCTCTTTTTCCTGTTCAGTAATTGCCACTTTGCTGATATTAATACCCTTATAAGCAGGGTTGTAACCCACAAAAGAACAAAAAAAACTTTTTAAAAGCGGGTTACTTTCTTTTACTTTGCGTATTAATTTTAAATTTTAAACTTTTTAACTTTCAAAAACCCAAAAGAATGAAAAAGGTATTTGCAATCCTAGCTATCGTTGCCCTCGCATCTTGCGGTGGTTCTCAAGAGACTCCAGCTGCTGACACAACTGCTGTTGCTGCTGACACTGCTGCTGTTGTTGATTCTGCTGCTACAGTAGATTCAGCTGCTGCTGCTGCTCCTGCTGATTCAGCGAAGCACTAAGATTTTTTCATATGGCAAGCAATCGTTGAAGTCGTCCCGTTTCCACGGGATGACTTTTTTTATTTAATTGATTATCAGTTCTTTATATAGCTAAAAAGGTCTTCTATCTCAATAAGACTACCTTTGCAAAAAAATAATCATGAGTTTTGAAGCGTTAGGTATTGAAGCGTCGTTACTATCAGGCATTCAGTCACTTGGGTTCGTTAACCCTACCCCAATACAGGAAAAAGCAATTCCCATACTCCTTAGTGGAACAAAAGATTTTGTCGGACTCGCCCAGACGGGTACTGGAAAAACAGCCGCATTTGGTCTGCCACTGTTACAATTAGTAGATGGAAACGTCAGATCCCCCCAGGCCCTCGTCGTTTGCCCTACACGTGAGCTTTGCGTACAAATCACCAAAGACATCACCAATTTCTCGGTAAATAAAAGGTCAATTAAGTCGGTTGCCGTATATGGCGGTGCCTCCATTGGCCAGCAAATTCGTGAACTCAAACAAGGTATTCAAATAGTGGTGGCTACACCCGGTCGGTTGATTGACTTAATCGAGCGAAAGGCAATTAATCTGCAAAACATTTCTTACATCGTTTTGGATGAGGCAGACGAAATGCTGAACATGGGATTCCGAGAAGATATTGAATTTATACTGGGAAATACACCCAATAGAAATAGTATTTGGTTGTTCAGCGCAACCATGCCCAATGAGGTTCGCCAGGTAAGCAAACGTTTCATGCAGCAGCCTGCAGAAATTACCATTGGCAAAGTGAATGCTGCCAACGTAAATATTGATCATCAATTTTATGTTACATCAGGTGTTAACAGATATCACACATTAAAGAGAATCATTGATTTTAATCCCGGTATGTATGGAATTGTGTTTACAAGAACCAAGGCAGATGCTCAACATATAACTGAATCACTCATCAGAGAAGGTTATGATATCGAAGCATTGCATGGAGATCTTACACAACAACAACGCGACAAGGTAATGGCGAGATTCAGAGAAAAGAGCCTACAGTTGTTGATTGCAACAGATGTTGCGGCACGTGGAATAGATGTACAGGGCATCACCCATGTCATTAATTATGAATTACCGGATGATCCTGAAGTTTACACGCATCGAAGCGGCAGAACCGGAAGGGCAGGAAACAGCGGCGTTTGTATTTCATTGGTTACACAAAGAGAAGTATATCGCCTTCGTCAAATCGAGAGGTTGATAAATAATAAATTTCATAAGCTGGATATCCCATCTGGCAAAGATGTTTGCAGAAAACAATTTTTTCATTTTATTGATAAAATGTTCATGGCAGATATCAGTCATGGAGAATATGAAACCTATGTTCCTCTTCTTAGAGAGAAGTTTGCTCATATGGAAAAAGAAGAAATTCTTCAACGAGTTGCTGCATTGGAATTCGACAGGTTCCTTCAGTATTATGAGAATGCAGCTGATCTCAATGTCAGAGATGACAGAAAATCTGATCGAAGCGTTCAGAAGAGAGAAAAATTATCTGGATCCCCTAGTAGTAGACCTATATCAAACAGTGGTTATAAGAAACTTTTTATCAATCTTGGTACAAAAGACGGCTTCTACAAGGCAAGTTTCCTTCAGTTTATTTTAGATATGAGTGATCTTAACAAGGATGTACTTGGAAAAATTGATATGAAAGAAATGAACAGTTGGGTGGAAATCGAAAGCAGTGCAGCCAATCAAATGATGCGATCCATCGACGGGAAGAAGTTCAAAGGCAGAAAAATTCGTATGAACGACGCTGACAGCGGCGGTCCTAGAAAAAGATTTTAAGATTTTTGTTTAATTTTCCAATTATCTTATATTTGTCACATGTCAACAAGAAGCAACTGGTACTCTTTTTATTTTTATTTCTACTTTACAAGTAGACCGGGAGCTCATTGTTGATACCAAAAAAGAAAAAATAACTCAACATAAAGATCCCGGTAAACAACCGGGATCTTTTTTTTTAATGTGTGTAAATGAAAAGGATCAATACAAAGGGACCAGAGACGAGTAACAAGGGGCGAGTGGTAAAGCCAGTTGCGATACAGGGTTATGAGGGTAGCTTCCATCAGGTTGCAGCCAGGATATTTCATGGCAACGAAGTTGAAATTCTTCCTTGTGCCACTTTTGTCGATTTGATAAAAGAGGCATCCAATAAAAAAAATACACAAGGTGGTGTGATGGCAATTGAAAATTCCATCGCTGGAAGTATCATGCCAAACTACAACCTGCTTCAAAAATCAGATTTATTTGTAGCGGGTGAAGTATATCTTCAAATCAATCAGAATTTATTGGTTAATCCTGGTGTAAGGTTGGAGGATATAAAAGAAGTTCATTCTCATCCCATGGCTTTACAGCAATGCCTAGGATTCCTAAACAAATATTCATGGAAGCTGATTGAAACAGAGGATACTGCACTCAGTGCAAAACATATACATCAACGAAACAGCAAGCATATTGCTGCCATTGCAAGTGAATTGGCTGCTGAATTATTTGACTTAAATATGATTGCTCCAAGGATTCATGATGTTAAAGACAACTATACAAGGTTTTTAGTGCTCGCTCAGCATGAAGTAGAAGTGGCAAATGCCAATAAAGCATCGATTAATTTTCATACAGACCATTCACAAGGAAGTCTTGCAAAAGTGTTGACGATCATCGCCAAGGAAGGGATCAATCTGAGCAAGCTTCAGTCTTTTCCTATTGCCGGAAGCAAGTTCAATTATGGTTTTCATGCAGATCTTGAATTTGATGATATTCATCACTTTCAGCAAGTGAAGAAAAAAATTGCAAGTGCAACAAAATATATCCGTGTATTGGGGGTTTATAAAAAAGGAAAATATAATTCATAAAAATGGTGGAAGTTTCTAGTCGCTTAAATGGTATAGGTGAATACTACTTTGCTACAAAGCTTAGAGAAATTGATGCATTGAACAAAGCTGGTCACAAAGTGATTAATCTTGGAATTGGAAGTCCTGATCTTCCTCCACACCCATCTGTTGTAGAAGTATTGCATCAGGAAGCGAGCAAAGTAAATACACACGCTTATCAATCATACAAAGGATCTCCAATTTTGCGTTCTGCAGTCTCTGATTGGTACAAGAGTTGGTACAAAATAACTGTAGATCCAGAAACTGAAGTTCTCCCTTTGATTGGAAGCAAGGAGGGAATCATGCATATTTGTATGACCTATCTTGATAAAGGAGATGCAGCCTTGGTGCCAAATCCCGGTTATCCAACATATAGTTCTGCCGTCAAACTTTCAGGTGGTGAAGTGCTTTCATATGAATTACTGGAATCTAACAATTGGCATCCGGAAGTAAACCAGCTTAAAAATATTGTAGCCTCCCATCAGCAGAATGGCGGGAAGGTGAAATTGCTTTTCCTGAATTATCCCCATATGCCAACTGGGCAGTTGCCTGATAATACTTTATTAAAAGAAGTAATAGAATTTGCAAAAGCAAATGATATTCTCATCGTACATGACAATCCATACAGTTTTATTTTAAATGATAACCCTAGCAGTTTATTTGTTTTGGATCAACAAAAAGAAGTTGTCATTGAATTAAATTCTCTGAGTAAGTCCCATAATATGGCGGGTTGGCGCGTGGGAATGATTGTTGCATCACAACAGCATATCAACAATATCATGCGATTCAAAAGCAATATGGATTCTGGTATGTTTTTGCCTGTTCAGCTTGCTGCTGCGAAAGCACTCTCTCTCGATGAGCAATGGCATGATGAAGTCAATGCAATATATGCAGCAAGAAAAAACGAAGCACATCAATTGCTTGATTTATTGGGATGCCAATATTCAAAAGAACAGGTAGGAATGTTTGTATGGGCGAAAATTCCATCAACATACTCAAATGGATTTGAAATAAGTGATGATATTTTAGGTAAAGCCAAAGTTTTCATCACTCCTGGAGGGATATTCGGATCTGCAGGTGAAAAATTTATTCGAGTTAGTTTGTGCAGTAAAAAGGAAGTGTTGCAAGAAGCAATTGAAAGAATTAAACAGACCTCTTTAACAAGTAATGTAAAATGATAAATAAAATTGCAATAGTAGGAGTTGGTTTGATAGGGGGATCCCTTGCCTTACAATGCCGCCGAAAAGGGATTGCAGAAAAAATCATTGGAGTAGAAAGCAATGTCAGCCATGCTGAACAGGCTATATCACTTCATTTGGTTGATGAAATTTTGAGTCTTGACGAGGCTGTAGAAACTGCAGATATGATTGTGCTGACGGTTCCTATGAATATACTGGTTGGTTTATTGCCAGGAATATTGGATAAGGTGAAAGACCAGATAGTTATGGATATGGGTTCTACCAAGAGCACATTGTCTGATGCAGTTGATAACCATCCACATCGAGGTCGATTTATCGCAACCCATCCTATGTGGGGTACTGAATACAGCGGTCCCTCTGCAGCAGTTGAAGGGGCATTTGAAAACAAGGCAGTTATTCTCTGCGATACTGAAAAATCTGATCCTGATGTTTTGGCGTTTGTAAAAAAAATGTATGACATATTGAATATGCGCATCCTTGAAATGAATGCAGTTGATCACGACCTGCATGCAGCTTATGTGAGCCATATTTCTCACATCACATCATTCGCTCTTGCAAATACTGTATTAGAAAAAGAGCGGGAGGACAATGCCATTTTTGAAATGGCGAGCGCAGGTTTTGAAAGCACTGTTCGTTTAGCTAAAAGCAACCCGGATATGTGGACGCCAATATTGATGCAAAACAAGGAGAACGTTCTTGATGTGCTGAATGAACATATCAGTCAACTGCGAAAGTTTAAATCCTGTTTAGAAAAAGATAATTGGGAATACTTGAGGGAGTTGATTTCACATGCAAATCAAATTCGTAGGATCATACAATAAAATATAAACCACTTTTAAATTATTAATTTTATACAATGGAAACGAGTCAGCAAACACATCAGTCAATCGTTCAGGCAGCTTGGAACAAGCGCCCACTAATCATTTCAGGTCCATGCAGTGCAGAAACCGAAGAGCAAGTCTTGGCAACTGCACAGCGTTTGGCAAATACAGGTAAAGTTGATATGCTTCGTGCTGGTATTTGGAAACCAAGAACAAAGCCTGGAATGTTTGAGGGGATTGGAGCGAAGGGCCTTCCGTGGTTACAACAGGCAAAAAAAATAACCGGACTTCCAACAACGGTGGAAGTGGCTACCGGTAAACAGGTTGAAGATGCTTTGACATTCGATGTTGATGTGCTTTGGGTTGGTGCAAGAACCACTGTGAATCCGTTCAGTGTGCAGGAAGTAGCAGACGCACTGAGAGGAGTGAATGTTCCTGTGTTGATTAAAAATCCTATCAATCCCGATCTTGAATTGTGGCAAGGTGCAGTAGAAAGAATATCAAGAGCTGGCATCAAACAAGTAGGATTGATTCACCGCGGATTCTCTGCATATGGAAATACAGAATTCAGAAATGCTCCGATGTGGCATTTGGCAATTGAAATGAAACGCCGTTTACCCGAGCTCCCTATCATCAATGATCCATCACATATTTGTGGAAGAAGAGATATTCTTCAGTCTACTGCTCAAAAAGCCATTGATCTTGAGTTTGATGGGTTGATGATTGAAAGTCATATTGATCCTGACAATGCATGGAGTGATGCAAAACAACAGATTACGCCAGAAGTATTGGCTGAAATGTTGGATAATATTATTTGGAGAAAAGAAGATGTGCCTTCACCTTCTTTTCATGCTGCACTCGATAAACTGCGTGAACAAATCAATCATATCGATGACGAGCTGATGCAATTGATTGGCCAGAGAATGAATATTGCCGAAAAAATTGGTGAATACAAAAAGAACAACAATGTGACGATTCTTCAAACCTCACGTTGGAATGAAATACTTGAAAAAGCAACTAAAAAAGGATCCAAGCTTGGGTTGAGTGATGAATTTGTTGTGAAATATATGGATGCCATTCATATGGAAAGCATCAATAGGCAGAATAAAATCATGAATGATTGATTCAATGAGAAAAATCAAACAACAATTTTCAAATACATCGGTAGATGTTTATTTAGATGGCACTTTCAACCATCTTTCCAAATTGGTTGATAAGAAAAATGCAGTTATCATCACTGATGAAAATATTTTTTCTCTCCATAGATCAAAATTTCGCAATTGGAATGTAATCACATTAAAGCCTGGCGAAGCATTTAAAATACAACTCACTGCTGATGCAATCATTGAACAGTTGATTGGTTTTGAAGCCGATCGCTCTACAACCTTGATTGGTGTTGGGGGAGGTGTGGTGACTGATCTAACAGGATACGTTGCTTCCATATACATGAGAGGTATTCGATTTGGATTTGTGCCAACATCTCTGCTTGCTATGGTTGATGCATCCATTGGTGGAAAGAATGGAGTTGACGTTGGTGCGTATAAGAATTTGGTTGGAAGTATACGTCAGCCATCTTTTTTGTTGTATGATTACAGTTTTTTGAAAACGTTGCCAGATATCGAATGGTCTAATGGTTTCGCTGAAATCATTAAACATGCTTGTATTTTAGATCATTCTTCTTTCAAGTTGTTGTTAAATAACAGCCTTCAATCTATCAAGAAAGACAAAAAACTGCTCACTTCCATCATTGAAAAAAATGTGTTGTTGAAATCATCTGTTGTAAAAAAAGATGAGTTTGAGAAAGGTGATCGAAAGTTATTAAACTTCGGCCATACACTGGGGCATGCATTAGAAACACAATACGAGCTTACCCATGGACAAGCAGTTGCTTTGGGTATGGTATTTGCTGCATGGTTATCAGAACAAATGCTTGGACTAAAAAAGTCTGTAGAAATAATCCAAGTTCTATCTCAGTATAAATTGCCCACCATTGCATCGTTTGATGCTGAACGTGTTTTTAATATATTAACGATGGACAAAAAGAGGGTGAGCGATAAAATGAATTTTGTGCTATTGGAAAAAATTGGCAAAGGAGTTATACACCCGATAAAACTGGATAAACTTGAAAAATATGTGTCAACATATTCAAATCTAAATAAGGTAGGTAAATGATTGCAGTTGTTCATCCATCCAGTATTGCAGGTAGTGTAAAAGCACCGCGCTCCAAAAGTGATATGCAGCGTGCTTGTGCTGCTGCGCTTTTGCATCAAGGAACAACCACGATCAAAGATCCGGGTAGGAGCAATGACGATGCAGCTGCACTAGGCGTAATATCAAAGTTGGGCGCTACAGTCAATGACCAGAAAGATGAACTCACTATTCTAAGCAATGGCGTAAACCCAAAATACGATGAGATCAATTGCGGTGAAAGTGGATTAGGCATTCGCATGTTTACCCCCATTGCTGCATTGAGTTCAAGAACATTAACGATCTCAGGCATTGGTTCTTTGGTAAATCGGCCAATGAATTTTTTCGATGAGATATTTCCTCAGTTGGGTATTGGTATTTCATCAAATAATGGGAAACTTCCTCTTCAAATACAGGGTCTACTCAAGCCGTCAAATATAACGGTAGACGGAAGTTTGAGTTCACAATTCTTGACAGGGCTTCTCATGGCCTATTCGGCTTCTAATCCTCAGCACGTAACGATAATTGTAAAGGATCTTAAGAGCAAGCCATACATTGATATGACCTTAAAAGTGATTGAAGCCTTTGGCATGAAATCGCCCATTAATAACAATTATGAAAATTTTTATTTTGACAATAACAGTTCTGATCAAAATAAGCGTGATGTAGTTTACACCATTGAGGGAGATTGGAGTGGAGCAGCATTTTTGTTTGTTTCTGGAGCGATTGCAAATGAAATCAGCATTACCGGAATGAGAAATGATTCCGTTCAGGCAGATAAAAAAATTTTAGAGGCTATCGACGATGCAGGGGCAATCATAAAATATCAGCATGGAACTTATATCATTACGCCCTCAGAATTACATGCTTTTGAATTTGATGCAACTGAGTGTCCGGACTTATTCCCTCCTCTGGTTTCACTTGCGGCATATTGCAAAGGCATTACCCGCATAAAAGGTGCTAAACGACTCACACACAAAGAAAGCAATCGAGCATTGACACTGCAAGACACTTTTGGAAGTTTGGGTGTAAACATTGATTTGGATGATGATTGGATGATTGTTCGTGGCGGAAGCAGCTTGAAAGCCGCTCATGTTCATTCGCATCACGATCATAGAATTGCAATGGCTGCTGCTGTTGCTGCTTTGAAGGCCGATGGACCTGTAAAGATCGAAAATGCTGAGGCCATTAATAAGTCATATCCGGCATTTTATAACGATTTACAAACCTTGGGAGCTCATATTGTGATAGAGCATTAATTTTAACATATGAATCATTTTGGAAAGCTTTTTTCAGTCAGCATTTTTGGAGAATCACATGGTGAAAGCGTAGGTGTGGTGATTGATGGATGTCCAGCAGGCATGCCACTTGTAGTAGACGATTTCATAAAAGATACTGAACGCAGAAAAGGCGGAACCCAAAAAGGAACTACTCCACGACAGGAGGATGATTTACCTATATTCAAAAGTGGTTTATTCAATGGCAAAACAACTGGTGCCCCTCTGACCATCTTGTTTGAAAATAAAAATACCAGATCTGGTGACTACGAAAAACAGCGATCAGTGCCGAGACCCGGACATGCTGATTTTGTAGCACATAAAAAATATGGAGGATTTGAAGATTTTAGAGGTGGTGGACATTTCAGTGGACGATTGACACTTTGCCTGGTTGCAGTAGGTGTAGTTGCTAAAAAGATTTTAAAAAATATTACTGTATCTGCTGATGTCATTTCAATTGCAGGAGAAGCGGATTTGGAAAAGGGATTACAAAAGGGGATTGATGCAAAAGATTCAGTTGGCGGAATTGTTGAGTGTAAGGTGAATGAACTTCCAATTGGATTGGGTGAGCCATTCTTTGATTCAGTAGAATCATTGCTTTCTCATGCAGTTTTTGCGATACCTGCAGTGCGTGGAATTGAATTTGGAACTGGCTTTGCCGCATCAAGTATGTTTGGGTCTATTCACAATGACGCCATCGTCGATATCAATGGTAAAACTTCTACAAACCATGCTGGTGGTATTGTTGGCGGCATAACAAACAGCAATGATTTGGTATTTAGAGTTGCAATCAAACCAACATCTTCAACGCCACAAGAACAACAAACACTTAACTGGGATACAAATCAAGTCGAGTCTTTTGCAGTAAGAGGTCGTCATGATTTGTGTATCGCCCTCCGTGTTCCACCAGTATTGGAGGCAGTTACCGCAATGGTATTGGTAGATTTAATGTTGAGAGAGCAGTTGGTTAAGCGGGTATTTTAAACTTCACAAGAAGAAAATTTTCCTCCCAATTCAAGTATACAGAATCGTTGTTCTATTTTTTTTGCTGCCTGAATAAATTCATTGACATCTGCGGTATTGAATTCAAAAAGATCATAGTGGCAAGGAATTACAATTTGAAAATTGCACTGTTTAGATAATTTCACAGCTTCTTCAGCATTTAAATTTCCTGCAACTTTCCTGGCTGGATCATTTCCGTTGATAGGGAGCAATGCAATAGTTGGATTAAACTGGTTGATCCACTCTTCCATTCCCTCGTAATATAGTGTATCTCCAGAGTGATAAATCACGAAATTTCCTAAGCGAATAATATAACCAAGGTAATGATATTCTCCTTTGGTGTTTTTTTCAAGTGTATTATGTGCTGCAGGTATTGCATGAAATTCAATATCCTCTATGCTGAAGTGCTCTCCTGCATTAAGTCCAATGGGTATTGAAGGATCTATACCTAGTCTCTGAGCTACAAATGCTCTATTCGCTTCAGGAATAATCATCTTGCAATGAAGAGAATTTTTCAAAATAGGATTGATGGTGAATGCATCCAGGTGATCTGTATGATTATGACTGGATGTAATAAAGTCGATTGTTGGCAATTTAGACGGATCAATCACTTTTTCGCTGATTCTAACATGCGGCTTGTCAGTATCCTTGTATTTTTCTGTGAGTGAGTCTGATAGATAGGGGTCTACTAAAATTCTTTTCCCCTTGTATTGAATCAAATACCCCGATTGTCCCAACCACCACAAAAGCACATATTTATCTTTTGGATCAACATCTGCGATGTCTTTAAGCAGTTCATTGTCTTTTTTAAATGCCTTAATCATTTTCAACGCATTTGTTTTGCTCCTTCAACCATGTTAATCAACTTTTGTTTTGCCGCCCATCTTGCAGTTTGACTCAATCCACAGTCTGGAGCAACTGATAATTTTTCTTTTGGAACAAACAAAAGACATTTTTGAATTCTTTGCTTAATATCCTCTATGGTTTCTATATAATAATTTTTTACATCAATGATTCCCACCGAAACGTCCATCTTTTCAGCAAATGCAGCCAGTAATTCAATTTCAGCAAATTCCCTGTTGGCCATTTCAATGTGAATTTCATCTACTTCCATATCCAAAAAATCCGGAAGCATGGGTTTAAGACTTCTAAACCCAACCGGTCTTCCTTTGAAGTTACCAAAACAAAGATGAGTGGATAGTCTGCATTTTCCTTTAAGTCCTGCAACCGTTTCATTAAAAATCTTTACAAAATTTTTGGTATCCTCTTTGTATGCATAACAGCTCATCGAGGGCTCATCTAATGTAATTTCTGTACATCCAGCTTTAATGAGTGCTTTTAGTTCATTTTGAATGATTGGCATCAGGGCATAAGTGATTGCCCATCTGTCTTTATATTCTTTATTTGGCAGCAATCTTCCGCTCAAAGTATAAGGTCCTGGCAAACTGCATTTCAGTGTTGGTCCATTTGGAGCGAGTTTTTTTAACCTTTCAAATTCTTTTACAGCTCCTAATCCATTTGGGGCTGTGAGTTTATCTACGATACTATGTTTTCCTCTTTGGTCATGAGCAGGTGGGCCAAATTTTCTGGTTTCTGTATGATTTGGCTCTATGCCTTTAATAAATCCGTAGAATGAAAGGTTAAAATCAAACCTTGTTTGTTCACCATCTGTAATCACATCTAAGCCTGCTTGCATTTGATCATGAATGGCAGCAACAACCGCGTCGTTTGCCATTTCTTCAATATCTGCTGCACCGAATGCAGAAAGATGTTGGGTTGAAAATTCTAGCCAGCCTGGGAATGGGTAGCTTCCAACAACTGTTGTTCGAATGGGTATGGGTTGCATTACATAATTTTTTAAAATTGATAAAGTTTGGATAATCTTTTTGCATGCTCGTCGTATGCATTCTCAAACAGCTCAACTGCTTTTTGCTCGCCCACTTTGTTTGCTGCAGATAACACTGTTGGAGGATGACCGGCTTTTGTGAGTAAAGATGCTACCCTGGCTTTGATTGAATTGATCAATATGACGCCTCCTAGTGTAGATCCAGGTGATACAGGTGTTTTAAGGTTTTCAATTTCTATCATTGCATCTCCAACGGGAGCGCCAGTATCTAATATGATGTCTGAAAAATCTGAAAGTTTTTTACCGTCTTTTCTCTTGCTTTTGCTTTTATCAGAATGTGCTTTCGTGATAATGCTTACAACCTTGATTTTATTTTGTTGAAAAATTTCTGCTATTTCTACAGGAACTATGTTGGTGCCACTTGAGGAGATAACCAAGGCACTATCCAGTTCTGATAATTTGAAATTTCTCAATATTCTTTCTGCAAAACCGCTTACATTCTCCAGAAACATAGCCTGTCTCTGTCCATTTGCTCCTACCACTAAATTGTGGAAGGTGAGTGATAGCTCAACAATCGGATTGAATCCAGGGAATGAGCCATACCTGGGCCACATTTCCTCAACCATGATCCTACTATGTCCAGAGCCAAATACATGCACCATTCTACCTGAAAGGATGGTTGATGAAAAAAGATTTGCTGCCTGTTCAATTTTATCTTCCTGTGCGGCTATTTTTTCAATAATTTCCCTGCTTTTTTCTATGTATTGCTTTATCTCACTCATTGCTGCTATTTTATATTTGACAATGCAAAAGCTGCTGCCCCAATTGCACCAGCTTTGTCACTAAATGTTGCGATTTCTATGTTGAGCTGTTTTCCGCCTGCTCTCCATTCGTACTGATCCATGAATGTACGCAATGGATGCATTAATACATCCCCTGCTTTTGTAATTCCTCCAGCTAGTATCACCTTTTCTGGTGATAATATATTACTGATGGATGCAATACTCACTGCCAGGGATTTGACTGACTTTTCCCAAATTTCTTTTGCTTCTGAATTATTATTCTTTAACGACTCCAATAATTCTAAGGTATCATGAAATTTTCCATTACTTCTTTTCGAAATAGAATAATTTCCTATGGCCTCTTCTAGGCTTCCGGGCATGCCACATATATCTGGATCTCCATCCATGTTAACAGACATGTGTCCAATATGTCCTGCTTTTTGATACGCCCCCTGGTAAATTTTTTTATTGATCATTATTGCCCCGCCAACACCTGTTCCAATTGTAATGAGAACTGCATGTTCGCAGTCACGGGCTGAGCCAAATGATGCTTCTGCTGATAGCGCTGCGATTGCATCATTGATTACAAATGTTGGCCTTGAAAGATGTGTTTGCCACACAAACCCCTCAATTCCTTGTAAGCGGTCAGGCAAAAATTCAATCGCTTTGTTTTCATTGTTTGGTATACCAGGCGCACTTAATCCAATTACAACCGAATTTGTGCTTTTTGAGGAAAGTTGCTCAACAGTATATTTTACATCTTCTTTCCATTGCTGATTTTCTTCTTTGGTTTCAGTGATGATCTCATCTTGAATTTCACCTTGATCATTGATCAGCACTGCTTTGATTCTTGTTCCTCCTAAATCTATTCCGATTGCTTGCATATAACATTAATTAAAACTGCCCATCGCTGATCGACCATCCTCCATCAATCAGAATTTCTTGTCCTGTGATAAACCTAGCTTGATCAGAGAGTAAAAATGCGGCCATTCCTACAATATCATTGGGATGACTGATTCTGCCTCCATCCAATGGTTGTTTTGTTTGTATGAATTGCATGATCGCATTATTTGATTTTGCTCTGGATGACATCTGTGTATCAACCAATCCGGGTGAAATAACATTGATTCGGATATTTTTATCAGCATAATAGGCAGCTGTACTTTTTGAAAGTCCAATGATGGCTGCTTTTGCTGCAGCATAGGCATGTGTAGTGAAATAATGTGGAGATGGATGTGATGCCAACACGGATGAAATATTTACTATAGAACCTGCATGATGTTGATGCATCATCACATTAATAATTGCCTTATTAGTCAGCATATTAGATGTAGCATTCAACTGGAATGTTTTTTCCCATCCTTCTTCTGTGAGCTCATGCAAGGGACCATCTCCAAAAGTTCTGCCACTTCCGCCAGCAACATGTAATAGTCCGTCGATTGTTTTATAATGATCAATACAAATTTTGATAGCCTGCTGAATAGTCTCCTCTTTTCTTAGATCTCCAAACAACCATTGCAATTGTGTATTTGCATGAGGTAAGTTTTCATCTCCTGATTTTCCTATTGAAACGACATTTGCTCCTTGCTCTATAAAATAGTTAACTGCTGCCAATCCAATGCCACTGGTACCTCCAGCGATGATGATATTTTTGTCTTTCAGCAGCATGTTTATTGTTTTTTTATTTTTTTAAATGGAATATTTAGAACCATATACTCTTTGTTGTTAGGCCATGAATAATGCCACCATTCTGTTTGGAAAGATTGAAATCCATTTTTTTCCATGATGGTTTTCAAGATTGACCTGTTGTTGATTTTTTCTTTGTTCAATTGCATGAAATCATGATGGGCAGTGTCACTGAAATTATCAAAACCAGTGGGCATTTCAATCATATCACCTGAACTTAATTTGTACAGTGTCATATCTATGGCAATGCCTCGATTATGCCCGCTTCCTTTTGCTGGATTGGCAACATATCTTTCGTCGTGAATCAATTTCCAAAATTTTACAGTTGCTGCATGTGGACGATATGCATCCCAAACCAGAATCCCTATTCCGGTTTTCTCAAGTTCTACAGCAACTTTTTTCAACGCGTCTGCTGCATCTTTCACGAGGTAGGTCTGATTTGTGTTTTTGGGATAAATTCTTTTTCCTGTGAAATTTTCATCTGTTGCATACATCAACGCATATCGAATGTTTGGTACACGGGATTTTAATTCGACCAAATGATCCACCTGGTTAAATGCGTTGTTAGAAATGAACAACAGAATTGGTATCAAAAAATATTTATTCAACTTGCTTTTCAGATCTTAAGTCATTGATTGATAGCATTTTGCCATTTTAACACCATGCTTAAAACTAAAAATTTAGCTTTGTATGAAGTTAAACATTTATTATGCCAGTCAAAAATTTAAAGACAATATTCACTGGCCTGTTCTTTTGCATGCTTCAGATAGCATTTTCTCAAACCAAACCGAATTACCGTCTTGTGCCAGTGGTGGATTCTGCAGTAGGCGTTGCGAGTTACTATGCAGATAAATTTGTTGGCAGAAAAACTGCAAGTGGCGAGATTTTTAGTCAAGATAAAATGACCTGTGCTCATAATACGCTTCCTCTTGGCACCAAAGTAAAAGTAACAAACTTGAAAAACGGAAAATCAATTATTGTTCGTGTGAACGATCGACTTCATCACAGAAATCCACGCATCATTGATTTGCCAACAGGTGCAGCAAAGAAACTTGGTTATACCGGAAGTGGTATTATCAATGTAAGTGTCGTTGTCGTAAAGCCACCTGAAATCAGACCAGCAAAAACAGATTAGTTTTTACCAAAAATTCTTTTTGGTGTCGTTTTTTTGTTTTTAGAAGTATCTACCAAATTAACAGGCTTCTGTTGTTCGTTTGGAAGCGCAGGTGTTGGTTTTGGAGTTCCTGTAGGAAGATTAGGGTCTTCAAATTTTTGTGATTCAGACACGACTTTTTCCTTGCCTGTACTGATTGGAATTTCAACAAGTTCTTCTGGCTTATAACCATCTTCTCCTTCCACAGGCAAGACTTCACCAGAAGTTTTTAATGAATCCATATTGAAGAGCATTTCATTTTGCATGTTAGCCGGTGGGCTGAACCTTGCGTTCGGATCTATATTTAAACTTCTGTCATTAAAAACTTGCTGGTAATAATATGCCCAAGCAGGCATGGCCATTTGTGATCCACCTGCCGTATACAACATTCTTAAAAATGGATCGTCGCATCCAACCCAAACACCAGAGAGGAGCTGTGGACTAAAACCAATAAACCATCCATCCGCATTGTCATTGGTGGTTCCGGTTTTTCCAGCAACTTCGTTGTTCACTCCATAAGCCCATCTTAATGAGCTTCCAGTTCCAAAATCAACAACTCCCTGAAGCATTTTAGTCATTATATACGCTTCGCCTTCAGTGATTACTTCTTTGGTTTGTGTTCTGAACGAAGCCAACACATTTCCATTTCTGTCTTCAATTCTACTAATGTAATATGGTTTCACATTGAATCCTCTTCCAGGAAACATACTAAATGCTTGTACCATTTCAATCAATGATAAATCTGCAGAACCCAATGCAATAGATGGGTAAGGAGGTATGGTGTTTACAATTCCGCACTCTTTGGCAAAATCAACAGTTCTTTTCACGCTCAATTGATTGATTAAATAAACTGCTCCTGGATTTTTTGAAAATGCCAAACATACTGCCATTGGTCCACCTGTTCCATCAATCATTTTTCCACCCATGTCGATTGGTCCATTCGGTAATTCTGTTTCAGGCCTGAATCCATTTTTTACCGCTAGTGTATAAAGCAATGGCTTAAAAGTTGATCCAACTTGTCTTTTGGTATTAATATTAACGTGGTCAAATTTGAATCGCTTGAAATTGCTTCCTCCAACCCATGCCTTGACTTCACCGGTCAGTGGGTCTATAGACAAGAGGCCAATTTGCATGATTTGTTTATGGTAGCGAATAGAGTCAATGGGGGAGAGTATGGTATCTTTTTCCCTCTTTTCATTCCATGCAAATACTTTCATGTTTACTGGCTCAAGAAAAGCTTTTCTAATCTCTTCCTCATCTATTCCTTCCTCCTTCATATTTTTCCATCTATCCGTTTGCTTCATGGCCGCTTCCAGCACTGCTTTTCCTTCTTTGGTTTTCCATACTGAACCATCTTTGATGTTGTATTGGTTGTTGAATACTTTTTGAAGATTCTGCATATGTCTGTAAACTGCTATCTCTCCATACTCTTGCATTTTTGGATTGATGGTTGTAAATATTTTTAATCCATCCCTATATAAATCATATGGTTCACCTGTTGTAGGATTTTCATTTTGCTTGCACCACTCTTTTAAATCTTCTCGCAGCATTTCCCGGAAATAAGGAGCAATGCCGGAATTCTCATCCATCTTCAAATACTTTAACTGAATGGGAGCCATCTTTAATGACTTTGCCTCTTCTTTGGTTAGAAAATCATTCCTCACCATTTGGTCAAGTACAGTGTTTCGACGAGACATGGCTGCCTTTGGATTTCTTCTTGGGTTATACCTTGTTGAACCTTTTAAAACGCCCACCAATACTGCAGCTTCTTCTACAGCCAACTGTCCAGGTTCTTTTTGAAAATATGTTTTAGCAGCATTTCTTATTCCATATGTTTCCTCTCCATAATTGACCATATTTAGATAGAGAGTAATGATTTCTTCCTTCGTAAAATTCTTTTCTAACCTGATGGCAACAATCCATTCTTTTAGTTTCTCAATTACCCTTGTTACACTTTTTCTACTTTGCTGTCCAAGCAATGCTTTTGCAGTTTGTTGAGTGATGGTGCTTGCTCCACCTTCACGACCAAGAAATATAATTGCCCTGATGAGACTTTTGATATCAATGCCTGAATGTTCGTAAAATCTTTCATCTTCCGTTGCAATCAAAGCACGAATTACAAAAGGAGAAATATCTTGGTATTTTACATTGATTCGATCTTTCAAATAAAACTTACCCATCAATGTCCCATCGTCTGCATAAATTTCAGAGGATGACATCATGGAGGGGTTCTCTAGCTCTTCAATAGAAGGAAGTTTTCCAAACAGACCTACGTAGATCAAAAAAATCAATAGAAAAAAAGACCCCCAAGCGTATAGAAATATTTTCCAGAAAACTTTAACTGCTTTGGTGGGTTGAAAAGACTTTTTCTCATTCACTGCCATGCAGTAAAGCTAATCAAAAGCTGAAAGATATTTTTAAAGGATTGCCTAAAATTTTCCTGGAAACTGTGTCTTTAGAAACTCTATGTATTTCGCTGTTTCTTTGTCCTCCAACATTTTTTTCAAGTTGCCCGGAGATACAATATAGAAGCTGTATTTATCTGCGGGAAGCCATGGAAAAATTTCTTTGGCCGCAACCGGTTTGGTCTTTTCAACATATGCAAGTGCATCTGCTGCATCCGTAAATAAGCTAATCAAAATATAGGGTGTTTCGCCAATTTTATCATTTCTTATTGTAAAATTCTTTTGGTAAAACTTCTCAGCATGGTATCTTGATAATGCCCTTTTTGCCTCATTAATATAAACAACGTCCACGCCGTTCATTATCATAATCACTCCATATGCTTCCTTTGGGTCAAATTGAAATGAAGAGGGGGTGATGATTTTTTTCTCTGACTCAGCAATCAATTTGGTGGAGTCTCTCTTAAGCAAATTGTTGTCATCACGGATCATTCGCTTGGGTACTATCTTAGGTCTTTCTACAACCACTTCAACTTCGTCGTCTTTCATGCGAGTTACTTTCATTGCTTTCAAATTTGTTTCAATCGAATCTCTGTTCTTTAACACTTCTTTGAGGATTTTTGATTTGGTTGCAAGAGGGGAAGATGGGGCGATGGTTTCGATTTTTGTTAGTGTAGCAATGGCCAAGCTATCTTTTCTTTCTTTCAAGTAGTATACAGATTCTATATAAAGTAGTTGGGGAGTCCAATAGATGTCTCCATAAATTGAATCAGCTATTTTTTTATTTGCGAGTGCTTTGTTGAAATCCCCACTTATAAATTGGTTATAAATTTCAGTGTATTTTTTTTCAATTGTTGTTTCTTTGATTTTATCCTGTTTCTCTGACGCTTTTGGATTCAGCAGGAGTTTGGTCAAATTTCCATTCGGCGATTGTTTAATCAGTAAATCAGTAAAATGCTTTGCCTGATCTGAACTGTCCAATTGTTTGTAACAAAATGCAAGATCAAAATATATCTGACTGATGGATGTAGAATCAGGTTGAATATTAAGAAGTTGATTGTTCCAGTAAATAGATTCTTTGCAATCACCCAGTTTGTCTTTATAAAGAGTTGCTAGCATTTTAATACCCTCTGATTTCTTTTTATTCGATTGAAGAAGTTTTTCAGGAGTTGTTGGCAGATTATCAAGAAGGTTGTCAAAACTGATTCCTGTTAAATTATTTTTATTTTCTTTTGAAGCATCAGCAGCACCCTGTTCATTTACTTTTGCATTCATTTTGAGAACACCCGAATTCGCATTGCTTCTTCTCCAATTGTCCTCGTTTGGCCTGTTTCCCCATTTGTTTTTGAAAGTTATACTTCCCTGCGATTTAAGCGTCGGGTTGTTAAAGTACCACTCACCTGATTTCCCCTGGGTTTGGAACAGATCATTGTTTCTGTCTTCCAGCAAGTTGTTCTTTTTTGCCTCTAATCCTGTGCTGTTTAAATCAATTTTGAGACCTTCTTCCCTTTTGAGTTTTTTGAGATATTCTTTGATGTATACGTCTCTCTGTTTTTCATTCATTGCTGCAACCATCTGAAGGCTGTCTTCTGTTTCAACAATCGATAGTGCATTGGCGAGATCCGTTACAATTGATTTTTTTATTTCAAGCTCTTTGGTAAACCCTGGTTGTGTATTAGAAGTACTGTCAAAATATTTTTTTGCAAGCGTATATTTTTTGTTTGCAAAAGCCAAAGTGGCAATTGTTAAATTGTTTTTTAACTTTAAATCAGGATCAACTGAATTGAATTTGTTGCTTTGTTCCAGTAACTCAATCGCTCTCATGACACTGTCTCTAGATAATTCCATTTCACCTGCCGCCGCATAAATGATGGGTCTGTAAGAGATGTATTTTTCTCTATTGGCTAATTTTATTAATGCCTTTACATCTTCCTCTATTTTTATATTTCTGTCTTTGTTGTTGGATGCAAGGCTGATTTGATAAATCTTTGCATATGCTGCCATCACGGGATCTGTTGTGAGTCCAATTGATTTTTCAAATGCCTCATTTGCCGCTTCTTTGTTATTGGATTTAGCATAAAGCTGTGCTATCAGGTAAAACATTCTTGCTTTTTCCTGCTTGTTGATGCAAACCGGTAAGGCTTCTTCCAGAAATCTGGCCGAAGAATCATATTGCTGAATTTTATAAAACCAATAGGATTTCAATTCGTTTAGATGAGGTCGGAGTCTTTTTGGAAAATCTACATCCCTCACCAACGTTTCCATCATGCTTCTGGCATCATCATCGTTGTTTTGCTCAATCAATGTTCTAATAATCCAAAGGATTGTTTCATTTCGAATGGGCTTATGACCTATGCCTCCTGACTCTTTTGATGAAATGGTATAAACATTTCCTTTGCTATTTAAATTAGAGCCAATTGTCTTTTCGTAGCCTCGCTCAGATCTATCCTTGGGCTGGAAATTATAATTGATGTATTGGAATACATCATAGGCTGAATCAAATTTCTTTTGAAAGAAATATGATTTCCCCATTAGATAGTATAAATCATCCACCCAGTCGTTTCTTAAGTCGTGCAGCAGAACTCCGTTGTTCACTTTTATGATAACTGAATCCAGTTCTTGTTGTTGCTGAGCAGTTGTATTTAAACTGTAGTTGTAAAAGGAAAGGAGGGTATTGAAAGTGTCTTTGTGTGATTGTTTCGCTGCCAGTACAATTTTTTCAATTTTTTGGTTGGAATTAAAATAAAAATTATAATGAGAAAAAATGTTTTCTTTTAAACGTTTTATTGGGCCAATTTTTTTATCAGGTGTAAGCTCTGATGGAAGTTTTCTGTCTTCGTAAATTTTTGGTTTTTTTAAATCAAAAGTTATGTTGACTTGCGCGAAAAGGGGTTGAATTGCAAATACGCCAAAAACCAATAGAATTGTTTTAGGCCATGGGGTCCATCTAATTTTCAGTTTCAACATCCGGTGAGTAAAACTAAGATTTCTGGGTTTAATAGAAAAGTCACCTATTGAGGAATTAACAGTAACTTTATGACTCAATTTGAGTTAAAATTGATGAATGGCAGAAAATGAAGTAAAACAAAGCACGTTCAAGCGCCTGACCAATCGCTACAGGTTGATTATCATGAATGATCATACCTATGAAGAATTGGTCACATTCAAGCTTACGCGCTTGAGTGTATACGTACTTTCATGTTTTGTTTTTGTATTGCTTGTTGGGCTCACCACTGCACTAATTAGCTTCACTCCCCTTAAGTTTTATATTCCTGGATATGGTTCTCAAGCAGAGAGAAAAGAATTGACCAATTTGAAAATCAAGACAGATTCTCTTGAGACATATATCAAAAACAGAGAAGCGTACTGGGAAAATGTTCGAAACATCATTTCTGGTAAAGCAGAAACAACTCTGGATACGGCGGTAATCGCTATTCCAAATTTAGAGCAGACTCCCGAATAAAAATTCAGCAATTGAAGATGAGAGACAGTTCCAATAACTCATGGTTTAAATACATGTCCTTGGGTGGACAGTTATTTGCTTCCATTGCCTTAATGCTTGCTTTGGGTTGGAAACTCGATCAATGGCTTGGTTTTAAGACAGCATTATTGATTTGGGTATTACCTCTTTTAATTATTGTTTTTATTCTTATTAAATTAATCATTGAAACCAATAAAAAAACAGATGATTCCTAAACCCTTGCGCAGCATTCTTTGGCTGTTTATAGCAGTGAACATATTTACTGTAGTTTTTTACAGTGGCTTTAAAAAAATTGATACCGATCCCAATGTTTTTCTGATCGGCAATGCGTTTCTATGTATTATCACCGTTGTTTCTTATTGGTTTATGTCAACTGGATCAAGAGCTAAATCTACTGTTCGTTTTACATCAGCAGTGTATGGTTCATTTTTGATGAAATTGATGCTCTCTGTGTTGATTGTGATAGTATATTCAAAATGGGCAGGTAATAAAATGAACACCAATGGAATCATTGGATGCTTATTTTTATACTTGGCTTACATGTTTTTGGAAGTAAAAGGACTTATGTCGCTTTTTCGAAAAGAGTAGGATGTCGAAAAAAGAAGTGGCCATATCATCCCTGTCAGATTTTATTCCTGCCAACACTTATCAATTGGTTGAGCCTTTTTTGGTTCACTACAAGGTTCACCTTACTGTCACCAGATCACGAAGTACTGTATTAGGTGATTATAGAAATGCGTTTGCAGGTAAAGCACATCGTATTTCTGTAAATGGAAATCTGAATAAGTATGCGTTCTTAATAACACTGTTGCACGAGCTGGCACATTTAATCACTTTCGAGAGATTCGGTCATAGAGTGGCATCTCATGGAAAAGAATGGAAGATGCAGTTCTCGGAATTACTGAAACATTTCTTACAGACGGAAGTTTTTCCAAATGACATCAGACAACAATTGACTGCATCCTTGAAAAGTCCTGCTGCTAGTTCCTGTGCAGATGATGCATTGATGAGGGTTTTAAGGAAATATGATCAAATAAAAGACGATCATTTTTTGGTTGAAGAAATTCAACAGGGGGCATGTTTTCAAACTAAAAATGGAAAAATTTACCGCAGAGAAGAAAAAATCCGAAAGCGGATAAGGGCAGTTGAAATTGATACTGGAAGGGTTTACTTATTTAGCCCCATCTATGAAGTTATTAAATTGGGATAGCTATATATTTTTAGTCATCCATACGTCACAGCCATGATGTCCTGTTTCCCCGATTGGTTCATAAATATATTCAAAGCCAAATTTTTCATAAACGCTGATAGCTTTTTTGAGTTCCGGCATTGATTCAAGATATATTCTTTTGAAGCCTTGCTGTTTTGCGAAATCAATTGATTTATTGATGATGTTTGCGCCTAGTCCGGTTCCCCTTGCTTCTGGTACTAAGTACATCTTCACCAATTCACACGTATCGGCTGGGAGTCCCTTGCTGGGGAAAATCCCCCCACCTCCTAAAATCTTTCCATCTTCCTCTGCAATAAAATAAACCGAGTTAGGAGTTCGAAATAATTCATAAAGATGATCAGTCGAGTCATCAAAATAAACTGTACCACATTTATTTGCATTGAATTCTTCGAGGCATTTGCGAATGATTGCTGCGATTAAAGGGTTATCCGATTTATTGATATTTCTAATAAGGATCATTTGCGGATTTGTTTGAATATTAAAGACGTTGAATGTAAAAATAAGACCTATTTCAGTCGATTTTATTTAATTTTATTATCCGATCGCTTCTTTTTTCCTAATAAAATACGCACATGACCAGCTTTTCATCTAATGAATTGGCCAAATTTACCAAAGAAGTAGGCATTCGATATCAATTGTATAACAGCCTTTTTACTTCATTGCCATTTCATCGAATTGAGAAAACTGGGATCTTGCTTTCATTGTTGCAGTCGAACTGTGAAGAGGGATTCAAAAAGAGAATGAACCCTTCTCAGATTTTGCAGGATTTCTTCAGCCGACATACAATTTATAACAGCGAACAGCAACAACTTGATTTAATGTTCCGCTTTGTTCAGTATGTTGAACGACAAGTTGTATTGTTTGATGCATTAGAGGATGCTGCATTTTCAAAGCTCAATGACATGCAGGGCATCGGTACGTTGAAGCATCTTGAAACAGAAGTTATTCAAACAAAACGTCAGGCTCAATTACAAAAAAAGTTGAAGGATTTTTGTGTTCGCCTAGTACTCACTGCTCATCCAACTCAGTTTTATCCTGATTCAGTGCTGGGCATCATCAACGATTTATCCAAAGCAATTGCTGAAAATAATTTGAATCAGATCAATATCTACTTGCAGCAACTTGGAAAAACTGCCTTCTTTAAAAAACAAAAGCCAACTCCTTATGATGAAGCAGTCAGCTTGATTTGGTATTTGGAGAATGTTTTTTATCAGGCCAGCGGTAGAATTGCAAATACATTGGGTTCACAATATTCCGATTTGTATGATCCTGAAAACAAAGTCATACGAATGGGATTTTGGCCTGGAGGCGACCGCGATGGAAATCCTTTTGTCACGAGTGATATCACAGCAAAAGTAGCCAAGGCATTAAGAGGCAGTATTATCAAGTGCTATTATCTGGATATTAGAAAACTCAAAAGAAGATTGACTTTTGAAGGAGTTGATGCTAAATTATTGGAGCTCGAGAATAAGTTATATAACAATATTTTCATTCCAGGTCATTCATCAGATTTGTCAAAAGAAGAAATCCTAGAGACGCTGCATGCCATCCGAGAAATAATACTGTACAACCACAACGGACTTTTCTTGAATTTGGTTGATGGATTGATCAATCGTGTTCATCTTTTTGGATTGTATTTTGCATCTCTTGATATTCGTCAGGATAGTTCTGTACATGCAAAAGTGATCAGTGAAATTTGTTCATTGTTGCATGCCGGTGATTACGAATCTATGAATGATGAAGCCAAAATTGAATGGTTGTCTTCAATCAATGCCGGTATTGAGCTTCCAGAAGCTGCTTCGCCAATCGTTAAGGATACACTTGAAGCTGTAAAAACCATTAAGAAAATTCAAACTGAAAATGGTAGGCCAGGTTGTGAACGTTACATTATTAGTCAATGCAATAGTGCAGTAGATATCCTCGAGGTATTTGCGCTATTTGTATTGGGTGGATGGAAACGAGAATCTATTTCGGTAGATATCATTCCACTTTTTGAAACCATTGGCGATTTAGCAAATGCTTCTTCCGTAATGCTGTCTCTATATTCATTTCCATTATATAGAGAACATCTGAAAAGAAGAGGCAACAAGCAAACAGTAATGTTAGGCTTTAGTGATGGCACCAAAGATGGAGGTTATCTCATGGCCAATTACAGCATTTTTAAATCAAAAAAAGAGTTGACCTCTATATCAGCAAAGTTTGATGTTGATGTTGTATTCTTTGATGGAAGGGGAGGACCTCCTGCACGAGGCGGAGGGAAGACCCATAAATTCTATGCATCCATGGGCAGTGATATTGCAAACAAGGAAATTGAGTTGACGGTACAAGGACAAACAGTCAGCTCAAATTTCGGTACAGTTGAGGCAGCACAGTTCAATATTGAGCAATTGATACATGCGGGATTGGGAAATGAAATTTTCTCTGATGGGTTGAGTACATTCAGCCAACAAGAACAGGAACTGATTCAGCAACTTTCAGAAGAATCATATAAGTCCTATGCAACTTTAAAATCTCATCCATATTTCCTGGATTATCTATATCATGCGAGTCCACTGAGATTCTATGCTGAAACGAATATTGGCAGCAGGCCTGCAAAAAGAGGCGCTACTTCAAACCTAAGCTTACAGGATTTAAGAGCGATCCCGTTTGTAGGTGCATGGAGTCAAATGAAACAGAATGTAACAGGTTATTATGGTGTTGGAACAGCATTGAAAATGATGGAGGAAAAAGGATTGTTCCAGGACTTAAAAAATTTATATAAGCGCTCGTCGTTTTTCAAAACCCTTATTGACAATTGCGAGATGGCGATGAAAAAATGTTTTTTCCCTCTCACAGCATTTTTATCAGATCATCCAAAGTATGGAGAATTGTGGAGAGATATTGAAGAGGAATTTGAGCTTACAAAAAAATACATTCTGCTTTTGTCTGATAAAACTGATTTGATGTCTGATTATCCAATCGAACAGATCTCAATTCAAACCCGAGAGAGAATAGTTTTGCCTATTGCCACGATTCAGCAGTATGCAATTACCAAGGTCAGGGAAATGGATGAAAAAAATGTTCCTTCTGAATTGCGTAAAAGTTACGAGAAGTTGGTGATGCGATGTTCTTTTGGAATCATCAATGCAGGAAGGAATTCAGCCTAATTCTGCATTGCTGATCTTTTCATTTCAGCAGCCTTGCTCTTGCCTAAATATTCTTCTATCAGATGGTGAATCAAATAAATGATTGGTGTACAAATGATCGCCACAGAAAATTTGTAAATATATCCTGTCAGTGCAATGGCAGTTACTCTTGGAAATGAAAATCCTAAAGAAAAATATAGATAAATATATGAAACGCAGATGGTATCAATCAATTGAGAGATCAACGTTGATACCGTTGCTCTCATCCAAATGCCCTTCTCACCGGTTATCTTTTTAATCTGCTTGAATACGGTTGCATCTGCTAATTGTCCTATTAAAAATGCTGTCAAAGATGCAAAAATGATATTCATTCCTTGACCCAGTACTTGAGAAAAAGCTGATTGCATATTTGGTACTCCCTTTTCTTTTTGTGAATTGATCCAAAAATCATCTGGAGCCAAATGAATGGCACCATAGAAAACCAAAAATGCAAACATGATGATGATGCTGGTAAGAATTGACAGAAATCGTACACCCTTTACGCCATAGTATTCGTTGATCAGATCAGTCATGATGAAAACGACTGGCCAAATTAGTACACCAACCGTAAGCGTAAATCCCAGTCCTGATTCGCCAAACAATGTGAGGTTTGCTGATTGCATGTGTAATGTTTTCTCAAGAGAAAACAACTTCACCCCAATTACCTCCGCTAAAATTGTATTTGCGATGAAAAATCCTCCTAGTATCAGGAAGAGCCTGGTTGGTTTGTCTTTGATGATGTAGTGAATCATATATGACCTATTCTTCTAAGTTAGGTATTTATTATTTGGCATTTTACAATAAGATTACAATTCCGGTCTTCAATTCTTATTACCTTTGAAAAAATTCCGTTATGAAAATTTTCGTTGCCGGTTTGCCCTATGACCTTGATGATGCAGAATTGGAAGAAATATTTGAAAAGTTTGGAAAAATAGATTCTGCAAAAGTGGCAATGGATAAACTGACGGGAAGAAGCAGGGGATTCGGATTTGTAGAAATGCCCAATGATGAAGAGGCAAAAGATGCGATTGAAAATCTCAACGATATATCTCTTGGCAAGAAGCCATTGGTTGTAAAAGCTGCAGAAGAGAGACAGCCTGGTACAGGTCAATCAAACTTCAACAGACGCCCCGGCGGTTTTCAAAATAACCGCGGATCAAGAAATTTCTAAACATTCCCTTTTTTCAATTCCTCTACTGCATGATTTGCTGCTCTAGCAGTCATGGCCATGAAAGTCAATGATGGATTCTGTGTACTTGTTGAAACCATGGCTGCTCCATCAGTAACAAATACATTCTTGCAGTGATGCATGGCATTCCATTTATCCAATAAAGATGTCTTTGGGTCATTGCCCATTCTGACTCCACCCATTTCATGGATATCCAATCCAGGGGCTTGTTTGCTGTCACGCTGCTTAATGTTGGTACATCCAGCAATCTCCAGCATTTCAGATGCAACTTGTAAAAAATCATCCTTAAGTTTCACATCGTTCTCATCATAGTCAATGGATGTAATCAATTGAGGAATTCCCCATTTGTCTTTTAGATCCTTGCTCAATCTCACATGATTGCTTTCTTTCGGAATGGTTTCGCCCTGCATCATCATGCTCACATGCCAACCTCCCGGCTCTGTGTATGCATTTTTCAATTCTTCACCTATATTATCACTCCAGCCCTTCCCTCTGCTTGCACCATAAAATACCATATACCCTCTCAGAAAATCCATCTCTTGCTTGTGAACATTTCTAAAGTTGGGCATCATCGGTTGTGTGGGTCTCCTTCCATAATAATATTTATCATCCGGGCCATCATAAGAGGCACTCACAGTTCCTCTATAATTATGAAAGGCGATATATTTTCCTAGTAAGCCGCTGTCATTTCCCAATCCGTTTGGAAATCTGTTGGAAGTAGAATTCAATAAAATCAGATTTGTATTTAAACATGCCGCATTCACAAAAATGATTTTGGCAAAATATTCTTCTGTTTTTCCAGTGATGGCATCTATAATTTGAACTCCCTTTGCTTTGCCAAGTTTTTCATCATAGATAATGGAGTGAACAACTGCATCTGTCCTGAGACTTAAATTTCCGGTTTTGGCTGCCCATGGTATGGTGGATGAATTGGAGCTGTAGTATCCTCCGAAAGGACAACCTCGTTCACATAGACTTCTTGCCTGACATTGTCCTCTTCCTTGTTCCAGGTGGATGGGATTGGGTTTGGTGAGATGCGCACATCTTCCTTGTACAACCCTGCGATCTTTATAATGACTGTTGATCTTTTTTTGGATGTCAGATTCAACGCAGGTCATTTCCCATGCCGGAAGAAATTCGCCATCAGGTAATGTGTCTAATCCATCATGGTTTCCACTGATTCCTGCAAATTTTTCTACATAAGAATACCATGGTGCCAAGTCATCGTAACGAATCGGCCAATCTATTGCAAATCCATCTCTTGCTGGTCCTTCAAAATCATATTTACTCCATCGTTGGGTTTGTCTTGCCCATAGCAGAGATTTTCCACCCACTTGATAACCTCTGATCCAATCGTATGGCTTTTCTTGTATGTATGGATGATCTGTATCCTTTACAAAAAAGTGTTCTGTGGCTTCGTTGAATGCGTAACATCTTGATACAACCGGATTTTCATCCAACACATTTCGAGGCATTTTCAGATGATGAGGAAACTCCCATGGATGTTTGGTTGCTGTTGGATAATCTTTTAAGTGAACAACATCTTTTCCTCTTTCAATAACCAATGTTTTCAATCCTTTTTCACATAATTCTTTGGCTGCCCATCCTCCACTCATGCCAGATCCAATCACAATGGTATCGAAGCTATTTGTCTTGATCGATTTAATATTCAAATTAGGGGATGGATTGTCGTTGTTCATATAGCAATTATTTGTGTGTTGAATTTACGGATAATATTGCTTCAAATTTGAGGTTGTAATCAATCGATAGATTGAGTAAATTTGCACCCTCTGGGGAATTAGCTCAGTTGGTAGAGCGCTTGCATGGCATGCAAGAGGTCAGCGGTTCGAACCCGCTATTCTCCACTAGAAATTTAAGTTCTCTGTTACGCATCAAGAACGTCAGCCCTGCCTGCCGGCAGGCAGGGGTTCGAACCCGCTATTCTCCAC
>JAFMJI010000004.1 GCA_017853575.1 Chitinophagaceae bacterium | reverse complement strand
TAAATTCTTTGCCATAATTTCCTCAAATCGATGCAATAATAAGGTAAAGAGAATGATTTTTGGATGTCTTCAGTTACAGATCTAATGTTTTAATCTCAAAAAATGACAGAAAAAACTTTTCAAAAACTCTTTCTAAATAATTGAAAATCAATTAAAAATGGAAATTAGAAAAAGATCATAAATTTTTTTTAAAATAAATTTTGACTTTAATTCACCCAAATAACCATTAATAACAATATAAATATCAATCCAGCTGAATCGGTTAATTTTGGAAGATGTCGGAACATATCCTTGAAAAATTTTCCAGAATAAGGCTGCTGGCATTCGATTTAGATGGTGTCTTGACCAATGGGAAATTGGACATACAACCCAATGGGGAATGGACAAGACAAATGGACATTAAAGATGGCTTGGCCTTGCAATTAGCGGTAAAAAACAATTTTCACGTAGTTGTTATTTCTGGCTCTTTTTCAGAGCCAGTCAGCATCCGATTAAAATATCTTAGTTTAGATCATTTCTTTCAAAAAGTTGCATCTAAATCATCGAAATTATTGGAGTTGATGGAGTTGTACTCACTAAAACAGGACCAAGTACTTTTCATGGGAGATGATCTTCCAGATTTGGATGGATTTAAAGTAAGTGGAATAAAAGCATGTCCTGCTGATGCCGTGGAAGAAATAAAACAGTTAGCTGATTATATATCATGTAAAAGAGGAGGTGATGGATGTGTAAGGGATGTAATAGAAAAAGTGATGAAGACGCAGCACAAATGGAATAATTCTTATTCGGTTAAAAGTATCTAAAAGAATGTAATGCAGAAACTGATAGCCTTTTTTCAACTGATTCGCTATAAAAATTTAGTTTTCATTGTACTCACACAATTGTTTTTTTATGGCTTTATCATTCGTCCTTCTTATCAAAAATTATTAGGCAGCTCACCACTGCTTAACCATGATTTATTTCATTGGATGTTAATTGCTTCAATGCTCATTGCAGGTGGTGGTTATATTATCAACGATTATTTTGATTTGAACATTGATAAAATCAATAAGCCAGATAAATTGATTGTCGACAAAGAGATTTCACGCAGATGGGCAATGATGTTACATTTCATAATGTCTATCGCCGGACTCGTTATAACAGGCTATGTTTCCATGAAGTTGAATAATTTTTTGTTATTGCTGTTAAATGGGATTGCTGTTATTCTTCTTTGGGTTTATTCAACAACCTTTAAAAAGAAACTTCTATCTGGAAACATTATTATTTCAGCACTTACTGCTTGGGTAATTTTTATGTTATTTTTTACTGAGATCAATTGGAAGGATGGAAGGCTGATTCCTGCATCTAACCTGGCATTGATTTCTATTTATAAACTTGCTATTATATACGGCGGCTTTGCATTCATCGTTTCTCTTATTCGTGAAGTAATAAAAGATATGGAAGACGAAATAGGTGATCGAAAATATGGGTGCACAACCATGCCAATAGTATGGGGAGTCAATGCTACAAAAGTATTTGTTGCAGTTTGGATGATAGCATTATTTGGAGCATTGTGTGCAATCATGATATATGCGTTATTCTATAAATGGTACTTGATTTGTGTTTACATCCTTTTATTACTGGCTTTTATTTTTACTATTTTCAATCATCTTAGAAAATCAAAAAGTATTGATGATTACTCAAGACTAACCAGACAGGTTAAAATTTTAATGTTGGCGGGTATTTTATCCATGGCACTCTACAATTTCTATTTCTGATGAAGAAAATCATACTTGCATCTGGTTCGCCCAGGAGAAAGCTATTAATGGATTGGGCTGAAATGTCGTTTAGTGTAATGGTATCTGATGTGGATGAAACCTATGACCCATCACTTTCGCCTGAAAACATTGCACTCAGTATAGCAAATAAAAAAAATCATGCTGTACAAGCTCAGTTGGGTGACTATTTCAAAGACCATGTTCTCATCGCTGCTGATACCATTGTTGTATTGAACAATAAGATTATTGGGAAACCCGACAATCGTGATGATGCAATTGAAATCCTAAAAATGCTCTCAGGCAACATACATGAAGTAATTACAGCTGTTGACATTAGATCGCTCGAACATCAAGAATCCTTTTTTGATAAAACATCTGTTGAATTTCATCCGTTAACAAACGATCAAATCATTCATTATGTTGATCAATATAAGCCTTATGACAAGGCAGGTGCCTATGCAATTCAAGAGTGGATTGGTGTTGTAGGCATTAAAAATATCAATGGCGATTTTTATAATGTTATGGGATTACCCATCAGCAGTGTATTGCAAGTGCTGAAAAAATCATTTTTGTAAGGGTTTATCCTATTTTTTATCCCGGATTTATCCTTTCCTGTCTTTCATGATTTCAATTCATTTGTAATTATGAAAGAGGTGGATATTCAATTGTTTTGGTTAAAAAATGCAACACAATTTGAACAGTTGTACACATCTTATGGGGAATCAATAAAGGTCATTCACCCTGGTACGATTAATCTCAATCAAGGGCCGGACTTTCTTCATGCAACCATTCAAATTGATGATACCATTTGGGTTGGTTCAGTTGAAATTCATGTTAAGGCATCCGGATGGTTTCTTCATCGACATGATATAGATCGTAACTATGATAATGTAATACTTCATGTTGTATGGGAAGACGACACAGTTTCTTTTGATCATTGTCCGATACTTGTTCTTTCCTCTTTTTTAAAAGTTGAAATATTTAACCATAAAATCAATATCAATACTGCAGAGAACATTACTGAAATACAAAATGCATTATCGATGGATGATCTATCAGAATTTGGTTTACAACGAATAGAAAGGAAGTCAAATGAAATTTTGGTTGATTTAAAGTTATTTCAGGGCAATTGGCAATTTATAACGGTAAGAAAATTAATTTATGCATTTGGAATTCCTCTCAACGGCGATGTATTTCAGCAAATAATAGATACTATTTTTCCAATATTTAATACACAACATTATTTTAATGAAGAGAATATAAAATGTTTACTTTTTGGACACGCTGGTTTGTTTGTAAAGATGAGTAAACTGGATATTCTTCGATTCAATGATTTACGAACTGAGCTTTCGATTATATCTCCACACATTAATATCATCAGATTCAGAACAAGACCAAGTAATTTTCCTGAAAAAAGATTGGAAGATTTTATAGCGTTTATTTTTAAATACCCTTCAATATTTAGGCCATTGATTGATTCGGAAATTGATTATTCAGGTGTTATTAAAAATATACGTACAGAATTAGGAGGGGCACAATTTAATAAAATTGTCATCAATGTTTTTGTACCAATTTTGATTGCTTATTCAAAATACAACGGGAATGTATTACTAAGAAAAAAAGCAATGCATTGGTTGACACTTGTTCCTGCAGAGTCTAATCGTATTACAAAACTGTTTGTTCAGGGAAGGAAGATTCATGCCAATGCACTGCATACCCAGGGAATGCTGGAATATTATTCGAGCTTGAAAAATCCTAAACCCAATTAAAATTTACCTGGAGTTTTATGTCAGGATGAATGCTTTCTTTTACTGGACAAGACCATGCAATTTCCTCTAATAATTTTCTTTCTTCTTCAGTGTAGCTAATATTTGAAGGCCAATGAAACGTGATATTGATTCCACTTATTCTTCTGGGAGCAGCGGACATGATTTTTTCAGTTTCAGTATACGCACCTTTCAGTTTTTGTTCAAGCTCTTTTGCTCTGATTGCCATGGTGGTCAGCATACATGCCGCTAGTGAAGTACCAATCAGGTCGGTGGGTGAAAATCTTTCTCCTTTACCATGATTATCAGTTGGAGCATCGGTCTCTATATTTGATCCAGATTGTAAATGGGATGCTAAAGTTCTTAACTCACCTGTATATGTTACCCTTGATGTCATACTTTTTTGTATAAATTTACAATACATTCTTCCATCATGCTGAAGTCACTTAAATTTTTCTTACTTCTTATATCTGTTTTATTTGGATTCATTTTGAATATGCAAGCCCAAAATAAAACCAACTCAAAGGAACAGGCCCGCATTGCAAAACACGACCGAATTAATCAGATGTTGCGCAATGAGGAGGAGGGAATGCCTGCATTTGAAAAGCATAATATAACTGCGTTTAAAAATCATCACGATGGATGGGGTGTTTTGTTTGAAAAAGGATTTTCAAAAACTGCATATAAAACAACCATCATTCAGTTTGAACTTGGCGAGAAACAGCATCGAAAAGAACAAAAACAATCTACGCAAGGAGGTGTTAGTGGCGGATTTGCATATTTTGGAAAGCCATTTGTGTTTGGAAAAGAAAATATTTTTTATCAGGCGAAATTAGGCATTGGTAAGCAGGTTCTTATTGGGGGTAAAAGCAATAAAAATGGAGTTGCTGTTTATGGCGTTTTTGTGGGAGGTTTCAGTGCCGGATTGGTTCGCCCATATTATATTCAGTTTGCTTTAGATACAGGACTCACATATTTAAAATACCAGGCAGATACCAAAGATGCATTTCTCAATATGGATCCAAAGAAGGATATCATCGGTGGGTCTGGACTCAGAAAAGGGTGGAATGAGATGAAATTCAATCCTGGTGTTTATGCCAAAGCCTCATTGCGTTTCGACTGGGCAAGATTTAATCAAGTTATTTCAGCAATCGAAGTTGGCTTTATGGCTGATGTATATTCTCAAAAGGTCATCCAAATGATTGATTTACCTGGAAAAACATTCTTTCCAACTGGATTTTTAGCCTTGAATTTTGGAAGAAGGAAGTAGATTAACTTTGCTCTTCAATTTGTTTCTGAGATGGATGCTGTAATTACTGAAGAACGCCAAAAGAAGCCCGACTGGCTAAGAGTAAAGCTTCCCATTGGGGAGAGTTATAGACATGTTCGTTCACTGGTTGATACCCATAAACTTCATACCATTTGCGAAAGTGGAAATTGTCCTAATATGGGTGAATGTTGGGGTGAGGGTACAGCTACTTTCATGATCCTTGGAAATGTTTGTACAAGAAGTTGCGGATTCTGTGCAGTTGCAACTGGACGTCCTGAAGCAGTTGATTGGGATGAACCCCAACGAGTAGCAGAGGCGATACACCTCATGAAAGTAAAACATGCTGTAATTACTTCAGTAGATAGAGACGAATTGCCCGATGGAGGAAGTACCATCTGGTTCAATACCATCAAAGCTGTCAAAGCATTAAATCCTGATACTACGTTGGAAACATTGATACCAGACTTTAAAGGTTTTGATGATCAGATTCAACGGATTGTTGATGCTGCACCAGAAGTTGTATCCCACAATATCGAAACGGTTGAAACACTCACCAGAAAAGTAAGAATTCAAGCAAAATATTGGAGAAGCATGGAAGTCCTCCGAAAACTGAAGCAGGGTGGTATGCGAACCAAATCAGGCATCATGCTTGGATTAGGTGAAACCAAAGAGGAGGTTATTCAAACTATTCGCGATTTGGCTGACAATGGTGTTGATGTTATTACCATTGGTCAATATCTTCAACCAACAAAAAAACATCTACCTGTTCAGAGATTTGTTCATCCTGATGAATTCTTTGAATACAAAGAAATAGGTTATGGACTAGGAATTGATTATGTGGAAAGTGGCCCGCTGGTCAGATCTTCCTACCACAGCGAAAAACATGTCATACCAGGTTATGGTAAAGCTGCATGGGAAAATGAAAAGGCTTTGAAAAACAGTTGATTATTTTTCTTTCTCCCAAACCAAAGCACTGGCACCTAGTATTGCTGCATCTGATTCCTTCAAGTGACTAATCAAAATTTTTACTTTATTCTGAAACACTTGAATCAGGTTTTCTTCCATATGAGTCCTTGTGGGCTTCAAAATCAAATCACCAGCTTTGGTGAGTCCTCCAAACAATATAATGGCTTCAGGACTGCTTATCATTACTGCATTTGCAAGTGAAATACCCAAAATCTTTCCGGTAAATTCAAATATTTCGAGAGCAAGTTTATCGCCTTTGATGGCTGCATCATAAACAGCTTTGGAATCAATTTCATCTTTGTTCAATGATCGGAGCAAGCTTGGTTCCTTGCTGTTTTCCAATACTTCTAGCGCAGTAAGTCTTACACCCGTTGCAGAAGCATAGCTTTCAAGTGATCCTTTTTTATTTGTGCCTTCGTGAATTCTTCCGTCAGGTATAACGATGGTGTGTCCAATTTCTCCAGCAAATCCATCGTGTCCGTATATAAGTTGACCATTTGCTACAAATCCACTTCCAACTCCTGTGCCAAGTGTAATCATGATAAAGTCCTTCATTCCTTTGGCAGCACCATACATCATTTCACCAATGGCTGCAGCATTTGCATCATTGGTAAGTGTTACATCTAATTTGAACTTATCACTCACCATTTTTGCAATGGGAATGATACCTTTCCAAGGAAGATTCGGAGCATATTCAATTGTGCCACTATAAAAATTTCCATTTGGTGCACCCATTCCAATTCCTCTCATCCTTCCTATGCCACCAGCTTTCTCAATCAGCTCATTCAAATGAACATAGAGCTCATCAATGAATGTTTCAATTGTTTTATGTTTTTTGGTTGACATTTCACTGGAAAAAAGAACGTTTCCGTTTCTATCTACAATTCCATATTTGGTTCCAGTTCCCCCGATATCTACTCCTATTGCTAAAGGTTCATTTGCGCTCATGAATACATGATTTAAAATAAAAAAGCAGCCAATTTATTTGGCTGCTCAATATACAAAGTTTTAGAAGATTAATGTCCGCCAGCAACCTGGGCATCTACATCCAATCCTTGTTTTTTCAATACACTTCTTGTTTGTATGGCATGCCATGCTAAGTATGCAAAACATATCAAAGGTACGATGTAGGAAAGTTGAGTATAGGTATGAACTGAGGTATCAGCGGCTCCTTCAAGATCAATCACTGCACCTTGGGTTGGAGGGATGATAGCACCTCCAAGAATCATCATGATTAAAAATGCTGAACCCTGACTTTGATATTTTCCAATTCCATTGACAGCCAAGGCAAATATGGCTGGCCACATTACAGAACAACACAATCCACAACTCATGATCGCAAAATTAGCAATCATACCAGTAGTGGTAAGGGCAACTACCATTGCTATTGCTCCCAAAATAGAAACGGTCAACAGCAGTTTAACAGGTCTTTCATCTGCATAAAGAAATGCAAGAACGCCTATCGCGATGCAAATTGGATACATCAAGAAATCAGACACATCATTTCCTTTGATGATGTTCACAAGCAAAATCACTCCAAATGCTACAAAGGGAACTACCACAACCATGATCTTTTTCATTTGCTTACTCAAATTAAATACACTGATGGCACCCGTCCATCTTCCAATCATCAATGATCCCCAATAAAGAGAAACCAGGTGGGAGATATGTGATTCATCATATCCGCCGAATACATTCTTCTTTAACAATGCGCCGAAATTATTATCAATGGTTACTTCTACACCGACATATATAAAGATGGCAATCATTCCCAATACCAACTGTGGGTATGCCATGGCTCCCCAACCTTGAGGATTTTTCTTTGCACTCAACATTGAGCCAAATAGAATGAGCAAAATGGTAATCAATGATGTTACAATGATTACGGCCTTGCTGACTCCAGTTGCCTCTTTTACCAAATCGGAAAACAATACAGGAAGAAATACAATTCCAATGATCAACAATACTAAAAGAGCTTTGGGACTTTTTTCCAATTTCTCATCTGAAGTTGTTTTTGGAAGTTTTGCATAAGCAAAAATGATAGCTGCTATGATAAATAAACCAGCCAAAAAGAAATACAATTGTTGGATGTTTTCAATGGATGCCTCATTAGCGCTTGAAACACTTCCGAACAACATAAAGCTGACAACAAGTGGCCCCAACAAAGTACCAAAGGAATTCACACTGCCACCCATATTCAATCTGTGGGTACCTGTTTCCTCAGGACCAAGTGCCACTGCAAATGGTTGTGCAGAAGTTTGCTGAAGAGAAAATCCCAGTGCAATGATGAAAAAAGATACAAGTACGAGTCCGAATGTTGCATTTCCTGATCCACTAATGAAGGCCAATGCGAATGCACCAACCATTGAAATCAGCAGTCCATATATGATGCCTTTTTTATATCCGATTTTGTTTAATAAATCTGTGCCGGTTAAGAAGGAAACGATATACAATATTAATGAGCCGTAAAAATATGCTCCATAAAAGGCAGACCCAATCAGCTGAGATTGGATTTGATCCAATTGGAAAAACTTCTTACAGAATGGGATGAAAATACTGTTGGAAGCTGCTACAAACCCCCAGAAAAAGAAAACAGTAATAAGCACTCCAAATTGAGACCACTTAGTTTGTTGATTCATAATGACATACGTTTTGGTAAGCTGAAAATAATTATATTTATCAAGATACAGCATTTAAGTTTTTAACAGTTCCCCATTCTTTATGCAAATTGTTCATATCAGTGCCGAATGTTATCCCGTTGCCAAAGTTGGTGGCCTGGGAGATGTTGTTGGTTCATTGCCAAGATTTCAAAATGAATTAGGGCATGATGCATGCGTAATCATGCCAATGTACAGATCAAAATATCTGTACACACACGACTGGGAGGTGGTACATAAATCATCATCGAATTTGGGGCATTGGTGGTTTGATTATACTGTGATCAAGGAAAAGTCCAACGCCCAAGGTTTTCATCTTTATTTAGTAGACATCAATGGTTTGCTGGACAGAGAAAAAGTTTATGGATATGAGGATGATGTTGAGCGTTTTTGCGCTTTTCAAATCGCCGTTTCAAATTGGTTGTGTTCATGGGATAAATTACCATCAGTTGTTCATGTTCATGACCACCATGCCGGATTGATACCTTTTATCATGCAACATACATATTCATTCAAGCGACTTGAATATGTTCCTACTGTATTGACGATTCACAATGCACAATATCAAGGCGCATTTGGATGGGATAAAACAATGTATCTGCCTCATTGGGACAGTTGGAAGCGCGGAATGTTGGAGTGGCAGGGAACCATCAATCCACTTGCATCTGCTATTAAATGTGCATGGAAGGTTACCACAGTCAGCAACTCATATTTGGGTGAATTGACTTCAATGAGCAATGGACTCGAACCATTGTTTGAATATGAAAAAGGAAAATGTTCAGGGATTATCAATGGCATCGATTATAAAGTATGGGATCCTGAAAATGATAAATACCTAACAGAAAACTTTACAGTTAAAACGGTATCAACAGGAAAAGCAAAAAACAAAGAAATTCTATGTAAGCAATTTGGACTCGATTTCAACAAGCCGCTGTTTATTTTTATTGGACGTTTGGTAGGTGAAAAAGGGGCTGATTTGTTGCCGAAAGTTATATATGACAGTTTTCAACATATTGGCAGAAAAATGAATTTTTTGATATTGGGTAGTGGTGATCCTGAAGTTGAATCTGCTGTTTCGTTGCTTAAAAATTTCTCCCAAGGTGATTTCAATGAATACATCGGATACAATGAGCAGCTTAGTCACCTGATGTATGCGGGTGCTGATTTTTTGTTGATGCCCTCAAGAGTTGAACCATGCGGACTCAATCAACTCTATGCCATGAAATATGGAACAGTGCCTGTTGTAAGAAGAACCGGAGGGTTAAAAGATACGGTTGTTGATATGGGCGAAAGGGATGGTTATGGTATTACATTCAATCATGCAAGCGTTGGTGATATTACACATGCCATTTACAGATCCGTTGAATTGTACCATCAAAAGGAAACTTTCAATAATATTCGAAAAAATATGATGGAATTAGATTTCAGTTGGAGCAGAAGTGCTTCTGAGTATATTCAACTGTATCAAAGTTTTTATTAAATTCAAACAAACAATTTTTATGATAAAAAGTGTTGTAGCAGTTATCTTGGGTGGTGGAGCCGGATCTAGACTTTCTCCACTTACATCAACAAGAAGTAAACCTGCTGTACCTATCGCAGGTAAATACAGGTTGGTTGATATACCCATTTCAAACTGCTTGAATTCTGATATCGGTAGAATGTATGTATTGACACAGTTCAATTCTGCTTCCTTGAATAAACATATCAAGAATACCTATCATTTCAGTGTATTCAGTGCTGCATTTGTTGATATCATAGCCGCTGAACAAACTCCAGATAACCCGGCTTGGTTTCAGGGAACGGCAGATGCTGTAAGACAATCCTTAAGGCATATCAATCAACAGGATTTTAATTATGTATTGATTTTATCAGGAGATCAATTATATCAGATGGATTTCCAAGAGATGATTGATAACCATATTAAGAGTGAAGCTGAAATTTCAATTGCCACCATTCCGGTTGCTGCCAAAGATGCAACTGAATTTGGAATATTGAAAAAAGGTATGGATAACACCATTCAATCCTTTATAGAAAAACCAAAAGCAGAAATATTGAAGGATTGGGTTAGTGATACAGGCGAAACCATGAAAAGTCAGGGCAGACATTACCTGGCAAGCATGGGGATATACATTTTCAATAGAAAAACCCTGTTTAATTCTTTACTAGAAGATTTTAAGGATGCCACAGATTTTGGCAAAGAGATTATACCATTTTCTATTGATAAGCACAAAGTAGTTAGCTTCCAGTATGAAGGTTATTGGACGGATATTGGGAATATTCATTCTTTCTTTGAAGCCAACCTTGCTTTGACAAAAGATGTCCCTGAATTTAATTTATTTGATAATAAAAAAGCAGTATATACCAGAGCCAGAATGCTTCCACCTGCAAAAATCAGTGGAACAACCTTGGAAAAAACAATCATTGCAGAGGGATGCATCATCAATGCCTCTAGAGTAGAAAATTCAGTCATTGGTATTAGAACTCGAATCGGGTACGGTACTACCATTGTTAGTTGTTATATTATGGGAACTGATTATTACGAAACACTTGAAGAAATGAATGCATCTGTCAGCAACGGATTGCCAAAATTGGGAATTGGTGAACGGTGCTATATAAAAAATGCAATCATAGACAAGAATTGCAGAATTGGAAACGATGTAAGAATAAATGGTGGTAAACATTTAACCAATTCAGATCACTTATTGTATACTATTAAAGACGGTATAGTAGTTGTAAAAAAAGGAGCTGTATTGCCTGATGGATTTGTGATTTAACATTTTCGCTCATTAAAAATTTAATATGTCAGTTGCATCCAATACTGTCGTCGATCATAAGCCAACATCAGACAAACCCATGATGAGCATGAGTCAGATTTTTCTGATGAGCTTCGGTTTTTTGGGTATTCAATTTGGGTTTGCTTTGCAAAATGGGAATACAAGCAGAATTCTTCGATCTTTTGGCGCAGACGTAGATCAGTTGCCTATGTTTTGGATTGTAGCACCATTGGTTGGGATGATTGTTCAACCGATCATTGGTCATTATAGTGACAAAACATGGAATAGACTCGGAAGAAGAAAACCATACTTCCTAACGGGAGCTATCTTATCCAGCTTAGCGTTGATGATTCTACCAAATTCTGGAAACTTTGCAAATGTATTGCCTGCATTGTGGATTGGCGCAGGAATGGTCATGGTTATGGATGCTTCCTTCAATGTTGCCATGGAACCTTTTCGTGCCTTGGTGGCAGACAATCTGCCCAATAAACAAAGTGCAACTGGTTTCAGCATACAAACATTCTTGATAGGATTGGGTGCAGTGGCCGGCTCTGCTTTACCAGAATTTCTTGCAAACCAAGGTTTCAGTATGGAAGCTGGAGCAGATGGAGTTGCAAGCAATATCAAATATTCATTTTATATCGGAGCTGCTGTTTTCATGATTTCAATCTTGATTACAATTTTTTTCACCAAAGAATATGCGCCTTCTGATTATGAAAAGTACCACGGAAAGGCAGAACAAAAAACGGGAGGTTTGTCTGAAATCATCACAGATTTTAAAAACATGCCAAGAACCATGAGACAGCTGGGATTGGTTCAGTTCTTCAGCTGGTTTGCACTATTCAGCATGTGGGTATTTACAACTGATGCTGTTGCAACGCATGTTTATAAACTTTCAGGAGATTACAGTAAAACAATTGAATACAATGATGCGGGCAATAAGGTGAGTTCTGCATTTGGTATTTATAATTTTATTGCAATGTTTTATGCATTGCTATTGCCGTTTCTTTCAAAAATATTCAATAGAAGACTGACACATGCTTTTTCGCTTGTTGCAGGAGGTGTTGGACTGATTTCAATTTATTTTATCAAAGATGCTTCAATGTTAAAGTTTAGCATGGTTGGAGTAGGACTCGCATGGGCTTCCATTCTAGCAATGCCCTATGTTATTTTATCTTCGTCGATCCCTGCAGGCAAGCTAGGTATATACATGGGCATCTTTAATTTCTTTATAACATTGCCACAAATCATCAACGGATTTGTAGGCGGATGGATTGTGAAGCACCTATACAACGGTCAACCGATTTACGCCATTGTACTGGCAGGTATTTTCATGATCTGTGCTGCCATCAGTGTTATTTACGTGTATGATCCAGGTGAAAAAAAATAATATGAATTCAAAATTTATCCGGTTCACGGTTACATTTTTTCTTTTATCATTACATCTTTTTAGTTACGCTCAATTTCAGGTTTATCCCACACATTGGTGGATTGGAATGAAAAGTAAATCACTTCAGTTGATGATTCATCATCCGGAGGGTGTTCCTGATAATATTAGAATAAAACAGCCTGGTATTGCAATTAAGAAAATTTATCAAGCTGATAATAAGCATTATCTATTTGTTGATCTCGATATACTGCCAACTGCAAAGCCTGGAATGTATGATATTGTTTTTTCCAATGGAAAGTCTATTCAATATGAATTGAAACAACGTGAAAAGTCATCTACCATTCATCAAGGCGTACGCTCAAATGATTTGATTTATCTCATCATGCCTGATAGATTTGTAAATGGTGATCCCTCGAACGATCAATTTCCTGATCTGCAGGATAAAGTTGCAGACCGCACCAATCCATACGCCCGGCATGGGGGAGACTTTGCAGGTGTAATTTCAAAGCTGGATTATTTAAAATATGCTGGGGTTACTTCAATTTGGTTAACACCTGTTTTGGAAAATGACATGCCACGCATGAAGGAAAATATTTGGATGATGAGTGGTTACCATGGATATTGGATCACCAATCATTACAAAGTCGATAAGCGCTTTGGAACCAATCAGACATATAAAGATTTGGTCAAAGCTGCTCATAGCAAAGGATTGAAAATTATTCAGGATGCTGTTTACAATCATGTTGGATCTTACCACCATACAGTAAAAGATTTACCAATGAAAGATTGGCTTAACCAGTGGCCATCATACACTGGACCTGATCATAGAGAAGAGGTATTTTTTGATCCACATGCAACAGAAATTGAAAAGAAAAAGATGTTAGGGGGGTGGTTTGTTCCACACCTTCCAGATTTAAATCTTTCCAATTCATATGTTGCAAACTATATGATTCAACTTAATATATGGGCAACGGAGGAATTTGGTATTGATGGATGGAGGGTTGATACCTATAAATACTGTGATGAAAAATTTCTAAATAGAATAAATGCCGCATTGTTAAGTGAATTTCCAAACTTAACCGTATTTGGTGAGGCATGGACCAATACCGTTCCGGGAAGTGCATACTTCACTCAAAATAATCTTGATGTTCCATTCAAACATCAAATCAAAGGTGTTACTGATTTTCCACTTCAGTCAGCTATCATGGATGCGATCAATCAACCTTTTGGCTGGACCGACGGTATCACAAAAGTTTATATGACACTTGCACAGGATTTCCTATACAAAAATCCGTTAACCAATTGCATCTTTTTGGATAATCACGATATGAATAGGTTTTTTTCTATGGCAGGAGAAAATCTTGATAAGTATAAAATTGGACTTGGACTTCTTTTAACAATCCGTGGTATCCCGCAAGTATACTATGGTACGGAAGTTTTAATGAAAAATTATAAAGATCCCAATGACGCTGCAGTTCGATGGGATTTCCCTGGTGGCTGGACATCCGACGCAACAAATAAGTTTTCTGGATCTGGAAGAACCACCGAAGAAAACAATGCATTTGAATATTTCAAAATCCTTGCCAACTATCGAAAAGAAAGTCCTGCTTTAACATCAGGGGAATTAAAACAGTATATTCCTAAAAATGGGGTGTATGTTTATTTCCGAATATCTAATAAACAGAAAATACTCTGCGTCGTAAATACTTCATCAAAAGAAGAGCAACTGTATTTGAAAGACTACACTGAAATGTTGAATGGAAATGAAACATACTATGATGTAATAAAGCAATTAACATTGGAAACAAAGGATAATAAAATACCTCTACCCTCCATGTCATTTCAGATATTTGAAATCAAGTGAGGAGAAAATAATTAACATGGGAGCTGCTTCAAAGAAAAAACAAAAATCATACGAAGAAATTCATTTTGTTGACACTGCAAAATCAGTTTGGAATTATTCTTTATTCAATGATGAGACCATTGCCAATTTTCAACAAGGCACTTTGTATAATTCCTATGAATACTTCGGAAACAAACAATTAACTGTATTAGGAAAAGAGGGCACATACTTTGCAGTCTGGGCGCCCAATGCGACTGAAGTGAGTATTGTGGGAAATTTTAATGATTGGAAAGATGGTGTTCATAAACTTTTTGTAAGACTCGATCAAAGCGGCATTTGGGAAGGATTTATACCTGCTTGTAAAAAAGGTGAAGTCTACAAATACTCCATTCATGGATTTAATGGTAAGCTCCTACAAAAGGGAGATCCCTTTGCTCATTTTTGGGAGAAAAAACCACTAACAGCAAGCATTACATGGAATTTTGATTTTGAATGGAATGATGCAAACTGGATGAAAACCAGAGAAGCGCACAATTCTTTGAATGCTCCTTATGCTGTATATGAAGTACATCTGGCAAGTTGGATGAAGCCAGATCCCTTTAATGAAGAATCATATTTCTCCTATTGGGAAATTGCTGAACGACTCGTTCCTTATGTGAAAGAAATGGGATTTACCCATGTTGAACTAATGCCTGTGATGGAGTTTCCTTTTGATGGCAGCTGGGGATATCAAGGTACCGGTTATTTTGCTCCAACATCCAGATTCGGCCATCCCGAAGAATTCATGGCAATGATCAATTATTTTCACCAAGAGGGAATTGGTGTTATTCTGGATTGGGTTCCTTCGCATTTTCCTTATGACAGTCATGGTCTATTTATGTTTGATGGCACGCATACGTATGAATATGCTGATATGCGCAAAGGGTATCATCCTGATTGGAACAGTTATATTTTCAATTATAAACGCGGTGAAGTAAAATCCTTTTTAATTAGCAATGCTCGCTTCTGGTTAGACCAATTTCATGTTGACGGTCTACGAGTTGATGCTGTTTCCTCCATGCTTAAACTTGATTATTCAAGAAATGATGGTGAGTGGGAACCAAATGAATATGGTGGTAATGGAAATATTGAAGCCATTGAATTCCTGAAGAACATGAATGAAATGGTTTACCGCGATTTCAAAGGTGTGCAAACCATTGCTGAGGAGGCCACCAATTGGCCAGGAGTTTCAAAACCAACTTATGCTGACGGATTGGGTTTTGGTATGAAATGGATGATGGGTTGGATGCATGATACATTGAGATATTTTAAACAAGATCCTGTTTACAGACAATTTCAACAAAATCAGCTCACGTTCAGCATGATGTATTACTATGATGAAAATTTCATGCTTCCCTTGAGTCATGATGAAGTAGTCCACGGTAAATCACCCATGATCTACAAAATGCCTGGAGATGAATGGCAGAAATTTGCAAACCTTCGGTTATTGTATACATACATGTTCATGCATCCTGGAGCCAAACTGCTTTTTATGGGCAATGAATTTGGTCAGACCGATGAATGGAATTACAAAACATCCCTCCGATGGGATTTGCTTCAATATGATTGTCATATTGGATTAAAGAAATGTGTAAGTGCATTGACCCATTTAATGAAAACTGAATCAGCATTGAGTGTAAATCAATTTGATCCTATTGGTTTTGAATGGCATGATTTAGATCATCGTTCTGAATCTGTTATTTCATTTATAAGAAAAGGGAAAACAGAAAAAGAAGAAATATTGGTTGTGTTGAACATGACCCCCGTTGAACGTCCGAGATGGTTCCTTAAAATGAAGCAAAAAGGTGAATGGTGCGAAGTGTTTAACAGCGATAAAAAAGAATTCTGGGGAACAGATCATTTTATAAATGATGGAGTAATAAAGACACAAAAGGAGAAAGATGGGGAGCAATATCTATCCGTTAATTTACCTCCACTTGCAGGCTGTGTATTTAAAAAGCTGAAATAATTACATTTTTTCAGGAACATTGATTCCGAGTAATTGCATTCCTGATTTCAGGATAGTCGCTACCAGTGATGAAATTTTTAACCTCAGTTGTTTCTTTTCTTCTGATTCAGCATTCGATATGCTGAATGCTGCATAAAAACTGTTGAACATTTGTGCCAATTGAAACAAATACATTGATAAAGTGGATGGATCGTGTGATTGTCCAGCCTGAAGCAATGTTTGTCCAAAGAGTTCACAATGCACCAACAATTCTTTCTCCATCTTATGTAAAGGTTCCTGTATATTATTTGAAACATTGTTTATTTCGTTTTTTCTCAACACACTCTTAATACGAGCATGGGTGTATTGAATAAATGGACCTGTGAATCCGTGGAAATCAATTGATTCTTCCGGATTAAAAATCATCTTTTTCTTTGGGTCCACTCTTAATAAAAAGAATTTTAACGCACCAATTCCTATGGTGCTATATAATTCTTTCAATTCTGTATCTGAGAAATCCTTTACTTTCCCCAGCTCCTGTGTATGTGTTGCAGCAATTGAAACCATTTCATCAATCAAATCATCAGCATCCACTACAGTTCCCTCGCGGCTTTTCATTTTTCCTGTAGGAAGTTCAACCATTCCATATGATAAATGATGAATTCCATCTGCATAGGGGAGTCCGAGTTTTTTACAAATCAATTGCAATACTTTAAGATGATAATTTTGTTCATCTCCTACAACATAGATGCTCTGATCAATTTTGAACTCATTGTATTTCAATTGTGCAAGTCCAATATCTTGTGTTATGTATACCGAAGTTCCATCACTTCTTAAAACCAATTTTTCATCAAGTCCATCTTGGGTCAGGTCAATCCAAACACTTCCATCTGGTTTTTTGTAAAAAACATTGTTTTTCAATCCTAGCTCAATGGTATCTTTTCCTAGGAGATAAGTATTGCTTTCGTAGTAGGTCTTTTCGAAATCTGATCCAATTATTTTATACGTGACATCAAAACCATCATATACCCATTGGTTCATGGTTCTCCACAATTCCATTACTTCGGGCTTGCCATCTTCCCAATCAATCAACATTTGTTGTGTTTCTTTCATGATGGGTGCTTCTTTCTCTGCCTCTGTTTTGTTCATTCCTTGCTGAATGAGTGCATCAACTTCGGCTTTATAAGCATCATTGAACTTCACATAATAATCTCCTACAAAATGGTCTCCTTTTATATTGCTAGATTGAGGAGTGGCGCCATTTGCATATCTTTTCCATGCGATCATGCTTTTGCATATGTGAACACCTCTGTCATTAACAATGCAGGTTTTAACTACATCATATCCGTTGGCTTTTAAGATTTCAGCAATACTTCTTCCAAGAAAGTTATTTCTAAGGTGGCCAAGGTGAAGTGGTTTGTTGGTATTCGGGGATGAATATTCAACCATGATTTTTTTCCCATTCATGGGTGCTTTACCAAAACAAGGATCCTGGAAATGTTGTTGAAGCATTTCCAGAAGAAAATCGCTTTTGATAACAAGGTTTAAAAATCCTTTAATGATGTTGTAGGATTCAAAAAGACCAGACTCTTTATCTATCAAATATGTTCCGATGGTATTACCCAATTGATCAGGACTCAGTTTCAATGATTTCACCAGAGAAAACAATACTACGGTATAGTCACCCTCAAATTCAGGTTTTGTCAAATTGATCTGTAGATCTTTTTCAGACAACTGAATTTGATAGATGTTTTGAATTGCACCAAGGGTCTTACTTCTGATGATATCTGTTAACATTTTGTCTTGATTGAGGCAAAGGTACGATTCCCATATTTTAATTGAGGCTTTATTGGTAAATTTGCAAGATCAACAATGAGATTAGTAGAAGTAAAGGATCAAAAATCCGCCAATCAGTTTTTAAAGGTGCCATTCCTTATTTACAAGGAAGATCCCAATTGGATTTGTCCACTTTTTAATGATATCGAATCCGTTTTTAATCCCTCCAAAAACAACTTTTTCAGTTTTGGAAAATGTACTAGATGGATTTTATTGAATGAACATGGAATTGCAATTGGAAGAATAGCAGCATTCATCAATAACAAAAAGGCATATAATGATGAAGTTCCAACCGGCGGTTGTGGTTTTTTTGAATGCATAAATGATCGGTCGGCTGCATTTATGTTGTTAGATCAAGCAAAAAATTGGTTGGATGAACATGGAATGAATGCCATGATGGGACCAATTAATTTTGGTGAAACTGATATGTGGTGGGGATTGTTGGTAGATGGTTTCTCCAATCCGTATTATGGAATGAACTATAACCCATCATATTATCAATCATTTTTTGTCGAATACGGATTCAAAATAAAGTATGAACAAATCTCCAATAAAATTGATGTAGTCAAGGGGATGCCTGAGAAAGTTTTTAAGATTGCAAAGTGGGTTGAGAAAAAAAATGGATATATCTTCAAACCACTTGATCCTAAAAATATAACCAAGTTTGCAGCAGATTTCAAGGAGATCTACAACGATGCCTGGAAGGATTTTGAAAACTTTACCCAAGTCACTGATGCAACAATTGTAGAGACATTAGAGAAAATCAAACCAGTGATGGATCCCAATTTAATCTGGTTTAGCTATACAGCCACTGGCGAACCCGTTGCATTTGTCATGATTCTGCCTGATACGAATGAATTGATCAAAGGACTGAATGGTAAACTTGATTTACTTGGGAAAATGAAATTTCTATGGAACAAGTTTACAGTTAAACACAAAAAAATTCGGGCGGTAATCATGGGAACCAAGGAATTATACCGTAATCAAGGATTAGAATCCTGTATGTTCATGAAGTTACAGGAATATGTTCAGCCACTTGGACACTTTGAAGAGTTGGAATTATCGTGGGTGGGAGACTTTAATTCAAAAATGTTGGCATTGCATCAGGCAGTAGGTGCTACATATGCAAAGAAGCACACTACCTATATTTTGAAGTTTTAATTTGAAATTTTGAAGAGAAGAATTGAATATTTTCTGGATCTTATCTACCCATTTTTCAGTAAGTTTTTAGACAAAACAACTTTCCGATATGCTGCCTGTGGTGGTAGTAATACTGTTTTCGATCTTTTCCTTTTTTTCATCCTCTATAACTTCATTCTACAAAAACAGAATGTTGATTTATCCATCGTAGTTGTAAGCCCCCATATTGCATCTTTTCTTTTGGCTTTTTTAATCAGTTTTCCAACTGGTTTTTACCTTAACAAAACCATTGTATTTCAGGAGTCCTATTTAAGAGGAAGGGTTCAATTGTTTCGATATTTCCTTACCGTCTGCATGAGCTTGTTTCTGAATTATGTTTTCTTAAAGTTGTTTGTTGAGCAATTACATATCTATCCTACCATTTCAAAATTCATCACAACTTTCTTCGTGGTAGGAGTCAGTTTTGTTTCTCAGAAGTATTTCAGCTTCAGAACTTCATCCAAAAATGACTAGAAAAGCTACCTCAAAAACTGACAAATTGTATTGAAATATCAATCACAACTCTCTGTTTGTCAGTGATTTAATTGTAAACCTGACAAGTTTTCTTGATTTTCCCATCGGCATACAGATTGTACAATCAGTATATCTAAACATTGAAATATGGCAAAAATTATCGGAATTGACCTAGGTACTACCAATAGTTGTGTATCAGTAATGGAAGGAAATGAGCCAGTTGTAATTGCAAATGACGAAGGCAGAAGAACCAGTCCAAGTGTGGTTGCATTCCTGAAAAATGGTGAAAGAAAAGTTGGCGATCCTGCAAAACGTCAGGCCATTACAAATCCAATCAACACCATTACAAGTGTAAAAAGGTTTATGGGTCGTCGTTTTGATGAAGTAACAGAAGAGATCAAGCACTGGAGCTACAAAGTGGCAAAAGGTGATAACAATACAGTTCGAATTGACATTGATGGACGTTTATACACTCCACAGGAGATCAGCGCAATGGTTCTTCAGAAAATGAAGAAGGTAGCTGAAGATTACCTCGGACAGGAAGTAAACGAAGCAGTTATTACAGTGCCTGCATATTTTAACGATGCTCAGCGTCAGGCTACAAAAGAAGCAGGTGAAATCGCTGGCTTGAATGTTCGTCGTATTATCAACGAACCAACAGCAGCAGCATTGGCGTATGGATTGGACAAGAAAAATGTTGACAGCAAGATAGCAGTATTTGACCTTGGTGGAGGTACGTTCGATATTTCAGTGTTGGAATTGGGTGATGGAGTATTTGAAGTGAAATCTACCAATGGTGATACACATTTGGGTGGTGATGATTTTGATAAAGTCATCATGGACTGGTTAGCTGAGGAATTTCAAAAAGAAGAAAATGTTGATTTAAGAAAAGATCCTATGGCCTTGCAGCGTTTGAAAGAAGCAGCTGAAAAAGCCAAGATTGAATTGTCATCTTCATCTGAAACAGAGATCAACCTTCCTTATATCACAGCAATTGATGGCGTGCCAAAACACCTTGTCAAGAAATTGTCTCGTTCAAAATTTGAGCAAATTGCGGATAATCTTTTTGAGCGTTGCCTCAAACCTTGCGAGCAAGCATTGAAAGACGCAGGTATGAAAGCTTCTGAGATTGATGAAGTTATTTTGGTTGGTGGATCTACAAGAATTCCAAAAGTTCAAGAGATAGTAGAAAAGTTCTTTGGTAAAAAACCAAATAAGAGTGTGAATCCTGATGAAGCAGTTGCCATCGGCGCTGGTGTTCAGGGAGCTGTCCTTACTGGAGAAGTAAAAGATGTGTTATTGCTTGATGTTACTCCACTCGGATTAGGTATTGAAACATTGGGAGGCGTAATGACAGTGTTGATTCCATCAAACACCACCATCCCCACAAAAAAATCTGAAACATTCTCAACTGCTGCTGATAACCAGCCAGGTGTACAGATTCATGTGTTGCAAGGTGAAAGACCTATGGCAAATCAAAACAAAACGCTGGGAATTTTCAACTTGGATAATATTCCTCCAGCTCCAAGAGGTGTCCCACAAATTGAAGTGACATTTGATATTGATGCGAATGGTATTTTGAATGTTAGTGCAAAAGACAAAGGCACTGGAAAAGAGCAAAAGATTCGTATCGAGGCAGGAAGCGGATTGACGAAAGAAGAAATTGAAAAAATGAAGGCAGAGGCCAAGGCAAATGAAACTTCAGATAAAGAAGCCCGTGAAAAAATTGAGAAGATCAATGCAGCTGATGGTTTGATATTCCAAACTGAAAAACAGTTGAAAGAGTTTGGAGAGAAGATTCCAGCAGAGAAAAAATCTGTGATTGAAAATGCCCTTAACAAGTTGAAGGAAGTTCATAAACAACAGGACTTGGAAAATATCGAAGCAGCAACGAAAGAATTGAATGATGCTTGGATGGCTGCAAGTCAAGATATGTACAACGCAACACAAGGTGCACAACAGGGCCCACAGCCTGGAGCTGAACAAGCAGGTGCATCAAGTGCAGAGAATGTAACCGATGCTGAATTCGAAGAGGTGAAGTAATTGTTGTTTTTTAAGCATATACTAAGCGACTTGATTCTTCAAGTCGCTTTTTTTATTTTACTTCAATCCAGGTGTGATCTGCAAGCATCTTTACAGATGCAATGGTTGTAAATTGGTTGTTCCATTCTTTGGGAGCAATCATGGATAAAAAATGTGAACCATCTTTCTTTTCATAAAGGTGATATACGTTTCCCATAACCGGTGTGAAGCTGAGCTGTGCATCGTAAATCATCATTGAAAGTTCTTTTCGTCTGTTGATCTCCTGTGCCTGTGATGCTAGCAGTTCTATTTGCTGTCTAATCTGATTTAATTGGAGGTCTGTTTGTTCTTCCATCGCTGCCAATGCTTTGTGTTTAATCATTCCTACTTCCGTAGGCTTGATAACTGCCCCAGATACTGATGCTGCATAGGGAAGAACACTCAGTTGTTTATGATAAATGGAGATATCAATGGTTTTTGATCCGGCTTCATCATACTTGACTTCAGAAACCTTGAGATATCCATTGTGCAAGATCTCATGTACTATGTCCAGAAAAGGAACACCATCTGAAAATAGATGGATTGTAAAATTTTTATGGTCAGCAAAGGAAAAGGATGCTTCATTGAAAATGAGGTTGTTTTCAATAGAATGTTTGTTACCGTCTGATAATATAGCATATGCGGTATTGTATGCGTGATTATCAATGTTCACCCAATTCTGTTCAATCTGAATGGTGTTGGTATCATTCAGATAGTTGATTTTGTAGATACCTGATTTTGGGCGGTCGGTTGAATGGTATGTACCCATTTCAGGGAAAAGTTGCCAGGAGAAAAGGAAATTGTACAACTCGTTCATACTAACGTAAACAACCTTTTTTGAAAATTGTTGAATAAAATTACCCTATTTGGATGTTGCCCATTTGAATTAACTTTGCAGGAGTATGACTATTGAGCATTTAAAAGATATGAGAGACCGCGTTTCCGTCTTGAGGAGGTTTCTTTGACGTCGAAAACAGGCAACATAAAGTAAACGAGGATAAACAAAAGTCGCTTTCTCCCGGATTTTGGGACGACAACAAGCGTGCCACAGAAATCCTTAAGAACATAAAACTTAACGAGTATTGGCTGAATCTTTTTCAGCACACTTCCAATTCAGTTGAAGACTTTTCTGTATTGTTTGATTTTTGGAAAGATGGAGAATGTACTGAAGACGAGGTGAAACAATCTTATGAAAAGGCTTTGCAGTTGTTGGATGAAGCCGAATTTAAAAGTACACTTAATCAACCTGAGGATGAACTTCCTGCTGTGTTACAGGTAAACAGTGGTGCAGGTGGAACTGAAAGCCAGGATTGGGCTGAAATGTTGGTGAGAATGTACAGAATGTATGGTGATAAGCAAGGGTGGACTGTAACAGAACTTGATTGGCAAGATGGCGATGGTGCTGGAATAAAATCAGCTGTTTTGCAATTTGACGGCCCTTTTGCATATGGATTTCTCAAGGCTGAAAATGGTGTCCATCGTTTGGTGAGAATATCACCATTTGACAGCAATGCAAGAAGGCATACATCTTTTGCATCTGTGTATGTTTATCCTCTTGTAGATGATTCTATTGAAATTGAGGTGAGCCCTGCTGATTTAGAATGGGAGTTTTATCGTTCTGGTGGTAAAGGTGGTCAGAATGTAAACAAAGTTGAAACCGCTGTCAGATTAAAACATATTCCAAGTGGAATCATTGTAGAATGTCAACAGGCCAGAACACAAGGTGAAAACAGAGAGAAGGCATTGAAAATGTTGAAGAGTAAATTATATGAGGAGGAAATGAGAAAACGTGAAGCATTAAAAAATGCCAACAATGCATCCAAGAAGAAAATTGAGTGGGGAAGTCAGATTCGAAGCTATGTATTTCATCCATATAAAATGATCAAAGATCATCGTACAGATTATGAAGTAGGAAACGTTCAACCTGTAATGGATGGTGAGTTAGATGGATTTATCAAAGCTTATTTGATGATGGAAAAAGAAAATGTATCATAAACATAAATATCAACAATTATGAACAACGGTCATTATAGTTTGCCATTACCAGCAAACGAAACGGTTTTGTCTTATACACATGGTTCTCCTGAAAAAAATAGACTAAAAGAAGTTTTGAAAGAACTCAAATCCAAGAAGATTGATGTGCCTATGTATATAGGTTCAAAAGAGGTAAGAACAAATAATAAAATTGAAATGTATCCTCCACATGAAACCAAACATCTGTTGGGGCATTTTCACATGGGTAATGCAAAACATGTTAAAATGGCTATTGATGCAGCACTTGCTGCGAAAAAGAATTGGGAAAATATGCCATGGGAGAGTCGCGCAGCCATATTTTTGAAAGCCGCAGATCTTATAGCTGGTAAATATCGTCCATACATGAATGGTACGACCATGTTGGGACAAAGCAAGACTGTTTTTCAGGCCGAGATTGACAGTGCTTGTGAATTGATTGATTTTTTAAGATTCAATGTGCATTTTCTTAGTGAAATTTATAAACAGCAACCTGTATCGAGCCCTGGTATTCACAATCGTCTTGAATATCGTCCACTTGAAGGATTTGTATTGGCTGTAACTCCTTTTAATTTTACTGCCATTGGTGGTAATCTTCCCGCATCTACTGCTTTATGTGGAAACACAGTGGTGTGGAAATGCGCAAATACCCAAGTTTATTCTGCACAGATGTTCATGCAAATCATGAAAGAAGCCGGATTGCCTGATGGTGTAATTAATCTGATATATGTAGACGGGCCAACCTTGGGTGAAGTATGTTTCAAACATCCTGATTTTGCAGGAGTACATTTCACTGGATCTACTGGAGTTTTCAATCAAATGTGGAAGACCATTGGTGAAAATATTTCCAGATATAAATCTTATCCTAGAATTGTAGGAGAAACTGGCGGCAAAGATTTTGTTATGGTTCATCCATCTGCAGATCCTGATGTGGTAGCAACTGCGTTATTAAGAGGAGCATTTGAATTTCAGGGACAGAAATGTTCTGCAGCTTCTAGAGCATATATTCCATCCAATCTTGCAATTGCAGTTAAAAAGAAACTGGTTGATGGTGTAAAAAGTTTTAAAATGGGATCGGTAGAAGATTTCAGAAATTTCATCACTGCAGTAATAGACGAAAAATCTTTTACAAAGATCAAATCCTATATTGATGCTGCGAAGAAAGCCTCCAAAGCAAAGATTATTGTTGGCGGAAAATGTGATAAATCAAAAGGGTATTTTGTTGAGCCAACCATCATTGAAACAACTGATCCAACATACGCAACGATGTGTGAGGAAATATTTGGACCTGTATTGACAATACATGTTTACAATGAGAAGAAGTTTACCGATACACTTAAGCTGGTCGATAAAACTTCTCCTTATGCACTTACTGGATCAATAATATCGCAAGATAGATCTGCTGTAATTCAAGCCACACAAGCACTTAAGCATGCAGCTGGTAATTTTTATATCAATGATAAACCTACAGGTGCAGTTGTTGGGCAACAACCATTTGGTGGTGCAAGGGCATCAGGTACTAATGACAAGGCTGGGTCTGCCATCAATTTGTATCGTTGGTTGAGTGTTAGAACTGTGAAAGAGACATTTGAGCCACCTAAAGATTACAGATATCCGTTTTTATCAGCTGAATAGAATTCTACACGAATCAATACCTTTGACTACATTATGAAAGGAGTGAATACCATTATGGAAGAGAAGCAACTCAGACTAACCTTACAAAGGCTGGCACATGAGTTGATTGAAAATCATTTTCCATTTGAAGACACTTGTCTGATTGGTATTCAGCCAAGAGGAATTGTTATCAGTGATTTTATCACTGAATACATCAAAGAAATTCACCCTAACGTAAAGCTCAATTACGGAAAATTAGATATTACATTTTACAGGGATGATTTTCGCGGACAAATCCATATTCCAAGCATTACAGATTTGCCCTTTTCCATCGAAAACAAAAATGTCATTCTGATAGATGACGTATTGTATACAGGAAGAACCATTCGAGCTGCAATGGATGCATTGCTTGATCATGGTAGAGCAAAAAAAGTAGAGTTGTGCATACTGGTAGATAGAAAATTTAGTAGGGAATTGCCGATCCATCCTGATTATGTGGGAAAATCTATTGACTCTATCGTAACGCAAAAAGTGAAGGTTTACTGGGGAGAAGAGAAGAAAGTGATTTTGTATGAAAGTGTGTAAAAAAAATAAAAATTCGATTAATAACAATTTACAATAACTTCGCATCCTAATGCAGCTTAGTACAAAACATCTGCTTGGCATTAGAGACCTTCATCAGAAGGATATCCAACTTATTTTAGATACGGCAAAGCAATTCAAAGAAGTTTTACAACGTCCAATTAAAAAGGTCCCATCCTTGCGTGATGTTACCATAGTAAACCTTTTTTATGAAAATTCTACTCGTACACGTATCTCTTTTGAATTAGCAGAGAAAAGATTAAGTGCCGATACCATTAATTTTTCTGCAAGTGGTTCATCAGTCTCAAAGGGAGAAACCTTGTTGGATACCGTCAATAATATCTTATCAATGAAAGTGGATATGGTTGTGATGCGACACAGTGCTACCGGCGCACCCCATTTTCTTGCTCAACATATCCCAGCAGCTATAATCAATGCAGGCGACGGAATCAATGAACATCCAACTCAGGCCTTGCTAGACGCTTTATCAATTCAGGAAAAGTTGGGTGCACTCAAAGGAAAGAAAGTTGCTATTATTGGCGATATCATGCACTCAAGAGTAGCGTTGAGCAATATTTATTTGTTAACAAAAATGGGTGCTGATGTTACCGTTGCTGGTCCACCAACACTGATCCCAAAATATTTAAAGGATTCATTCGGAATCAATGTTACCTATAGTGTAAAAGAAGCATTGGATTGGTGTGATGCCGCCAATGTACTTCGTATACAACTTGAAAGACAAAACCAGGTTTTATTCTCTTCCCTCAGAGAATACAACAGGGCCTACGGTATTACCAAATCCCTGCTTGCTGCACTTAAAAAAGAAATCATCATCATGCATCCTGGTCCAATTAACCGTGGAGTGGAATTGGATTCTGATGTTGCGGACAGCGGACAATCAATCATCTTAGATCAGGTAGAAAATGGCGTTGCAGTAAGAATGGCAGTACTATATTTGCTCTCAGGCAGAAGAGACGCAAATGCTTAAACCTTCAAACATGCAAAAAATCTGTGTTTTTCCAGGAACATTTGATCCATTGACATTGGGACATGTTGATATTATTAAACGTGCACTTCCATTGTTTGATAAAATTATCGTGGCTGTTGGTATCAATGCCGGTAAAGAACCCATGTTTAGTGCTGAACAAAGGCAGCTATGGATTGAGGAAATCTTTTCAGGAGAAGAAAAAATATCTTCAGGTGTATATGAAGGCCTCACAGTGAATTTTTGCAAACAAATGCATGCCAATTATATTTTGAGGGGAATAAGATATGTGAGTGACTTTGAATATGAAAAAGCTATTGCTGATGCCAACCGAAATCTTGATCCAACCATTGAAACTTTTTTTCTCACCTGTGAGCCAAAATACACATCTGTGGCTTCTACTATTGTAAGAGACATCATTCGAAATGGGGGAGATGCATCTCAATTCTTGCCAGATCAGGTGGCAAGCTCAATAAGAGCTAAAATCTAAGCGAGGTAATATTTTTTGATCATCTCCTGGATGGATGCATATGCATTTTGAATGAGCTGTTTTGCTTCCCGCTTATTTACCCATTTAATTTCTGTAATATCTTCCTCGAGTTGAGGAACCAGTTTTTCATTTCCGTGATAATGCATTAGGTACCAGTGTGATGGTTTTAAGGCTATTTTTCCTTTATATGAATAGGTATGATACGTGGTCTTTAATTCCCTTATCATTTTAAGTTTGGTAAGTCCGGTTTCTTCAGAAACTTCTCGTAAAGCACATTGCTCTATACTTTCACCATCATCCAACTTTCCCTTTGGCATATCCCATAGACCTTTTCTGAATATCATCAGTAGCTCACCCTTTTGATTAAGCACCATACCACCTGCTGCTTCAATCAACAGTTTATTAGCAGCATAAGCCTTTAAAGCTTTTTTTGATCTGAGAATCTGTTTACCGTCTGGTTCATGAACAATGATGTACATAACTTAATTTCTGTATATCCCCAGCATGATCCAAATTTGCTGCATGACAAATGAAAGAACCGTAGCTGAAAAACTGCTACAAGTTAATGCAGTAAAGTTGAATCCTAAAGAACCTTTTACCTGGGCTTCAGGCTGGAAAAGTCCTATTTATTGCGACAACAGAAAGGTCTTGGGTTTTCCATACGTGAGAGATTTTATCAAAAGTGAAATGTGCAATGTCATTTTTGAAAAATTTCCAGATGCTGAGTTGTTGGCTGGTGTTGCTACAGCAGGTATAGCATGGGGTGCGATGTCGGCGGATCAACTGAAACTTCCATACATATATGTCAGACCAAAACCCAAAGAACATGGATTGGGCAACCAAATTGAAGGGTATTTTGAGAAAGGGATGAAGACTGTAATAATTGAGGATTTGATTTCTACAGGGAAAAGTAGTTTACAGGTTGTAGAAGTTGTCAGAAATGCAGGATTGGAAGTGATGGGTATGGTATCGATTTTTACCTATGGATTTGAAGCTGCTGAGATTGCATGTAAGGCTGCAAATATTCCTTCCGTATCGCTCACGAATTATTCCAGCATGATTGAGCTGGCCGTTGAAAAAGGGCTGGTTGGTCAAGAGGAGCAGAAAACCTTGTTAAACTGGCGACTAGATCCTTCAAATTGGACTCCAGGACTTTAAATTGTGAAAAATTATAATATGAGGATACTTTTCGTTTTATTGTTGCTCAGTTTTGGACTATTTTCTTTCGGTCAGCAACAGAAGCCGCTAACTGTAAAAATCAATACCCCAACTGTACAGTGTGAGAAGTGTAAAAAGAGGATAGAGGATTATATGAAAGTGGAGGAGGGTGTTTTAAAAACAGTAGTCGACTTCAAACAGAAGAGAACGACCGTTACCTACTTATTGGATAGAACCAACCTGGAAAATATCAAGACTGCCATTGCCAATTGTGGGTATGATGCGGAAGATGTAAAAGCTGATCCCGACATATATTCCAAACTGCCAACATGCTGTAAAAAGCCATCTGATCAATAAAAAGGACGCTATTATATTTAGTTTTTGATTCAAACAGGACTGTCATTGAATAACTAATATTATTAGATATTAAATATAATTCTAAATAATTCTTTATTAATAAATTATAAGTTTTATCTAAAGTATAATTATCAATTTATTTAATTTAAAATTTGTTAATTTATACACCTTTTTATTTTAATAATATATTTCTTGTATTATACTGATTTACAATATTTTCCAAACATAAACTATATAAATACTTTATATAGAGGTTCATCTGCTCATTTCCTGTCAAACACACTCTTCAAAAAATCAACTTTCAGAAACCGAATCCAGTTGCCTTCTTCAAATGGAGTGGTTGTTTTGTCAATTCCCATTAAGGGAGGAAGAGGTGTCCATCTTCCGTATGGAGAGGTGGAAATTGACTACAAAACAAATTGGCAAGAAAACCACTTTCGTACAATTTCTACGATTTATGGGAGTTCCCCTTATTTCCAGTTCTATGAATTGGAACTCTCAACACTCTATCATACAAGAATTGAGAAATTATTTTCATGGAATTTTAAATGCCTTGAATTATTTCTCAAATTTTCAAAAATGTCAAATATGGTACAAATCAAAACTGTTTCAGATGTACCATATGAAAGTCTACTTCCAGACAATCTTAGCCATGATCTGGAAAGCCAGCCTTTCGAATTCCCCGAATATGAACAGGTATTTCAAGAAAAAATTGGCTTTCTGCCAAACATGAGTTGTTTGGATTTACTCATGAACCTCGGACCAGATGCTGCTGGATATATTCAGGATTTAACAAATAAACTTCACTGAGAATCAATGGTCTAAACTTGAAATCTTATTTTAGTGCCTTATAAAATTTCACTCTGAATTGAAGATCCGGGTTTTTATTTTTCAGCTTCTTGTTTTCTTATCCTTTAGCAAAGGGTATGCCCAAGACTTGTCTAATAAAGGCAAGGAATTTTGGGTTGGATATGGTAGCCATGTGTCCATGTATGATAACAGCGGTTCTCTTGTTGCTACAGGAGGTCAACAGGACATGGTCTTGTATTTCACGTCAGACAGAAACGCCAAAGTGATGATAGAAATTCCAGCCACAGGATGGAAAGACTCAGTATTGGTGACAGCTAATTCAGTTTCAACTTCAAGTACAATTCCAAAATCAGGGACACAGGATGCGAGAATCGGAGCAGAAGGCATCAATAAGAATGGCATACATATCACTTCAGATGTGCCAATCATTGCATATGCGCATATTTATAATTCATCTATTTCAGGTGCAACGCTTTTATTTCCAGTTGCAACCTTGGCCAGAGAATATTACTCAATAAATTTTGAACAAATATCCAATGCCAATTATTCTTATTGTTATTCATATGTGATCGCAACGGAGGATAGTACCAACATAGAAATTATCCCAACTGTAAATACGATAAACAATAAAGCTGGAGACACGATCAAAGTGAAATTAAACAAAGGGGAAATCTATAACATATTTGGAAGACTTACTTCAACAAGATCTCCTTTTCGAGGGGAGGATTTGACCGGAACAAAAATTCGATCCATTGCTACTCAGACGAGTTCCTGTAAAAGAATTGCCGTGTTTTCTGGTTCTGGTAAAATTGCTATCACTTGTTTGAATACAAGTGCAAGTTCAGACAATTACATGCAGCAAGCTTTTCCTGCAAATGCATGGGGTAAAAAATACCTCACTGTGCCAACAGATAAATTACCCAATAACTATTTCCGAATTGCAGTAAGCAGTCCAAAAGCAAACGTGAGGGTTAATGGAGTGAAACAAACCTCTTTGATCAATAATTTTTATTATCAAATACAGACTTCTTTGCCGAGTATTATTGAATCGGATGAACCTATAATGGTTTCTCAATACATTTCTTCGGCAACCATGGCAGTGAATGGTAACAATCAAACAGTACAAAGCCAATGCAATCCAAATGTGATTGGAAGTGATGGTGATCCTGAAATGATTTATTTGAGTCCTATAGAACAGACGATTCAGAAAGTTACCATCAACTCTACTCCCAATGCCAGAATATCAATGCACTTTTTGAATTTGGTTATTCATAAAAATGGAATGAAATCTTTAAAGGTAGATGGTTCCTCTCCGTCTGCAATTTCATCCAGTCATCCTGGAGATAATAATTACGTATATCTTCAAATCCCCCTTCAAGCTGGTTCACATACCATTCAATCTGATTCTGGATTTAATGCTACTGCTTATGGGTATGGCAGTGCTGAATCATATGGATACAATGCTGGTACCAATGTAAGAGACTTGAACCAATATGTTGCTATCAAAAATAAATATGCTACTGTAAACTATCCTTCGACATGCAGAGAAGCTCCTTTTAATTTATCGATTACGTTGCCTTTTAAGCCCCTGAAGCTCGCATGGAATTTCTATGCAAACAAAGACTTGGGGAACAATCCAGATCCTATTTATGGATCGGGTGGTAATCCGGTTGAACCTGATACAATTATAAAAAGTCCAACGAATGACACAAAAGAGTTGTACGTATACAAATTAAAAAACAGTGACAATAGTTTGCGGGAGTTTAAGATCACTCAAAAAGGTATATTTCCGGTTGACGTCATCGTAAACAACCCTACAGCTGATGGATGCAGTGGGGAACAGGTCATTCCTTATGATATTACCGTCTACGATCCTCCTACAAATACCATCAATCCAATTACTTTAGGGTGCGTGGAAGACAGTGTATTGATTCGTGCAACAACTTTCACGGATAATATCCCTGTGTTAAGATATCTATGGAATGTGGAAGGAGTTGTTCAAGAATCGGATTCAGCTACGCTTAGAGTAAAATTTGATAATGATGGATTGAAGAAACTAAATCTATCCATTGTGACAAATATTGGTTGTATCAGTAATAATTTTGATACAACTGTTTTGCTTTCTTTCAAGCCTAATCCACAATTTGCACCCGCCGGCAGTGTATGTCTTGGTAAATCGTTGCTCATACAAGATAAATCAACACTTAAAGGAAATTCTACCATAGAGCAGTGGATATGGAGTTACTCCGATCAGCAACCTGCAGACACATTTGTGTCTTCTTCTACCATAAAAAGTCCTACAAAACAATTCAATGATTCCCTGTTGGTGGTAAAACTCGAATTAAAATCCAACTCAGGTTGTATGAATTCATTTTCAGATACGTTGTATGTGAAGCCCAATCCAGTTGTAGACATGTTTCTTCCTGAAATTTGTTTGAGAGACGCAAAAGCAGATTTCAAAAGCCTCAGCACTATAGCTGGAGATAATCAGTTAACAGATTTCGTCTGGAATTTTGGTGATAAAAACACCGACTCCCTTGGCAACATTGGCATTGGAAAAACTCCTTCACATATTTACAGTGCTCCTGGTGAATATAAACTTTCTTTATCTGTAACATCCAATTTCGGATGCAACTCAAAAAGAGATACTACTTTTTTTGTAAACGGATCCTTTCCAAAAGCAGCTTTCAATGTATTAAATCAGTCAGGACTTTGTAGCAATTTGCCGATTGTACTTGAGAATAAGTCGACGGTAGAATTTGGTTTTATAGGCAAGATAAAATTGTATTGGAATTTTGATGGGAAACGTCAAATTCCTGATACTACGGATGAAACTCCCACACCTAAAAGTAATTACTCCAAACAATTCAGCAACTTTCAAAACAATTCAAAAATCGACATTCCTATTAAAATGGTTGTCTATACCGGTGGTGTTTGTGCTGATTCTGTAGAAGCCACTGTATCCTTAAACGGGAGTCCTTTAGATAAATTAAGACCAATTGAATCTATTTGTACCAACAAGGATCGGCGCTTGTTAAATTATGCCGATATAACTTACGTCAAAGATGTAACGGGTACAGAAGTATACAGCGGGAAAGGGGTATTAAAAAATGGCGATCAATATTATTTTGATCCCAAACTCGATTCTGGAACGTATACCATCAAACATCGATATTCAACCAGCATAGGATGCTTTGCTGAAGACAGTACTTCAATCAGAGTTAATTACACACCAGTAATTGATGCAGGTCCGGATATGACTGTATTGGACGATACAAGTAAGCAAATCATCGCCAAGGCGGTTGGTGTGAACATGAAATATAAATGGACACCCTCTACATATTTGAGCAGTGATACAACACTGCAACCTCTAGTCGTAAACCCTCAAACAGATGTGTTATATACCCTGACAGTAACGGGATTGGGAAATTGTGTAGAGACCGATGTATTCAAAATGACGGCACTCAATATGGTGCAACCAACAAATACTTTCACACCCAATGGAGATGGAATCAACGATGTATGGAAAATAAAGTACATTGAGAAATATCCTGATTGCAATGTGGAGTTATACAGTCCACAGGGAAATCTCCTGTATAAAATTAACAATGGGAAGCAAAAGGCTTGGGATGGAACAATCAATGGAAGAATGATGCCGGCTGGAACGTATTATTACATTATCAATCCTAAAAATAATCGAAAAAAACTCACAGGTTACGTAACATTGTTGCGATGAAAAAATATCCAATATTCTTTTTAGGTTTGTTTTACTCTGTGTTTCTCTTCGCACAACAGCGACCTCATTACTCTCAATACATTCTCAATAACTATATTGTAAATCCTGCAGTCACCGGGATCGAGAATTACGCAGATATCAAGATGAGTATGCGTAATCAATGGATTGGTATACCTGGCATGCCCAAAACGGTTTATTTCACTGCACACACGCCGCTTAATAAAAAGGATTATAGAGAAAACATTACCTCCCTTGGAATGAAGAATAATCCTATCGGTTATGATTTCACCGAAACATACACGGCTGCAGAACCTCATCATGGTGTTGGAATATCCGCGTATAATTATTCAACCGGATATATCAATCGAATCAATGCGATGGCTACCTATGCATATCACATGGGGTTGAACGAGAAATGGAGTTTAGCAAGTGGATTCGGCGCTGGTTTTTCTCATATTGCAATTGACCGGTCTCAAATACTACTTGAAAATCCAAGTGATCCATTGATTGGTGCCTTGACTGGTATAAAACGAAAATACAAACCCGATATGAGTGCTGGTTTATACTTGTATTCAAAAAAATATTTTATAGGGATATCTGGGCAGCAGCTGATACCGGCAAAATTAGATATCACGGATACCAGCTATCAAACCAGTATCATCCCACATATTTTTGCAACTGCTGGGATGAGAATCAACTTAAATGAATATGTCTCCTTTCTACCTTCTGTAATGTTCAGATATGTAAAAAATCTTCCCCTAACGGTAGATTATAATCTGAAATTACAATACATGAACTTTCTTTGGATTGGCAGCAATATTAGGAGAGGGGATGGCATTTCTGCCCTAATAGGCATCAATTTCAATCGTACATTTAATGTGAGTTATGCATATGACATGACAGCCAGCAAAACCCTGTTGGGACCATTGAATAGAGGCACACATGAGCTGGTATTAGGCTTTGTTCTTAATAACAAATACAATGACATGAGCCCCAGAAAAGTTTGGTAAAGATTTTAAAAAATGATATTTTTATAAAAACAGACATATGTTAATGAGGTATTTAGCAGCATTCATTTTAAGTACTTTTTTACTTTCTGCAGGATGTCAAAAAGAAACTCCAACCCCGACGCCAACTCCTACACCTACACCAACAGAGGAGCAGTTGAGCATCGCATTGGATCCTGATCCGGGTTCATCTACTGCTGCTGCAACAGGGGCAACATATGACTTTAAAGTAAACGTAACAAAAGCACCTTCTGCTGGTGTTAAGTTGGATATCACTACCAAAAAGAATGCAGATGGAACTTCTGTCTCTGAAGGAACAAAATCTGTTGATCCCTATACTTCAGGTACTGCAGTTTCGATTGGAGGTCTTAGCGCCGGTACGTTGTACGATGTTTCTATAACAGTTACAAGCAAGAGCAAATCAAGCAACAATGCAAGCGCATCATTCAAGGTTGCCAGAAAATAAATAAAACATACTGTAAATAAAAAAGTCCCACTCAAACGAGCGGGACTTTTTAGTTATGTCAACTTGTATATTACTTTTTAGATTCGTTCTCACTTATTTTTATGGACATTTCAGAACCCTTGATGAAAGATTTGTATTTCTCTGCATCTATTTTGGTTCCGTTAACAGTGAGCGTTCCGTTTTTAAACTCAATGGTATTGTCACCAGATTTGATTAAACCATCTGCCTTTAATGCACCAATCAATCCTTGATCAGGACCTTCTACCACTTGAATTTGTGATTGAGTTGAATCATGACTAATCACAGATACTTCAATTGTTTTTTCTTTCTTGATTTCAGTTGTGCTTGCATCTGAATGATGAATCTGTGCAAGTGTAGGTGCAACTACAAGAGAAACAATTGACATCAATTTAATAAGGATGTTCATTGATGGACCAGAAGTATCTTTAAATGGATCTCCCACCGTATCACCCGTTACTGATGCTTTGTGTGGTTCAGATTTCTTGAAATATGTTTCACCGTTGATCTCAACACCTTTCTCAAAACTTTTCTTGGCATTGTCCCATGCACCACCTGCATTGTTCTGGAACATACCCATCAATACACCACTCACGGTAGCACCAGCCAAAAATCCACCCAATGCCTCAGGACCAAGGATGAATCCAATCAACAGGGGAGAGACGATAGCGATTGCACCTGGAGCCATCATTTTCTTGATAGAAGCTTCGGTTGAAATTGCGACACACTTGTCGTATTCTGGCTTACCAGTTCCTTCCATGATGCCTGCAATTGTTTTGAACTGTCTTCTCACTTCTTCTACCATCGACATTGCTGCTTGACCTACTGCTCTGATAGCGAGAGATGAAAAGATAAATGGAATCATTGCGCCTACGAAGAGAGATGCAAGAACTTTTGCTTTGTAAATATCAATTCCAGCCATTTCATAGCCATTGTGGTTGATAACACCCACATAAGCTGCAAACAAAGCAAGAGCAGTCAATGCTGCAGAAGCAATAGCGAAACCTTTTCCAGTGGCTGCTGTAGTATTACCTACTGCATCCAATACGTCTGTTTTTTCTCTCACTTCTTTAGGCAATTCACTCATTTCTGCTATTCCACCTGCATTATCTGCGATTGGGCCGAAAGCATCAATGGCCAATTGCATTGCAGTTGTTGCCATCATACCTGCAGCTGCTATAGCAACGCCATAAAGACCTGCGCAAGCATAGGAGCCCCAAATTCCACCAGCCAACACTAAAATAGGCAGGAGGGTAGATTCCATACCAACAGCCAATCCACCAATAACGTTGGTAGCATGACCCGTTGAAGATTGTTTAATGATGGAAAGCACAGGGCGCTTACCCATGGCTGTATAATATTCAGTGATGATGCTCATCAACGTACCCACGATCAAACCAACTGCAATGGCACCCATTACTCCGTTTTGTGTGAAGGTCATTCCCCTGAGACTCATTTCTGCTGGAAGAATTGTATAAACCAATCCAGCACATGCGATTGCTGTAAGGATAATAGATCCCCAGTTACCCATGTTCAAAGCTTTTTGAACATTGTCGGTATTAATGCCTGCTGCATCACTTACTCGAACGAAAAATGTTCCAATGATTGAAAAAATAATTCCAATACCGGCGATCAGCATCGGAAGTAGGATAGGAGCAAATCCATTGAATTGATCCTGTGAAATGGTTTCCTGACCAAGAACCATGGTAGCCAACACTGTAGCAACATAAGAACCGAATAGATCAGCACCCATTCCTGCAACATCACCAACGTTGTCTCCAACATTGTCTGCAATGGTTGCTGGGTTTCTTGGATCATCTTCTGGAATTCCTGCTTCAACTTTACCAACAAGATCAGCGCCTACGTCTGCTGCCTTTGTATAAATTCCACCACCAACACGTGCAAACAAGGCAATCGATTCAGCACCCAAAGAAAAACCAGTCAAAACTTCAATGGTTTTAACCATCTCTTCTGAAGTAGCGGCTGCACCTGGAGCAAAAACCTGTTGTAAAATGATATACAACCCCCCTAAACCTAAAACTGCTAAACCTGCAACACCCAATCCCATAACTGCGCCTCCCGTGAAGGATACATTCAACGCTTTGGATAAACTTGTTCTCGCAGCATTCGCTGTTCTTACGTTCGCTTTGGTTGCCACTTTCATCCCAATATATCCTGCCAAAGCACTGCTGAAAGCTCCAAATATGAATGCTACTGCAATACTCCAGTGAGAATTAGGATTGCTGTTTGACATGAATCCAAGCAATAAGGCAACAATTACAACAAAATATCCAAGGATTTTCCATTCCGCTTTCAAGAAAGCCATGGCGCCCTCGGCAATGTAATTACTGATTTCTTTCATCCGGTCTGTGCCGGCATCTTGCTTAGAAACCCAATTAAATTTTACTAAAGTGTAAAGAAGTCCAATCAGACCCATTAACGGAACGAGATAGATCAAATTTTCCATAAACAGTATTTCTCGGTTTTGATGTTTTGATACGATAAACCCTCATTTGAGGGGCTGCAAAAATAAGTAAAAAAAGCCATTTTTCTCTAGTTGCGAATAGATCTAAAAGCGGCTGATAGATAATGAATTATGTCAGTTGCAGTCATATAATCATGTCCAAGGTTAACTCTGGCAAAATCGCCAGCTAAACCATGAACGTACATGCCAATTATTCCAGCATCTTCTACAGAATACCCCTGAGCCATTAAAGACACCAATATTCCCGTTAACACATCCCCACTGCCTGCTTTTGCCATGCCCATGTTGCCAGTTCCATTTATAAAAAAACGATTGGGTGTAATCAAAATAGAATAATGTCCTTTGAGTATCATATTGATATTCAAATTATTACAATATTCTATTGAAGTTTTAATTTTTAAAGTATCATTGTCACATGCAAAGAACATTCTTTCCCATTCGCCATGATGTGGCGTAAGTAATACATCTTTGGGTAGGTTATTTTTAAGTGCTGGATTTTTAGAGAGGATGTTAATTCCATCAGCATCAATTATCAAAGGTTTATTGGAGTTAAGCGCAGATTCAAGCAAGGTTTTTGAATGCTGGGATATTCCTAAACCCGGACCAATGGCAATTGATTGAAATTCTTGAAAGGCTTCGGGTACTGAATCTGATGATTTTACCAATGCTTCAGGTATTGATTGATGTATTAAATTGAAGCAAGAGCCAGGCACGAAGGAAGTTGTTTTGCCTGTTCCAGATCTCATACAGGCAGAAGTTGCAAGGATAGCTGCACCCATCATACCCTCTGATCCTGCTATGATTGCAGCATGTCCTCTTGTTCCTTTGTGTGCAAATTCATCAAATGATTTGATCCTTCTTTTAACTTCAATCGTTGATTCAGTAAAAACATGAACCCTGTTTAAGTCTCTTAGATGTTGAGGGATATCATTCATCATCATCAGATTGAATTCCATATCCTGGGAAAATTCCTGCAATCCTTTTGGCCTGATAAATGTTTCTGTTGAATTTATTTCCCAATACTATGATCGTGGTAGAATCTTGCATCAACTTACTGAACACAGTATTATTCCCATGCCACCATCCGTTGTGGTAAACAATTTTCTTTCCAGTAGGCAGTTCATAGAGTCTCCATCCCAGCCCATAATTTTTTACACCTTTTCTTTCATAGCTGTAACCCCTGAATGCCTCATTGAGGGTCTCCTGTTTAAATAGTTTTCCACTGTTCAAAGCAATGTCCCATTTAAGCATATCGCGGGCTGTACTGTAGATGTTCTTGTCACCGTATACCGCATCAAGAAACATCATCGGTTCTTTCCTGTTGTTGTATTTGAATGATGGAAGAACTTTTTCTGTTTTATTGATATCAAATACAAAAGTATTGGTCATCCCTATGGGAGTAAAGAAAGTCTGGTCCATGTATGAAGCAAAGCTTTTTCCTGAGACCTTTTCGATGATGATGGCTAACAAAGCATAATTGGTATTGCAGTAGTCGAAATATGCATTCGGTCTTCCAATTCTTAATCTTGACCTATTTTTTAACAACAACTTTAGCATATCATCGTTATGTAAATAATTTCTGGTGTTCCATCCAACTTGCTCTGCAAAATATACATAGTTAGGAAGTCCAGATCGGTGGCTCAATAAGTTTCGAACTGTAATCTGATTAAAAGGAAATCCTGAAATATATTTTTCAACTTTATCATCAATCTGTAGTTTACCATCCTCCCATAATTTCAATACGGCCATGGCTGTAAATGTCTTTGAAACAGAAGCCAGGTGAAATGATGTGGATGAATCAATAGGATCTCCTTTTAACACCTCCTTGAGTCCCTCATATTCTTCAAATACAATCTTTCCATTGTGTGCCACAAGCATGGCACCGTTGAACCTGGTTCTAACAAGACTCTCTTCAAAGAATTTTGAAGAAGATTTTCTCAAGAGCTCCTCGTTGCTGCTAAGAGAAGTGGTGATCGGTATCTCAATGCGGGAAATAGCTGATTTTTCTGACGCGGGATTACCAAGTAAATAATTTTCAACAAAATAGAAGAGGCTTGAAAAAAGGAAAAACAATCCAACGAATACTTTGATTTTCAACATCACAGGTCTTTAATTGGAATAGGGGTTAGAAGTTGTTAAATTCGCATAAAATTACAGATTTTTCTAATGAGTAATTCAACAAACACAAGTTATCCGAAAGACAAAATCAAAATTGTATTTTTTGAAAATATCAGTGATACTGCCATTAAGATTTTCAAAGATGCAGGCTATGTTGATATAAAAAAGTTTTCAGGTGCTTTGCCTGAAGATCAACTCATTCAGGAAGTCAAAGATGCCCACCTTATAGGCATCAGATCAAAAACCATGGTTACTGAAAGAGTTCTTCAACATGCAAAGAAACTTCAAGCGATTGGCTGTTTTTGCATCGGTACCAACCAAGTTAACCTACATGCTGCCAGAAAAAAAGGAGTTGTTGTTTTCAATGCACCATATAGCAATACCAGATCAGTAGCAGAATTGATAATAGGCGCTTCTGTAATGTTGATTAGGAAAATATTGGATAAAAACAAAGCTGCTCATGAGGGCATTTGGAATAAAGATGCAAAAGGCAGTTTTGAATTGAGAGGAAAAACACTCGGCATTATTGGATATGGAAATATTGGATCTCAAGTAAGTATCCTTGCTGAGGCGATGGGGATGAAAATTCTTTTCTATGATGCGATAACAAAACTTCCTCTTGGGAATGCCATTTCTAAAAAATCATTAAAAGAATTGGTCTCTAAATCAGATATTATTACACTTCATATACCTGAAACCAGTCAAACCAAAAATTTGATCAATAAATCATTGTTGAAGTATTTTAAAAAAGGGTCCATTCTTTTGAATTATGCTAGGGGAGAAGTGGTCGACCTGAATGCATTGAAACAAGCCTTGGTATCTGGACATTTATCCGGCGCTGGTGTTGATGTATTTCCTTGGGAACCTGAAAAGAATGGCGATCGCTTTGAAAGTCCTCTGCAAGGGTTACCCAATGTATTATTAACACCTCATATTGGTGGTTCAACTGAAGAAGCTCAGTTGAATATTGGTGAAGATGTAAGCACCAAAATGTTGAATTACCTTGAAACCGGTGCCACCACTGGATCTCATACTGTTCCTGAATTGAGTCTGCCTCAACAGGAAAAAACCCATCGCATTCTACATATACACAATAATATACCGGGAGTTCTTTCAGAGATCAACAGCAGTCTATCCGATAACAAAATCAATGTATTGGGGCAAAATTTGAAAACAAATGATGATATAGGGTATGTTGTACTTGATATTGACACCAAACTTTCTAAAAGCGCAGTTGAGTTGTTGAAAAAAGTGAAAGGCGCTCTTAAAGTAAGACTGCTCTATTAAAATGGAAAATTTTCAGGATCTTTTAGATGCTTTCATAAACAACGCAGGTGAATACAAAGTAGAACCATTTGGATCTGGACTTATCCACAAAACTTTTGTTGTCACAAAAGATAATAACAACGCTTTCATACTGCAAGAATTAAACAATGCTGTTTTCAAATGGCCTGAACATATTGCCGACAATATCAATTTACTATCAAGCTGGCTAAACAATACATATTCTACCACTATTTTACCCACCCCATTAAAAACAAAGACAAATAAAGATTTTCATTTAAAAAACGGCATTTACTATCGTCTCATTCCTTTTGTAGAAGGTTCACATTCAATCAATGTTTGTGATGAACCAGATCAAGCTTATGAAGCGGCAAAGCAATTTGGAAATTTTACAGCATCTTTCAAGGATTTTGATGTGACTCAATTAAAACCTTCCATTGTTGATTTTCATAACCTCACATTTAGATGGAAACAATTCAGAGATGCATTGATAAATGGCAATCAAGAGAGAATTCACCAAACACAATCAATCATTTCCCAAATGGAAAATGAATATGATATTGTTGCCTTTTATGAAAAAATTCTTGCATCCGGCTCATTCAAATTACGTGTCACACATCATGATACCAAAATTAGCAATGTGCTTTTTAATCATGCCAATAAAGGAATTTGTGTAATAGACTTAGATACTGTCATGCCTGGATACTTTATAAGCGATTTGGGTGATATGTTCAGAACCTATTTGTCTCCAGCCAATGAAGAAGAACCGAATATAAATCTTGTGGAAGCCAGAAGGGATTTTTATTTGGCAATTGTGGAAGGGTACAAAGAAAAAATGTCTGATCAAATGACTGAAGACGAATTGAAGCATATCCAATATGCCGGTGATTTTATGATCTACATGCAAGCACTAAGATTTTTTACAGATTACTTGAATGATGACATCTATTATCATATCAATAATCCAGAAAACAATTTACATCGTACCATCAATCAACTTCAATTGTTGAAGAGTTTCAGGGCAATTGTTTCTTAATTGCAGTCAATTCAGTGGTGTCTGCTATTTTCCAAGCTGTATCCTTCATGTTGGGATAAACCAATTTTAAATCTCGGCGATCAGAATAATTTGACAAATCCCTTTCATTGATTGAACAAGCAAAAAGATTTAAATAATTGAGGTTGTTTATCTGTTTTAAGTTTTCCAATCCTTTTGAAGTAATCAAAGTATGATCAAGCCAAAGTTTTTCCAAAGATCTGAATGCTGATAATTGTATTGCGTCTTTATCATTTAGATTTGAGAAAGACAACTTGAGTTCAATGATATTCTTTGAAATTTCACTCAACGTTTTTAATGCATTTCCAATGGAATCCTCTACATTAAAGGCAACAGCCCTATAATAATGATCATCTTTGCTCAATGGAATTAAAGACCAGCCAAGAGATTGAATTTTTTTCAATGTATTTGCTTCAATTTCGTCCAACATGGGTCGTTTGATGGATGCTACGTCATTGATTTGTGAAAATGCATCATGAAATTGTTTGATTGAGCGGATCATGAGCGTGTCAGCTGATATATCTTTTACTTTGGAAGAAGTTTCAGCTCCATTTGAAACCCACCATTTCAACATTTGAATTTCAAATGTTTCTAATTGCATGTTGTCTTTGGGAGGCATGTGTTTTTCATCAGATTGATCTAGTAATATTCGTTTAATCAACTCACTTTTTTCTAGGTTGCTGAGTTGGATAACTTTCCCAGATTTTCCACCAGACATGATGTGATCATAGGTGTCGAGCCTTAAATTTCCTTTTTGTTTGTTTTGACCATGGCAGGATAAGCAATTTTTATCGAAAATATATTGAACCAGGTCTTTATAAATGAGGGCCTCATTAATATGTTGAATTGCCAATGGTTTGATCACTTTTTTTTCATCATTTTGAATGCTGAAATAATCTTCACCATGGGTTAGAATACCACCTAAATGTCCTGTTATCGAAATCAACATGAATAATAGGATTAAAAAAGAATTCACTAAAACTGTTCTTAGAGTAAAATGGTTCCGTATATAAAAAAATATCAAAAACAAAACGCTTGTACCTATTGCCATCCATTGATGATTGAATACATCATTTGTTGGATATCCTTGCTGATTGGCATTGATAAGTCCAGTTATGATTGATGCAACTGCAGATATAGCTCCAGTATAAAAGACAATCTTGATGATAAAATCAATCTGTTTGTATTGATTCCTTGTTTTTAAAAACTCAATCAATAAATAGATAATCCATATTCCAATGGGCAGGTGAACGAGTAGGGGATGCAGATGTCCAATGAATATTTTCATTCTATGATATGATTGGGTCGATTACTTTTCCGAATACATCTGTTAGTCTGAAATTTCTACCCTGAAATGGATAAGTAAATGCAGTATGATCAAAACCAAGTTGTTGCAGAATGGTTGCTTGAATATCATGCACGGTTACTTTTCCTTCTATTGGATTATATCCAATGGGATCCGTTTCTCCATAAGTAAACCCTTTTTTAATGCCAGCACCTGCCATCCACATACAGAATGCGTCTGAATGGTGATCTCTACCTTTGAAAGAGTTTTGTTTTCCATCTCTATTTTCCTGCATAGGAGTTCTGCCAAATTCTCCACCCCATACCACCAATGTTTCATCGAGAAGTCCACGTTGTTTTAAATCGATCAAAAGAGCACTGACTGCCTGATCATTCTCTCTACATTTTTCCACAAAACCCTGATCCAACGCTGTACCTGGATCAGTACCATGACTGTCCCATCCCCAATCAAAGAGTTGTACAAATCGAACTCCCTTTTCAACCAATTTTCTCGCGAGCAATACATTGTTTGCAAATGATTCTTTCCCAGGTTTTGTTCCATACAATTCATGGATGTATGCTGGCTCATCACTGATGTTCATTACATCAGGAACAGCAATCTGCATTTTGAATGCCATCTCATATTGAGAAATACGCGATAAAATCTCTGGATCCTTGTACTCTTCGTATGACAGTTCATTTACTTTGTTGATGGTTTCAATGGAAGATTTTCGCAAGTCTCTGTCATAGCCATTTGGATCTTTCAAAAACAACACCGGATCGCCTTCAGATCGACATTGAACACCTTGGTAAACAGATGGAAGGAACCCACTTCCCCAAACACTTTTTCCAGCATCTGGATTTCTTCCTCCAGAAGTAAGTACAACAAATCCAGGCAAATTTGAATTTTCAGAACCCAATCCATATGTAACCCATGAACCCATGCTAGGACGACCTAGTCTAGGCGTTCCGCAATGCATCAACAATTGTGCAGGAGCATGATTAAATTGATCAGTTGAAACAGCCTTTAACAGTGAAACTTCATCTACCACAGATTGAAAATGTTGCATGTGGTTTGAAAGCCATATACCACTTTCTCCATATTGTTTAAAACTTGCCTGAGGTCCAAGAAGTTTTGGTACCCCACGTATAAATGCAAATTTTTTACCCTGAATAAATGAATCTGGGCAATCCATGCCATCCATTTTTTGCAATTCAGGTTTATAGTCAAACATCTCAAGCTGTGAGGGCGCACCAGCCATGTGCAAGAATATGACTGATTTTGCTTTTCCTAAAAGGGGAGAAGGCTTTGCTGCCAATGGATTTTTAGCAAGAAGTTCATTTTCAGCGTTGCTGAAAAAATTACATCCATCTAACAAAGATCCCAATGCCAACATTCCCATTCCTGTTCTGCACTCTCGAAGAAAATGTCTTCTTGTATTATAGGAGAGGTTGTGGCGATATGCTTCCTGATGAATATTATTCGATTTCATGGAGATTAGTTTTTTGTAATCACTTCATCAAGATTTAATATGGCACTTGTGGTGATTGCCATAGCAGCCAACTGTTTATTTTTTTTGATGGTGGAATCGGCAATCAGTTGTGAAGTTTTTTCAGGTTGGCTAGATATGTTTTTATAAGATGCTATGTACAATATTTTCAACGTTTGTATTTTCGCTGCATTGGGGATTTTGCCTGTTGCAGCTTCATATGCCTTCGATATACTTAATTCAATCGAAGCTGGCTTCTCATCCATAATTTTCTTTGCAAGCTTTACGGATAGATCCCAATATGTTGAATCATTTAATAAATTAAGTGCCTGAAGCGGTGTATTGGTTCTAATACGCCGACTTGTACAAACTTCTCTGGCGGTTCCATCAAAATTAATCTGTGTAGGATAGGGACCTGTTCTCTTCCAATAAGTATAAATAGCTCTCCGGTATATTTCATCTCCCTTGCTTTGTTCCCATTTTCTGCCATCATACGGGGATGCCCATATTCCATCCGGTTGAAAAGGCATTACACTCGGACCAAACATTTTATTGTTTATGGCACCACAAATGACAAGTGCTTGGTCTCTGATTTGTTCTGCTGTTAGTCTTACGCGTGGTGCATGGGAATAATATTTGTTTAATGGATCTAATTCTTGCGATTTCTTATCACTCACAGATGATTGGCGATAAGTTGCCGACATTACCATTCTTTTCAATAATTTTTTGATGCTCCATTGATCTTGGTTCATAAACTGGTAGGATAGATAATCAAGCAGGGATTGATGCGTGGGTGCAGCACCTTGTGATCCAAAATCTTCCAGGGTTTCCACCAATCCCTGTCCGAATAATTGTTCCCATAATCGATTCACCATGGTTCTGGAAGTGAGTGGATTGCTTTTATCTGTCATCCATTTGGCAAGATCCAATCTGTTAGCATATTTATTTTTTTGTGGATTAAAAATGGAGGGTATATCAGGTTCAACTTGTTTTGTTTTCAACAACCAATTTCCACGCTCAAATACATAGGTATTTCTTTTTAGTTCAGATGGATTGTCCATCATAATGGGAGTGAGCTCTGCATCTGGTTTATTCAGTAATTGTAAAAAAGTAGTTTGATAGGCTTTAAAGTCTTTATTTGCTGAACCAGGAAAGGATGGTGCGAAACAAAGCCAGTCGAATACAATACCGTTTTCATTTTCGTTTTTGAGCTGTGGACTATCAAAATGAAAAACAATATCGTGTCTGCCATCCAATTTTTGAGAAATTGGAATTGAAATAATATTCCATCCATCCTTTGTTTTATTGATATTAGCAACCGCAAATGCTTTTGTTTTGGATGAATCTGCAAAAAAGGTAAGTACTCCACGATCAACAGGAGATCTGTATCTGATCAACAGGGTCTGTTTATTGGAAAGTCCAATTTGTTTGATTCTTGCCCATGCATTTTTTCTCATCCGCAAAAACTTGGTGTCTTCCAGTGCTGCATTGTTTAAAGAATCAGCAATTAAGCTATTGATGCATTGTTGACCAGTTTTGATAAGCGTTTTGTAAAATTGTTTAGCATTAGCATCTGATGAAGTTTGCAACCAATTCAAGACCGAATCATATTGATGAATGCTATTGTTTCTGAATTCTCTCAGTAAAGGATATTCGTCGTAAGTATCCTCGTCTCTTGTATTATTAAAAAAAGCCATGAATTTGTAATACTCATCATGTTTAAAAGGATCATAAGGATGGCTGTGACATTGAACACATGCAAAACTTGTTCCTAGAAGTGCCTCCCATGTGGTATTGACTCTGTCAAGAATGGCAGCTGTTCTAAATTCTTCATTGTCGGTACCTCCTTCATCATTGTTCATGGTATTTCGATGAAAGGCGGTTGCCAGAAATTGATCATCAGTTGGATCTGGCAACAAGTCACCAGCCAATTGTTCTGTAATAAATTGATTATATGGTTTATCTTGATTGAAAGCATTGATCAACCAATCACGGTATCTCCATATTGATCTGATATAATCTCTCTCGTATCCCTTGCTATCTGCATATCTTGCCAAATCCATCCACATGGCTGTCCATCGTTCACCGTATGCAGGCAAAGACAAAAGTGTATCTACTAATCTTTCATATGATTCTTTGGATGAATCCTTTAAAAATGCAAGTTGTACATGTTGCGGAGCTGGTATTCCGATTAAATCAAGAGATACCCGTCTCAATAAAGTACGCTTGTCAGCTTCAAGAGATCTTTCTAACCCGATTGATTTCAATTTCTGATCAATAAAGCGATCAATTTCAGTTCCACTTTCTTTTTTAAAAAGATCAAATATTGATTTTGATGGTAGCGTAGTGAGGTTTACCGGCTGATATGCCCAATGTGTAGAAAAATGAGCTCCTTGATCAATCCATTTTTCAAGAATACGTTTTTTATGATCAGATAATTCAGCTTCATGATAAGGCATTCTTTCATCTGGATCTTTTGAATATAGACGCCTAATCATTTCACTGTTTTTGGCGTCTCCTGGTATAATTGCAGGTTTGCCAGATTCTGTCGCTGCCAGTGCCTCCTCTTCAAAAAGTAGACTAAATCCTGCTTTTTTCTTCACACCACCATGACAGGAAATACATTTTTGATTGATAATAGGCTTTACATCTGCGTTGTAGTCAACTTTTTCTTCCCTGATAAATACGAAGTATCCGAGTAAAAGAAAAACGCAAATGGAGATTGAGATAAAACCGGTTGATTTGAGAAAAGCAGGCATCGTTGCTTAAAATTAAGAGAAAATCCCATCCAATGTTTTCCTTAACAGCCGAAGCTCTGATTGATCTAGTGAGATTTTTTCAAGGTTTTCATGCATGGTTTCAGCATGGTACTTCATGTTTGAACTGAATTTTGTTCTTGCAGATGCATGAAATGCCTTGGCCCCTGTGTAGTCTCTCAATAATTTAATGTTGGAAGATTTAACTCCTGATCCAAGCATAATCGTGATTTCATTTTGGGCCATTTCAACCAATTTTTTAAGTTGTTCTTTACCCTCTAATGCAGTTGGGAATCCTCCTGAAGTAAGTATTCTTTTGCAACCCAATTGAATAACATCGCTCAAAGCAGATTCTTGGTCTTTAACACGGTCAAATGCACGATGAAATGTGATATCCATACCATTTGCATGATGAATCATCTCATGGCAGGCATCGGTATCGATTGAACCATCCGCTTTCAACATACCAATAACTACTCCATCACAACCTTCTTCTTTGCATATTTTGATGTCCTCAATCATGCACATCAATTCAGTATTGTCGTAAAGAAAATCACCACCTCGAGGGCGAATGATAGGGAAGAGTTGAAGTTTAGTTGCTTTTCTGGCAAGTTTAATCATGCCAGCTGATGGGGTAGTGCCCCCTTCCTGTGGATTTGCACAGAGTTCAATCCGATGTGCACCACCTTGTTCTGCAATAAAGCAAGATGCCAAATCAAATGCTATGACTTCTAGTTCAAATGACATATCAATCAAAATAACTTTCTACAGCAATGACTATTTCTTCTGAAGCAGATTTAAGCGCATATGAAAATCCTTTTTGTAAAGCATACGCACCAACATTTCCGGATTTGTCCAATGCCAAAAATCCAATTTGCATTTTTTTCGCTTTTTCCAAGTCACGTTTTGCAATCCGGTCAACTACTTTTTTACAGGCTTCTTTAGGTGAAAGTCCATTTCTCATGTATTCAACCACACTGTGTGAACCAACACAGCGAATTACCTCTTCGCCAACACCCGTAGCGGTAGCTGCACCTACTTCACCATCCACAAACAGTCCAGCACCTATGACAGGGGAGTCGCCAACCCTTCCATGCATTTTAAAAGCCATCCCGCTGGTTGTGCAACCGCCACTTAATTTACCGGCAGCATCCAAAGCAAGTAATCCAATGGTATCATGATTGTTGATTCCACCTAAAGCAAAACTATTGTCTTGCTTTTTAAATAACTGATTTTCAATATTAATTACTGGTTCGTATTTTGAATTTTTCAACCAATCTTCCCATGCTTTTTTACTATCTGGAGTCAAGAGATTTTCCTTTTGAAAACCATTATCAAGGGCAAATTGTAAGGCGCCATCACCAACCAATATAATATGTGGGGTCTTTTCCATGACTTTTCTGGCAACAGAAATGGGGTGTTTTATATGCTCCATTGCCATGACAGAGCCACAATTGCCGGATTCATCCATAATACAGGCGTCTAGGGTTACACGTCCGTCTCTATCTGGATAACCGCCATATCCTACCGTCTTGTTTGATTCATCAGCTTCAGTAACCCTGGCAGCCTGTTCAATTGCATCCAGAGCATGTCCGTTAGCTGACAAGATTTTCCATCCTTCAGTATTGGCGTATTTCCCAAAATCCCAGGTAGAAACCATGATGGGTTTTGTAGCAGAAATATTCTCTAAAGGCTTGTAATCATAGCTGGATATTGATGTTCCTGCAATAATTCCGTTTCTTATAAATGATCTACGTTCCATGAAAATGAATTGATATTCAATATACTATATAATATGCGATTCCTGAAATCACAACTATTACTTATAATTTATATTATGTTAAGTATAAATATTCAAAATAAACCCCATCGCTTAAATGAGGTTTATTAATATTCTAATGGATGTTACTTACACGATCATATTCTTTGTTCCACTTGGTCTCCTCAGCTTCATATTTTGCCTTATCAGCAGGAACTTTTGATAATTGACGTTTTGAAGAATATACATCAATTAATAAGCTAACCAATTTCTTATATGCCTGAGCGATGTTCTTTTCAGAGAGCTTCTTTTCCATAATTGGTTGTGCTTTCAAAAGAAAAGGCAACCCTTTATCATAAGATATCAATTGCTTTGCTCTGTAATCGTCTCTTTGGGTTGTTAGCTCTTTGGGTGGCGGTGGAATTTTTCCTGTTTTATCAGGCTTCTGAGTTTCATTGAATTTTTTGATTTTATCATTGATATCAGAAATCTTGTTGTTGAGCTCGAAACCTCTGTTTACGTATACAACACCTGCATTTAAAAACATTAAGCCATCAGCAGGACTTACTTCTGCCATTCTTGTATAGAGTTCTATCAAGCGATTTTCAGCTGCATCATATTCTGCATCTGTATTGTAGTAAGGATTATCCTGATTAAACAATCGATCAAACAATACTTCTGCAAGGATTGACATGGCCTCTAAATTCTTGGGATCACTGGCAACTTTGGCTTCAATTCTTTTTAATCTTTCAGCCTTGTCTTTCATATCGTTGATGAACATCACTTCATCATAGGTGAAATATTCTTCTTTTGGATATGACTTAGCACCTTTTGCTCTTGCTTTTTCAAATTCGGCGATGTTGCTTTTATTGAAATGATAAATCATGAGGTTTTTGTATACATCCTCAAATCCTTTATCAGCAATATTCAAATCTGCCAGTTTTGTGAAATATCCAGCTGCCAAATCTTCTTGTCCAGCCAACAATGCAGCATATCCTGTATAAAAGGTAAGGTTGGTGTCGATGGCTGCCAATCCGAGTCCCCTTTCAAATATAAATCTGCCTGAAGCATCTGCCTGCTGTAAAGATTTCAATGATTTCTGATATTCTTTTGCATCCAGCTCTTTTACTCCACGGTTATAAGGAACTGCATATATATTATACAATGCTTGTGCTCCTTCCAGTGTAACAAACATGGTAAACTTGTCTTTATCAGTTGTAAATGCCTTTTTAAAGTTATCCAATGAGTTTTCAATAACATTTGGATAAGATTTAGACAAATTGCTATCTGCAGCAATTTCAGCATACATTTTTGCTTTCAGATAATACAACTCTGCGTTCTTCTGATATTTTGGATTGTTAATGAACTCATCCAATTGTGTATTGGCATCTGAGTATTTTTTTGCAACCAGTGCTTCCTTAACTTTTGTTAGGTTTTGTCCATTTACAATCATCAATGTAACCATGGAAAAAACTGAAAAGAGAATTTTTTTCATTTTCGTTTGTTTGAATGGAATATTTAATTGGTTTCAGTGGATGTTGGTGTATCGTTGTTGTTTTGCTCTTCGCTTTCTTCGTCCTCTTCACTCACAACTGCAATGGTGGTAATGGCTGCTATTGCGTCGTCGTCGTCTAACTTAATCAATTTTACCCCCTGGGTTGCTCTTCCCTGTTCACTTATTTCTGCGATTTTCATTCGGATGGTAATGCCCGACTCACAGGTGATCATTAGGTCTTCGCTTTCAATCACATCCAGAATTCCAACCAATTTACCGGTTTTTTCAGTAACACTAATCGTTTTAACACCTTTGCCTCCCCTGTTGGTAATTCGATACTCATCAATCTGTGTCCGTTTTCCAGATCCTTTTTCTGAGACCACCAATACGGTTCTGGATTTATCTTCAACATTCACACAGATCATTCCAACTACTTCGTCATTTGCATCATCTACTTCAATTCCGGCAACTCCAATGGCACCTCTTCCTGTCGGTCTTACTTTTTCCTCAGGGAATCGGATGGCTCTTCCGGATTTAACAGCCAACATGATTTCAGATTTACCGTCCGTCATTTTTGCATCCAAGAGTTGATCGCCCTCTACAATGGTAATGGCATTTACTCCTGTTGCACGTGGTCTGCTGAAATCTGCCAGCTCAGTTTTTTTGATGATTCCTTGTTTGGTACACAAAACAATGAAGTGATTGTTTACAAATTCTTCGTCTTGTAAATTTTTGACATCAATGATTGCCCTGATTTTATCATCTGTTGGAAGTTGCATCAAATTTTGAATGGCCCTTCCTTTGCTTTGCTTCTCTCCTTCCGGAATCTCATATACTTTCAACCAATAACATCTGCCCTTTTCCGTAAAGAAAAGCAATGTGTGGTGTGTAGATGCCACAAAAAGATGTTCAATGTAATCTTCTTCTCTTGTTCGCCCTCCAATGGATCCTCGACCTCCTCTTTTTTGTGCACGGTATTCATCAGCCGAAGTTCTCTTTACGTATCCAAGGTGAGATACAGTAATAACAACATCTTCTTCCTTGATTAGATCTTCCATCCTTACTTCATTGTCTAAGTAAGTAATTTCAGTTCTGCGAGCGTCACCAAATTTATCCTTGACTTCTAAAAGTTCTGATTTAATGAGATCGTATCTCATGCCTTCATTGGACAACAGCTCTTTTAATCCTGCAATAAATTTCATGATCTCTTCATACTCTTCACGGATCTTCTCAATTTCCATGCCGGTCAATCTCTGCAACCTCAACTCCAATACTGCTTTCGCTTGAATCTCACTCATGCCGAAGGTTGAGATAAGTCCTTCTTTTGCAATTTCAGGATTGGCTGCTTTTCTGATCAATTCAATAACAGCATCAAGGTTATCCAATGCAATTAAATAACCTTGCAGGATATGGGCTTTTTTCTCAGCTTCTTTTAATTGGTATTGTGCTCTTCTTACAACAACATCATGTCTGAATTCAATGAATGTCGAAATCAAATCTTTCAAACTTAAAATACGTGGTCTTCCTTTTACAAGAGCTACATTGTTGATACCATAAGAAGTTTGAAGATCAGTGAATTTGTACAATTGATTTACAATTACACCAGCTACTGCATCTTTTCTGATATCAATAACAATCCTGGTTCCTTCGTTTTCATTGGATTCATTGTTGACATGTGTAATTCCGTCAATTTGTTTTTCAATAACCAATTGTCCGATTCGAGCGGTCAATGCATCCCTGCTTACTTGATAAGGAACTTCAGTAATGATGATTTGTTCTCTGCCATTTGCTTTTGTATCGATGGAAACCTTTCCTCTCAACACTACCCTTCCTCTACCTGTATGCATTGCTGCCTTGACTCCTTCCATTCCATAGATGACACCACCCCCAGGAAAATCAGGAGCTTTTACATGCTGCATCAATTCATCAATGGTAATGTCTCTGTTATCGATATAAGCAATACAACCATCAATCGCCTCTGCGAGGTTGTGTGGAAGCATATTCGTTGCCATACCTACTGCAATACCACTGCTACCATTGATAAGAAGATGAGGTATTCTGGTTGGTAATACGGTTGGTTCTTCCAATGAATCATCAAAATTGAATTGAAAGTCAACTGTTTCTTTATCGATGTCATCCATCATAAATCCAGCCATTCTCTGCAATCTTGCCTCTGTATAACGCATGGCAGCCGGACCTTCACCGTCGGGCGATCCAAAGTTTCCTTGTTTGTCTATAGTTGGATAACGTGTATTCCATTCCTGCCCCATTCTCACCAAAGCATCATATACAGCAGTGTCACCGTGTGGATGGTATTTACCGAGCACTTCACCCACAATTCTGGCGCACTTTCTGGTTGGCTTGTTATAATCCATACCAAGCTCATTCATTGCAAAGAGAATTCTTCTGTGAACGGGCTTCAATCCATCTCTTGCATCTGGCAATGCACGTCCAACGATAACGCTCATGGAATAATCAATATAAGCAGCTTTCATTTGCTCTTCTATATTGATAGGAATGATGCGGTTATTGTCGTTTGTTTGTTCTGGTAAACGTTGATCTTCCATCACGATTAAAATGGGTGTTTAAAGTATTAAGATATGCTAACAAATTTACTCTTTTTTAGGCCCAAAATCAATAAAAAATGGATGAAGATTTATCCACGTAGAATTGTGTAAAACTCAATAAAATCAGGTATTTCCAACGAAAAAAGAGAAGGGAAAATCCAATAACTTATTTTTCACCTGCCATTTGCAGAACGATATTCCATTCACTTTCTAAAACCGGTTGTACTGAGAGCCTTCCCAACCTCAAAAGAGCCATGTTTGAAAGTGTTTTATTGGCTTTAATTTGTGCAAGTGTAACTGGTTTTTTTAATTTTTTATGGGGCTTGAAATCCACCGCCAACCATGCCGTTTCATCTGTAGTAGGGTCCTGATAAGATTCTTTGATGACTTTTGCTATGCCAATAATCTCCAAACCTTCATTGCTGTGATAAAAAAAGGCTAAATCTCCTTTTTTCATTGAACGAAGATTGTTTCTGGCGGCGTAATTTCTCACCCCATACCAAAAAGTAGATCCATCTTTTACGAACTGATCCCAAGAATATTTGAAAGGTTCAGATTTAATCAACCAGTAGGCCATATGAAATGTTAATAACCGCTTGCCAATATATCAGCCAAATGCATGCTTTTGATAGAATGACCTTTTTTCTGAATGATCCCATTTAAATGCATAAGACAACTCAGGTCGGTTGATACAAGGTAGTCGGCGTTTGTATCTACAATATTCTTGACTTTTTGTTCACCCATGGCAGTTGAAATACCTTCAAATTTTACTGAAAAAGTACCGCCAAATCCACAACAGGTTTCATTCTCTTTTATTTCCAATAATTCGAGCCCCCTTACTTTAGACAAGAGTAACTTAGGCTCAATACGAAGATTACATTCTCTCAATGCAGCACAGGAATCATGGTATGCAACTTTTCCATGAAAACTAGCTCCGACATCTTCGATCTTTAATTGATTGATCAGAAAGTCACTTAACTCAAAAACTTTTCCCTGAAATTGTTTGATATCTTTTTGATTCGGGGCATTGTCATAAATCTTACTATAATAATTTTTGACAAAACCAGCACAGGAAGCACTTGGAATCACTATGGTTTCAGCATGCTGAAAATCATCAATAAATTTATTGCATACTTCCTTGGCTTCTCCCCAATAGCCAGCATTGAAAGCAGGCTGACCGCAACATGTTTGTTTGGGATTGTAATGGACTTTACAACCAACTTTCTCTAAAACCTTGATGGTATTGAATCCTGCATCAGGATACAATTGATCGATGAAACAAGGTATGAAAACGTGAACATCCATTTATTTCACAACACCGAGACGGGCCAAAAATTTATCAACCACAAATCCCTTATCGGTTCTTGGATATTTATCCTTGATGGTTTGATACAATTCAATCGCATCTTCGGTTTTGCCATTCATTTCAGCAAGCAGAGCTCCTCTAAAAAGATATTCAGATGAAATGGCTTGATCTTCAGGAAACGTAGTCCCTGCTTTTTTATAATGATCCAATGCTTCATTGTTTTTCTTCAACTCAGCATATGCGTCACCCAGTAGGCCAGCAACTTTTGCTTCAATTTGTTTTGCATTTCCAGCATTGAAATCTTCCAAATGTGAAATGGCTTTCTGAAAATCACCCAATTGCATATAGCATTCACCTGCATAAAGATGAGCAAGATTTCCGGACGATGTACCACCGTATTTAGAGATGACTTTCAAAAATCCAGCTTTTCCCTGTGCACCATTTAACGCCAAGGCAAAAGAATCTTTTCTGAAATATGATTCAGCAGTAAACAATTCCTCGCTTGCCTTCTGTTCGTTGGGCAATTGAATAAAATTCTTATAACCGAAATAACCACCAATTGCAATGATGACAACAGTAGAAACGGCAATGATGGTTTTCGAATTTTTTTGCCAAAAACCTACTGCTTGATTTATGATTTCTTCTTCAGATTTCTCAACTTTTGATTTATCAGACATGTGGAACTATTTATTAATCAACAATAAAAGGATAATCAGCCTGCTGATAAACATCCTTCAGCAATTCATCGTTGTCAGGCCATGGACTTTCTTCAGCAAATCTTACGGATTCTTCTATCACTGATCTAATTTTTTCATCAATGGCTTCTATAACTTCTGGAGAAACCTTGAAATCTTTCAAGAGCTTGGCTTTGGTGACTTCAATTGGATCTCTTTCCTTGTATTCCTCTACTTCGTCTTTGCTGCGGTATTTTTGTGGATCACTCATAGAGTGACCTTTGTAACGATACGTTTTCATTTCCAACAGGGTTGGTCCACCACCTTCCCTCGCACGCTTGACAGCTCTTGCAACTGCTTCGTGTACTGCCTCCGGACTCATCCCATCCACTTTATCACCTGGCATGTCATAAGCATCAGCAAGTTTGTATATATCTGTTACATTGGAAGTTCTTTCAACAGAAGTTCCCATTGCATAGTTATTGTTTTCGCAAATGAAAATTACCGGAAGTTTCCAAAGCATTGCAAGGTTGAAGGTTTCATGCAACATACCCTGACGAGCTGCACCATCACCAAAGAAAGTAAGACAAACATTGTCGGTTCCTTTGTATTGCTCAGCAAATGCCAATCCAGCTCCAGTTCCGATCTGTGCACCCACAATTCCGTGTCCACCGAAGAAATATTCATTCTTTCCAAAGAAGTGCATACTTCCGCCCTTCCCTTTTGAACATCCTGTAGCTTTTCCATATAATTCTGCCATACAAGCATTCGCTGAAATTCCCTTTGCCAGTGCATAACCGTGGTCACGGTATGCAGTGATATAAGGATCCTCTTGACGTGTTGCAGTCATACACCCCGCAGCCAATGCTTCTTGGCCGATGTACAAATGGCAAAATCCGCGAATTTTTTGCATTCCATACAGTTGACCAGTCTTCTCTTCGAACTTGCGAAGAAGAAGCATTAATTCATACCAGTAGAGGTATGTTTCCTTCGTAAACTTGGTTGCTGCCATAATCAGTTGACGGTCTTTTTTAAGATCTGCAAATATAGTGTGAAATTGCTGAAAATGATCGCTGAAAATCAATCGATTTGCACACCCAAATTTAGGTTGTGAACCTGTAATTTTACCCATATTTTCCACTTTGTTTGGCATTCAACACATAGAACTCACTCAGTTTAGAAATTACAGCCATGTTACCTTCAATTTTCATGAAAGAATTGTGGCAATATGTGGCTCCAACGGCATTGGGAAAACCAATTTGCTGGATGCCATCCACTATTTGAGCTTCACCAAAAGTTATTTCAACAAACCCGATACTATATCCTCTTCCTCCATGAACCATGGTTTTAGGATTAGTGGTAGTTTTTTATTGAATGAGGTTTCAAAAGAAGTTGCCGTTGTCTTTCGTGAAAACGGGAAAAAAGAACTACAGGTTGATCAATCCAACATCAACAAATTCTCTGAACATATTGGAGAATTTCCTTTGGTATTTATAGCACCAGATGATACCAAACTACTCACCGGAGGAAGTGAAGAAAGAAGAAACTACCTGGATACATTGCTTTCACAATGGGATCATGAATATTTGACTCATCTAATCCGCTACAACAAGACATTATTAGAAAGAAACAAATTTTTGAAGCAGCTTCAAGACGGACAACTGAATACAGATTTACTTGATGTTTACAATCAGCAACTTGTTTTACATGGAACAGAGATCTTAAATAAAAGGCTTCATTTTACAGAAGAGTTATATCCAATGATTTTAGAGATTTTTCATCATCTGAGTGATAAAAATGAAAATCCAATCATTACATACGAGGCATCAACAACTTCCACTACCTATTTATCAGACATCATCCAATCACTTCAAAAAGACATTGTACTACAGAGAACAACGATAGGAATTCATAAAGACGATCTTGATATCCAAATGGATGGCCTACCCTTCAAACAAACAGCTTCACAAGGGCAGAAAAAAAGTATGCTTTTTGCATGCAAACTTGCTGCTTTTAAGATGCTAGAAAAACACAAAGGCTATGAACCTATTTTGTTGATGGATGATATTTTTGAAAAGCTCGACCAGTATAGGCTTAACCGATTGTTAGAGTGGGTATGTACATTACACAAGGGGCAGGTTTTTATGACTGATACGCATGCAGACAGACTTGAAAAATTGATGAAAGATATTTCCTTACCTTTCCAAACAATTCACTTGTAAACATGTCTGACGCACTTTCGCTGGGGGATGCCTTGAAACAATTTCTGAACCAAAGCAGAATTAAGCAGAATATTCAATCGCTTCAAATCGAAGATCATTGGGAGAAAATCATGGGGCCAACCATCAGCAAATACACAGACAAAATTGAAATCAGAAAAAATACTTTATTTATTTATACTACAGTCGCACCGCTTAAAAACGAGTTGGTTTTCCAGAAAAATTTAATCGCTCAAAGAATCAATGAAAGTATGGGCGAAGAAGTAGTTAGAGAAGTAGTAATTGTTTGATCTATCCAGCGAAATTGATATAGTTCTGAAGATCTTGAATAGTGTTCTTCTGCAGAAAAATGGTTTCTTTCACAACATCAATGATACTTACCACTCCAATGAACTCATCTTTCTCGAAGACAGGTAAGTACCTAATATTATGATTTGTCATAATCTCCATACAGTCTTCAATGGTTGATTCCAATGAAGCTTTCGGAAGATATTCAGACATGATTTCTCCAACGGTCAATTCTGTTGAATTCTTACCATGCAATATTACTTTACGGGCATAGTCTCTCTCTGTAATCAATCCTATATATTTTCCATTCTTCATGACAACAACAGATCCTATATTTCTCTCTGCCATTACTTTCAAAGCATTTAAAACTGGCTCATCAGGGGAAATAATGATATTGAGCGTTCCTTTCCTCTTGAAGATGTCGGCAATTTTTTTCATAAAAGTAGATTTATAGTGAGAGGGAGCACTATCCTAATTTAAGAAAATAAGGTAAAATTTCAAAATACAGAATTACTGAAAATCAGTTTCTGATTGATTCTTTTAAGTCTTGCCTGCCCCATTTTTGAAGCACTACACCCTGTTGTATTTTGTATAAGGTTGGAGTTGATCTGGCAGCTGTCTTGATGGCAACAGCATCACCTTTATAGATAGGTAATACAATTTGTTCATCATGAAGAATTTTTGCTACTTTTTCAAAATCTGATGTGATCACAATAACCGGTCTACCTTTCTGTTGCATGATGGTTGTAACTGCCTTAAAATCATTTACCCATTCATGATAATCTTCCATCTTCTTCACGAAAAGCACCATCATTTCTCTAGGGTCAGATAAAATTGCTTGTGTGGTGTCATTTCCTTGAGGAGTGTTTATGACAAAATCTTTTATAGGAGGTTTGGCATTTCCTTCACGAATCAATTTATCATATCGCTTTACGAATGTATAATCAGAATCATTGAAATCTGATGGGAAATGATCAGTATCAAATTCAATTTCTTTTCCATTTTTCAAATAAACAAAGTTGATCACAGTGCTGTCAGGAACTGATCCAGCAGGCGCTTTCATGCCCTCCTGAATATCAATACCAACTTTGTATGGAAGACAATCGATATATGGTAAGTGCTGCAAAACATGTATCTGCATTGCAAAACTTGCTGTTGTTGTTAGCAATAAAACAACAACTGAAAAAATATTGCTGAAAATGGGTTTGATGGATTTTCTGTTCAGTAATAAAAATCCAATCATTCCAAACAAGACCAGATCTTTATAAAAAGACTGATTGGCAGTAAGTTTAATACAATCTCCGAAACAACCACATTCTCGAATTTTCCCAGAAAAAACCGCATAACCTGTCAGAAATGTGAAAAAAACAATCAACACAAACAACAACCAGCTGAAAAGCTCGAACCTCCACCCTATCAAAACCGCAACTCCGGCAATGATTTCAAAAGCAATCATGAGAATGGAAAATACCAATGTTGCATCATTAAACATGGTCAAATTCCATACTTCAAAAAATTCCTGCATTTTATAGCTCAATCCAGATGGATCATTCGCTTTAATAAGTCCACTGAATATAAAGAGTACCCCAACAATGATTCTGAAAATATGTAGGATGTATTTCATAAATAAGTTTATGCCTTATGTCCCAGCTTACCTTCTTCGATAAGTATCAATCCAAATAGAGCATAATTGATGATATCAACAAAATTGGCATCGATACCTTCACTGATGATTGTTTTCCCTTCATTTGTAAGTATCTGACGGATCCTGCTCAGCTTCATTAAAATTAAATCAACATAGCTTTCCTGGCTCATATCCCTCCATGCTTCACCATAATCATGGTTTTTATCCAACATGGTATTTCTTGCGAACGAAATATTTTCATCATATAATACGGATACTGTTTCAGCATTTAATTCCTGCGGTTCGGTATCATCCAATTTTAATTGAATTAATCCAATGACGCCATAGTTCACAATTCCTTTGAATTCTGCATTGATATCATCCCCTACTTTTTGTGCTTTTTTCTCTTGGATGGTTCTGATGCGCATGGCTTTGATAAAAATCTGATCTGTGATGGAAATTATTCTTAAACAACGCCATGAAGTACCATAGTCTATTGTTTTTTTGATAAAAATATCTTTACAGGACAGAACAGCCTTATCGTATTGTTGATTTGTAGTGGAATTCATCGAGATTTGTAATCTAGATGCAAATGTAATAAAGGAAATGACATGTACCAGCTAACAGCCCACAATCATACACTAACCTTCGATCAACCACTGATCATGGCAATAATCAATTGCACACCAGATTCTTTTTACAGTGGAAGTAGGGCACAAAACTTGCATCAAGCCAAAAAAATGGTTGATCAAATGATTGAGGATGGTGCAGACATATTGGATATTGGAGGAAGAAGCACCAGACCAGGGAGCATTGAAATATCTGACATGGAAGAAATAGAAAGGGTGAAGGATGTGATTCAATATATTTCAAAAAGTCATCCAAAAGTTTGGATGTCGATTGATACAACCAAAGCATCCGTTGCAAATGTTGCAATAAATGAAGGATGCAGAATTATCAATGACATCAGCAGTGGCGAAATGGATCTGGATATGATAAAGACAGTTTCTAATTTACATGTCCCATTTGTTTGCATGCACATGCAAGGCACTCCAGATAATATGCAGTTGAACCCTATCTATTCAGATGTCACAAATGATGTGCACAATTTTTTTGAGAAAAAAATTGAATCGTTTAAATCATATGGAATTGAACAAGTTGTTCTTGATCCAGGATTTGGTTTTGGCAAAACAATTGAGCACAATTATACTTTATTAAAGGAGTTTCATCAGTTTACAAGTTTCAAAAAACCATTACTCGCCGGTTTATCACGCAAATCGATGATTTATAAATTAATGAACATAACAGCTGAAGAATCTCTCAATGGCACAAGTGCCTTGAATATGATGGCATTGATGAAAGGAGCAAACATTTTACGTGTTCACGATGTGAAACCTGCAAAAGAGATCGTTAACTTGTTTACGCAATTAATAAAATAAAAAAGAGCAGCCATGGCTGCTCTTTTCAAAGTATTTAGTAACCTCCACCTGGTGGCATGCCCGGTTGTTCTTTGGGTGCTTCTTTTACCTCTACTACTTCAATCTCAAAAATTAAGTTCTCATACGGCTTGATGACAGGCATACTGCCTTGAGGTCCATATGCGAGCGAAGAAGGAATATACAAAGTCCCTTTGCTCCCCACTTTAAATGAAGTGATTGCTTCAAGCATTCCTTGGATGGCACCTTCTTTTTTTGAAACAAAATAGAAAGTTTCGAGAGGGTGTGCCATGGTTTGCTTTGTTGAATCAACATTAGAGTCAAAATATTTTCCTTCAAAATTCTTTCCTGAGTATTTAACACCTACCATCAATCCAGAATCTGCGCTCCTTCCAGTTCCTTCTTTTTCCATCACCATATAAACGCTGTTATTTACTTTCTGTGCAGAGATGTTTTTGCTGTCGAGGTATTTCTTGATATCATTCAATTCTTTATTTCTGAAATTGTTGAGATCAGTTTGATAATCGGCAAACGCAAGCTCTCTTCCAATAACGCCACCTTTGTTTTTGAATACCTTGATGATTTTAAGGGTTGCCATTTGTTTTTCACCTTTTTTCAAATAAGGAGGCATTCCAAATTGAGAAGTTTTCTGCATTGAATCAGCATATTGATAAGTAACAACACTGTCTCCTACTTTTAGTTTTGTAAGCAATTCAGAGAAGTCATGAAACCTTCCAACACTATCCACTTGATCGAAAGCAGGCAAAACACCATATGTACTCATTACAACTGAATCCTTGTAGGTAAGCTTGTATTGAAATTTCACGAAATCACCATGTTCGAGTTTTTCGCCATCACCTGATTTAATGATTTTATACTCTAGTCCTGATTTTGTCTTTTCAAACCCAAGCTGTCCGCATGAGCTGATCAATAAAGCTGCAACGGCAGCAAATAAAAGATTTGATTTTTTCATTGTTTGTTTATTGTTGTAAAGATGAGAATTCTTTCAATACTTTCTTGAATTGTGCAACATTTTCTTCTAGTGAGTCGAGGCTTCTTCCACCGGAAGCATTGTAATGGCCACCTCCATTGAAATATTTCCTTGCGAAGGTATTGCAATCGAAATATTCTTTGCTTCTGAATGACCATTTGCGTTCTTCATCTCGGTCAATCAACAGTGCAGCCATCTCAATTCCTTGAATTGAGAGTGGATAATTGACAAGTCCTTCAGTATCTCCAGTTTTGATATGAAACTTCTGTGTGTCAGATTTAGGAATGGCGATCAGAGCAGTATTGTGTTCATATAGTATTTCCATTCTGTATGTGAGCACATGTCCGATGAACCTCAATCTGTTTTCCTGAAAATTATCATAAACTGCAGCATGAATTTTTGAATGTTGAATGTCATACCCTTTCAGGTGTGCAACCATTTTGTGCACACTTGCAGTTGTTGATGGAAATCTGAATGAGCCAGTATCAGCCATTACACCAGCATACAGACATGTGCCGATTTCTTTGTTGATTAAATCCGATTTACCAGAAGACATGATAAAATCATAAATCATCTCAGCAGTAGAGCTTTTGCTGATGTCACTTATGCCGTATGAAAAAACATCCAGTTGTGGTTCTCGATGATGGTCAATGAGCACTTTTTGTGCTGCTGATTTTAATAAAAGATTTTCCATGAATCTTGTCCTGGAGAGATTGTTGAAATCGAGGCAGAAAATCCATGTTGCCTGTTGAACAATTTCACTGGCATGGTCTTTTGAATTTTCAAAATCGATAACATCTCCCATTCCAGGCATCCATTTTAAAAAATCAGCCCAATTGGTGGGAGAAATAACCTGAGCATTAAAACCTGCATTTTTCAAAAAATGATACAAAGCAAGTGAGGAGCCCATTGCATCCGGATCAGGTTTTTGGTGCATCGTTATGACAATACTGTCAGCAGGAGATAAAGATGAGAATACTAATTGTATGTCCTTCATGAGCCACGCAAATGTACAGCTTTTCTTGGTGGGTGGAGGCTGTAGCATTAACTTTGCAATCCAAATTTGAAACAGATTATGAGCAACAGAACCTTTACAATGATCAAGCCAGATGCTTTTGCAGCCGGACATTCAGGATCAATTTTAAAACACATTGAAGCAGCAGGATTTAAAATTATTGCACTGAAATTAACCAGACTCTCTTCAGATAAAGCTGGTGAATTTTATGCAGTACATAAGGAAAGACCCTTTTATGGAGAGTTGGTTTCTTTTATGAGCAGCGGACCAATTGTTGCAGCCATATTGGAAAAAGACAATGCAGTAGCTGATTTTAGAACACTGATCGGAGCAACCAATCCGGCACAAGCTGCAGAAGGCACCATCCGTAAACTTTATGCTAAAAGTGTTGGAGAAAATGCTATTCACGGAAGCGACAGTGATGAGAATGCTGCAATAGAAGGCAATTTTTTCTTTTCTGCGTTTGAAAGAATTTAATACCTATAAATGGCATATTCATCTTTAGAACAATGCCTTTTAGATCTTGAAAAAAATGGTCATTTAAAAAGAGTCACTGAAGAAGTAGACCCTTATCTTGAAATGGCCACTGTCCATCACCGTGTTTATGAATCAGGTGGACCAGCATTGCTGTTTGAAAATGTGAAAGGTTCATCATACAGGGCAGCTTCCAACATTTTTGGAAGTTTAGAGAGAAGTAAATTCATCTTCAGACACTCCCTAGAATATGTTCAACAACTGATTCGTGTAAAACAAGATCCAATCAATGCTTTTAAAAACCCTCTTTCGCTTCTAGGTGCAGGTATTCATGCAATCAACGCATTGCCTTTGAAGAATCCCATTCAAAAACCAATTTTCTTCAAAGAGATTCATGTACAAGACATCCCACTGATACAGCATTGGCCAATGGATGGAGGTGCATTTGTAACATTGCCTCAAGTTTACTCAGAAGACATTGATCAACCAAGTATTTCCAAATCCAACCTGGGCATGTATCGGATTCAATTGAGTGGGAATGATTATAATTTAAACAAGGAAATTGGACTACACTATCAGTTACACCGTGGTATTGGTGTTCATCAAACAAAATCAAATAAAAAAAATCAGCCTTTAAAAGTCAGTATTTTCATTGGCGGTCCGCCCGCTCATACAGTTTCAGCAGTGATGCCATTGCCCGAAGGCATGAGTGAAATAAATTTCGCAGGAATCTTAGGAGGAAGAAGATTCAGGTATGTTTACAAAGATGGTTTTTGTATTAGCACAGATGCTGACTTTGTAATCACAGGTGAAGTTTTTCCTGGAGAGAACAAACCAGAAGGCCCTTTTGGAGACCATTTAGGCTACTACAGCTTAAAACATCTTTTTCCTTTGATGCGTGTACATAAAGTATATGCAAAGAATAATGCAATCTGGCCGTTTACAGTTGTTGGAAGACCACCTCAGGAGGACACGAGCTTTGGACAGTTGATTCATGAAATTACTGGGGAAGCTATCCCAAATGAAATACCAGGATTGAAAGAAGTACATGCAGTTGATGCTGCAGGTGTACATCCCCTGCTTCTCGCCATTGGAAGTGAAAGATACACACCTTACTTACCCACCAAACAACCTGCAGAAATTTTGACCATTGCTAATCATGTATTGGGTACCGGTCAATTGAGTTTGGCAAAATTTTTATTTATAACTGCAGACGAAACCAATCAACTATCAACATCAGATATTGGCGTATACTTTAATTATGTACTAGAGAGAATCGATCTAAAAAGAGATATACATTTTTATACCAATACGACCATTGATACACTTGATTACTCTGGATCTGGTCTAAATTCTGGAAGCAAAGTTGTTTTTGCAGCTTATGGAGAAAAAATAAGGAACCTTGCAACTTCTGTTCCATCCAGTTTGTCAAATTTGAATGGTGTTGAAAATATAAAATTGGTTCACCCTGGAATTTTAGCATTTCAATTAAACAAATACGTTACCTCAGATCAGGCACAAAAAGAAATTGATTCAATCCACATTCAACTTTCAAAAAACCTGGATACACTAAATGAAATTGTATTGATTATACTTTGTGATAATGCATCTTTTGTATCGGAGAATTTGAATAATTTTCTTTGGGTAACATTCACTAGATCAAATCCATCACATGATATACATGGAGTTGATTCTTTTACCTTAAACAAACATTGGGGATGCAATGGTCCACTTATAATTGATGCAAGAATGAAACCTCATCATGCACCTGCTGTTGAGTTAGATCCAGCAATGCTGAAGAAAACAGACAGGCTGTTTTCTTCAGGTGGTAGTTTGCATGGAGTGATATAAATGATTATTTTAATTTCATATTCACAGGATCCCACTTCACAATTTTCTTACTGAAATAACTGTCGTTACAAGACAATGCAGGAGCAGCGGCCCTGAAACCAAATTCAGCATCTTCAACCACTTTCTTTCCAGTTCTGATAGCATCAAAGAAATTTGTGAAATGATCGAGATGTTCGCTGTATCCAACTGGCGGCTTGAAGGTAACATCTTCTTTTACTCTTCGCTTCTTCTGTGCTTCAGTCCATTTAGCGTCATATTCTCTTTGCATTTCATCTTGCATACTTTTTGAGAAAGTAAATACTGAATCATAACCACCAAATCCAGGAGCTTCTGGCAATATGCTGTGTTTAATTGTTATGTTGTTTCCTTTTACTTCCATCACACCTTCAGAACCCACAAATCGGGTAATTTCCTGTCCGCCTGTACCACTGATGAAATTTACTTGCAACGTTAATTGAAATGCGGGATGCTCAGGACAATCAGGATATTGCATTACACCAGACATTACATCAGGCATATTTCTTCCATCCAACCAATGGCTGAATTGACCAGTACTATAGATTGTTTCTGGTCCTTTTGAATTGGTGATAAGATGTGTTCCACTCAACAAATGAATAAAAAGATCACCGGCAACACCTGTACCAACCTCTTTAAAAGCTCTCCACCAGAAGAATTTTTTTGAATCATAGGGCATTTTATCAGTTACCTGAATAAATCGATCCCAATCAGTTGTACTTGCATCTGCATCCTTTGGAATGGTATATTCCCATGCGCCAATTGAACTTTGTCTGTCGTATACAGCATTCACCATGTTAAGTTTTCCAATCTCACCAGCTGCCAACAATTCTTTTGCCTTAGCAAGTCCAATGCTACTTACACGTTGACTACCAACTTGTAATACTTTTCCATATTTATTTTGGGCAGCAATAACATCATAGCCTTCTTTAATTTTATACACCATTGGTTTCTCGATATACACATGTTTGCCCATCGACAATGCATCAATGGTCATTTTTGAATGCCATACATCATGCGTTGCAATAATAACTGCATCAATATCTTTTCTATTTAATAATTCTCTATAATCTCTGGTAGTGAAAAGATCATTTCCATACATTTCTTTTGCATTTTGCAAACGACCTGTGTACAAATCACAGATTCCTGCAAGTTCAACACCCGGAACCTGTAGGGCAGTTTTCAGATCACCATGACCTTGTACACCAAAACCAATTACACCTAATCTGATTTTATCTCCAACAGATATCTTTCTGTCATATCTCAGAATTCTCTCTTCAGCTTTTTCTTGAGCTTCGAGTGTGCTGAGTGGGGCAAAGGCAGCAACCAAACTTGTTGCACCAATTTGATGTAGAAAATTTCTCCTTGAAGATTGATTGTTCTTTTTCATGTGGCAATTTTTGAGAAAAAAGGTAGTTTTTAATAATTCTTATGAAGTTACGTTCTAAACTGAAACATAAAAATAAAAAAGTCCCCAGTTGAGGACTTTTTATTCAGTCGGGAAGACCAGATTCGAACTGGCGACCCCTTGCACCCCATACAAGTGCGCTACCGGGCTGCGCCACTTCCCGAATGGAGCACAAAATTACAAAAAACCGTCCTAACTTTCCTGTTATACTCTATTTAAAGCCAATACGTTATCTTTGCTTAATTCATCGATTATGACGATACTTGTCCGCCAAGCGCTTATAAAGGACAAACACTCATCACACTTTAATACTGTTAAAGACATCCTCATTTCCGATGGTGTCATCACTGAGATCGCAACGTCAATTAAAACCAAGGCTGACGAGATATTTGATGCGAATGGTAAATCCGTAACGCCTGGCTGGGTCGATATTTTTACTGTTGGAACAGACCCTGGGTATGAATTCAAAGATGACCTGAAAAGCCTATCCAATTCAGCTGCTACAGGAGGATTCACACATGTATTTGTTTCCCCCAATACAAATCCTGTTATGCAGTCAAAAACGGGTGTTGAGTATGTAATTAATTCAAGCAGAGCATTACTCTGTAACATTCATCCAATTGGTGCAGTAACTAAAAATACCGATGGAAAGGAACTTACAGAAATGTTTGATATGCATACTGCTGGTGCTATTGCATTTGGTGATGGAACGAAATCAATTCAATCAGCAGGCCTTTTGATCAAGGCTTTACAATATGTTTCAGCATTTGACGGTGTAATTATACAAATACCAGATGACCAATCAGTTGCTCCACATGGCCAGATGAATGAAGGAATTGTATCAACACAAATTGGCCTACCAGGAAAACCTGCTCTAGCAGAAGAAATCATGGTTGCAAGAGATATTGAACTTGCGAGGTATACACAATCCAATATCCACATAACAGGTATAAGTTTATCGACTTCTGTCGACATGATAAAAAAAGCAAAGAAAGAAGGCGTAAAAGTTACCTGTTCTACTACCCTTCACCATTGCATTTTTACAGATAAAGACTTAATTGGATATAATACCAATTTAAAGGTCAATCCCCCACTGCGGTCTGATAAAGATCGAAAAGCATTGATAAAAGGAATCAAGGATGGAACGATTGATTGCGTTTCTACACACCATACCGCTCAAAATAAAGATGCAAAGATTTGCGAATTTGAATATGCAGGATATGGAACCTTGGGACTAGAAGCAGCCTTTGGAATGCTTGGCACAACTGGTTTAAGCACAGAAGCTATTCTGGAGTGTATTTGCTTTCAACCTAGAAGAATATTTAAAATTGAAAATCAAATTGAAGTGGGTAATCAAGCAGACTTAACCCTTTTTGAAATTGAATCTGAGGGAATTTTCGATGCAGAGAAAAACAAATCCAAATCGAATAATTCAGCTTACTTTGGTCGTTCGTACAAAGGAAAATCTGTAACGACCATTTTCAAAAACAACATATTTAAATCCTAATACTCGATGGAAAAGATTTCAACTTTGCATAACAAAGAAACGTTGCAATATGGATTATTTTCAGCTGGAGCAGCCGTTTTGATTTTTGTAGTGCTATATATTCTTGGAGCTGAATATTTTATGAGTCCGGTTGCTTGGATTTCTTCATATTTGTTCCCGGTTCTTTTTGCCGTTTTGGGTGCATTGCAAGTAAAAAAGAAAAACAACGGGTATTTAGATTTTAAAGAGGCGCTCAAGATAACATTTGGCGTCTTTGTTATAACAGGACTGATCAGTACAATTGTATCGCACTTTATTTTTAATGTATTCGACGTAGCTTTTGCAGAACGAATGAAACAATTAACCATTGAAAAAGCACAAGAGACGATGCAGAAATTCAACGTCCCTGAAAGTGAAATGGAAAAAGCAGTTGATAAATTAACTGAACAAGATATGTTTTCATTCAGCGCGTTATCCAAGTCTTTTGCTTATGCATGTATCATGTATTTTATTGAAGCGTTGATTGTTTCTGCGATCATCAAAAAGAAAAAACCTGAAGTAGAATTCTAAATGGATATAACAGTAGTCATACCACTGAAAGACGAAGCGGAATCATTGCCAGAATTGACTCAATGGATCAAGCGCGTCATGGAATCAAACCAATTCAGCTTTGAAACAATTCTCGTCGACGACGGCAGCAAAGATCAGTCGTGGGCGGTGATTACAGAGATTTCTAAACATGACAGCAGGTTTAAAGGAATCAAATTCAAACGTAATTATGGAAAATCTGCAGCACTCAATGTGGCCTTTAGAGAAGCAAAGGGTGATGTTGTCATAACAATGGATGCTGACCTGCAGGACAGTCCGGATGAAATTCCTTCGTTGTATTCAAAAGTCAAAAATGAAAATTATGATTTGGTGAGTGGATGGAAAAAGAAAAGATATGACAATCTGCTTACCAAAAATATCCCTTCAAAATTCTTTAATGCTGTTACAAGAAAAATGTCAGGCATCAAATTGCATGACTTTAATTGTGGACTCAAAGCTTATAAGAATGAAGTAATTAAGGGAATTGAAGTATATGGTGAAATGCACCGTTACATACCGGTGTTGGCTAAATGGCAAGGTTATACAAGAATCGGTGAAAAGGAAGTTGAACACAGGGCAAGAAAATATGGAACGACCAAATTTGGATGGGAAAGATTTGTAAATGGTTTCTTGGATCTTGCTACCATCATGTTCATTGGTAAATTCAGAAAAAAGCCAATGCAATTTTTTGGTTTATTGGGTGTATTTGCTTTTTTAATCGGATTTATTACCAGCGGTTATTTGATTGTTTCCAAAATGATCAATTTTGATTATGCAATTACTTCCAGACCTGCATTTTACATTTCATTGACCTCCATGGTGATAGGAACCCAACTATTTTTAGCTGGTTTTATTAGTGAAATGATCTCAAGGGGTGCTCCAGATAGAAATAATTACAACATCGAAACAGAAGTTGGATTCAACTAATAATTTGTGCAAAAGATTATCATCATCGGCCCTGCACACCCTCTCAGAGGTGGTTTGGCCAGCTTCAATGAACGAATGGCAGTTGAATTTCAACACGCTAATTATTCGGTTGAAATTTATTCATTTTCGCTTCAATACCCATCATTACTATTTCCAGGCAAATCACAATTTTCAAGTGAACCTGCACCAAAAAATTTATTGATACATGCTGTAATCAATTCAATCAATCCAATCAATTGGATTAAAATTGGAAAAGAGATCTGTAAGAAAAATCCAGATTTAGTAATATTCAGGTATTGGATACCTTTCATGGCTCCTTGTTTTGGCATTATCTCCAAAATGATCAGGAAAAATAATCACACCAAAATCATTTGTATAGCCGATAATATTCTACCACATGAAAAAAGAATTGGCGATTATCAATTGACTTCTTTTTTTGTGAAAAATATAGATGGCTTTATAACGATGAGTGATAAAGTGACAAATGACCTGTTGCAGTTCACAAATAAAAAACCATTAAAACAAGCCATACATCCACTGTACGACAATTTTGGAGAAAAAATTGACAAACATATTTCCAGAAAAAAACTTCAATTAGACATTGATAAAAACATCTTATTATTTTTTGGATTTATCAGAGAATATAAAGGATTGGATTTGCTCATTCAAGCAATGAGTGATGACAGAATAAAGAATAAAAATTATTTCCTGGTTGTTGCAGGTGAATTCTATCAGAAAAAAGAACCATACTTGGATTTAATTCATCAAACTGGTTTGAAAAACCAAATTAAAATTATTGAGGACTTCATACCAGACTCCATGGTAAAATATTATTGTTGCGCTGCAGATGTAATCGTGCAACCATATAAAAGGGCAACCCAAAGTGGGGTTACTCCTTTGGCATATCATTTTGAAAAACCAATGATTGTCACCAATGTCGGTGGTTTACCCAGTATGGTTAAAAATGGTGAAACAGGTCTCATTGCAGAGCCAAACCCTACTTCAATTGCTGATCAAATCGTTAAATATTTTGAAAAAGGTGAATCCTTTTTCATTCCCCAATTAATCAAAGAAAAAGAAAGATTTAGTTGGCTTAATTTTACCAAAACAATTATTGAAGTCTCTAATGATATTCAGAAGTAAAGCACCCTTGAGAATAGGTTTGGCAGGAGGTGGAACTGATGTTAGTCCATACAGTGATCAATTTGGAGGTTCAATATTAAATGCAACCATCAATCTATGCGCCAGAACACACATTGAAAAAACAAATGAAGAGATAATCTCATTTCATTCGATAGATCAACAAAAAAGTTTTTCTTTCAACAAAAATGAAGAAATCCCCCTTGAAAATCCTTTGAGTCTGCTTACAGGTGTATATCGTTCAATTATTGAAGATTATGGAGATATCAAAGGCGGATTAAGCATTACAACCTCTGTTGACGTCCCAGCTGGTTCAGGTTTAGGCACCTCCTCTACCTTGGTTGTTTCTATGATTGGTGCATTTTCAGAAATGATGAATATCCCATTTGGCGAGTACGATATTGCCAAGTATGCGTTTAAGATAGAGAGAGAAAGATTAAAGATGGAAGGTGGCAAGCAAGACCAATATGCTGCAACATTTGGCGGTTTCAATTTCATGGAATTTTACAAAGATGATTATGTAATTGTGAATCCACTAAGAATCAAAAAAGAATATTTATACGAACTCGAAAACAACTTGCTCCTTTTTTATACTTCTACAAGTAGAAATTCAGCTGATATCATAAGAAAACAACAGGAGAATGTTCAGAAAAAAAATGAGAAATCAATTGATGCCATGCATCAGCTGAAAGAGCAGAGTAAATTAATGAAAGACGCATTGCTAAAAGGCAACTTAGATGAATTGGGATATATATTAGACTTCGGTTTCAATGAAAAGAAAAAAATGGCAGATGATATTTCAAATGAAACCATTGAGTGTTTTTACACTGCTGCCTTAAAAGCGGGTGCAACTGGTGGTAAAATATCAGGAGCAGGTGGTGGTGGTTTTATGATATTTTATTGTCCTGGAAATACCCGATTCAAAGTAATTGAACAACTCAGTGCTATAGGTGGCAGAGCAATGGAATATGCTTTTACTGAACATGGATTAACGACATGGACATCAAATAATTCTTTATGAATGAAATAAAAAATATTATTTCTGAATCCATCACATTGAAACAATCATTATTGCAAAATAATGTACTGGTAGATACCATTCAACAGGTAACGAATCGTGTGATTGAATGTTTCAGTAAAGGAAACCGAGTATGGTTCTGCGGGAATGGCGGAAGTGCAGCAGATGCCCAACACTTGGCAGCAGAATTCAGTGGTAGATTTTATAAAGACAGGAAAGCACTTCCTTCTGAAGCATTGCATTGTAACACAAGTTATCTGACTGCTGTTGCAAATGACTATGGATATGAGCTTATATATGAAAGATTAATAGAAGGAGTTGGGCAAAAAGGAGATCTTCTTTTTGGGATCTCAACATCAGGAAATTCTATGAATATCATAAATGCGTTTAAAAAAGCAAAGGAAATTGGTATAACAACCGTTGGCATGACTGGGATGAATGAAAGTAAAATGACACCCTTATCCAACTTTATCATCAATGTTCCGTCAAATATTACTCCTAGAATTCAAGAAATGCATATCCTGGTTGGTCATATTATATGCGAACTAACAGAAAAAGAATTGTTTAAAGATTAAAATTAGATGCTGAAATTATTATTACTGGCTGGTGGTCTTGGAACAAGGTTGAGATCAGAAATTCCTGATTTACCCAAAGTATTGGCTCCTATAAATGGCACCCCCTTTTTACACTATATTATTGAATCCTATCAGAAACAAGGAGTAGTTGATATGGTATTTCTCTTAGGATATAAGAGCGAAATGATCATAGAATATCTTGAAAAATCCTTCCCACAATTGAAAAAACATTACATAATTGAAAAAGAGCAATTGGGAACTGGAGGTGCTATTCTTCAAGGGATACTACAATCCGATGGAGATAATTTTATTATCACCAATGGGGATACCTTTTTTGATGTGGATTTAAAAAACATGATTGAACATCATAACGAAGCAGAATGCAGCATTGCACTAAAACCAATGATTAATTTTGACAGATATGGATCTGTAGCATTGGACGTAAACAACAATATCACTGAATTCAATGAAAAGAAATTTTGTGATAAAGGTTTTATAAATGGGGGTGTTTATATACTTAATAAACAAGCTTTTTTAAGACATTCATTTCCAAACATATTTTCATTTGAAAATGAATATTTAGCCAACAAAGCATTAGATAAAACACTAAAAGGATTCATTTCAGATGGCTATTTCATTGATATTGGAATACCGGAAGATTATTCACGTGCCCAAAAAGAATTATTGATTAAAAAATGAAATTTTCTATTGAGCATATAGATAAAAGTTGGACATTATTTCTAGACAGAGATGGCGTGATCAATCAAGAAAGAAAAAATGACTATGTGAAAAGTTGGAGTGAATTTGAATTTTCAAACCAAGCATTGGCTGCACTCTCTATATTCAACAATGTTTTCGGTAAAATATTGGTTGTTACAAACCAACGGGGAGTTGGAAAAGGTATCATGTCGATTGAAACCTTGCATGAGATTCATGAAAAAATGATAAAAACTGTTGAAATAAAAAAGGGCAGAATTGATAAGATATATTTTTCGACAGCCATCTCAAATGAGGATTTCAATAGAAAACCAAATACTGGCATGGCATCTAATGCAAAAAATGACTTTTCAGAAATACAGTTTTCAAAATCCATTATGATCGGCAATCGGTCTAGTGACATGGAATTTGGCAGAAATGCAGGCATGTTTACTGTTTTTGTTACAAATGGAGAAAATGATTACGTGATAGACGAAAATTTATATGATATCAAAGTTGCTAGCATGTATGAATTTTCAAAAATGCTTTCATGAGATTAAAGTTTTATCATACTGCTTTATTACTCGTATTCATTCAGATGGTTGGATATGGCCAACAAAAAAAAGTCATATTTAAAGAAGACTCATTAAAATTCTATGGAAATCAAATCGTAAATGCAGAATTTCCTGAGCAAAGATTTCGTGCTGACAGTCAATTTACCAGAATTTTAGTCCGTGCACTGCAAATTCAACACTCCTTCCACTTTCCTTTTGATTCTCTTACAACCATTTCCAGGTTATACAGTCCAGACAGCAGTTTCAGGATTTTTACTTGGCAGGTAAGCAAAGATGAAAATACACATCGTAGGCATGGTGCTATTCAAATGAATACCGAGGATGGAAGTTTAAAACTTTTCCCTTTGATTGATCGAAACATTTTAATTCAAAACCAACAGGATACCATCACCAATAATTATTGGTGGATGGGAGCAATTTATTATAAAGTGTTGATGCAAGAAGTTAATCAAAATAAGATCTATACCCTATTGGGTTATGACGAGCACAATCGAAATAGTACAAGGAAAGTGATTGAAATTCTGACATTCAATCGAGAAGGTCAACCTATTTTCGGCTCTCCCCTTTTTGTATTTTCTAACGACTCTATCAAGAAGCCTGTTCAAGCACGTTTTTTCTTGGAATATAAAAAGAACATAAATGCCAGCATCAAGTATGACGATGAATTAGCGATGATCATCTATGATCACCTTATTTCTGAGAGCAACGAAGAGAAAAAATTTGAGACATATGTTCCAGATGGCGACTATGAGGCATTTAAATGGATAAATGGTAAATGGTTACACATCGAAAAACCATTTGACTTTAAACTGGAAGATGGGCAGGCACCTATCATCAAGCCTGTAACCGATTCAAAAATCCCAGTTAAGAAACCAGTGAAAAAAGGAAATTAGTCATCCAATTTTAATACTGCCAAGAACGCTTCTTGTGGAACTTCCACATTTCCTATTTGACGCATTCTTTTCTTACCTTCTTTTTGTTTTTCCAAGAGTTTACGCTTTCTGCTGATATCACCCCCATAACATTTAGCGGTAACATCTTTTCTCATAGCTGATATGTTTTCTCTAGCTACTACTTTAGCACCAATGGCTGCTTGAATGGCAATTTGAAACTGTTGACGAGGAAGCAATTCTTTGAGTTTTTCACAAAGTTTTCTGCCGAAATCCTGTGCCCTGCTTCGGTGGATCAGTGCTGATAATGCATCCACTTTGTCGCCATTCAATAAAATATCCATTTTTACAATATCACTTTCTCTATAACCGATTGGATGATAATCGAATGAGGCGTATCCTCTGGTTTGACTCTTAAGTTTGTCATAGAAGTCAAATACAATTTCAGTAAGAGGCATTTCAAATATCAGCTCTACCCTGGTTTGTGTGAGGTAGCTTTGATTGATCAGCATTCCACGTTTTCCAAGACAGAGGGTCATGATATTGCCAATATATTCTGGCTTTGTAATGATTTGAGCTTTGATGAAGGGCTCTTCAATATGATCCATTTGAGTTGGATCGGGCATTTCTGAAGGATTGTTTACAGGAATAACCTCTCCTTTTGTACTGTAAGCAATAAAACTTACGTTGGGTACGGTGGTGATTACTGTTTGATTGAATTCTCTCTCAAGTCTCTCCTGAATAATTTCCATATGTAAGAGTCCTAAGAATCCACATCGGAAACCAAATCCAAGTGCCTGGGATGTTTCTAGTTCATAAGTAAGGGATGCGTCATTTAATTGAAGCTTATCCATACAATCCCTTAATTCCTCAAAATCATCTGTATTAACTGGAAAAATTCCAGCAAATACCATCGGTTTTACTTCTTCAAAACCTTTGATTGCTTCTGCAGGATTTACTGCATCAACGATGGTATCACCAACTTTTACTTCTTTAGCATTTTTAATTCCAGTAATCAGATAACCAACGTCTCCACATCTCACTTCTTTCTGTTCCTGCATATTAAGTTTAAGAATCCCTACTTCATCCACTTCATAATCCATATCCGTTGATATGAACTTGATTTTTTCCCCTTTTCGAATGCATCCATTCAAAATGCGATAATAGACAATAATTCCTCTGAAGGAGTTAAAAACACTGTCAAATATTAATGCCTGAAGCGGTGCATTAGGATCGCCTTTTGGAGAAGGAATTCTTTGAACAATGGCCTCAAGTATGGCTTCAATTCCAATACCGGTTCTACCACTTGCTAAAAGGATTTCATCAGGTTTACAACCAATAAGTTCAATGATTTGATCTTTCACTTCCTCAATCATTGCTCCATCCATATCTATCTTGTTGATCACTGGTATGATCTCCAGGTTATTATCAACAGCCAGGTATAAATTTGATATCGTTTGCGCCTGAATTCCCTGTGTGGCGTCCACCAGGAGCAAAGCTCCTTCACATGCTGCCAACGCCCTGCTGACTTCATAACTAAAATCTACGTGTCCAGGTGTATCAATCAAGTTTAAAGTATACGCTTGACCATCAGTGTGTTTATAATTGATCTGAATGGCATGACTTTTAATTGTGATGCCTTTTTCTCTTTCCAGATCCATGTCATCCAATACTTGATCCATCATTTCTCTTTCACTGATGGTATTGGTAGATTGCAATAAACGATCTGCCAGGGTAGATTTACCATGGTCTATATGTGCGATGATGCAAAAGTTTCTAATGTGTTTCATGAAAAATATCAGCAATTGGGGGGAAAAACCCGAATCAATGAGGGTGCAAAGTTAATCAATTATTGTATTTTAGCAGCTCTATGGAGACCAAGGAATTATTCGAAAAAGCGGTTAAAGATTCTGAATCACTATCAGTAAGACCAAGCAATGATACCCTTCTTCAATTATATGCCCTATACAAGCAGGCAACTGAAGGAGACAATCTCAAAGAGGCACCTGAAAATCCTTTTGATTTTGTAAAAAAGGCAAAACACGAAGCATGGCTAAGCCTCACAGGGAAGTCAACTGATGAATCCATGAAAGAGTATATTCAGCTCGTTGAAAAGCTCAAAGGCTGATTCACTTTAATGCACTGATGATTTGCAGGAATTCTGCTGAAATCAACGAAGCTCCTCCAACCAACCCGCCATCCACATCAGGCTGTGAAAAAATTTCTTTCGCATTAGCTCCTTTTACACTTCCCCCATATAGAATAGATACATGATCAGCAACCTGCTTCCCAAACTTTTGAGCCAGCACTGTTCTCAAATGGGCATGCATTTCTTGAGCCTGGTCTGAAGTTGCTGTTTTTCCTGTTCCGATCGCCCAAATTGGCTCATACGCTATCACAACTTTTTGAACAGCTTCCGCATCCAAATGAAAAAGGGAATCATTCAATTGTTTTTCAACAAATGAATTCTGGATACCTTCTTCACGAATATTCAAAGGTTCTCCGCAACAAAATATCGGAGTGATCGATTTTGAAAGACAGAGATTTACTTTTTCAGCCAGTTCCGCATTTGACTCATGAAAATATTCCCTTCTTTCGCTGTGTCCCACTACACAATATTTAATTCCAATAGAATCGAGCATGTCTACAGAAACCTCTCCTGTGAATGCACCAGCGGTTTTATGATGACAATTTTGTGCAGATATAAAAACATTAGGTTTGTTATTGATCGATTTATTTGATTCCATTAAATATGGAAAGGGAACAGCAAATATTACTTGCTGGTCGGAAGAAAGATTTCCAATTCCATTTACAATTGTTTCTAACAACTCTTTTCCATCTTGGAAAGTTTTATTCATTTTCCAATTCGCTGCTGCAATTTGTTTTCTCATTGAATATGTAGTTTATAGATTGAAGTAATAGTTTCTTTATCTAGATCAGTAAGATGATGACCCTTCATCATCATCCAACGATTTATTTCATCAAGCAAGTTATCCAATGTGTAAAATTTATTCTCGTCTATGCCCCATAAAAACATTGGAACAAACTTAGGTGCAAGTTTTGAAAATTGTGAGTACAGATTTACAAATGATGAAACAACTGTACCGCTACTAAATTGTGTATTGATGGCAGTCTTAACATGATCCCCCATATAAACACCCATTTTCATTGGGCCTTTAATGAATTGTTGTTGAGCATTGTCCCATATGCGAATGGAACCTGCGGTATTTTTAACATTTGAACCTGTGGTTCCTGCTCCCAAATTACACCATGATCCAATATAGCTGTCCCCTATATATCCATGATGCGCTTTGTTGGAATATGAATTGAATATTGTATTTTTTATTTCTCCCCCTACCACACAATGATGCCCAATGTTACTGCCTCCATACAATTGAGCACCCATTTTAACAACTGAATGTTCGCCAATATATATCGGTCCGCGCAGCATTGCACCCGACATGATATGTGCATTTGCATCAATGATAACCGGGCCATCATTTGTATTTATAAAACAATGCTCAATGATTGCTTTTTCATGGATGATCAATGGATGATCGCCAATGTGTTGAGCATATTGATGATGATGAAGAAAATAAGTTTTGTCAATCAAGTTCAAATCACTGGCAATGAAGGATGCATTTGTTTTTATGAGATCAGTTAAATGACTTACTGTAATCAAATCATTTTGCGCTGAAAATTTGCTTTCAAAAAGAGCATTTATATCTAAAGATGTAACTGGAACTTTATTTGCGGGGATGATGAGATCTGCATTCTCTTTATTATTAACCCATTCGATGGTTATCTGTTGCTTTGCCGCAATTTTATACCATCGATCTTGAAAAGAAAATACACCCGTTCTCAGTTCTTTAAAGCTCCTTAAAGTTGTGAGTGGATAGAATGAATCATGTAGACCGGAATCATCCAAAAAAATCCGCATGAGTAAAGTTAAAATGAATTGTAAAAGAAAAACCCTCCATGAGGAGGGTTTACATTATTTCTTAGCGTATTTTTTCTTGAATTTATCAATACGACCAGCTGTATCAACCAATACATTTTGTCCGGTGAAAAACGGATGTGAAGTGTTGGAAATTTCAAGCTTAATCAATGGGTACTCATTGCCGTCTTCCCATTTGATGGTTTCTTTAGATGGAGCTGTTGAACGAGTAAGGAAAGTTGTACCATTACTCATGTCTTTGAAAACTACGAATCTGTATTCGTCTGGATGGATACCTTGTTTCATATTATTGATTTTTAGGCTGCATGGTTTTTGCCATGACATTTTAATAAGGGTGCAAAAGTAAGCTTTTATGGGTGAAATACCAAGAAGATCAGCCTAATTACGCATGTTCTCAAACTGAAGCGGGAACTCCAAATTAGCTGATTTACAGGCTGATATGACAGCCTGAAGGTCATCGATCTTCTTTCCGCTGACCCTTATGATGTCGTCCATTATTTGCGTCTGAACCTTCAAGCCGGAGTCCTTAACAAGTTTAGTTATCTTTTTGGCATCTTCTTGTTTGAGTCCGTTTTTAACCTGAATTTCCTGTTTTACGGTTTTACCGCTTTGATAAGATTCTTTGGATTGATCGAATGCGATAGGTGGAATTCCTTGTTTATTTGCCCTATTGATCAGCACCTCAATGAGCTGACGCATTTTCATATCATCTGCAGCTTCCAGGGAAATTTTAAAATCTTTTTTATTTAAATCAATATTTACGACTGTGTCCTTGAAGTCAAACCGATTGGTGATTTCCTTCTTGGTTACATTCACTGCGTTGTCGAGCAATTGAGCATCAACCTTACTTACGATATCGAATGATGGCATATGTTGGATTTAAGCGGCTTTAATGTTGTATTTTCTTGAGGCATCTATCCACAACCATGCTCCTACAAAGAAAAGCAATGTTGATATGAGTTCTGCCTGTGTGGGATGATAACCGAGGATGTTGTAGGTGGTATTTACGCGAATTTTTTCAACCAGAAATCTTTCTACCCCATTCATCATTAAGTAAAGTCCAAATAATTGTCCAGGTGCGTTTAATTTTTTTCTAACCATCCACAAGATGACAAACAAGATCAAACTTGCAATTATTTCGTAAAGGGTCGTTGGAAAAACCGGCGGGGACATTTGATAACAGAATTGGCCTTCACAATTTTTCATTGGTATCCCCTGCTCGTTGACATTGTGAGGATAATTATATGCCCAAAACCAATTGGGGAGTATTGATAACCCTTTGAATGATTTATGTGGAATTTTATCCAATCCACCGTACTCAGCAACCAGCACTTTGGTAAACTCCTGATTGTCCATCAATACTTGGTGATATTCCCACGATGCTGCTTCAACTATTTTATTTTGGTCATTTACTTTATACGCGCTGTTGAAAATCCCCCAATCTCCATCTCCTGCAATATGGCAACCCATTCTTCCAACTGCATATGCGATCATCAAGGCAGGCGCAGCAGCATCAATCAAATGACGAATATTAATTCTTTTGCTTTTAGCATATATTAATATCACTACCGTTGCAAGAATCAGTCCACCATAAAAAGTAAGTCCACTCGGAGAAAGAAGGTTCCCTATTGGGTCCAAAATAAATCTATCCCAATTTTCAAGGTTATCAAAAATTTTCGCTCCAATGAAACCAGCAATGGCTGCATAAACTGTAATATCGCCAACGCGATCATGAGGCCAGATTTTAATGATTCTTTTTTCAGGTGTTGCAAGAACTTGTTTTCTCTTCTCTACATAACGAAGTGTAGAAAAAATGGCAGCAAGCAGTAAACCGCCTGTAATGCTTCCTTGTGATGAAAAGATATACTCCTGTGGATTTCCTTCAATCTTGTTTAAGAAAATTCCAAGGATTTTATAGCCCACCAAAAATCCAAACAGTGCATTGGTCAATAAATCTGAAAAAGATGCTGGCTTACCAACTATGATGGTTTCATCATATGGCGACAACAAATTCAACTTTTCTTTTCTAATGAGTTCTTTCCTTAGAAAATAAGCAGCAACAAAAAAAGCGATTGCTACAAGAATCCCAAAAGAATTCAGGTATTTGGTAAAGCCGAAAGGCTCAACACCAAATACCTGCTTGATAAAAAAATATAGGTTTGGATACATCTTAGTTACAATACTCTTCGTATGCAGCCATTAGATTTTGTGCAATCATTTGTGCCGGACGGCCCTCGATTTGATGACGTTCGATCATGTGCACCAATTTCCCATCTTTGAACAAAGCAACAGCAGGAGACGATGGAGGATAAGGCAAGAGGTGTTCCCTCAATCTTTTTACTGCATCGATATCAAATCCTGCGAAAGTAGTGGTAAGATGATCTGGCTTTTTTTCAGAATTATGAACAGACATCAATACACCTGGTCTTGCGCTTCCTGCAGAACATCCGCATACTGAATTGATGACCACAAGTGTGGTGCCTTCATTAGAAACAGCCTGATCTACATCTGAAGGAGATAACAACTCATCAAAGCCATTTTCTGTTAATTCCTCTTTCATGGGAATTACTATTTGTGCTGGGTACATAATGTTAAGATTTGATTGCAAATTTACACATTTAGCATGTTTTCAATTACATTTGTCTAAACATTATTGACGTTGAGAATCAAGTTAGTAATCATCGCATTGGTCGCTTTCAAGTTCTCTTTTGCGCAGGAAATATCCAAAGACACCACCCTCCCATCTAAGGATACCGTTTCTAACCTAGCTATTCCAAGGCAAGAGGTTGACAGCCCACTTAGAATCATGAATTTGAGTCCCTTTTTCTCTCTGCAGGCCGACTCTATTCTCACCTATGATTTTAAGATCAACAAACCGATAGACCAGTACTTCTGGTATTTGAAATCAGCTCCGATTGGACTTAAAATTGATAAAAACAGTGGGATCCTATATTTCAAGGCAGACAAAAATCTGTTCAAGAGCGGGCGACTTAAATTTGACATCCCTTATAAAGTAGAATTTGGTGTTCAAAACCTCAGGAACGCTGCAGATAGAATTGATACCAGTTTTAACCTATTGTTTTTCAGTACTGAAATCAACATCACCCGTCTAAAACCGACCGTTGGCAATTTCGTTCAACTGGAAGAAGGCGACACCATCCGTTTTAGAATTCAGTGCGAGGAAGGAAGCTTCCCCATGGAACAGATTACCATCAATGCAAACCTTCCTATTACGAATTTCAAACCAGTAAAGACATGCAATGATGAGTTTCAGTGGACTGTTCCCTATGATTTTATTCGCGAAGGTGATACTGCTAAACAGAAAGTCTTAGTACTTCAGTTTATAGGAACAGATTCACATCGAAATAATGATACTGCCTCGGTAAGACTCTATATCAAGCCTGGTGTAAACTATCCGCAAAAGATGTTGGAATACAAGCTGATAGCTGATGAGATGAATAAATATATCAAAGACTTAAAGCTTGCGTTCTTCATTCTGAGCAATGAAATTGAACAAACAAAGAAAAACAGAACCTACTTTGATGTCGGAAGTTCATCCACAGCTATGCTCGGTACAATACTTTCAACTTCTGCTCAAAGTACCGGAGCAAAGAATTTTGGAAAGGTTCTGCCTTCACTCGGACTTACATTGGTTCCAGTAAAAGAAGCTGTTTCTCCGAATAAAGTTCAGGAACAGAATGTGGCAACGCAAATTCGAGGAACAATTAAGCGATTGGAGTTTATGCTTACTGAATATGGACTGGTTGGTGAAAAAGACATAGAAATCTTAACCAAAACTAAAAAACTGAAAGATGAATTGAAGCAATCTCAGCTTCAATTGATAGACCTCCCATTGGTTGAATTTGATCCAAGGTATACGCAAGAAGATGCAGAAAAATATTTCAACAATCCAAAAGTCAACAAGAAATATAAAATGAAAATATTCTAGGAGAGCTGTTAAATGTACCCTAGAATTTTCAGCATGCTTTGCGCAGTTTGCTCTTTCGCATACACCCAATCCACCAGCTTTCCATTCTTATCTCTGCCAATAATAATGTGCTGTGGTGATGGGATCATACAATGTTTGATACCGCCATATCCGCTGATTTGATCCTGATATGCTCCGGTATGAAAGAAACCAAGATAAAGTGGTTCTTTTGGCTTTTCTCCATTTGTTTTAGGCAGAAATACTTCATTGATGTGTTCCTCAGAATCGTAATAATCATGACTATCACATGTAATTCCACCCAGTACCACACGCTGGTATTCATTGTTCCACTTGTTGATAGGTAGCAGGAGAAATTTCTCACCTATACCCCATGTATCAGGAAGTGTGGTGATGAAAGATGAGTCAATCATATACCAAATCTCTCGATCATTCTGGGTTTTCTCCGCCAATACAGAATATATATGCGCCATGCTTTCACCAACAGTGAAACTGCCAAACTCGGTGAAGATATTCGGCATTGGAACACGTGCTTTTTTACATGCCTTTTTGATATTAGAGATGATCTCGTTGATCATGAATTCATAATCGTACTCAAAGCCCAGTGAATGTTTAATCGGAAAACCACCACCAATGTTTATCGAATCCAATTCAGGACAAATCTTTTTCAGTTGGCAGTATAGATTGATTACTTTATTCAATTCACTCCAATAGTAAATGTCGTCTTTGATTCCTTTGTTTAAAAAGATATGCAGCATTTTGAGCTGAAACTTTTCTTCATATCCTTCAATTTGATCAACATAAAATTCAAGAATATCTTTTGCGCGAAATCCTAGCCTGGAAGTGTAAAAAGGAAAATTAGGCTCTTCTTCAGCCGCAACCCGAATACCAAGTTTAAATGGTTCCTTGACGGCTTTTTTATAACGTTCAAGCTCTTCTTTGTTATCCAAAATTGGTATAACATTTTTGAAACCAGTATTGATCAATTTTGCAATGCGTGAGGTGTAATGTTTTTGTTTAAAGCCATTACAAATAATAAAAGTGTCTTTTGTGATTTTTCTCTTTTTGTAGAGCTGATTGATGATCTCGATATCATAAGCATATGATGTTTCTAAATGTACATCATGCTGTAGCGCTTCTTCAACAACAAAGGAGAAATGAGAACTTTTTGTGCAATAGCAATAATGATATTTACCCTCGTATTTATGCTTTTTGATGGCTTTGGCGAACAAGGATTTGGCCTTGTTGATCTGAGAGCCAATCTTAGGTAAATAAGTAAGCTTAAGAGGTGTGCCGTATTTATCAATCAAAGCTTTGAGATCCAAGTCATTGAAATATAAGTTACCATCTTTGGTATCAAACCCTTCCTGAGGAAAGTAAAAGGTCTGTTTGACAAGATCAGTATAGGTATTGCTCATCTCTTAAGCAAATGGGGATCAGGTTTATTTAACTGACTGAACAAGCTTTTTGAAAGACTCTGCGTTATTCATTGCCATGTCAGCAAGAACTTTGCGATCCAATTCAATTCCTTTCACCTTCAATTTGTTGATGAATTCTGAATAGGTTAGTCCTTCTTCTCTTACTGCAGCATTGATACGCACAATCCAAAGTCTGCGGTAATCTCTTTTCTTCAATTTACGACCAACATAGCTATAAGTCAATCCTTTTTCAAGAACGTTCTTTGCAACTGTATATACATTTTTTCTTTTACCAAAGAATCCTTTGGCTTGTTTGAGTATTCTTTTTCTGCGTGCTCTAGAGGCAACGGCATTTTTTGAACGTGGCATATGTTAATTCTTTAAAGTTGTTTAAAATGAAAAAATTCTATTTAAGACGGAGCAAGCGCTTAACGAAGTCAAGGTTTGAATGATGAACCTGTCCTTCAACACGAAGAGCTCTCTTTCTTTTTGTAGATTTTTTCGTTAGCAAGTGGCCACGGGTGGGCTTTCTGAAAGTGATCTTACCGCTACCGGTAATTTTAAAAGTTTTTTTAGCCCTTGAGTGGGTTTTAACTTTTGGCATGTCTGAATATTTAATGTTACCCCTTCTGGTGTCTTCGAACAGACGAAGAACTTATGGAACCGTATGGGAATAATTCCAAGATTTCTCTTGGAGGTTGCAAAATTACAAGATTTTGATAAATTATCTTGTTTTTTTGATTTTTTTCTTCATTAACGGCTGGTATTCAACCAGTTATTATTCTGCTCATTTATGTCTGGGTAGATTTTATCGGGATCAATGTCTACCCTTTTCAATTCTTCTTGAACTGGAATCCTTGCTTTTACACTCCAAGCATTTTGCCATACTTCAACGGGAAGGTTAACCCTGCCTTTAATTCCAGATACTGTTTCATATTCAATCACAACAGGCATGGCCATTTTTTCAAGATTGTTTACTGTAACAATGTATCCACTTTTAATACCGCCGGGTTGAACCTCAACTTTGCCGATAGATTGATCCAATTTCCAATTTTCCAAAATCATCCCCTTCCAAAACCAACCCAAGTCCTCACCTACACTACTTTCAATTGAACGAAAAAAATCCCATGGTGACGGATGCTTATACGCCCAATCTCTTATATATTTTCTAAATGCTGCATCAAATCTTTGTTGGCCTACAATCTGATCGCGTAAAAGATTCAAAGCATATCCGGGCTTCATGTATAAGGAGAGTCCGATATTGTATTCCTTCAAAGCATCTGGAGTTTTCATGATGGACTCTGTCCGGTCGTTAAACATGTATTTAGCCATTTCATGCATGTTTGAAGGAGGTGATTTGTATTCGCCATTGTTGAAATCATCATCAGCGATTGAATTAATGAAGGTGTTGAAACCTTCATCCATCCATCCATATTTTCTCTCATTGCTACCTACAATCATTGGAAACCAGGTATGTCCTAATTCATGGTCAGTGACGCCCCAGAGACCTTCCGTTTTGGCATTTGCCCCACAAAAAACAATTCCTGGATATTCCATGCCTCCAACATTGCTTGCAACATTTGTTGCAATTGGATAGGGATATTCAAACCATCGTTTTGAATAATTCTCTATTGAGGCTTTCGCATATTCAGTACTCCTTGCCCAAGCATTTTTGCCATCAGAGCTGCGAGGATACACTGATTGTGCGAGTGCAGTTTTACCACTCGGTAAATTAATCTTTGCTGCATCCCAAATAAAAGACTTTGAGCTTGCCCAAGCAAAGTCTCTTGCATTTGTAATCGTGTATTTCCAAGTAAGTGTTTTTTTATTGGGACGACTGGCTGGGTTTTCTATATCCTGACTTCCACGAATGGTAATGGTTGAATCAGATATATGCGCATACTGATATAATTTAAATTGTTCTGCAGTCATCACATCTGATGGATTTATCAGCTCACCAGATGCAACCACAATATGATTTGCGGGAGCGGTGATTGAAACATCAAAATTTCCATATTCCAGATAAAATTCACTTGCACCCAGGTATGGTAGTGTATTCCAACCTTGTATATCATCAAAAACACAAATACGGGGATACCATTGTGCAATAGCAAAAATGTTTCCATCATCATTTTTCAGAATACCAGTTCTGTCAGCACCATATTCAGGCACAATAAAAGAAAAGTCAACTTTTACACTCACCTTATCTCCACCTGTTTTCAATGTTTTTGGCAAATCAATTCGCATTCTGGTATCAGTAATATCAGGCTGAACTGAAACTTCATTTGCTTTTCCTGCCACCATATTTATTACTTTAACAGATTCGATTTTATACCCACCATTGATTTCACTGCTCACACCGGTATATCTGCTTCTGCCGTTGACAGGCAATTTCGAATAGCCACGGGAATTGGGATTGAATAGATTCTGATCAAGCTGAAACCACAAAAAATTGTGTTGATGCGGACTGTTATTGGTATAAGTAATCGTTACAGAACCTTTTACTTCATTGGTTACATCATTTAATTCTGCTTTGATTGAATAATCTGCTCGGTTTTGCCAGTAAGCAGTTCCAGGTTCTCCATTTCCTGTGCGCAATGAGTTTCCATATTCTTTATAAAAAAGTGGATTAAACAATTCATTCGGGTCGTATTTAGTTTGAACCGATTCTTGTGCGAACAGTTGAACGTTTAAAAAAAGATAGATGAGAACAAAAAATCTTGCTTGCATAATTGTTATTTTATTTTTTTTAATTTTTTAATGCCAACCGTTCCTTGAAAAGAAGGAATCGGAGGATTCAGTTTCTTGATCGAAATTTCAATTTGAATGATTTGATGAAAATTCGAAATGATTGTTTGTATGATTCTATCGGCCAACACTTCAAGCAGTTGTTCGGTTTTTTTGAACTCCTCTTTCAGCAACAAATATACTTTTTCATAATCAACAGTATCTTCCAGTACCCTGATTGGAATATCATCGATATCAATTTTAATTCCGATTTGAAAATTCGTGCCTACTTCATTTTCCAGTGGATGAACACCATGGTAACCAAATAGAATGATATCGTCGAGTAAGATCTGCATTTAATTTCCAAAAAATAAATATGCTAAACATATGGATGTTATAATACCAACGAGATCTGCCAACAACATGCTGCCAATGGCATATCGGGTATTTTTGACTGCTACAGAACCAAAATAAACAGCTACCACATAAAAAGTAGTATCACTGGTACCTTGAAAAATAGCAGAAAGTCTTCCAGCAAAAGAATCTGCACCGTATGTATTCATGGTATCAACCATCATTGCCCTTGCTCCACTTCCGCTGAGCGGTTTCATCAATGCTGTTGGCAATGCTTGAACAAACTGAGTATCCATTCCCAACGAAGCAAAAAGATTTCCTACTGAAGTGGTCATAAAATCAAATGCACCAGAACTTCTCAATACACTTATTGCAACAAGCATGGCAACGAGGTATGGTATAATTTTGATTGCAACTTCAAATCCACCTTTTGCTCCTTCAACAAACGTTTCAAAGAGATTAACCTTCTTGTACATCCCTCCTATCAGAAAAACAAGAAAAATTAATAGAATCAGTCCATTGCTCAATACATTGGAAAAAACTTCAATCTGACTTTGTACAAGAAAATATTTTATGTAGCTGATAAGTAATCCGATGATTAATGAAATACCCAATACCCAAGCTAAAATTACAGGTTGAAGTAAATTGATTTTTTGTTTAAACGAAACGATGAGCAAGGCAGCGATTGTCGCAACAAAAGTCGCGATCATGCAAGGAAGAAAAATGTCAGTTGGATTTGCTGCTGCAGGAGAAACAGATGCCCTGATTGCGATTATACTAATGGGAATTAGGGTGAGCCCAGATGCATGCAACACCAAAAACATAATTTGAGCATTGGAGGCAGTCTCTTTATCTGAATTTAATTCTTGTAAACTCTGCATGGCTTTTAAACCAAATGGAGTCGCAGCATTATCGAGTCCTAATAAATTTGCAGAAAAATTCATAATCATATGACCAAATGCTGGATGCTTATCTGGAATTTCTGGAAATAGTTTACTAAAAAAAGGTCCGACGATTCTAGACAAAAATCGAATCGCTCCAGCTTTTTCTCCAATATTCATGAAGCCCAAAAAAAGCGTCATGATCCCGATCAATTTAAAAGAAAGATCAACACTGTCTCCAGCAGATTTAAAGATTCCTTCTGTGATGGTTTTAAAAATCATCACATCCCCTGTGACCAACCATTTAAAGAATGCCACTGTGAAAGCAAGTATAAAAAATGCAAACCAGATCAAATTCAGGGTCATATAAACACATTTAGAAAACTTCCTTCAACCAGGATGCTTCTGCATCATTCTCACTACCTTTGCAACGCAAAAAAATAATTATGGCATTACAAGCAGGGATTGTCGGCTTACCAAATGTAGGAAAATCAACTTTATTTAATGCCTTGAGCAATGCAAAAGCCCAGGCAGCAAATTTTCCCTTTTGTACCATTGAACCCAATGTAGGTGTCATCACTGTTCCAGATCAACGATTAATTGAGCTCGAGAAATTGGTGAAACCTCAGAAAGTAGTTCCTACCACAGTTGAAATCGTAGATATTGCAGGATTGGTTAAGGGGGCTAGTAAAGGCGAAGGACTCGGAAATCAATTTTTGGGAAATATTAGAAATACAGATGCCATCATACACGTTCTGAGATGCTTTGAAGACGAAAATGTAATCCATGTTGACGGAAATGTCAATCCAATACGCGACAAAGAAGTAATCGACACCGAACTGCAATTAAAAGATTTGGAAAGTGTTGAGAAGAAGCTGTCAAGGGTTGAAAAAATGGCAAAGACTGGTGACAGGGACATTCAGCGTTGTATCGAAGTGCTTAAAGAGGTAAAAATATTTTTGGAGCAAGGTAAAAATGCACGTGCTTTCGAAATCAGCAAAGAAGAGAAAGAGAAATTTTTACACGACCTGTTCCTCCTGACTATCAAGCCTGTTATTTATGTATGCAATGTAGATGAGAAAAGTGTTGTAAAAGGCAATCAATTTACACAACAAGTGATGGATGCCATCAAAAATGAAAAAGCTGAGATTCTATTTATCAGTGCTGCAATAGAGAGTGAAATTGCAGTAATGGAGAGTTACGACGACAGGAAAATGTTTTTGGAAGACATGGGCCTCACAGAAAGTGGCGTTGTAAGATTGATCAAATCAACCTACCATTTATTAAATCTTGCAACGTATTTCACTGCAGGTGTTCAGGAAGTTAGGGCATGGACCATAACGAAAGGAATGTTGGCCCCGCAGGCTGCTGGTGTCATCCATACTGATTTCGAAAAAGGATTCATCAGGGCTGAAGTAATTGCTTACGATGATTTTATTGCACTCGGCTCAGAGAACGCATGTAAAGAGGCTGGAAAAATGGCAGTGCAGGGAAAAGATTATATCGTTAAAGATGGTGATATCATGCATTTCCGTTTTGCCGTTTAAAAACAATATGAATTAAAATAAAAAACCGGATCAAAAGATCCGGTTTTTTATATAGAGTATTTAAAATCTATTGTGGCATCAACACCATATCAATTTTATGGTATACTCCATTGATTGCATGGCGATCTTTAGCGGTAATTTTTGAATAGATAGGATTTTTTGCTCCTTTAACACCCTGTGCAGCATCAACAGTTAACAAGGGTGCTGCTGCCCCCAATGAAGCAGACAACAACGTTGGAACACCTGTTGCTGTTGTAGGGAGATTGGGTGAAAAAGCTCTTGAAAGCAAAACATGATATGCAACGATGCCTCTGACAGTTGTAGCAGGCAACAATGAAAAAGAGGTAGGCGATTGTGGTAATCCCAATACTGCAAACAAATTTTTGAAAGCATCATTGGTTGGAGCCAAGATCGTAAAATTTGCCAAAGGATTTGCTAGATAATCTTGAAACCTTGAACCAGTAGGAACACCTGCATCCGCTGCCAATACTGCTGCTACCAAGTATTGAAGATCTGCATCTCTAGCCATGGTATCCAGCAACACCCTTGTTGGAGGTGCAGCAACAGCATAAAGTTTATGAACTACACCATTTACTGCAATTGCATCTGTTGATGTTACAGGAATATTGTTCAAATACAATGTAGTACCTCTTTTAGATGGGAAATTGCTAAATCTTACTAAAGGATTTGTATTTGGTGCAGGGATTATAAACGAAGTTGGAAATTGAACATTTGGAAATGTTGTAGGAATATCAGACGACATCAAAATCTTACCTGGGATGATGTGATATTGAACAACACTTGCCACTGTTGAAGCAGGAATTACTGAAATTGCTGCTGCAGGAAGTCCAGAAAGGGTAAATCCGGCATCTGTTGGAGCAAATACAGTAAATACTTTTGATTTATCAGCAAGATCTGCCAACAATCCTGCTTTCGTTACTGCAGCTTTGAAAGTTGACAAAGTAGCATCACTGTTGATGACATCTGCCAGGGTATTTCCTGTAGGATTGTAAATTTCTAAAGGAGTTGCCTCAGGAACATTTTTGTTACAAGAAGCAGCCAACACAACGAATATCGTCATGATAATCATTGTAGGTATGATATGTTTAATTTTTTTCATGATCATGTTTTTAGCGTTGAATGTTTTATTGCTCTTGTTTAGAATATGTTATAACCAAATGAAACATAGTACAAACCTCCTATTGAAGGATTGGCCAATGCAGTTATGTAGTATTGATTCAAAAGATTATTTGCACCTAACTTAATTACCGATTGAACTTTTGGAAGTTTAAGTGAAACCTGAGCATCCAATACATGATAAGCTGGCACCTCACCATTTGCAAGATCACTTTGATAAGCAAAAGCATCCTGCCAACGATGAACTATATTGAATCCAATTCTTTTTGATTTGCCAAAACCATAGTTACCAAAAGTAACATTGGTTCTTAACTTGGGAGCATTGAAATAGGTAATGTATCCATCAGGTACATCCAACAGCTTGTCTGAAGAAGCATTTCCACTCAAGTAAAATCCTTTAGGAAATCTGTACTCCAATGACATACCCCAACCGGTTGTTTTAACTTTTGTTGGACTATTAATAGGAATTGAAAGAATTCTTCTGGTAGAAGCACTTAGAACATCAGTTGGCTGCGGACTGCTCGAAGTAGATTGAACAACAAGTACTCTTGTGATGAAATCTTGATAGTTGCCTTGGTAGATATAAGCATCCATCAATAACTTCTTGTTAGCCATCAACCCTCTATATCCTAATTCATAGGATTTTACTGCTTCTGGTTTAAAGTCTCCAAGTGTTTGAACCTTCAATTGACCAGCTGATAATGCAGTAAGATTGTATATAGGATTTGAAGCAACTCTGTAGTAATCTAGCATCTTAGGAACGCCTCCAATCAAAATTGCACCACCGGCGGCAAGATTGATGAATTGCTGCTGTACTGAAGGGAAGCGATACGCTGTCTGATATGATACACGGAAATGATTGTCTTCTGCAACTCGAAGTATCGCAGAAGCTCTTGGAGTAAAGCGACCTTTGAAATTGTTGTTCTTGTCGTAACGACCAGAAACGGTGAACTTCACAACATCATCAAAAAATCCTTTAACCATTTGAATGTATGCTCCAGATTCCGTGATGGGAATTTTTCCTGCTGAATCAGCAAATAAAGTACCCTGTGAATTAAGCACAAACCTTCTGATGTTTCCACCTACAAGGACCTGCACCTTATCTTTCACAAGTGAACTCAAATTGTATTGACCCTCTGCAGCGTAAAGATTTGTCTTGTCGATAAATTTACCACCGCCTTTTGAAATTGGCCTAGCACTTACAGAATCATAGATTCTTGTAAACTCAGCACTTCCAGCAAGTGGTCTTCCAATGTCTGCAATACCTCTTGCATATGAATGAGCCCCGTAAGTGTTTTGACCTGCTAACAAAGCATTCAAGTATGCTTGACCGTATTGGGTATACCAAGTAGTAGAGTTTTTCCAACCTTCATTAAACAACCTGGTGGTAACGGTGGTATTATAAGAATCACCGGCATCTTCTTGTGTTGTATAAGCCCTCAACATCCAATTCTTGTTCTTTAATTCAAACTTATACTGACCCATCTTAAAATGTAACAATGAATATCGATCGCTACCAGTGTAAACTGTATTACCAGTTCCCCAATGTCCTGCAATGATCATTTCAGTAGCATTGGATACTTTATAATGCAATGCACCGCCGAATTTCATATTAACCGTGTTCGGATTGGTAACCTCTTTTTCAGTATAGCCGGTTCTTGATACCATATTCGGACTAGTAGTAATAGTATTAATGTATGGAGCAAGAAATGGAGCTTGAGCTGCAATACCTTTCAGTACCAAATTCAAGTCGATCGTCGTCTCATCCCCATAATAGTTCATACCATCGTAATTGGGATCTGTACCTCTGGTACCATCAGTGATTTTTCCCAAGAAAATTCCAGAACGAAGAACATTGCGGTTGTCAGATGCCAACCAGTCTTTTGCCTGAAGTACTCCTGAAGTAATTTTGAAAGCCAAACGATCATTGACCTTTTTTGCATATCGCAAATCCCAGTTATAATAAGGCGATGGATCACGGTATTTACCGTCAACATGCATTGCACCATTTTTTAACTGAAATGAGAGACCCTGATATTTGAAAGGATCCTTGCTGTTGATAAGCAAAGTACCATTCATACCGCCAGATCCATAAAGTGCAGAAGATGCACCCTGCATCAATTCCATGCTCTCAACATCTAATTCACTGAGTCCGATGATACTACCCACAGAGAAGTTCAAACCTGGGGCCTGGTTATCCATACCATCCATGATTTGAGTAAACCTGGTATTACCACTACCGGTGAAACCACGGGTGGTTATTGTTTTAAAAGTTAAACTTGAGGCAACCATATCTACACCTTTGAGATTCAGTGCCATATCGTAATAATCGGCAGCAGATGCATTTCTCAAAGCAGCATTACCCAGACGTTCAATGGATACAGGTGATTCAATAATTCTGGTAGGAGTTCTTGTTGCAGAAACAACCACTTCCTCACCCAAAGTTGAACTTGGTTGAAGAGAAATCGTTTTCAAATCTCCTGCAGATTCAACCTTGATTTCTGTTAATCCAAATCCAATGGAACTGAAAACCAATGTAACTGGAAATTTGGTACTAGAAGGAAGAACCAATCTAAAGTTTCCTTTATTGTCGGTGAATGTACCTGCTGTTCCATCTTTCAAGGTAACAGATACAGAGCCAATGGCTTCCCCACCTGATGCATTTTTAAGATTACCAGATATTACCAAGTTTTGAGCTTGTAATATACCCGGCATTAGCATACATAGCAATGCAACTAAGCAAGCATATCGTTTCATAAGCATTTAGTTTTGATCAAATTACAACAAATTATTGAAAATCAAACAAGTAATTATCCTCTTAAAAAAAATGCCTGATTCTGAATAACTTAAATTGCCTGAATGAGAAGCCAGATTTACTTTAGCGATATGAAAAAGTTTCAATTTCCAGGGCAAACAAACTTCTACGCAGGCAAGGTTCGGGATGTATATACCATTGATAATAAATTCCTTGTAATGGTTGCCAGCAATAGAATTTCTGCATTTGATGTAATTCTACCAAGACCCATTCCCTTCAAGGGTCAAGTACTCAATCAGATTGCTGCTTATATGTTGGAACAAACGAAAAATATTTGTCCAAATTGGCTTCTTTCAGTTCCAGCACCCAATGTAAGTATCGGTAAGAAATGTGATCCTTTTAAAATTGAGATGGTGGTTAGAGGAAATTTGGTCGGTCATGCATGGCGTACATATCAGCAAGGAAGAATTTTATGCGGGGAAACCATGCCTGATGGTTTGAAAGAAAACGACTACTTCCCTACTCCAATTATTACCCCATCTACCAAGGCAGCAGAGGGACATGATGAAGATATCAGCGAAAAAGAAATCATTGCAAAAGGATTGGCCACAAAAACTGATTGGGAAATATTAAAAAAATATACGCTTGCACTCTTCGAAAAAGGTAAACAGCTGGCAGAAAAACGAGGACTTATTCTTGCAGATACAAAATATGAATTTGGAAAAATTGATGGTGAAATCGTACTGATGGATGAAATACATACTCCTGATTCATCTAGGTATTTTTATGCAGATGGATTTGAAGAAAGGCAGTCGCGTGGTGAAAGACAGAAACAACTTAGTAAAGAATTCGTACGAGAATGGTTGATCGCCAATAATTTTATGGGAAAGGAAGGCCAGCAAGTACCAGAGATGTCTGAAGAATGGGTACAGGTCATATCGAAACGATACATTGAGTTGTATGAAAAGCTTATTGGAACAGCATTTCAACCATTGGAACTTAATGATGATGTGACTGAAATTAGAGTGAAGGATGCATTAAAAGAATTATGAAGTCTTTGATGATTTTACTGCTAATTCCTCCATCCTCTTTTTTGATTTGTTAAAAATATTTCTTCCCATATCAACTCCTTTCCGGAGCAATTTTTGTTCTGATTCATCTTTCAGTATGAAATCTTTGCATGATTCACTACAGCAATTTGACAACTGCTCTTTACATGCATCACACTGAATGAAAAGTAAATGACAAGAAGAGTTTGCACAATTAACATGGGTATCACATGGTTTGCCGCAAATATGGCAATTGGACAAAATATCTGAGGTTATACGCTCCCCTAGCCTTTCATCAAACACAAAGTTTTTACCAACAAAATTATTTTCTAACTGTTGATCCATGACATTGTTGATGTAGTGGATGATTCCTCCTTCTAGATGAAACACATTTTTAAACCCATTGTGTAACATCCAGGCACTTGCTTTTTCACATCGAATACCACCTGTACAATACATGATGATATTTCGATCTTTTTCCTCTTTAAACATGTCAGCCGCCATAGGCAATTGTTCTCTGAATGTGTCGCTTGGGATTTCAATGGCATTTTTAAATCGGCCTACTTCATATTCGTAGTGATTTCTCATATCTATCACCAGGGTATTGGGATCTTTTACCATTTCATTAAAAGTGGCAGCATCTACATATCTACCTTTATTTACCATTGAGAATGAAGGGTCATCAATACCATCTGCAACGATCTTATTTCTCACCTTAATGTCCAGCACATAAAAAGAATTTCTGTTTTCATCTACTGCTTTGTTGAGGCGAAGATGATTCATGGCCGGTTCACTATATATGAATTGTCGAAGTTCATCAACATGTAGATCTGGACAGCTGATTTGCGCATTGATTCCTTCATGTGCAACGTAAATTCTTCCAAAAACATTGAGAGCATTCAATGCTTTATACCATTTGTCTCGAAAACTTACAGGATCTGTAATGGGGAAATAACAATAGAAAGATATGGTCGTTCTGGGTGTAGTATCTTGAAGGGCTCTTTCCTTAAGCTCCTTCCTCGATACACGGTTGTGTAAAGTAGCCATAAAATGATTTTAATCTTTGGTTAAAGACCCTGGTTGCAGGCCAGGCAAAATCTCAACAGCACAAAGATACATAGAATGGCAGACATGACTACTATGGCTTGAACAACAATGCGAGTGACCTTCCAGTAACTGCAGAAATTCCCGAAGAAATACCTCCAATTAATCCAGTAAACATCACCAACAATAATGGAGAATCTTTTTTAATCACCAACATAGCAACTCTCTTTGCTAAAATATGTTCATTGGATGTACTTACAAACAAAGCAAATAAACCCCAAAAAAGAGCAACGCCTAAAAAAACTGACAGAAAACTAAATATTCTTTTCTGTGGTATGAAATATCCAACCAATAATCCAACGATCATAATAGACCACCAGGGAAGAAATAATCCAAAGGCATAAGACAACAGAGCACTTGTGATAGCCGAAACAATAAATTTCATATCAATTAATTTATAGAACTGGATTAAAACTCATTTTCCATTTTATAAGCTCAGAAGATACATCTTCCTTGTGCATATAAAATAGTGTATAATATTCTCCCTTTGCCCATGTATCGATGAAATTATCATAATACTTGCTTCCAGGGTTTCCGCTTTGTCCGCCTGGATAGACAGCAAAAGCATGAATGGGTTGTGTCATTTCAATAACCATTCTCCAACTCGGACCATGATCATGTTGGGTTGCGTTGATGATACCATTTCCGCCTCCATTCATAATACCTGTTCTTGCAAATGGCATGGCATTGTTTTTGAGCAAATGATAGACAGTTGTGTTTTTAAATTTTGCCCATTCCAACTTGTCTTCTTTCTTTAACTGATTTAATTGAACCGTAGCTTTTTTCAAGGCATTTGTAACTTGGGTATACAAATTCTCTACTTCAGTTGTATTTATGTCATCAATAAATTTATACGCACTGTCTCTTGTCAAAGCTTCCAACAAAACAAATTTTTCTGGTTTAACAAGGGTATTGGGGGTTTGATGCAAATCATCAAAGTATATATTGTTGTATAAAGAATCCCACCAATGGACAAAGCAAGTAACACCAGTCTCCAGAGGATCATTCATCAAATTCCAATTTTCCACTTGCTGTAAATATGCAATCTCATCTGCACTCAGTTGATCTCGTTTCACATATTTACTTAAGATTGGTCTGGCCAACTCTGCGAATACATTGTAATTGTTGTTCTGAAGAGCCTTCATATCATCTGGTGTGATATTGAACATCCCTTCAAGCTTTTTATTAATGGTGATAGCCCTATACACTTCATACGTTCCAGGAACAAAGTATGGGTAAGTGGAATCAGCAGGACGCTGATTGGCACTGCTCACGTAACCACTAAGAGGATTAACACTGTGTGGATTTTCTTCCATTGGAATATACCCTTTCCACATATAGCTGCTGTCTTCACCTGGCATTACGAACAAGCCTTGTCCTTTCCATCTTAAAGGAAAAGTTGCCTGTTGCCAGAGGGCAATATCCCCACTGTGTGATGCAAAAATCATATTTTGACCAGGTACGTTGAAATAGCTGATGGCATGATGATAGTCATCGTAATTTTTTGCTCTATTGAGCAAAAGCCACATCTTCAGAATATTTGATGTATCATGGGCAACCCATCGTAAAGCATAGGCTTTCTCATTGGTAAGTTCATTTTTGAAACTTTTATCATAGGTCACTGGCCCAAAAACGGTATAGGCAACTGTATCAAGAACATCTTTTTGTCCTTTTACTTTAATTTTTTCAATTCGTTGATCAGCATTCTTCCATGCACTATCGAACCAATAGGATGATTTTGACTCATCTTTAAACTTGATTTCATAGTAATCTTTTACATCTCGACCGGCATTTGTGAATCCAAAAGCAATGCTGTCATTAAATCCAATTACCACACCTGGTAGTCCAGGGAATGATACTCCATAAGAATTAAAAGCCTTAGTATGCAATTGAACCTCAAACCAAATAGATGGAAGCGATAGAGATAAGTGGGGATCATTGCTCAAGATTGGTTTGCCACTTTTTGTTTTTGTTCCGTTGGCCGCCCAATTGTTGCTGCCATTAGATGGATTGGGTTTAAAATCGGATGTTATCTGTACTGAATCCCTTCGATTGAAATACAAAGAATCAGCGGTGGAAGGTGGCATCAGATCAGCAAGGGGTTTGGGGTAAACGGTTCCCTTTGCAATTACAGGATACAATGAATCTGCCAGCTCTGGATAAAGCAACTTAAAATTATCTTCTCCCAAGACCTTCAATGCGTTCGTATATTCTAAATCTTTGTCAAAACCAGCCAGCGTATAAGTCATTTGTTTCGTAAACAGAGCAGACTTCAAATTGCTCCATTTTTCAGGTATATATCCCAATAATTTGTATTCAACCGGAAGATTGCTTTTGTTGAGGGAAGATATATATGCATTCACGCCATTGGTATATGCATCCAATGCTGCCTTGGTGGAATCATCTTTTTCCATGGCAGCCAATGCATTTTCAGCAGCGAATACCATCCCAATTCTTCGTTGATTGCGGTCAAACTGTACTGCCTTATCCCCTACAATTTCACTCACCCTACCTGCTGCAGCAAAAGTCTGAAATTCCATTTGCCAGAGGCGAAATTTTGCATGTAGATAGCCTTGAACGAAATAGGCATCATTTTCATCTTCAGCAAAAATGTGGGGAACCAACCGCTCATCCATGTAAACATCCACCTTTCCATTGATACCTTTCAAATTTAGATCAGACGTGAAATCAAAGTCAGTTGATTCTGCATTCTGCCAAACACCTTCTTGGACACTTAAAAATTCCCCAAGAGGAAGAGGCAATATTTCTCTGGTACCCAGCACATAAAACATTGCAGCATTGATCAAAAGACTTAAAGAAAATATGAAGTATTTCATGACAATATAGAATACTCTAAAGTTAGTCAAAATATAAAGAAGAAATTCTACCAGGGATAGAAATCAACATGGTCAAATTACATTAAGTAAAATGCATGATCTCTTTGGAAAAGTCTAAAAAGGGGAAACGTTTTGATAATTCAAGTGCTAAATCCTTTGACTTCTGCTTGAATTTTAGATGTTCGTTTGAAGAAGGGTGTAATGGACGATGTTTCACTGCTTGCTGAAGTTGATTGATCTCCTTCATTGCCTCTTGCGATTTTCCTTCTACACAGGATTCAACAAATTTTTCCCAAACATATTGAGTGGCTAGATAATTTGGATGAACCATGTCTTCTGCATAAAATCGATAATCCCTCAAATCATCAATTACCAACTCATAGGCAGGAAAATACTCGACTGAAGAAATTTGATCTTTGATGAGATCGATTGCATGAATCAGACTTGCTTTACTTCGGTTGTTTTCAATAAATCCGTCACGCAAATGACGAACTGGACTAACTGTAAATACAATTTTTATTTTTTTATTAATATCCATTAGATCTTGTAGGATCTTTATGAACCGGGATGCAATTTCATTGGGTTTTAATAGTTCTTTTGAGAATACATCGGATGGCAGTTTGTGACAATTCGCAACAACTTCTCTGTCTTCTTTTAGATATGCAAAAGCGGAACCCAAAGTAATAAAAATCCACTCTGTATTTTTAAGAAATTCGTGTGACTCAACGATGCTTTTATTCATGAAATCCAATGCATTTTCTGGATCTTCATTGCTGTATGATGAATGGAAATCCCAATGATGCCAAAGTGATTGATGTTGAAACAGTTGATCTTTTGTTACCAATCTTTTGTTTATATATGCATCCAAACTATTACAAATACTTATTGGATTAAATAAGATCCCATGAGGGTTTTGTAAAACCCTGAATTTATGCGCTTCAAGTTTATCATGCAAATGATTGGTAAAACAAGACCCAATCAAAAACAAGCGATCAGACAATGTAATTTTTTGTTCGAATGAGGGCAGATTAAATGAAAGATGAAACTCTACAGGCATATGCTAATTCAATTTCATTCTTTGTTTAGAAGCCTCAAATAAAATAATTCCAGTTGCAACACCAACATTAAAAGAGTCAAAATCACCCTGCATCGGAATGGTAAACTTAACATCTACTGCTTTGCTGATATATGGTTGAATACCCTTGTCTTCACTCCCCATTACTATGCAAGATGGCTTCGTAAAATCAACCTTCATGAGGGTTTCTTTTGCTTTCATTTCAGCACTGCAAACATTTATACCATTGAGATGCAATGTATCAACCGCCTTCAACAAGGATGACACTCTTGAAACGAGAATCTTTTGAAGTGCGCCAGCAGATGATTTTAATGCTTCTTCATTGAATGCCCCAATTCCTTTGTCAGGTATAATAATGCATTGCGCTCCGCAACATAAAGAGGTCCTGGCAATGGCACCAATATTTCTAACGTCTGTAATACCATCCAACATAACAAACAATGGTGTTTCTCCCCTTGAAATCACATGATCAATTACATCTTGCAATTCGTGGTATTGAATGATACTATTTAATCCAATTACGCCCTGATGATTTGATCGTGTGATATAATTGAGCTTTTCAATGGGCACAACATTGATTGGAATTTGCAGGCGTTGGGCCAATTGCCGAATCTCATCTATAATTTCACCACCAATATTTTTTTGAATAAAAATCCTTTCCAATTGTTGCCCATCTCTGAGTGCTTCAACAACTGGTTGGCGGCCAATAATATTTGTAGATTTTTTCATGGGCGTTGTTTATTCAACATCATCAACTTTAGTTTTAGTATAGCAGCTATGGTGATTGCATCAGTAATTTCCTTCTGATCAATCATTCTCAAAACTACGTCAATATGATATTTATGAATAGTGAAGCTTTCTGTTTCTTCTGGATCAGGAGTACCCTGTGTTAGGTTTTCCGCTAAATAAACAATTGATCTTTCATCTGAAACAGAGTTAGACAAATGCATATCTAGAATAATAGACCAATTTTGTGCAATCAATCCCGTCTCCTCCTTTAATTCTTTGATGGCCGATTCAAGTGGGTCAATATGTAACAGTCCTCCGCCCTCTGGAATTTCAATGCTGTATTGATTTAAAACGTATCTGAATTGTCTGACAAAATAGATATTTCCTTCATTGTCTATCGGTACAATTCCAATTGCGAGGTTTTTAAAATGAACCTTGCCGTAAATACCAGGTTTCCCTGCAGGATTGATCACCTGATCTTCAGTAACTGTGATCCAAGGATTGTCATATTTGATTTCCCCACTGACCCATTGCCATTCTTGTAAATTAGACATACCTAAAAATAATTAAACCCTCCAATATGGAGGGTTTAACACTATAATTTTAAAATGATTTATTTAATGCCGAAAGCAGATTTAACTTTCGAGACATAATCAAGTTTTTCCCAGGTAAACAATTCCACTTCAACAGTTTTTTTACCTCCACCTGGAGCATCGAATGATTTCTTTACAACCTCATTCTTTCTTCCCATATGGCCATAAGCTGCAGTTTCCTGATAAATGGGATTACGAAGCTTTAATCTTGTTTCTATGGCATAAGGTCTCATATCGAAGAGTGCTTCCACTTTTTTTGCAATTTGACCATCAGTCATCTTCACCTTTGAAGTACCATATGTATCAACAAAAATACCCATCGGCTTTGCCACACCAATCGCATAAGAAACCTGAACAAGCATTTCATCTGCAACACCTGCTGCTACCATGTTCTTTGCGATATGACGCGCAGCATAAGCAGCGCTTCTATCTACCTTAGAAGGATCTTTTCCGCTGAATGCTCCACCACCATGTGCGCCTTTGCCACCATAGGTATCAACAATGATTTTTCTACCAGTTAAACCAGTGTCGCCATGTGGACCACCAATCACAAATTTTCCAGTTGGATTGATATGGTATGTGATCTTATCGTTGAAAAGTTTTTGTACGTCCTTTTTGCATTTCGCTTTTACTCTTGGCATTACAATGCTGATTACATCTTTTTTGATTCTGTCCAACATCTGCTTGTCGTTTTTAGAAAAGTCGTCATGTTGGGTGGAAACTACCACTGCATCAATACGCAACGGTCTGTCGTTGTCATCATATTCTATAGTAACCTGACTTTTGGCATCTGGCCTCAAGTAAGGCATCTTACTATTCTTCTCTCTCCTAATCGCAGCCAATTCAATTAAAATCTTGTGTGCCAAGTCAAGTGCAAGTGGCATAAGATTTTCTGTTTCATTGGTGGCATATCCAAACATCATACCTTGATCACCAGCACCTTGGTCTTCTTTCTTTTTTCTTTCAACACCACGGTTGATATCTGCAGATTGTTCATGAATAGCTGAAAGAATTCCACAAGAATTCGCTTCAAACATATATTCACTTTTGGTATATCCAATTTTAGAGATAACATCTCTTGCAATTTTTTGCACATCAAGCGTAGCGGTTGATTTAACTTCTCCAGCTAAAACAACCTGTCCTGTTGTAACCAATGTTTCACAAGCTACCTTTGACATAGGGTCGAATGCAAGAAAATTATCAATCAAAGCGTCTGATATCTGATCAGCTACTTTGTCAGGGTGTCCTTCAGATACACTTTCGGAAGTGAATAAGTATGGCATGGTTATTTTTTTTGCAAATGTAATTATAAAATCAAAGCTTAGAGTAAACAACCCTTAATTTCATAGGCTGTTTTGGATGACTACCTCCACCTAATACTACTCCTCCTCTGCACAAATGGTTTAGGTTAAAAGATAGGTTTATATCCTTGTAATAAACATTGTAAGGTGCATTCAATCGAAAGGGAAGATTGGCAGTATTTCTAGTGATAATTCCCTGCAAATAACGGGTGATGTTCATAGCGTATCTAGACACAATGTTTCCTTGTGGATCAACACTATTTTTTTTCATTCCACCAAACGTTGGAGGATCAAAAGTACCTGCACTAAAACCATCGGCAACAAAGGGTATATATGCTTTATTTGACGAATCAAATGACTCAAGATACAAAAATGGAGGTGGTGTAAATACGTCAGCACGTCTTGCTGGAGTAACAACTTCTTGCATCGACAATTCAGCCAAATGTATGATTACATTGCCCTTTTTCTTTTTGAATTCATCGATCGAAGGAATACGGATATTTGCATACGTACCAGGAGCTGTCTGGATATACACAAGACTATCTTTCCCTTTTTTGTTTATATATGTTGAAGCCTCACTTCCATTGTATTTTCTGGCTATTTGATTGATTGCACCACCATATTTAAGATTATTAAAAGTAAAAGTTTTATAGGTGGTATCACGTTTACCATTTTTGATGTACTGATAATACAATCTCAAGTTCGTAGTTGTATCATCCATATCAAAAGTCATGAGCGCATTAGAAGAATTCAATTGTTGTGGCACAAGAGCAAACCCTTTAAAAAAATCACGAAACAGTGAATCGTTTTTAAGCGGACTCGTTGCGCTTGCTGTATCAAAGGATAGGAGTTTTCTTCCAAATGAATTATCTAAAGGGATTCTTAATTGATTGGTTACTTTATATTTTGCCAATTGAATGGAATCATCCAAAATGGATGGTGAAAATGTCTTTGATGCCATCCATTCACCATAGGTAGCAGTGGCAGTAATTGGATATGCGGTATCTGGACGTAAATATTGAGTTACTTTAAAGACGTCTATTTTTTGGGTGCCGAGTGTATCACCAAAAGTATATTTCCATTTCAAAGACAATACTACAGAGTCGAGATATAAACTATCAGGAGTATTCTGATAAGAAAACGGATATTCTGTTGGTTTCAATTCGTAGAAGATGGATGCGGTGGTCGAACCAAACATCGGGTCGTTTGCGAGATGCCCTAAAACAAATTCACCTATCGATCCAGTATAAGTTCTGGTCATAACAGGCAAGAGCGAATCTGGAGTGAAGAAATTTTCAACAGTTACGCTTAACGAGGTATCGAATGTGTTTACATTGTCAATAGCGGGCAATAGGTCTGCACCAATATCAGTATTCTTTACTTTGGTACAACCAATTGAAAACAATAAAATGATCAGGGGAAGCAAACCTTTCAACAAACGCTGTAAACTCACGTAGATTTTTTTAATTTCCTTAGGTTAAATCACTTGTTTGCAAGGTCGCTATACAATTGTAAATACTCTGTTAAATCAGAACCTTCATTGTATGGTATGACTTTCTTGCCTTTGACTTTCGCAAAAGCCTCGGTTAATTTTTTATCAACATCTGCATCACCAAATGAAATTGCATCAGCAAATGAAGCACCACCTTTGAACATGGCTATATTATTGGCTTCTTTAAATGGCTCAATGTCTTTTTCTTTAATAGCTGCACTGATTAAGCATTGCTTGATAAAGTCGGCACCCAACTTTTGCTTAAATGTTGATTGCCCTAACGTGAATATAACTTTGCTATTGCTGAATACTGGTTCTTTTTTGTAAGCTGTCTTTAAAAACAAGGGAATCAACCCTGTCATCCAACCACTACAATGTATGATATCTGGAGGCCATCCGAACTTCTTCACAGTTTCAAGAGCTCCTTTGCAAAAGAAAATGGTTCTCATCCCGTTGTCGTCATACCACTCTTCATTATCATCATTGAAAACAAATTTTCTTTTGAACATGTCTTCATTGTCCAAAAAATATACCTGCAATCTTGCGTTGGGAAGTGATGCTACTTTGATTTGAAGGGGGAAATCATCGTTTTCGATTGAAATATTAATTCCTGAAAGCCTTACCACTTCATGAAGTCTATGCCTGCGTTCATTGATTGTTCCAAAACGTGGCATAATGCACCTAACCTCAAAACCAGTATCATTTGCTTTTATTGCCAGCTTGTTTACAATCTCAGAGAAAGCGGTCAGCTCCAAATAGGGTGACATTTCATTGGCAATAAATAATATTCTCTTTTTGCTAACCATGTATAGGTTTTATGGGAACATTTTAAATGAGTGCAAAGATATGAAAAATATGCCAATTGAGTCCCGAAAACACTGATTTGACCCACCAGAGCAAGTTGTACAAATCGAAGATTCTCAATCGTTTGAATCAGTTATTCATTAACTTCGGTAACAATTTTTTTCCTATGATTCAAAGGGTGAAAACATTCACTAAGTTCTTACTCTTCCTGGCACTGGGGATATTTTTACTTTGGCTAACCACAAGATCATTTGGAGAAAATGAAATTCAAAAACTTAAGGATCTTATCACCCATGCGGATGTAAAAGTGGTCATCTTTTGCTCCATTACCCTCCTATTCAGTCATTTTATTCGAGCTGTTAGATGGAAAATGATGATAGACCCTTTGGGAAATCAACCAAGAACATTCAATGTTTTTTGTGCAGTACTGGCCGGGTATTTCTTTAATCTTCTATTTCCGAGACTGGGAGAAGTGATGAAATGCACCCTCCTCAGTAAATATGAAAAAGTTCATGTAGATAAACTCATTGGAACCATGGTGGCAGAACGGTTGGTTGATTTAATTTGTCTCATTATTGTAATTATAATGACTGTTTTTACACAATTGGATCTTGTTGGAAATTATGCTGCTGAATTGACGACGAGCATGAAAACAAAATTCCAATTCAGCAACACAGCATTAATTATCATAACTGGCACCTTAATATTATGTATCACCATTTTGTTCAAACTACTACATGTTTCAAAAAACCATCCAAAACTGTTCAAGCTCAAAGAGATCATAAAAGGCATGATTGAAGGATTATTGAGCATTAGAAAAGTAAAGAACATTCCATTGTATTTAATTTATACAGCAACCATCTGGTTCTGCTATCTGGCTAGTATAAGAATTGGATTTCACGGAATGGAAAATTTATCATCTCTTGGATGGGTACCTTCTTTGAGTGTATTAACATTTGGAAGTTTCGCCATGATTGCTACACAAGGAGGCATCGGTGCTTACCAACTGGCAGTACAAAAAACATTGATGCTGTATGAAATGGATGCCGTAAATGGCTTGGCGTTTGGCTGGTTGCTTTGGCTTGTTCAAACACTTATTTTATTTATTGTTGGGCCACTGTCAATCATGATGATGTATATTCTAAATAAAAAATCACCTTCTCAATAACTTAAAAGATTGATAAAATTCTCAGTTTTATTTCGATTGAGATGATTCATCTTTTTGAATGATTAAATTGCCTTTGAAATTTTTACTATGAAATCAATCATTACAGCTTTTATTATTCTGGCTAGCACGTTCAATACTGTTAATTCTCAGGAATATTATAAAGGCTGGCACCTGGGAAACCTTGACTCAAATCAAGTGTATGGAACAAACATTAATAAAACATATAAAGAGATCATTCAGAAGTCCACTCCAAAAAGAAAAATTATAGTAGCTGTAATAGACTCAGGCATAGATACAACGCACGAAGATTTGAAATCAATCATCTGGACAAATAAAAATGAAATCCCTTTTAATGGTATTGATGATGATAAAAATGGTTATGTTGATGATATCCATGGCTGGAATTTCTTAGGCGGAAAAGATGGAAGAAATGTTGGAAAAGATAGTTATGAAGGCGCCAGGATCTATTATAAATTGAAAAAGCAGTTTGGCACAGACAGTCTTGATGAAACAAAACTTGATCCAGTTAAATTGGATCAATACAAACTATATAAAAAAGTTTCAACGCAGCTCGACAATCAGGCAAAAGAAGCTTCCATGTACGTCATGATCCTCAAAGATATTGTTGCAAAAATTCCCTCTGCAGACAGCTTGTTAAAATCATCTCTTGGAAAAAAAGATTATACAGGCGATGAGTTACAAAATTTTAAAAACAATGATCCAGCAGTTGGAAAAGCAAGGGCCATCATGCTAGGTCTTTTCCAGCAAACGCGACAAATGGAAAATACCAACACAAACTTGATTTCAGAACTCATGCAGTTTTATGAAGGTGAAAAATCAAAAGTCGAAGCACTTGAAAAAGAACCTCCTCATTACAGAGATGATATTGTGAAAGATAGATACGATGACCCTCAAGACAAATATTATGGAAACAATGATGTAATGGGCACGGATGCTTCGCATGGAACTCATGTTTCAGGAATCATTGCTGCGATACGAGATAATCAGAAAGGCATAGATGGTATCGCAAACAATGTCGAGATCATGCCTGTAAGGGCAGTTCCTGATGGTGACGAGCATGACAAAGACATCGCCAATGCAATCAGATATGCAGTTGATAATGGAGCATGGGTCATCAACATGAGTTTTGGAAAAAGCTTTTCACCAGAAAAAAAATGGGTAGATGAAGCAGTTAGATATGCAGAATCAAAAGGCGTCCTGTTGGTGCATGCTGCTGGAAATGATGCAAAGAATATAGATACCGAAGACAATTTTCCTTCAAGAAATTTCAATAATGATACATTAAAAATATTCTCAAATTGGATTACAGTTGGCGCGAGCGGTGCATTGTCGAATGATATCGCTGCTTCATTCTCCAATTTTGGGAAAAGAGAGGTAAATGTATTCGCGCCAGGTGTTAAAATCTATTCAACCATTCCAGGTAGAAACACCTATGGAGACAAAGATGGAACAAGCATGGCTGCGCCAGTGGTGTCAGGTATTGCAGCACTTATCTTATCTTATTATCCTGAACTAAGTCCCCAACAGTTGATTGAAATTTTATCAAGATCATCTCAAAAAATCGATGCTGTGATTACAAAACCTGGTACAGATGATCAAAAAACCACCCTAAGTGAATTGTCAATGACCGGAGGAATTGTTGATGCCTTTGAAGCAATGAAAATGGCAGCAAAAACAAAAGGAGCCAGAAAAATAACTTCCGCTCCCCCTTTGAAAAAGAAATAATTACTAAGCAGATTTTCTCACCAACAACCCTTGGCTGATCATATCTGAAACTACCTGGGTGGATTCGTTGATATAAATATCTTTTGATAAATTATTGATCCATTGTTTCCTTCTCTCAAATTTGTCTTGGTCAATGGATAATTTGGTGCTGTCTATTGGAATCATTTCAACCTGAAGTTTTGAAATAGATTTCCCTGCATCGTCAACCTTCTTAAATGATTCTCGAATTTGCTTTTGTTCAGCTCTGTATTTAACCAAATTCAAGGAATAAAGCTTTTGATTCATTTTTTCAGTCCAAGCAGAAGATTCTTTAATAGCATTAAAAACAGGATTTGCAGAAACCCTTTCTATGCTTTTTTGCTTGACCATATTGGATTCATAATTCGGTCCAAACATAGGATAGGCAGCTTTCTGGATTTCATCCCATGGCAAGGCACCTGGATTATCTTTTTCTCTGTACTTCAAATTTTCATACTGGTCAGGCAAGACAATGTTTGGAGTGACTCCTTTCAATTGTGTAGAACCACCATTGATGCGATAGAATTTCTGTAAGGTTAATTTAAGCGTGCCAATTTCACTGTTGTCTTTGTTTAGTAAACCAGATCCTGGCTCCAAGCCAATGTTTCTCTGCACTGTTCCTTTTCCATATGTCGATGTACTTCCGATCACCAATCCACGACCATAGTCTTGAATGGCAGCAGCAAATATTTCTGATGCAGATGCAGAAAATTCATTAACCATCACTGCAAGTGGTCCATCATATAAAACTGATCTGTCTCTATCGCGTAATACTGAGGGGTTGCCTTCTCTGTCTTTGACTTGTACCACAGGTCCTTCCGGAATAAAAAACCCAACCATTTGAACCACATCATATAAAGAACCGCCTCCATTGTTCCTCAAATCCATGATAAGGCCATCTATTTTTTGTTCTTTTAATTTGATGATTTCTTTTGCCACATCTTGAGAACACCTTGCACCATTAGGTCTTTCCCAGTCTGCATAAAATTCAGGTAAAAAAATGTACCCTATTTTTCTGCCACCTTCTTGTATGACTGCGCTTTTTGCATAGGTCTCCTCCAATTCAACTTCTTCTCTGATCATGGAAACCACTTTCACAGTTCCATCAGTTTTTTTAATGGTAAGACGCACTTCGGTTCCTTTTTTCCCTCTGATGAGTTTAACTGCATCTGTACTTTCATATCCTGCCAAATCAACTGGTTGATCATTTGCTTGTCCAACTTTTAATACCTGGTCTCCTACTAATATTTGTTGAGACTTCCAGGCTGGCAAACCAGGAACCAATGATGCAATTCGAATGGATCCGTTCTCGTCATTACGCAGTGAAGCACCAATTCCAAAAAACCTTCCACTCATCTGCTCATCAAAAGATCTTTTTTCCAATGGTGGGAAAAAAGTGGTGTGAGGATCCATGTATTCTGTTACAGTATTTACCAACAAATCAAATCGTTCATCCTCTTTGGTTTTGGTAATCATCCTGTCGAAATTCCTTGAAATCAGCAATTTCACTTTATCCCTGGCCTCTTTTTCCAAGACTGCATCTGACTTGTAGGAGGTATCACCTTTCTTTAGTTGATCACGGGCATCAAGCAAATCAGCATACTTTTCCAATACCATGAACTTCAATCTTTTTTTCCATAATTCTTTTCTAAGAAGATCTGACTTTGGGAAATCAAGTTTATCTGGATCGAGTAGTATTGTCTCATCGGTTGTAAACTGAAATGGTGTTTGTAACAATGAAGGATAGAATGCATTTACTTCATTTACCCTCTTTTTATAAATTTCTTCTACTGCATGAAAAAACTGAATCGGTGCACCATGTAATTCATTATCGATACTTGTTTCAAATTTTTTCAATTCCTTGATGTCTGATGCCAACAACATGTCTTTGTTCGGATCAAGTGACTCAATGTATTTTTTGAAAATATTTTTCGAGAACTCATCGTCAATTTTCTTAGGGCTATAATGTGCTACTTCAAGCATCTCCGCCACTTGTGTAAAAATCACTTGGTACTTATCTGGAGGATTTATCAATCGAGTTGAACCAAATGCAATTAAAAATCCAGCCAATACAAAAACTACAACAAGGGGAAAAGATCTTCTACTGAACATATTTTTAATGAGTTTATTGGGCATACTCAAATGTATAACATTTCGAATGGCTGCGAAAGAGGATTGAAAAATTAGGATTGAAAGAAATGTTAAGAATAAGGAGGGAGGAAGATGGGGCTCGAACCCACGACCTTCTGAACCACAATCAGACGCTCTAACCAGCTGAGCTACATCCTCCGTATTGTGAAGAGTGCAAAATTATGACAATTGTTTTCTTTGCCAAAATCCATTTTAAGTAACACCCAAAAAATTACCTTTGCTAAAATTTACATTTCATGAACTTATGGCTGGTCCTGATTCCTATTATTTCGGCATTTATCGGATGGTTCACCAACTGGATAGCCATTAAGATGCTATTTCATCCAAAAGAGCCCAAAAAAATATTAGGAATTACTTTTCATGGAATTTTCCCAAAACGCCAACAACAATTTGCAGAAAAATTAGGGAAATTGGTGAGTTCTGAATTGCTTTCATTTAATGAAATCGAACAAAAGATCACTTCACCTGAAAATGTAAATAAGCTTATGCCCTTTGTTGAATCAAAGGTGGATGAATTTTTACGCATTAAACTGAGTGATGCATTTCCTGTAATATCAATGTTCATAGGAGAAAATACTATTCTGCAATTAAAAGGCATCTTCATGGACGAGTTAAAAGTAATTTTTCCTCAAGTGATCAACAATCACATGAAACATCTTGAATCACAATTGGATCTTGAAAAAATAGTTGCAGAAAAAGTTGCTGGCTTTTCCAGCGATAAACTTGAATCCATCCTCAATCAAATCATGTCAAAAGAATTCAGATTTGTTGAGATTATTGGAGGAGTATTGGGATTCATTATTGGTCTCCTTCAGGTGCTTATCACAACAATTACAGCTTGATCTTGTTATTGTAAATGTTTTAACATTAAAACGGCGAACCTGTCGAAGGAAATTAAGCTTTGCGACATCTAATTTGCCATAACACACACGCATGACTAAGATATTAGGATTATTATTGATGTTTTCTTCTACAATTGCCTTTGCTCAACCTCCTACAGGGGCAAGACCGGGTGGTTTTGGAGGAAACAACTCCATGAACGGTCGTTTTTACGGAAGAATTGTTGATGCCAAGACAAATAAAGGCATCGATGCATCAAGCATACAATTGATTCAAACAAAAATCAATCCCCAAACCAAAGAAAAAACCGAAGCGATACTTTCTGGTCAACTTACAAAGGCAAATGGCGATTTCAGTCTTGAGAACCTGCCAACCAACGGTGAGATGAAATTGAAAATTACTGCCATTGGTTATCTAACCATTGAAAAATCGCTGAAATTTCAAGCTCCTAATTTTGACGTAGATCTTGGAAACATAAAGCTTGAATTGGATGCGAAGCAATTGGAAGAAATCAAAGTGGTGGCTTCCAAACCATTTATGCAAATGGGGGTAGACAGAAAAATATTTAATGTAGAAAAGAATTTGGTATCAACCGGTCAGACTGCAACTGAACTGATGAAAAATATTCCTGGAGTTGATGTTGATATTGATGGCAATGTATCATTAAGAAATGCCTCCCCTACGATTTTTGTTGATGGAAGACCAACCAATCTTACGCTGGATCAAATTCCATCCGATGCCATACAAACTGTAGAACTCATCACCAACCCATCTGCAAAATATGATGCATCAGGAGGAACATCAGGTATTATCAACATTATTTTAAAGAAAAATAGAAAAGCCGGATACAATGGAAACATTCGTGCCGGTATCGATAGCCGAGTCATGCCAAACTTCGGAGGTGACCTCAACGTAAAGCAAGACAAAGTAAATTTCTTTGTAAGCTCCATGTACAACAAACGTAAATCAATTGGCACGGGTGAATCTGTAAGAGATGAATTTTTCAATACCCCCAGTATCAGATATACCCAAAATAGCAATCCCACCAATCTCGGATTTTTCAATTTTAATAGAGCGGGACTGGACTATTTTATCGACAATAGAAATACTTTGACCATAGCTGGAAATTTTGTCCAAGGAAATTTCAACAACACAGATTTACTTTCGATTAAAACAGATACGCTTTATTCATCTGGGTCGAAATCAATACTTTCAGAGAGATCAACAGATTTTAAAACCAATTTTAAAAATTATGGTACCTCTGTTGGCTTCAAGCATAACTATTCTAAACCTGGAAGAGAACTTACAGCTGACTTGAACCTGAACAAAAGCAACAATGAAAACAATGGCGGATTCAATACCCAGTATTTTGATATCAATAAAGTTGCAAAAGGAAACCCTATAAATCAGGCTCAACAAGGAAAAGGGGGTAATACTTTTTATACTGCACAAGTTGATTTCACCAATCCCATCAGCGCCCAATCAAAAATAGAATTGGGTTCGAGAGTTGCTTTAAGAGATTTTCAAAGCGAAAACCTCAATTATATAAATGGAATTCCGGTTTACGCTTTAAATGCTAATTACAAATTCAATGACAGGGTATTAGCAGCCTATTCAACTTACTCTAATGTATTGGGAAAGAAAACAAATTATCAAGTGGGATTAAGAGCGGAAAGTTCTAAATATACTGGCACGTTGTTGACAACAGGAAAAGGATTTTCTAACAGCTACCCTTTCAGTTTGTTTCCAAGCTTAAACCTTACCCACCAGATCTCCCAATCTCAGGATATCCAGTTTAGCTATGCGAGAAAAATCAATCGACCTAATTTCTTTCAGATCCTTCCTTTCATAGACTATACCGATTCATTAAATATCAACAGGGGAAATCCAAACCTTGTACCTGAATTCACCAATTCATTGGAGTTAAATTATCAACTTTCAATGAAGGGCAATCACAACCTTCTCTTTTCGGGTTATTTCAAACAAACCGACAATCTGATCACAAGATATCAGGTGAAAGAGACAAGTACCGTATCCAACAAAGAAGTTTTGATCAATACATATATAAACGCCAACAGCAGCAGGGCTTATGGATTGGAATTGACTTCCAGAAATCCGATCACAAAATGGTTGGAAACAACAACCAACCTGAATGTTTTCAATTCAAGTATCAATAGTTCGAATTTACAGGTTGACCTTAATAATTCACTTTGGAGCTTCTTCGGTAAAATCAATATGAATATTAAAATGCCTTCAAATTTCACCCTTCAGTTAACGGGTGATTACAGAAGCAAATCAATCCTTCCTCAAAACTCAGGTGGCGGAGGAAGAGGTGGTGGAGGTGGTGGACCAATGGGCGGCGGAGGCGGTGGCTGGGGTGGTTTTGTTCAAACCACTGCACAAGGGTATGTTATGCCGAATTATGGATTTGAATTCGCCTTGAGAAAAGACTTTTTGAAAGAGAAAAGAGGTTCACTTACATTCAGCATGAATGATATCTTCAAGACAAAAGTATATGGATCTTATTCTTCTTCACAATACTTCACACAAACCAACTCAAGGAGAAGAGATTGGCAAGTATTAAGAATCAACTTTAACTACAGATTTGGAAAAATAGATGCGAGTTTGTTCAAACGTAAAAACAACAAAACTGGAGCTGATGGCATGCAAGAGGGCATGAATATGCAACAATAAAAAAAAGCCGCTGAAAAGCGGCTTTTTTAATCTCTTTTACCAATCAACATAGGAACAAAAGAAAATTGATCAAACTTTTCTTCCATTAAACTTCCATCTGACATCTTAGTAATACGATGCATTCTCTGTATACTGTCTTCATCCAAAGGAAGCACCATCATACCTCCTGGCTTTAATTGCTGAATCAGCTTTTCTGGAACATACGGAGCTGCAGCCGTGATCAACACTTTGTCAAAAGGCGCATAGGTTGGCAATCCCTCAAAACCATCTCCATAAAACATTTGAAGCGTGGGATACTTTTTTAAGTAGGCAAACTCTTTGTTTGATTCGTAAAGTTTTTTTTGCCGTTCAATCGTATATACTTTGGCTTTCAATTCTGCTAAGACACAAGCCTGATAAGCACTTCCCGTACCAATTTCGAGTATTTTTTCAAATGGCTTCACCTGAAGCAACTGTGTTTGATAGGCAACAGTATAAGGCTGTGAAATTGTTTGATCCTGTCCAATCGGGAATGCACGATCTTCATATGCTTGCTTCTCAAATGCAGAATCCAGAAAAAAATGCCTTGGAACATTCATGATAGCATGCAACACCGATGAATCGGTTATTCCCTTTTCTTTGATCTGATCAACCAATTTTTTTCTAAGCCCTTTATGTAAATAACTATCCTCTGTTGTTCTCATCCAGCAATCCTTTGTAGGCTCAATTTAATCCAAGATCTGATATAATGGCTTCTATTCTAGTGCCTGCAAGTTTCCATGCAGCATCAAAATTTTCTGTTTTATCAAGTTTATCTTGAACACTGAAATAAAATTTTATTTTGGGTTCAGTACCTGAAGGCCTTGCACTGATCTTGCTTCCGTCTTCCAAAACAAATTGCAAAACATTGCTTTTGGGCAAATCAATCGTACAAACCTGACCTGATTTTAAATCTTTTGCTTCCCTTGTTTCATAATCATACAATCCAATAACCTTTACACCACCTAAAGTTGATGGAGGTGTTTTTCGGTATTTTTCCATCATGGCAGCAATTTGCGCCTGACCATCTCTTCCTTTTTTAGTAATGGAAATAAGATGCTCTCTGAACAATCCATGTTCTGCATACAATTCGACCAACTTCGAAAAAAGAGTTTTTCCTGCTTCTTTTTCATATGCTGCCATTTCACACAAAATAGCAACTGCACTGACCGCATCTTTATCACGCAACTGATTTCCGATCATGAGTCCATAAGATTCTTCGCCCCCTATCACATAATTTTCATTGTGCTCCTTTGATTTAATCAGTTCTGCGATCCATTTAAATCCGGTTAACACATTGTAACAATTGATATTGCTTTTTGAAGCAATGATATCAATCATATCAGTGGTTACCACTGTTTTTACCACCATATCATTTTCCTTGGCAAGCCCTTTTTTCTTTCTTGCTTCAATCATATAATTAAATGCCAATACTGCTGTTTGATTACCATTCATCAAAACCCAATTACCATGATGATCCTTAACACCAATACCTACTCTATCTGCATCCGGATCAGTGCCCAACAATATATCTGCATCCATTTCTTTTGCTTTTTTGAGTCCAAGGCTCATCGCTTCACTCTCTTCTGGATTGGGATACACAACAGTGGGAAAATTTCCATTTGGTTCAATTTGCTCATCAACCAAAATGACGTTCTCAAATCCATAAGACTTTAAAACCCTTGGAACCATTGTGATTCCAGTTCCATGTATGGGAGTATAAACAATTTTTAGATTTTTTTGCTTCTGAATTACATCTGGATAAACACTCAAACTCTTCACCATTTCTACATAGGCCTTGTCCATCTCTTCCCCTATGAGATGAATATTATGTTCACCTCCCTTCCATTTTACATCATCTACTCCTGCAATTTTCTCGACTTCCACAATTACATTTTTATCGTGTGGAGGAACAAGTTGACCTCCATCATTATAGTAAGCCTTATACCCATTGTATTCTTTAGGATTGTGAGAGGCTGTACAAACAACGCCTCCATGACAAGATTTATGACGGATGGTAAAGGAAAGTTCGGGAGTAGGACGCAATGCTTCAAATAAAAAAACCTGAATCCCATTGGCTGCCATTACATTGGCAGTTATTTCTGCAAAAAGACGACTGTTGTTTCTGCTATCATGTGCTACAGCAACCCTGAGTTGCTGATTGGGAAACATTTTAATTAAATAATTGGCGAAGCCTTGAGTAGCCATCCCAACTGTATATTGATTGATCCTGTTGGTGCCAACCCCCATGATTCCTCTTAACCCACCGGTGCCAAATTCAAGATTTTTATAGAATGCGTCACCCAATTCAGTTGGATTTTCAACCTGCATCTTACGTATTTCTGCTTTGGTAGCTTCATCATAATTTCCATTTAGCCAGCTGTCTACTTTTTGCTGAATTGCAATTTCCATTCTTAAAGGTTTTTACAAAAATAACAATTGAATTCGAGAAGACTATTCTAAATAAGCCCCCTGTAGCTCACCATTTTTGAAGACAACAGATATATGATCTTCAAGTGTAGTAGAAAGTGAAACACCAACATAGTTTACATGTAATGGATATGTCTTGTAACTCCTTTCTACGAGCGTGGCGGTTTGAACACTTTGAGGCTGTAGAGCCAAAATTGGTTGAATAGCATGCAGCATCGCTTTTCCGCTGTTTACTACATCATCGACAATCAATACATTTTTGTTCTTAAAAACTACCGATGGATCGATTTTGCAATCAATTGGATTTGTTTTATCAAGTTCAATTGCAGAAAGCTCAATTTTAAAAGTCGAGATTTCTTCCAATACTTTTTTTAATTCCTGCGCGATCAGAAATCCATTTTCTTTGACGCCCGCAATATGGATAGCATCCTTTTCAGCATTTTGTTCTAAAATCTGGAATGCGATTCTCCTCAACTTCATGTGGGCTTTTTCTGCGCTTAGTATGTATTTCTTGTTCATTATACAGTGGAATTACTTTTACATCATGTAATTTAGCATAACTAAGTTTTTTGCATGGAAATTTTCCAACAAATTCTTTTTGCGGGTGTTTTTTTGACTGCCATTTATTTTTTCTCAAAAAGAATGGCCATGATCAGAAAACTGATTTTACTGGGCCAGTCAGAGAAATTTGAGGATCAACCTTCCAGAAGGTGGATGAATGTTTTTATGCTGGCATTTGGACAAAAGAAAATGTTCAAAAAAGTTCCCGTTGCTTTACTCCACTTGTTTGTATATGCTGGATTTATCATTATTAACATCGAAATGATTGAAATCATTGTAGATGGATTTTTGGGCACGCATCGATTTTTATTGGGGTGGATTCCAAACTACTATTCTTACCTGATAAACAGTTTTGAATTTTTAGCAATATCAGTAATTGTAGCCTGTGTCATCTTTTTTATTAGAAGAAATGCTCTTTCAGTAAAGCGACTTCAATCATCAGATCTGAAAGGATGGCCATCTAAAGATGCCAACATCATCCTGGTCACTGAAATCATTCTGATGTTGTTGTTTTTAAAAATGAATGCGGCAGATACCTTTTTGCAATCAAAAGGAATCCAGCCGTACTCACAACACTTCACTGGAACATTTCTTTTTTCTTCTTTTGCTCATCCCCTGCTCAATTATTTTTCTACAGAAACCATCATCATTACAGAAAGAATTTGCTGGTGGCTCCATATTATTGGCGTGTTAGGCTTTTTAAACTACTTATCAAGATCAAAACACCTTCATATCATCCTTGCATTTCCAAATGCATATTATGCGAGATTGGATCCGCCAGGTAAGATGAAGAACATGCCAACCGTGCAAAATGAAGTGAAATATGCTTTTCAGCCAGAGCTGGCCCCTTCTTCACCAGGCGAGCAGGCACATACGTTTGGCGCAAAAGATATCACTGATTTATCATGGAAAAACTTACTGGATGCTTTCAGTTGCACTGAATGTGGAAGATGCACAGATGCTTGTCCTGCCAACCAAACGGGTAAACTACTCTCACCCAGAAAAATAATGATGTCAACCCGCGACAGAGCTGAAGAAATTGCTAAAAAAATAGAACATCAAATTGATTGGAAGGCTGAAGAAAAATCTTTGTTATTCGATTACATCAAAGAAGAAGAGCTTAGGGCATGTACAACTTGCAATGCATGTGTTGAAGCTTGCCCCGTCAGTATAAATCCGCTAGATATTATTGTTCAATTAAGAAGATACTTGATTATGGAAAAAAGTTCATCTCCTCAAGAGTGGACATCCATGTTTGGAAATATTGAAAATAATTTTGCGCCGTGGAAGTTTTCACCCGATCAAAGAATTGATTGGACAAAAGAATCAACATGAATGTGCCCATTTGGTCTGAAGAAATAAACAAAGGAAATCAACCAGAAATACTTTTCTGGGTTGGATGTGCTGGCAGTTTTGATGCCAGGGCACAATCCATCACCAAGGCATTTGTAACCATTCTCAACAAAGTTGGAATCTCTTATGCCATCCTAGGTAAAGAAGAAATGTGTACAGGTGATCCTGCAAGAAGAGCAGGAAATGAATTTCAATTTCAAATGATGGCATATCAAAATATTCAGTTATTGAATAGCTATCAGATAAAAAAAATTGTAACTGCTTGTCCGCATTGCTTCAATACCCTTAAAAACGAATATCCAGAACTTGGAGGTAATTACGAAGTAATACATCATAGCACCATGCTACAGCAATTAATTGACCAAGGAAAAATTGTGTTGAATGAAAACGGAACTTTTAAAGGAAAGAAAATAACTTTTCACGACTCCTGTTATTTGGGAAGAAGCAACAATATATACCAGGCACCCAGAGCAGTTATAGAGGCTTTGGATGCATCTTTGGTGGAAATGAAAAGATGCAAAAGCAATGGACTCTGCTGTGGAGCAGGTGGTGCACAAATGTTTAAAGAAGAAGAAAAAGGAAATTCAAGAATTAATTTGGCAAGAACAAAGGATGCATTGGACTCGGGTGCATCAGTAATAGCATCTGCTTGTCCGTTTTGCAATACCATGTTAACAGACGGAATAAAATTGAATGAAAAACAAGAGGATATAAAAGTTTTGGATATCGCAGAGTTGATCGCACAATCAATTGAATTATGAATTTATCATACGCAGATCTCATACCATCTGAATTCAGCCATCATTCGAAGGTTTGGATATATCAATCCAATCGTATGTTTTCCATTGCTGAAGCTCTTAACATTGAAACCATCCTGACTGATTTCACGAATAACTGGAAGTCACATGGCATACCTGTGAAAGGATTTGCTACGTTGTTTTTTGGTCAGTTCATCATTATAATGGCTGATGAAGAACAGACAGGAGTTAGTGGATGCAGCACAGACAGTTCGGTTAGAACCATCAAAAACATTGAGACCAATTTCAACGTTTCAATGTTTGAAAGAACCAATCTTGCTTTTGTAGTTAAAGATAAAATTGAGCTTCTCCCAATAAGTCAGGTTCAGTATGCGCTCGACAAAGGGTTCGTAACGGCCAATACACTATTCTTTGATCATTCAGTTCAAACCAAAGGCGAATTGTTGGATAGATGGATAATTCCAATAGGATCATCATGGCTTGGAAAACGGATTAAGACTGAAATTTAACAGGTGACAATTTGTCACTTTCTCTCTTTTTACTAATTTTGCGGGATGTTGGAAATAGAACAAAAAGTGATGGATGAATCCCGTCAGGGTGAAGCCTACCAAGGACTTGAAGAAGGGAGTTCAGGTATGGGAAAACGGTTTTATATCGAAAGTTATGGCTGCCAAATGAATTTCAGTGACAGTGAAATAATAGCTTCTATTTTAAATACATCAGGCTTCGGTTCAACCCGCGATGCGGATGAAGCAAATTTGATCTTGCTCAATACATGTTCAATTCGGGAAAAGGCAGAACAAACGATCAGAAAGCGACTCACTGAGTTCAAAAAAATCAAGAGGAAAAATCCTGCTTTGCTTATTGGTGTACTCGGCTGTATGGCAGAAAGACTCAAGAGCAAATTGTTGGAGGAAGAAAAGCTGGTTGATATTGTAGTTGGTCCAGATGCATACCGAACGCTTCCTCAATTGATTGAAGAAGCAGAAACCGGTACAAAGGCAGTAAATGTTTTACTTAGTCGTGAAGAAACCTATGCTGATATTTCTCCCATTCGAATAAACTCAAATGGAATAACTGCATTTGTCAGCATCATGAGAGGTTGCAATAATATGTGTGCTTTTTGTGTAGTACCATTTACCAGGGGAAGAGAAAGAAGCAGAGATAATGCCTCCATTATCAATGAGTGTAAAGATTTATTTAATAGAGGATTCAAAGAAGTTACTTTGCTTGGACAGAATGTAGACAGCTATTATTGGGTTGATCCGGCCACCAATCATGCAGTAGATTTCGCTCTTTTATTGGAGCAAGTTGCATTGATCGATCCAAAGCTCCGTGTGCGTTTCAGCACTTCACACCCAAAAGACATTACCGAAAAGGTGCTTCAAACCATGAAGGCATACGATAATATTTGCAAGTACATACATCTTCCCTTGCAAAGCGGTTCTACCAGGATCCTTCAGCTCATGAACAGGACATATACAAGGGAATGGTACATGGCAAAAGTGAAAAGAATAAAAGAAATCATGCCTGATTGTGCCATTAGTTCAGACATCATTGCAGGCTTCTGTACAGAGGATGAGCAAGATCATTTAGATACACTTGATGTCATGCGTAATTCGAAGTATGAATTCAGTTATATGTTTATGTATTCAGAAAGACCTGGAACACTGGCGGCCAAGCGATACAAAGATGATGTTCCCATGGACGTTAAAAAGAAGCGGCTTGAAGAAATTGTTTCTTTACAGAATCAGTTGTCTCTCGAAACCAACAAACTGGACATAGGAAAAAAAGTTGAAGTACTGATTGAAGGAAATTCAAAACGCAGCGACAAACAATGGATGGGAAGAAACAGCCAGAACAAAGTAGTTGTATTTGACAAAAGTGACAAAGCCTTGCAGCCAGGAGATTATGTTTGGATTGAAGTGAAAGATTGTACACAAGGAACATTGTTTGGAGACATGGTTTCCTAAAAAATATTTAAGATGGATTTACAAAGTCTAAAAAACAGATTTGGAATCATAGGCAACTCCCCTTCGCTCAACTATGCGTTACAGGTTGCTGCCCAGGTGGCCAACACAGATCTAACAGTTTTAATTGTCGGAGAAAGCGGTGTAGGTAAGGAAATTTTTTCTCAAATCATTCATGCGCTCTCCCCACGCAAACACAATCCTTTTATCGCAGTTAACTGTGGTGCTATTCCAGAAGGTACAATTGATTCAGAATTGTTCGGACATGAAAAGGGTTCATTCACAGGTGCGGTCGATGCCAGAAAAGGATATTTTGAAACGGTGAATGGTGGAACACTTTTTATGGATGAAATTGGTGAAATGCCACTTGGCACCCAAGCAAGGTTGCTACGCGTGTTAGAAAATTCAGAGTTTATACGGGTTGGTTCTTCAAAAGTGCAAAAAACGGATGTAAGAGTCATTGCTGCAACCAATAAAGATCTACTCACAGCAACCCAAAGCAATAAATTCAGGGAAGACTTGTATTACAGATTAAATACTGTCCCCATTAGGGTTCCATCACTCAGAGAAAGAAAAGAAGACATCATCCTACTCTTCAGAAAATTTGCAGTTGATTTTGCAGAAAAATACAGAACCAGTCCCATTCAATTAACAGATGAAGCCAAACAGGTTTTATTGAACTACCCATGGCCAGGCAATGTGAGGGAATTAAAAAATATTGCTGAACAGATATCGGTATTGGCAGAAGAAAAATCCATCACCGCGCAGGAAATGGAAAAATTCCTACCAAAAACCACTCAGAACAATCTTCCTATGCTCGTAAATGGAAATCAACCTGGAGTTGGAAAAGCGGAGTTCATGAATGAGCGCGACATTCTTTACAAATTGTTTTTCGATTTGAAAAAGGATGTTACAGAAATGAAAAAAATGTTTTTTGAAATCGTACAAAATCCTTCCATGGCGAGCACTGTTTCACAAATGGTGGAGGACAATTACCGCCAGGAAATTCCTTTGACGAATCGCGCAATACATGAAAGTTCATCACACAACAACATTATACCTGTTCACTCCAGTCAACCGGTAATTTTATCTGACAACAGAGACGTTGAAGAATCGATTGTGGTGGATGAATCTCTTAATATCATGGACAAAGAAAAGGAACTGATTGAAAAGGCCTTGAAAAAGCACAAGGGGAAGAGAAAAGATGCAGCTTCAGATTTAGGCATCAGTGAAAGAACGCTATACAGAAAATTAAAGGAATATGATATTGAGGAGTAAAAAATCACACAAATCCATTCGCTTTCTAATAACAGCAATGATTGCAATATTTTGCTTTCAGGGTACATGTCGTTATTCTCTGAAAGATGCAGCTCCTATTCCACCTGAAATCAAAACAGTTAAAGTTTTTTTCATTGAAAACAAGGCCCGGTATATCAATCCACAATTAAGTCCAAAGCTAACCGATAAATTACGTCAGAAAATAGTCAACCAAACCAGGTTATCCCAGACCAATGATGAAGCAGATTATGAGATCAGTGGTTATGTAAGTGATTACTCTGTGAGCACCTCAGGCATATCTCAACAGCAGGTTGCCAGCAATAACCTGAATGTCACCGTACACATCATTTTTCGGAACAAAAAAGATGATAAGAAAAACTTTGAAACCGACATCACGAGAAACTTCCCATTTTCTGCCACCAAAAGCCTTTCTCAAGCTGAACTTGACCTAAATGATCAAATGGTAAACAACCTCTCTGATGAAATTTTCAACCGAATTTTTTCCAATTGGTAAAGGTCTTATATTAGCATGATGGCGAAAGAAACGGACTTTTTGGTACAATCGCTTTTTGAAAGGGAAAGTTTGAATGAACTTACTGTTGATGAGCTAAAAGGAATGGCTGAAACATATCCGTATTCCTCAATTATTCATTTCCTTTATTCAAAAAAATTAAAAAAATCTCTTCACTTTAAATATAAAGAAGCTGCTTCTCATACAGCTTTATTTTACAATCAACCTCAGTGGTTGCACTATTTACTGAATGATGATGCAGAGATAGGTTCATTTAAAAGCAATCAGGTAGAAAATAGTCAGCTAATTATAGAAGAAGAAAAAGCTGATGAAGTGGTTGAAAACTTAGATGCCGAAACATCAACTGCTGAAGAAGATTTAAACATTCCAATTGAGCCTTATCACACGGTAGATTATTTTGCCTCACAGGGAATTAAACTTTCAAAAGAAGAGCAAAAAGATGAATTGTATAAGAAAGTACAGTCCTTCACTGCCTGGCTCAGAACCATGAAGCGTCTTCAACCTGCACCTGAAACAACCACCTATAAAAACATTGATGAGATTTTTGGCAATACTACTGAGGTCAAAGATCAAGACTCAAATGAGGTGTATACTGAGGCCATGGCTGAGGTATATTTAAAGCAGGGAATGCGTGAAAAAGCCATTGAAATCTACCAGAAATTAAGTTTGCAAAATCCTGCCAATCATCATACTTTTGCCGACAAGATTCAACAGATTAAAGAAAATAAGATATGACAACTTTATTCATCGTACTTATCATACTGGCCTCTATCCTATTAGGAGCAATTGTCTTGATTCAAAATCCAAAAGGCGGCGGATTGTCTGGTAATATTGCTGGCTTCAGCAATCAATTCATGGGAGTTAAACAAACTACCGATGTTTTAGAAAAAGGAACATGGATCCTGGCAAGCACATTGGTAATTCTCTGCCTGGTTTCTGCACTTGTTATCAAAACTGGGAAAGGTGTATCGACTGAGACCATCAAAAATATTCCTACTACTGGAGCTCCCTCAAATCAACCAACTCCAGCCATACCGGCACAACCTGTAAATCCTGCGCCAGTAAAATAATGATTTCTACTTCATAACAACCCCGCTCAATAAAGCGGGGTTTTTTATTATATTAGGGTATATGGCAACTGTTAAAAAAACGATTAAAAAGAAGAAAACAAAGAAAAAAAGCGGACGCACAGGCCTTGCCTTGATCACTATTCTTGCCATTGTTTTTGCTGCTTTCTTTTACACACTTTTCCTAAGACCTGCAACGAATTTCAAAGGGGAAGAAGTTGTAATTCTCATTCCTTCTAATAAGGCAAATAAAAATTTTGTAAAAAATAAGATAAAATCATCCATCAAATCAGCCCAATATAGCAGTTTTCTTGGCTTAGCAGAATGGTTTGGTTACTGGGATCATATCAAACCTGGTAGGTATGTAATCAAAAAAGACGCCAGCATATTTAGTTTTTTCCGAAAGTTAAACGGTGGAAGACAGACACCTATCACACTAACCATAAATAAATTCAGAACCAACCGTGATCTTGCAAAGTTTGTATCTACCAAATTCGAGTTCACCGAAAGTCAATTCAATTCGTTTATTCAAAACAATGACTCCCTGGCTTCATTTGGAGTAACCCAACAGACACTCATGACACTGATCATTCCGAATACATATGAAATTTACTGGAATGTGAGCCCAAAGGAATTCATTGAAAGAATGAACAAGGAATCCAATGATTTTTGGACAAGCAACAGAATAGACAAAGCACAACAATTACAACTATCAAAAGAGGAAATTTATACAATTGCTTCAATTGTGGAGGAAGAAACAAACAACAATGAAGAGAAACCCACCATTGCAAGTGTATATGTTAACCGGCTAAAAAAAGGAATGAACCTCGGCGCTGACCCCACCATCAAATTTGCTTTGAACAATTTTTCTCTAAAAAGGATTACACTTAATCACATCAATTCTTCCAGTTCCTCACCTTATAATACCTATAAGAAGAAAGGACTACCTCCCGGTCCCATTTGTACTGCTTCCATTTCTTCAATAGACGCTGTTTTAGAAGGCCAAAAGACAGACTATTTGTACTTTTGTGCAAAGGAGGATTTCTCAGGTTCACACAATTTTGCCGCAACAGACAAAGAGCATTTAAAAAATGCAAAAAAGTACCAAAGGGCATTGGATAGTCTGAGGATTCATTAAGACACATGATCAAACTGCAAAGGATCATCATTGAAAGTTGGCCAATCAAACCTATCATTGATTGGTCCAAGAAACTTGTGCTTCCGGGATTTGAGGGAATTCCATTGTATGATGTTATAGTATTCTTTATTAAACAAACCAGGCAAATTGGACTCAATGAAAGGGCTGCATCAGTTGCATTTAATTTCCTAATGGCAATTCCTCCACTTTTCATCTTTATTTTCACCACGATTTCTCTTTTACCTGGTTCAAAAAAACTTTACTCAGAGATATTGATCCTTCTAAAAAATATAATACCAGATAATAGAACATATTTAATGATTAAGAATGTTACAGACGACTTCTTTGCAGCAGGAACGGGAACCCTATCATTTGGTTTACTTTTGGCGGCATATTTTTCTTCCAATGCAACCATTACTCTGATGAGAACTTTTAGAAAATCTATGTTACATATTGAGGTTGAGAATAGAAACTTCATTCAAATAAGACTGGCTGCAATAAGATTAACCTTGATCATTGTATTACTCATCCTTGCAACTATTTTTATTATGTTTACTCAAAATGTGTTTCTTGGATACATCAGCAAAAGCCTTCACATCAAAAACCATTCATTAGACTGGGTAATTGCAACAACCCAAGTTGCGTTGACAGTACTTTTAATATTCTTTGCAATAGGCCTGATATATCGATATGCCCCTCATGTTCAGAAGAAATGGAAAATAAGAACGCCCGGATCAATTCTGGCTACCATATTGATCATCCTGTTCTCATACCTGTTTTCTTATTGGGTAAACAACATAGCATCATACAATAAGATTTATGGCTCCCTGGGAAGCATCCTTATATTAATGTTTTTGGTATTTGTGAACTCACTTGTATTGCTGATCGGCTTTGAATTAAATGTATCGATCAATTCAATAAAATCAATTTCAGAAAAAAGAAATAACATATGAATACGAAGCCACGCCCTTATGTGCTTGCAGAAACAAACTGGAAGGAAATTCAACAACACTCATTTGACATTGTAGTACTCCCATGGGGAGCTACAGAAGCACACAATTATCACATGCCATATGCAACCGACAATTACCAAGCTGATGCCATTGCATTCGGTGCGGCAGAAAAAGCATGGGCAAAAGGAACAAAAGTGTTGGTGTTACCATGTATCCCCTTTGGAGTAAATACTGGACAGTTGGACATCGCTTACTGCATGAACATGAATCCCTCTACTCAGCTTGCGATTCTCAAAGATGTATGCGATGTTGTATTGAGGCATGGTGCAACCAAATTCATCATATTAAATGGACATGGTGCCAACAATTTCATGTCAATCATCAGAGAATTGGCAGGACTTTACCCTTCATTGTTTATATCTGTCATCAACTGGTTTCAATCGGCCAGGAAAGATGATATCTTTGTTAACAAAGGCGATCATGCGGATGAGATGGAAACAAGTGTGATGATGCACCTTCACCCAGAAATTCTTCTTCCAATTGAAATGGCAGGAGATGGTGCAAGCAAAAAATTCACTCCAAAAGGATTTCAAGAAGGCTGGGCCTGGACACAAAGACCTTGGACGAAAATTACCAAAGACACTGGATCTGGAGATCCTTCAAAAGCAAGTCCTGAAAAAGGAAAAATATTTATTGAAAAATGTACAGACAATATCAGTGAATTTTTCTGCGAAATCAACAACAAGCAAATTGATGCTCTTTTAAAATAAACCATTTATGTCCCTTTTTCGTACCCAATTTCTTTTTTTGACCATTCTTGTTTTAAACAATATATCACTTGCACAAGAATCTGATTCTTCGGCCAATAAAAAAATAAACAATGATAAAAGCCTTCAAGAAATTATCATTTACAGTGCTGAAAAAAAGCAACAAACACAATTAAAAACACCTTCATCTATTACTTATTTGGGTGCGGAACAAATTCAGCTATTCAGAGTTTGGGAAATCAATAACTTAACGGGCATCGCCCCAAATGTTACATTATCACAATCTGGCGATAACAGAAATATTGCCGGTATAAGAGGTATCGTTACTACCTCATACGACCAAGCAGTTGCAACCTATATTGATGGAGTTGCACAATTTAATTTGGATACTTATATACCACAGTTAAATGACATAGAAAGCATTGAGATTTTGAGAGGCCCTCAGAGTACTTTTTATGGACGCAACAGTATGGGAGGTGTAATTAATATCATAACAAAAAAACCAACCAATCAGCCAAGCTTAATAGCAGACCTGAGTGTTGGAAATTATGGACAGAAAAGAATAAGCGCACAATTAAAGTCCCCCATCATTAAAGATAAAATTTATTTAAGCGCCTCCATACTTCATGATGCAAGAAATGGATATTATACAAATGATTTTACCGCTTCTACATACGATAAGCAAAGACAGAGAATTGGCGCTGTACAATTAAAGTATGTAATGAAAAATAATTGGACGATTCAGGCAGATCTGAAAAACTATATAGCATTGAACAATGGCGCATTTCCATTGAATGGAGATTATACCACAGCGTTGGTCAAGCCCTATCATCTTTCACAAAACCAAGTTACTGAAATGCATGATCAAACCAACAATGCATCCATTGTTTTGCAACACAAAGGGAAAGACGTTAACATAAGCTTTCAGTCTGCGTATCAAAACAATTACAGATATTATGACAATACATTGGATGCGGATTTTTCCGAATATGAAATCATCGGTATTTTCAACAACTATGGTAAATCCTACAACAACGTAAAAGCTTTCACAAATGAACTGAAATTTCAATCATCCAATCAGAAAAACAAAAAACTTGCATGGACTACCGGTATATACCATTTCATCAATAGCAGTCCGACTAAACAGGCAACCGTATTTGGTAAAGATGCAGGTTTCATAGGTGTGCCTGATAAAAACTTCTCTATCATCTCATACAACCATTCAAATATCAATGGTATTGCAGGATATGCTCATGGAACTTACCAGTTCAACAAAAAATTGTCATTTCAGGCTGGTGTAAGATTTGACCAAGAACAACGTTCACTGACCGTAAAGAGTGAGTATGAAAAAACACCATATCCACCTTTTCTCATACTGAATGATACTACGGCAAAGAAAAACTTCTCTGCATTTTCACCAAAATTTGGCCTCAATTATGTAATAGGTGATCAACAATTTATATACCTAACTTACAGCAGAGGGTTCAGGTCAGGTGGACTTTCAAATATCTCAAGTGATCCTTCCCAACTTCCGCTTTCAGCATTTTTACCTGAATTCTCAAGCATGTTTGAATTAGGATTAAAAGGAATGAATAAAGAGAAAACGATTCAATATGCCTTGGCTGTATTTTATAACCATGTCAATAACATTCAAACTCCCTTTCTTGTATTGCCAGATGCATTCACCATTACAAAAAATGCAGGTATTTTAAGAAGTAAAGGATTAGAATGGGAAATAAGTGCAAAACCTATTCGTGGGTTGACTCTTCAATACAATGCAGGATTCACCAATGCAATATATGATCGCTATTCAACCGTAATCAATGGCATGCAAATGCAATTAGACAAAAACAAACAGATTTTCACCCCCAATACGACGCAATTTTTTAATAGTACCTATCAAAAGAAATTAGGCAAAAATGAATGTTGGGCAAACTTACAATATCAATTCACGGGTAAACAGTATTTTGATGTTACAAATGTAATTGAACAAAAAGCATATGGGCTGATTCATGCTCAAATAGGCTTCAAGATTTCAAACATCAATGTCTATCTATGGGCGAGAAACATAACTGATAAAAAATATTTCATCTATGGATATGATTTTGGAGCCGTTCATTTAGGCAATCCAAGAACTGTTGGAATTGGAATTTCCTATAAAATTCTATAATCCTTCTTTTACAACGATTCCTAGTCCAGGATTTGTTGGCAATTGCCATACGTGATCTTTAAGCGTAAGCCCACTTGCTAAATCTTCCTGTAATAGCAGAGGTCCATCAGCATCCAAATAATCGACTAGTGGTGAAAGGTGAACAATTGCAGAAGTTCCCAGGGTGGACTCATTCATGCATCCAAGCATGACTTTCATGTTGTTCTTACGGGCAAGTTTTATCATCTCGATGGCTGGAGTAATGCCACTTGATTTTGTAAGTTTTATGTTGATTCCATCAAAGGAATTGATACAGGGTTCTATATCTTTTAGAAATACACATGATTCGTCTGCAATCAATGGAATGTTCGATTTCTTCTTTAATTCAGCCATTTCTTGCCATTGATCTATTGGCAATGGCTGCTCAATGAATTCAATACCAAATTTTTCCAATTCCGGCAGCAATTCAACTGCCTGTTGAAAGTTCCACCCTGCATTTGCGTCAACCCGAATGAGTGCATTTGTAGTTGAAGTGATTGCCTCAAGAATTTCAAGATCCTGTTTACCTCCTACTTTTATCTTATAAATTGGAGCCGGATGAGATTGAATTTTTTCTAGCATCTTCTCTTTTACATCCATTCCGATGGTATAATCTGTAAGAGGTATCTTATCGATATCGGTACACCAAATTTTATGCAAAGGAAGTCTTCGGATTTTTCCAAACAAGTCCCACCCTGCCATATCAAGCGCAGAAACCAAAAAAGGATTGTTTGGAATTAGGTGATGCAAAAAATGCCAAAATCGTTTGGGATCTGTAAATGAAAATTTCTCAATGGCAGTTCGCTTTGCTTCGAGGTCTTCTGCCATTTTTTCTGTTGTGATGTTGTAATATGAAATTGCAGGGGCTTCCCCGTATGCTTTAATACCTCTCCATGAAAGTTCAACAATAAAAACAGGTTGATGTGTTTTTGTTCCCTTTGAAATGGTAAAAGGATGTTGAAAAGCAAGTTCTTTTTTCCAGTATTTAATACTAAGCACTACCTACCATTAGATGTGATGAAATAATGCAACAGTTCGTTGAAATTTTTCTTCTTTTGAAGATCTTCCATATCAATTGGCATTCGATATCTCCAATAATGTTTCGAATCACCCGGGATATTGATCCTTTCTTTATATGGATCAACCAATCTCAATGATTCATCCATTGCAAACAAATCTTGTAACTGAAACACAGCCCACATTGCAGGGGAAGCCAAGTGCTGTAGGATAATTGACTTAACAATATGCACATTGGCTTCATGTGGCGCCTCTCCATATTGCCAAAGTTCTTGGTTGAAAAAATTTTGTGAAGCCTTTTTATCTTCCAACCACCATTCACGGATGGTACTCATGTCGTGGGTAGAGGGTGTTACAACAGTCAGATATGCGGAGTGTGCAGGATTTAAAAATTGTGTATTTAATTTTTTTGACATTCGTTGAACCTCCATGCATAGAAATCCGAGATAGGACATCACCTCGGGAACAGTTTTAGGAACCATACCAAGATCTTCACCGCATATCAGCATATCTGTGCTTCTTTTGAGGGCAGGAAGTTTTTCAAGCGCGGCTTTTTTCCATAGCTCATCCTGTCGATGGAAAAAATAGTCGTTGTATAATTCAATCAAGGCATTTTGCTCATCTGAAGGTAAATGATGAAATGAAAGTGTTTGTTGAGCATTGAACCTAAAATGATAATGATCTTGTTCAGCAGGATCTTTGTGGAATATAATATTCGTATGTAAATTAAATAGTGTTTGTTTCAGTTCTGCATGCTCATCGCACTCTTCTAATTTACTAAAATGATTTTCAATTTTTAATTGGGTATTGAACTCTTCTTTGAACTGATAGCGACCATCTGACATTTGTTTCAAAAATCTTTTTACTCCCTCCTCATTACCAGCAGATATCTCCCACAATACAGTATCAGTAATGTAAGGATGACAGAATCGAATTTCAGAAAAATCAATTCCTATTGAAGTAATTTCTTTTTTTGTAACGGAAATGGCCGGAACAAATCTCCCCATGATACCTTCCACAGCATCTGAGGGAATAGACCAAATTCTGAAGAAACCAAGAATATGATCAATACGGAAAGCATCAAAATAATTAGACATTTGCTCAAAACGTTGTTTCCACCATGTATAATGGTTCTTTTTCATGACTTCCCAATTGTAAGTAGGGAAACCCCAATTTTGACCCTTAACGGCGAAATCATCTGGAGGCGCTCCAGCTTGCATGTCTAAATGATACAGAGATGGGTCCATCCAAGTATCAACACCATGTTTATTTACTCCAATGGCAATATCTCCTTTTAAAACAATCCCTTTTTTATTGGCGTACTCATGAGCTTTCTTGAGCTGAAGATGCAAATGATATTGAACAAAATAATAAAAAGCGATTTTTTTATAGGAAGTGGATTTGGGAGATGAAAGCTTATCTATGATAGATTGACTGAAATATTGAAACTCCTCCCATTGGGTTGTATCAGCTGTCTTGAACTTATCACGCAAAAATGAAAAAACTGCATAAGGCTGAAGCCACGATTTATTTTTTTGATAAAATTCAATAAACAATTCATCTTCAAAAAGATCCGTCTCTTGAGCATCAAATAAAATCTGCAGTGCATGAAGTTTATATTTCATTACTTCTTCATAACAAACTCCTTCAGATTGATTCAATTCCTTTTTATGCTTAACAATATTGCTGATTAATTTTTTGTTTTCTGCACCTGCAATACTTTCTATGGATATATATAATGGGTGCAGCGCGAATGCAGAAATTGCTGCGTAAGGATATGAATCAGCTTTCGTATGGGTTGAAATAGTATCATTTACAGGCAAAAGTTGAATCATTTTCAGGGATACATCTGAAGCCCAATCAACAAGCTGTTTAATATCGTTAAACTCCCCTACTCCAAAACTTTTTTTTGTTCGTAGACTGAAAACCGGAATTGCGATGCCAGTTCCTTTGAACTGATCATCCAACCTTGCATAACCATCCTGAATGATAAAATTATTTTCAGCAATTGGCTGGCTTAATAATCGATTAGATCCGTTTTCATATCGAAGCAATTTACCTTTCTGATCTACAACACAGTACTTATATTCAAGAAAACCCAGATCACTTATTGCATCAACTTGTGCAGCCCAGGCATGGCCATTAAATTTCATGGGAATTCCTTTTTGGATATCCCAATTCCCAAAATACTGATTGCTGCCTACGATTACAATTGATTCATGTTCTTTCAAAAGTGGAGCCCAAACATTGAATAAAAATTTCTTGCGCTTGTCCTTTTTGAATGTTTTCTTACGATTATTGCCATAAATATTTTTGAATGGGGCTGTATAAAAATTATTCTGCATTGCACCCATATCGATCCATGTATCAAGCAAGATCGATCCATCAGATAAATCTTTTATATCGATTCTTCTGTTTTCACCCCAATCTTCAGCATAGTTGCCATGATCATCAGTATATATATATTGATATTGTAGATAGGTGAATTTTTTTATATCGGCGTTGGATAAATTCAAAGTTATTTTCCAATGCTGCTGATCATGGTATTCCATCATAACAGCATTAGCAGGATCACCCGAACCCAATTGAGGCAGATTCCCTGTGAGTTTTAACTGTTGTCCAGGTTTGGTCGAAAATCTTACAAAGATGCTAAGCAACATAACAGTCATTGTTGGAACGCGACAAGATACGGATTTTCAATAAAGTGTATTGATTACACATTAAAAATATAAATGTGGAAACAGAAATTTCTGTTTAAAAGTTTCTTGTTTTAAATTTGCCTATAAATCAAAAAGATATGACAAAGAGCCAAAAAAATATGTTCTGGATGCTTTTCTTCCTTTCTTTGGCACTATCAGTTGCTGTTTATTTCTACTTGCCAGCCTTGGTATCATTAACCGTAGTTCCAGTTGTAACTACTTTTGCAAAAGCCCTGGATTTAATCTAGCCTCTTCCTAAATATTGATTTTCAAGTATTTAATTATTTTTTATTTAGACTTTTTACAACTTTAGCTTTTAAAGTTCGATTTTTTTAGACAACATTCAATATTCTGCCTTGTTTTCGTTGTTTTTTATCAAATAAGAGTCAATTCGTATTATTTTTTGAATATTTTTTAAAATATTTAGGATTTTAAGGTTTTAATTAGACAATATATCATTATCTTTGCGTCACAATTACACAAAGTAATTAACGATGTTTTAGCACAGTTTCTTTTTACTAAGACATCCAATGATAGAACGGTTACTTGCTTATGAGAATTCTAAAACTGTTTTATATGAAAGACGAAATTCAGGCAACTATGATGAAAAAAAGCACTCCCTTTAACGCAAAGATGATCAGCCTTTTCAAGGTATTCAGATCCTCTATCCTATTGTTAACGATTACATTAACCTCGATCAACAATTTCGCATCTATAAACACACCAAAGAATGTAACAGACAGCAACATCATTGATTTTTATATCCACCTGGAAACTGGAGACGATTTCAAAAATGTAAAAATTTCAATGCCCGATACAAAGCTTTTCAGAAGAGCAGACAGAGAAATAAATCGAAATATGGCAAATGAAATCCGGGATTTAAAAAATTTCAAACTGATTCAACCCGAGTCGATTAATGGCGACTTCGAAATAAACACTGAATTCTACGAACAGTACAAGTTGGTCAATTTATACCTCATTTCTCAACACGAGGATGATAAAACCACCTCAGAATTTTATGCTTATAATATTAATAACAACTTTACTTATTATGCACAAAAATCTGATATTGAGTTGAATAAATTATTTAAAGAAACTTATAAAATAGATCCTGTTGGTGAATTTAATTCAGCTGATGCTGAAATCAATTTCAATTTCTACACTGCTAATAACTAATTCGTTGATGCTCTGATTAAAAAAAAGGCCTTCAATCTTGAAGGCCTTTTTGCTGCAATAAATAAGCCGGATTCTGTTACATGCTATCATTTATCTGTTCTTCAGGTTGCCCTGGAGAATCAAGCTGCCTACCCATTCCGGCCTTTTCAGAGAGAACGAGTCATTCTCCAACTTTCGTTACCAGAACCTATGTGGCATTTCAGCACGCAAGGTTTACCCCCAACCGCCATTACTGGAGGTTGCCGGGAGCTCTTACCTCCCGTTTTCACCCTTATCCGCCAAAGGCGGACGGTTATTTTCTGTGGCACTTTCTGTTCCCGATAAATCGAGACCCGGCTGTTCACCGGTGCGATGCTCTATGCTGTCCGGACTTTCCTCGTTTCAAAGAAACGCGATAGCAATTACAGCAATGCAAAGCTACAAATAAATAAACGGCTGGAAATCTGAAAGGAAATCAACCCTTTTTTTTCACTTTAAACCCGGCTTTTAACAATTGAGATAGATCAATGGTGCCATCGTCCACGATGGGCTCTTCTTTATCAGAGAGGGGCATTTGATATTCAAACTCTTTACTCGGAAAATTGTCAAATAAAAGAAAATTAAAAGATGCATTGTGCGCTTCAATGGTACTCTCAGACAATTTTAGAAACTGCTTGGGCTTTGGTCTGAATTCCACTTGAAACTGGGTTGCCTTTTGTGGATTTGATTTGACCAGGGAAAACAGTAATAAAATCTTAGGCTGATCATTTAAACGATCAAAGGATAAATCAAAAAGATATAAATCTTCCAAAGCCGTAATCTGATGCTTCGTTTCTATATCTTTTAGATCCTTATAAAGGATTGTGAAATGAACAAACAAATCATCATCGGTATGATTTAATAGATAAACTCGATAGTATGAAAAGAGATTTTCATCGAACACATCCTTGTCTAAGATGGGGAAAAAAGAAAGATGTACTCCATCTCTTGGAACATTCTTTTCTATTCGTTTTTCTTTTCTCGGAATTTCTCTTACAACATGCTTTTTTTGTTCAAATGTTTTCTTCTTGGAGAATTCTTCAAAATATGGAAAATCTATTTGATCGGCATAAACTGGGAACTGTGTCCCATCCACTTCAATGGTCAACATTTTGTTATTGATCCATTCAACAACAAAACCTCTTTCACCTGTTGCAGTCACAATAATTTTGTCACCTTCTTGAAACTTCATGATACATTCAGCTTACTCTTTCTTCTACCATAAAAAAAGTAAATCATCAATCCCAATAACATCCAACCAAAAAATACCAACCAGCTATTTGCCGGGATTTCCACCATGAGATACATACAACAGCTAACGCCCAACAATGGTATCAATGAAAGACTTTTTACAAATGCAATACAGGAGAGTCCTCCAGCGAGCAAAACAAAAAACATAAATAATATCTCCTGATAACCTTCTTCGGAAATGTGTGTGAATGCAGCGATAACTCTTTCATTGAAAAAATATAAAAAAATCAAATACAACAATGGAAAAATCCATTTTGCATTAATATAGGGCAATGAAAATTTTCCTTTTTGTTTTTCGATTCGTGGCAATAGCATCACACCTCCGCTTACCAAAGCAAATGCGAACAAGGTTCCAATACTGGTAAGATCGGTCATTAATTTATCATCAATGAAAAGCACAAAACTTCCTACGAATAATCCTGTGATAATGGTTGAAAAGCCCGGTGTTTTGTATTTTTTATCAACTTTTCCAAATGACTTAGGAAGCAAGCCATCCCTGCTCATCACCATCCAGATCCTGGGCTGACCAATTTGAAAAACCAACAATACACTGGAGGCGGCAACTACTGCACTGATTGAAATAATAAAGCCAACCTTTCCCATGTTGATGCGTTCAAATACAAAAGCAAGTGGGTCTGTTACGTATTGGAATTCAGAATAACGAACGAGCCCTGTTATAACCAATGCCGTTACTATATAGATTACAGTACAAAGGATCAAAGAATATATCATTCCCTTGGGTAAATCACGCTGTGGATTGGCGCATTCTTCTGCGGTTGTTGAAATTGCATCAAATCCTATATATGCAAAAAATACTGCGGATACCCCCTTCAAAACACCAGACATTCCATTGGGAAGAAATGGCTTCCAATTGTCCAATGTATTATGTGAAAAAATATACCAGAAACCAACCAGTGCAATTAAAATCAATACAACAATCTTCAGCATCACCATCGCATTGGCTGTTTTTTTGCTTTCCTGAATTCCAACATAAGCCAACCAAGTAATCAATGCTACGATTACAAATGCAGGTAGATTAACAATGAAATGAATTCCCAAAAAAGTAGGGGCATGAGAATAAATAAGTTGAGAGGTGTCTTTCCCAGCTGCAAGAGCTTGATCATACTGAATGCTGGCAGTTTGGTATCCAATGGTTAACCAGTCTGGCAATGAAATACCAATTGCTTGTAGAATGTTGTTAAAATATGCACTCCATGAGATGGCCACTACGATATTGCCAATGGCATACTCCAAAATCAATGCCCATCCTATTATCCATGCAACTACTTCACCAAAGCTCACATAAGAATAAGTATACGCACTTCCTGCAACTGGGATCCTAGATGCAAATTCTGCATAACACAATGCAGTAAACCCACATGTTACAGCAGTGATCATAAAAAGAAAGATTACTCCAGGACCACCATTATAAGCTGCAGATCCGATGGTGGTAAAAATACCTCCACCTATAACAGCTGCAACTCCCATGAGTGTAAGGTCTTTAACAGTCAATACACGTTTCAGACCTCCATCGCTATGCGCATGTAAATCAACTTCACTGCTCAACGATGAAAGAGATTTTTTTCTAAATATACTTTTCAAAGGAAAATTTATTTATCACGTTTAATGAGATACTCCGCAAGTGCCCTGAGTGTATGTTTTCGATTGGAAGAAACAGCAATTTCATCGAGATGATGATAAGCTTTTTTAAGGTATGATTCTTTGAGTGTATTTGCCCACTCATCAATACTGCACCTTCTGTAGATATCCAATACTTTTTCAACTTTATCAGTTGATTGAAGTTTCAGCAATCGATGTAATTCATCCAAGTCATCACCTTTTGCGGTCTCCAATGCATGAATCAGCAAAAAAGTTTTTTTATTGCTCTGAACATCCCCGCCAACTTGTTTACCAAATTTTGATGGATCACCAAATGCATCTAAATAATCGTCTTGAATTTGAAAAGCTATACCAAGATTTCTGCCAAATTCATATAGATGGCCTTGATTATATTCGCTGGCACCTCCAATGATGCTTCCGAGCTGTAAACTAGCTGCAAGCAAGACAGAAGTCTTTAATTGAATCATGTGAATATACTCATCCAATCCCACCGCATCCATTTTCTCAAAGTCCATATCCAACTGCTGTCCTTGACAAACTTCTTTGGCTGTCTTATTAAACAGATGAATTACTTTTTTTAGATGCGGACTTTCAATTTTGTTGAGATAATCATATGCAACGACCATCATTACATCACCGCCCAGCAATGCAGTCGACTCTCCATGGATCTGATGCACGGTAGGCTTTCCCCTACGCAATGGTGCTTTGTCCATGATGTCATCATGAACCAATGTGAAATTGTGAAACAATTCTACCGCTGCCGCTAAATGATATGCATCTGAATGAATCTCATCAAACAGCTCGTTTCCCAAAAGACAAAGCACTGGACGAATTCTTTTTCCACTGTTTGAAAGAAAATCTTCCAAAGGGTTATACAGCGTTTCAGGAACCAAAGGAAAATGCCTGTGATTGAAATATGATTCAAAAGATATCTGAAGTGATTCTATGGAAGACATAAATTGATTGGATCAATGCTTCGAAGATAACAAATGAAGCTTTCTTATCGTTTATTTTTTCTGGTAGAAATAGATGCCCCTTTGAATCCAATATCCATGATCCATTCATAATCCAACTGACGCTTTGAAAGATTGGCTGCAACTACTTTAATTTTTACCGTATCTCCTATTCTAAATGCCCAGCCAGAGCGCTTCCCAATCAGAGCATATTCAGCCTCGTGATAAACAAAATCATCATAATCGAGCAACGAAGTTGCACTGATTAAACCTTCACATTTCTGATCTACCGTTTCTGCCCAGAATCCAAAGCTTGCCACACCAGAAATTACTGCATCAAATTCATCACCCAAAAACTGTTTCATGAATTCTACCTGCTTGTATTTGTTGGCTGCTCTTTCAGCCTCCATTGCTGCCCGCTCCCTCTCACTTGAATGAATACATTTTTGCTCGATCTTCTTATCGGCCTTGGGATCATTATCCAATATAGTTGTAAGCACCCTATGAACCAGAATATCGGGGTATCTTCTGATTGGAGAGGTAAAATGACAGTAATGCTCAAATCCTAAACCATAATGACCGATATTTTTGGATGTGTAGACAGCTTTTGCCATGGTTCTGATCCCCATCTGCTCCAACACCCTTTGCTCAGGTAGACCTTGAACCCTTGAAAGCATATCATTAAATGATTTAGCGATGTCATCCGGAGACTTTGTGCTAAAATGATACCCATATTTCTTGGCGAATTCTACGAAGGGGATCAATTTTTCTTCATCGGGTTGATCATGTATCCTGTAAGGAAATGGGATGGGTTTATCAGACAATTTTATTTTAGAAACTCTCTCTGCCACCATTCGATTGGCCAACAACATCAATTCTTCAATTAACTGATGTGATTCTTTGCTTTCCTTTATTACCACTCCAATGGGCGTTCCTTTTTCATCCAATTTGAATCTGACTTCTTGAGATGAAAAATTAATGGCTCCTTCTTTCATACGCTTTGCCCTGAACTTTCGGGCAATCTCATTTAAATGCAATACCTCTTTGTCATAAAGACCTGTTCCAGTTTCAATAATTTCCTGCACATCTTCATATGTAAATCGGTGGTTAGAATGTATAACAGTTCTTCCCATCCAACAATCCTTGATCTCTCCTTTTGCATTGATTTGAAAAACACATGAATATGTAAGCTTGTCTTCATGTGGACGAAGAGAACAGAGTTCATTAGAAATTCGTTCAGGCAACATGGGCACAACTCGATCTGGCAAATACACAGATGTTGCTCTTTCATATGCAGAAACATCCAATGCGCTGTCTTCATCAATATAAAAACTCACATCTGCAATGTGAACACCAATTTCGAGATGACCGTTTTTCAGTTTATTGTAACTAATTGCATCATCAAAGTCTTTTGCATCAACAGGATCAATGGTAAATGTGAGGGTATCACGCATATCCCTCCTTTTCTTAATCTCAGTTTTTGATATAAGATCAGGGATCCTGGATGATTCTTCCATTACTTCATCGGTAAAAGAAAGCGGAAAACCCTGTTGTATAAGAATTTCCTTCATGGCTAGATCAGCCTCTTTTTCAGGAGTAACAACTTCCACGACTTCGCCACGCGGACGTTTATCATTTTTTTCCCAAGCAACAATCTGAGCAATTACTTTCTGTCCATCTTTTGCACCATGCAGTAAATTGGCAGGTATGAAAAAATCAGGAATGGGCTTGGTTGTATCTGGTATAAAAAAAGCAAAATCTCTGTTTACTTCAACTACTCCTACAAATTGCTTTTGTTTTCGTTCAATGACCTGCACAATCACACCTTGCATTCTGCCTGACTTCGCATCTCCCTTGGTAACCTCTACCCTTACCAGATCACCATGAAATGCTTTATTAAAATCATTGGGACGAATAATCACATCTTTTTCCAGCCCCTCTACCACCACAAATCCCATTCCAGATCTTGTGATTTCCAATCTGCCTTTATAAAGTGTAGGCTGTCGTTTATATTCTTTGTTTCGTTTCTTTTTTTCTTTTCGTGGCATATTTATTATTGTACTATATCAGAACCAATATTCTGATAAAAACTTATTGGATACTGCAAAATCAATTGATCAAATACTTCTTTCTGATTAAAAAGAAATTTCAAGCTGATTGGCAATACATAAAAGGGAAGGTTCATGATGCGGTCTTTGAATTTTACAAGGCGAACTGCATCTTTGTCAGTAGTAAGATACATTTTTTCTTCCGAATGAATAAGATCAAATCTCATTTTCATATCAGAAAGATCATCGATGTTATAAATATGATGGTCCCTGTAAAAAATAGCATCGTATGTCTTTGAAATCTCATGTATGTAATTCGTAAGTGGTTCAGGATTTGCAATGCCACATATTAACAAAACTTCATCTTGTTTTGTCAATTGTCTTTTCTCTTTTGTAATGATATGATATGGATCACCATATTCAATCGATGTAAAAAATAGTTGTTGATGCGGAAGTAAGTTCAATTCATTTTTAATAGCTAATGCTTCTTCGTGCGTTAATAAAGGCGGACACTTTGTAACAACAATAATTTTTGCTTGATGGGCGCTGCTTTTTTGATCTCTTAAATCACCGGTGGGAAGAAAAAAATCACGCGTGTATAGATTGGAATAATCCGTTAACAGGATATCCAGTCCCGCTTTGATTTCTCGATGTTGGAAAGCATCATCCAATATGATCAGTTTTGTATCTGGACGATCATAAAGCAATTGAGGGACAGCTTCAATACGTTTTTCTCCTACCGCCACGGCTATTTCTGGATGAGATAAATGAAATTGCATGGGCTCATCACCGATTTCAATGGAAGTAGATAATTCATTTGCCAATACATAACCCGAAGTTCTTCTTCGATATCCCCTACTGAGTGTCGCGATAGGAAAATGAGATTTCAATAAGCCGGCCAAGTAATCTACCATGGGAGATTTCCCAGTTCCTCCAATGGAAAGATTACCAACTCCAATGATGGGGATGTTGAACTCAATACTTTCAATTATTTTCTTATCGTACAGATAATTCTTTAACATGAGGATTCCGCCATATAATAACGACAGAGGAAACAGAAATAATCTGAATGAACGGAGATATACGTTTTTAAAAAGCATATACACATTCTGGTGTTATGCAAAAATCGATCTTTTTGTCGAAGAAATCGATGTCGTCCACTTTATCCAGTGGCGGAAAGAAAGAGAGTCCAATGGTAATGATATCTTTTCTGCACCTGGCCAGAAAGCGGTCATAATAACCTTTTCCGTACCCAATGCGATTCCCTTCTGTATCAAAAGCCAGTAAAGGAACAAACGCGATATCAATCATTTCAGGAGAAATTTCAACTCCACCTACAGGCTCTGGTATACCAAATGAATTTTCCTGAAAAAACATTTCATCGTCATGCAAAAAATGCTGCATACTAAAATCAGATGTGTTGATTCTGGAATATGATATTTTGAGTCCAAGATCCCTAAACCTCATCCAATCCACCATTGGTCCTGGATCTGGTTCATTGCTTGCATATTTTGGAATATACGTGTGAACTATTTGAGCATAAGGAAGAGAAATCTCTTGAAATTTTATCAGCAGTAAATCCTGCTTAATATTCAATTCTCTTTGGGTAAGGGCAACGCGAATTTCTTTGTATTTAGCTCTTGCTTCTAATTTCTTCATTGCCCTTCAATATTTGTGGGACGATTGACAAAAATGGAGAAAATGGTAGTTCCATATTTTCGCTCTGTCCTGTAAAATGGAAATTGTTGAAAATTATTTCTAGGCGTATGCTCTAATACAAACCAACCATTAGGATTTAATAATCCTTGCTCAAATATCAGTTTGGGTAAATCCTCAATATTGCCCAACGCATAAGGTGGACCAGCAAAAATGAAATCAAATTTCTCTGAACAACTCTGAATGTATTTGAATACATCAGAAAAAATTAAATGAAGAGGATCAACGCCTAATACTGATGCTGTTTTTTTTATAAAAGCAAACATGGCCGGATCTTTTTCCACGATGGTCAAATCCCTTACACCTCTTGAAAATAGTTCATAACTGATGCAACCTGTTCCACCGAAAAGATCTAGAGATCTTACATCTTCCAGCACTAAATTATTTTGAATAATATTGAATAAACCTTCTTTGGCAATGTCAGTAGTTGGTCTGGTATGAGGCATATTTGCAGGCGGGTTAATCCTTCTCCCACCCAATTCTCCACTGATTATACGCATTGCAAAACCTGAAGATGAGGAGTAAAAAAATGTGAACTAACAGAGAGACTGTCATCCGTGACAAATTGTTCAATCAAAGAATCTTCAAAGTCTATATCCAGGATATATTTTCTCAATTCCTTCCATGTAGAAGAATCTGCATCGATATGACCACTTACCAAAGTTTTCACGGTAGAAAGATCCATATCATGCTTTTCGATAAGATTCAACACCTGGTATATCGCATCTTCAGCGGTCTCATAGTAAACTGACTGCGCAAATTGTAATTGTGCCCCCTTAACAAGGAGGATGGTCAAATAATTTGGACTGAAATATAATTTCATGAAAGCATCCAAATCTTCGAGGTTGTTTTTAAAAACGGTATTCAGTCCCAATGAAACAAAATGCAAAATTTTAGTTTGTGGGAATTGTTCCATCATGAAATGATAGATAAACTTGTCAACTCCATAAACATTCATCAATTCCCATTTATCAACTTCATCATGGGCGATGTGAACTTCACTGGCATCTCCTTGAATGGATTTATAGATACTCTCAACAAGATGTGTTTTGAAATATTTATCAGGAATCAAGCAATTGTCGGGCCCATTCGCTACCAGAAAAACATTCGCAAAGTGTATGTTTTTATATTTTTCATTTTGCAGAATATATTCAAGTGTATACACATCTACACCTTCTTTTAAAGTATACGCCTCTATGCTGATGGGAACTTTATGGTCATCAAAGACCAAAATCGAAAGATAACAACTACCAAATTCAACACACAAATGAAAATTCCCTGAGCCCATGGATGAGCTGGTAGAACCGTATTCAAATGAAGGTTGAATGAGGTGTTGAAGCATAGAACAAATTTAATGCTTTTGGGTATGAATCAGATGGCCAGAATAACTTACTTTGCCGCCAGTTTTTAATAACCCTATGAGTGAAAGCTTAAAATTAGAAGTTAGCTATAAACAAATCCTCCAGATGTCGCTTCCCATCAGTTTCGCGATACTGGTTCCACAATTTAATTTTCTGATCAACAGCTTTTTTCTGTCTCAGTTGGGTGAAGGCTATTTGGGGGCCTCAGGTGTAACAGGTGTATATTATTTGATATTTTCAGTAATCGGATTCGGTCTCAACAATGGTCTGCAGGCATTGATTTCAAGAAGGGCCGGACAGGACAGGTTAAAAGAAATTGGAAGTCTATTCATTCAGAGTGTTTATATCAGTTTTTTCATTGCCATTTTTGGAATTGTTATTACCCATACAGCCGCCCCAATTGTATTCAAAAAATTCACCAACGAGGATATCTATCAACCGACCATTGATTTTTTGAGAATCAGGATCTGGGGACTTCCATTTTTATACTTGTATCAGATGAGAAATGGATTACTTGTAGGCACCAACCAAAGCAAATTATTGATCTATGGTACACTGGCTGAAACGATTTCAAATATTGTATTAGACTACGGCTTAATTTTTGGCAATCTTGGTTTACCAAAAATTGGTTTCAATGGTGCCGCTTATGCAAGTATTATTGCTGAATTCCTCGGAATGGGCGTTGTTTTTTTGGTGATTGGTATCAAGGGAATGTCGAGCCGCTTTGGACTTTTTGAAAACATGAAATTCAACTGGTCTTCAACCAAAACAATATTGGTACAATCATCCCCATTGATTTTACAATATGCCATTAGCATTGTCAGTTGGGAATTCTTCTTCATACTTGTCTCTCATGATGGCAGTCTTGCCTTAGATGTCAGTCAAGTTATGAGGTTGATGTTTGGCTTTTTTGGAATATTTATTTGGGCTTTTGCCGCAACCTCAAATACAATGGTATCAAATATCATTGGTCAAGGCCTACAAGATAAAGTAAACTTGCTCATCAAAAAGATTGTCACATTAAGTCTTGGATCAACACTTGTAATGTTTATTCCATTGCAATTTTTTGCACGTCAAATTCTAGGATTGTTCAATCAGGATCCTGCATTTCTTTTATTAGCAATTCCTGTTTTCAGGGTTGTATGCATTGCCATCCTTTTTATGTCGGTATCCACCATTTGTCTCAATGCAGTAACAGGTACAGGAAACACAAAAATCAATCTGTTGATTGAAATTTTTACCATCATTCTTTACTGTGTTTATGTCTATCTAGTGATGGAAGTATACAACCTTTCCATTGTATGGGGATGGGGATCAGAATGGGTGTATTGGCTATCCATTTTTACACTATCCTTTCTTTACCTACGAAGTGGTAAATGGAAAAAAGGAAGCAATATTTAAAAGGGAAATTATTCTGAAGCAGCTGATCCGCCCGTTGATTTCTTTTTCTGCGACTTAGGAGCTATCACCATCAACATTCTTTTACCTTCCAACTTCGGTAGGCCTTCTACCTGGCCTATTTCCGCTAAGCGTTCAGCAAATTTCAATAAAACCAACTCTCCTCTTTCTTTAAATTGGATAGCACGGCCTTTGAATTGAACATATGCTTTTACCTTGTTCCCTTCTTTTAGGAAGTTCTCAGCATGACGAGCTTTGAAATCAAAATCATGGTCATCTGTACCAGGAGTAAAACGAATTTCTTTTAACTCAGCTGTTTTACTTTTGGCTTTCATTTCCTTTTCTTTCCTCTTCTTGTCGTATAGGAACTTGTTGTAATCAATGACCTTACAAACCGGAGGATCTGCTTGTGGAGAAATTTCTACCAAATCCAACTGTTGTTGTTGAGCTATTTTCAATGCTTCTTGGGTAGGATAAACACCCATGGTTACATTGTCGCCAACTAATCTAACTTGTGGAACTCTGATGAAATGATTGATACGATGTTCTGCTTCTTTTCTCGGTGCAAACTTACCTCTTGGTCCACCTGAACCTTGGTAATTGGGTCTGTTTGGTAATGCCATAGTCTCGTACAACTATCCTGACGGCAACAGGAGGAAGTTGTTATTTCTGCTTTTTAAATTTAATTTGAATGCCGGTTTTGTATTTCGGATGTTAAGGTAGTCAATATTTCTGAAAGTGGGAACTGACCAGCATCACCCTTGCCCTGACGCCTAACAGAAACAATTCCTTCAGTTTGTTCTTTTTCACCAATCACAAACATATAAGGCACTTTCAACAATTCTGTATCTCTGATTTTCTTTCCAATTTTTTCTCCTCGGTCGTCCAACTCAGCTCGAATGCCAAGACTCAGCAATTTTTGAGTTACCTCAGAAGCATATTGGTTAAACTTATCACTGATTGGAAGCACTTTTACTTGAACAGGAGCCAACCATAAAGGGAATTTACCTGCATAATGCTCAAGCAAGAATCCGATGAATCTTTCATGGGTACCCAGTGGAGCCCTGTGAATAATCAATGGAGTTTCTGATTGATTTTCACGGTTGGTATATTGAAGACCGAATCTTCTGCCTTGAGCAAAATCAACTTGATTGGTTGCTAATGTAAATTCTCTTCCGATGGCACTCCAAATTTGAACATCAATCTTTGGACCATAAAAAGCACCCTCATCAGGAACTTCTACGTATGGAATTTTTGAATCAACTAAAACCTGACGCACCATTTCCTCTGTCTCTTTCCAAAGTTCAGGTTCATCAATGTATTTCTGTCCGAGTTTTGCAGGATCATGCAAACTCAAACGCATTACATATTTATCAATGCCAAATATTTTGAAATACTTGATGTACATATCATTCACAGCCCTAAACTCACTGGCAAAATCATCCTTTGAACAATAAATATGCGCATCATTCATATGGAGGCACCTCACACGCATCAAACCAAATAATTCACCACTCTGCTCATAACGATAACATGTTCCATATTCAGCTAAACGCAAAGGAAGATCTTTATATGATCTGCTTTCAGCGGAGAATATTTTATGGTGATGAGGACAATTCATAGCCTTGAGGTAGTATTTCACACCTTCAAGTTCCATGGGAGGATACATGCTGTCTTGATAGTATGGCAGGTGCCCACTTGTCAAATACATGCTCTCTTTGGCGATATGCGGCGTTACAACACGCTTATACCCTGCAGATAATTCAGTTTCCTTTGCAAGTTTTTCCAATTCCTCAATTATGATTGTACCATTGGGCATCCAAAGAGGCAACCCTGGACCAACATCATCATCGAAAGTGAAAATTCCTAATTCCTTTCCCAATTTTCTGTGATCTCTTTTCTTGGCTTCCTCAAGCATTTGCAAATGCTCATCCAATTCTTTTTGATTAGGGAAACTCACGCCATATATGCGTGTTAACTGTTTATTTTTTTCATCTCCTTTCCAATAGGCACCAGCAATAGATGTAAGTTTGATCGCCTTGATGAGTCCTGTGTGCGGAATATGCGGACCTCTGCAGAGATCGGTAAAGTCGCCTTGTGTATAGAATGTAATTTCACCGTCATTTAAGCCAGACAAAAGATCCAATTTATACTCATCACCTTTTTCAGTGAAATAAGCAACCGCATCTGCTTTGGAAATTTCCTTGCGGATATATTCACTGTTTTTCTTTGACAGTTCATCCATCTTTTTCTCAAGTGAATGAAGTTCTTCCTCAGAAATATGTCTTCCCCCCAGATCCATGTCGTAGTAAAAACCTTTGTCGATAGCAGGACCAACCCAGAATTTTACACCTGGAAAAGTGGCTTCTACCGCTTCAGCCAGGAGGTGCGCTGAAGAATGCCAGAAAGTTGATTTACCATCTGTATCATCCCAAGTCAACAATTTGATTTCGCAGTCTGTATTCAATGGAGTGGATGCATCTTTAACAACACCATCAATAGATGCTGCTATGACTTTTTTAGCCAACCCCTCAGCTATGCTTTTAGCGATTGCCATGGGAGTAATCCCTTTGGCATAACTTCTTACTGCACCATCTGGAAACCTAATATTGATCATGGTTTAAGGTAGATTTTTACCAATTTTTTAGACTGCAAATTTAACGAACTATTGGGTAAGCCCAGCTTCAATTCGGGATAATTTGCGGTTGTTCACAAAAAAATGCAGCGTTTGAATAGAATTCTACTCAGGTTTCTGGCAATTACTGCGATTTTCAATCTTTGTTCCTTAGGCGGATCTCAAGTCATTGCACAAAAACTAAGCGGACAATGGATAGGCAGTTTTACTTCAAAAGAAGATCCATCTGATGCACAAACAGAATATGTGCTTGAGATAGATGTGAATGGAAGCAATATTACCGGTTATTCATATACATATTTCCCCATTGCTGGGAAGAGATACTTTGTCATATGTAAACTGAAAGGGAATTATGAAGCAGGCAGTAAATCATTGACTATTACCGAGACCGAAAAGATCAAATCAAATACTCCACCAGATTTTCAAAACTGCCTACAAATTCACAGTCTCTCTTATTTCAAACAGGGAAACAAAGAAACACTGGAAGGAAAATGGGGACCTGCAGAAAAAGGGAGCAATTGCGGTACTGGATCTTCGGTGTTTGAAAGAAAAATATTGGAAAAAATTAAGCCCACAGAAACAGTCAAAACAATTGAACAACCTAAGCAACCTGTAAAAAAACCTGTTACATCTGCACCAACTAATTCCACTGCTTCAAAACAAGCAACTGTTCAGAAAAAACCATCGGTTACGCAAAAAACAATCCAAAAGAAAATTTTACCACGAAATCCAATTGAGCAAAAAGCAGCACCTGCAGTTGCTGAAAAAAATATTGATGAAAAAATTATCTCCATTGAAGAGCCCAAAAAAATAAGAGAAAGCTTTGCCCCTCCAAAAGAAAGAATATCCAATAGAACATATCAGATTTTAAAGACAATTGAAATAGAAGATGAAAAAATAACCATTGATATTTACGACAATGGTCAAATTGATGGAGATACAGTTTCCATTTACCTGAATGATAAACTAATTGTTTCTAAAAAAAGACTCACCGCAAAACCCATCAACATACAATTAAATCTTGATGATGACAATGATGTGTATGATATCATCATGTATGCTGAAAATCTCGGTTCTATTCCGCCAAATACTGCATTGATGATCGTTCAAGCAAAAAACAAACGCTACGAAATCAATGTAACATCCACAGAACAAACAAGTGGAGCAGTTAGGTTTAAACTCAAGCGTTAGCTAGAATTTAAAATTATATGTAACAGAAGGGATGATAGGAAACAGCGACACCTGTTTTGCCTGCACCTGCAAAGTCCCAGCAAATGCACTTCCCGTTTGATTAAAGTAATAGAAGTATGGATTTTTTCTGCTGTATGCGTTGTAGATGCTAAACACCCAGCTGCTTTGCCATTTTCTTTCTTTCTTTGGTACTGGTGAATAGGTTGCTGAAAAATCCAATCTGTGATAAGGCGCCAACCTGTATTGATTGATCCTGCTGAACTGTTGTGTTAGCACACCTTCAATCAAATAAAACTTTTCAGGAAGCGAAGTCGCATTTCCTGTAGCATACACAAAAACAGTAGACAATTTCCAAAGCGGATTGATTTCATAAATTCCTACAACCGACAAATCATGCCTTCTGTCATATTTGGCGGGATATTTATTTCCATTGTTCAAATTTGGAAACTTGCGCCATGTCCAGGCGAGCGTATATCCAATCCAACCTGTAAATTTCCCTTTCGTTTTATTAATAAAAAACTCAGTTCCATAACTCCAGCCTTTCCCAAAAACAAAATCTTCCTCAGGATCTTTGATGGATGGAGTAAATCCCTCTCTGTATTCAATCTGATTTTGCATTGATTTGTAATAAAGCTCTACGGATGTTTCAAACGAGTTGTCCTTAAAATTTTTGAACAAACCCGTTGAGTATTGCCATGATAGTTGTGGTTTTACGGCGAGTGTGCTTGGCACCCAAACATCTGTAGGAAGTGTAGTTCCGGCATTGCTTACCAAATGCAGGTATTGTCTGTTGCGGGATATAGATCCTTTAATAGATGTCTCTTCATTCAGAGAATACCTCATGGTCACCCTTGGCTCCAAACCATTGTATGTTTTTACAATAGAGCTGGGATCATATTTCAAACTATCCAACCTGTTTCCATTTGGATCAGTCGTATATTTTGTATAAGGACCTAATTGCTGAAAAGCACTCCATCTCAGACCATAGTTGATTTTCAAATTCTTGCCGAGCTCCCAATCATCCTGTGCATAGACACCGAATTCATTGGCAAATTTGGTTTGCGCATTGTTAGGTTGAAACAATATAGAGTCTTGTCGTCCTGATGCAACAGATGGGCTGATTTTGTGGTAGGTGAATATGGCCCCGTATTTCAGTTTATGTTCTGGTGTGAGATAATGATCGAGGTCTGTCTTTAAATTGAGATCACGAATCCCACTAGACAAAACAAATTTGAAACTGTTTTGAAGAGCCCCCAATGAGAATTGATAATCATTGTAAACCGCAGTGGTATTCATGAATAGCTTCTTGTGAAACACATGATTCCACCTGGCAGAAAGTGTAGAGTTGCCCCAAGGAACTTCTACATCAAATTGTCGTTTGTTGTTAACGAAATCAAATTTATCTCTTCCGAAATATCCACTCAAATACAACCTATCTTTTGAAGAAAAACGATAATTGAACTTTGCATTGAAATCATAGAAATAATATCCTGAACCTTCAAACTGACTTCCCTTTTTAATAAAGGGTTTTATCAAAGCATCGATGTACGTTCTTCTTCCGGATAACAGAAAAGAAGCTTTATCTTTTTTAAGTGGGCCCTGAACTGAAAATCTGGAAGCAATGGTTCCAATTCCTCCCTCGACTTGATATTTACCAAGATTGCCCTCCTTCATGGATACATCTAACACCGAGGATATCCTTCCCCCATATTGAGCAGGCATGCCGCCCTTGATCAATGTTGTATTCTTGATGGCATCTCCATTGAAAATGGAAAAGAATCCAAATAAATGTCCGGAGTTATAAACTACTGCATCATCCAGCAATATCAGGTTTTGATCCGGACCTCCTCCCCTTACATACAATCCGCTGTTTCCTTCCCCGGCATTAGAAACACCTGGATAGAGTTGCAAAATTTTAAGCGGATCTACTTCACCAAAAATAACCGGTACTGATTTTGCCCTGTTCATACTCAGGTCAATCTGTCCCATTTGTGCATTTTTGATATTGGCATCTCGCTTTTTAGAGCTGATGACAATCTCTTGAGAAAGACTTGATTTCGACATCAGTGGAAAATCAATCACTAGATCACCATCCAATTTGATTTTCTTTTCAAGTGGATAATACCCCACGAAAGATGCAACCAACAAATAATCCCCTTTTGGAAGGGTAATTGCAAAATATCCATATTGATTGCTGCTGACGCCTCTGGATAGTTCCTTGATTTGAATGGTAGACCCAATAAGTGTTTCACGGCTTAGGGAATCCCTGATGTAGCCGGAAATGGTGAATTTTTCCTGGGCCTGAAGAAAGTTGGAAAGGGTTAAAAGGACCAAAAAAGAAAACCTGGTAAACACAATTCTACAACACATGAATCTATGGAATGTTCAAGTGCAAAGGTATAATATGCTAACTTTGCGGCGCAAATTCATTGTATGCTGGCAGGTTTTCAAGACATGACATTCGAGTTCGGTGCAAGGGCCATTGTGGAGGATGCTACCTGGCATATCCATCCGGGAGAAAGGATTGGCTTGATTGGTTACAATGGAACCGGAAAGTCAACTTTACTAAAATTACTCTCAGGAGAATATTTGCCCAGCAAAGGAACTGTAGAAAGAAGTAGAACTACAACCATTGGCTATCTCCATCAAGACTTGTTAAGTTTTGACACAGATGAAAGCATCTTAAAAGTTGCCATGGGTGCTTTTGAAAGAGTATTGCAGATTCAACAAGAGATAGAAATTCTCGGATTGGAACTCGAAAAAAATGAAGACGAAAAGAAACTCATCCTATACACGGATCTTCTCCAGGAGATGGATGTATTGGATGGATACAATATTGAACACAAGACAGAAGATGTGCTTCATGGATTAGGATTCAGTCAGGAAGATCTGCAAAGACCTTATAAAGAATTTAGTGGAGGATGGAGAATGAGGGTGTTGTTGGCGAAAATGATTTTGATGCAGCCTGATTTACTCATGCTTGATGAGCCAACCAACCACCTTGATTTACCCTCCATTGAATGGTTGGAAAAATACCTTGTTCATTACCAGGGAGCTGTTGTGATTGTGAGTCACGATAAATATTTCCTGGACAGGATGGTCAACAAAATTGTTGAACTCTATCAAAGAAAATTGCATATCTATTCAGGCAATTACAGCTTTTATGAAAAAGAAAAGCAGGTAAGATTAGAGCTTCAACAAAGAGCATTTGAAAATCAGCAGGACTTTATCAGACAGCAGGAAAGGTTCATTGAGCGTTTTAAAGCAAAAGCATCAAAAGCAGCACAGGCGCAGAGTGTACAGAAGAGGCTGGATAAAATAGAAAGGCTGGAAGAAGCTTCGATTGAACGTCCGAATATCCGCATCAATTTTAGCGTTGATAAAGTTCCGGGCAAAATCATTTGCTCATTAAAAAATATATCAAAGCATTTTGGTCCTATTGAAATCTTGAACAACGCCAGTGCTGAAATTGATAGAGGAGATAAAATTGCATTGATTGGTGCCAATGGAAAGGGTAAGTCTACCCTGCTCAGAATTATTGCAGATCGAGAAAATTTTGAGGGGGAAAGAACCTGGGGGCATAATGTTGATGAGAGCTTTTATGCACAGCATCAGTTGGAACATTTGAATCTGAACAACAATATTTTGGAAGAGATGCAAATGGCAGGAAGTAAAAAAACCGATATGGAATTAAGAACCGTATTGGGATGCTTTCTGTTTAGTGGGGATGATGTTGACAAGAGAATAAAAGTGTTGAGCGGTGGAGAAAAGGCACGTGTTGCACTGGCCAAAACCATCATCAGCAAAGCAAATTTTCTGATGCTCGATGAACCTACTAACCACTTGGATATGCATTCGGTAGATTTATTGGCTGATGCATTAGATAAATATGAAGGCAGTTTGATTTTGGTAAGTCACGATCGTTATTTCATTTCAAAGACTGCCAACAAGATCTGGGAAATTGTGGATGGGCAGATTGTAGAATTTAAAGGTGGGTATACTGAGTGGGTGGAGTGGAAGGAACGGATGGCGAAGCAGGGACAAGGCATACCTGCCGGTCAGGCAGGGACAAGG
>JAFMJI010000019.1 GCA_017853575.1 Chitinophagaceae bacterium | reverse complement strand
GGAATTATTAAAAGCAAGTTGTAAAATACAAGTTGTAAGTTATAAGTTGTAGGTTATAGGTTTGGCATCTGCTGTTCAACCTACAACTTATGACTTACAACTTAGAACTAAACACGAATCATAAATAATGAACAATCAAACCATTTGTATTCTCGGCCTGGGCTATGTTGGCCTTCCGCTTGCAGTGGAGTTTTCAAAAAAATACAAGGTTGTTGGATTTGATATAAACGAGAAAAGAATCAATGAACTGAATCAATCCATCGATCATACATCTCAGGTTGAATCTGAGGATTTGAAAGTTGCAATTATTGATGGACTAACATTTACTTCAGAAGAGCAAAAAATAAAAGACGCCAATATTTTCATAGTCACCGTCCCTACTCCTATTGATGAAAATCGAATTCCAGACTTGCGTCAACTTTTAGACGCTTCATCCATCATTGGAAGAAATTTGAAAAAAGGCGACTATGTAATTTACGAATCAACCACCTACCCTGGTTGCACGGAAGAAGATTGTGTTCCGGTTTTGGAAAAACTAAGTGGACTCCAAATGAATGAAGATTTTTTTGTGGGATACTCCCCTGAAAGAATCAATCCGGGTGATAAAGTCAATACCCTCACCAAAATCAAAAAAGTAACATCGGGTTCATCTCCAGAGGCTGCAACTTTCATTGATGAACTTTACGGAAGCATCATAACCGCAGGCACCCACAAAGCACCCAGTATTCGTGTGGCTGAAGCATCCAAGGCGATTGAAAATGCACAACGCGATATCAACATCTCATTTGTGAACGAACTCGCACTGATTTTTGATAAGATGGGAATTAATACGCAAGATGTACTGGAGGCAGCCTCCACTAAGTGGAATTTTTTAAAATTTACCCCAGGACTCGTAGGCGGACATTGTATTTCTGTAGACCCTTATTATCTGGCATATAAATCGACGCAGCTTGGGTATACACCAAAAGTTATCACCTCAGGCAGAGAAGTCAACGAACACATGCCATACTTCGTAGCAGAAAAGCTAATGAGATTGATGCTAGAAAAAGAAATTCAAATCAAGGGATCAAATATTCTCATACTTGGAGCAACATTCAAAGAGAATACGCCAGATACCAGGAATACAAAGCTTCACGTCATCATTGAGGAGTTCAAAAAAAATGGAGCAAATACTTTTTTGTATGACCCATTGATCAAAGAATTCTGCAAAGAACCTATGGAAAATTCTTATGATTCAATTCTGATCTTAGTACTTCACATTCAGTTCGCAGAACTCAACCTCACGTCACTCCTAAAAGACAAATCAAAAAAAATAATATTTGATTTGAAATCTAGCAGACCCGATAATATTGCAGATGCCATATTATAATTGAATTTGAGTCCAAATAAAGTAATTTTGTTTCAATGTATTCGAGAGCGATCCTTTGGGCAATCATATGCTTACTTTCTTTTGAAGCAAATGCGCAATTTGTCTCGGTTGGATCTGTAATCATGGAAGATAGATTAAGAGATCTTCAATTGTTGGATAAAATTCCACAAGAGTATTCCTTTGCCAACCGCCCTTATTCACTCACCAAGAATTTCTCGTTAGATAGCTTATATAAATCGATTGATCAAGATTTTTACAACAATTCAATCTTCCACCACAATATTCTGAATAAAAAACATTTCAAATTTCTTTTACTTCCAGCCGAGCTTACTCAACAATTGAATACGAAAACTCCTTACGGATACAACGATGGTAGTTTTTTAAAAGCAAGAGGGTATCAAGTAAACGCAATGGCCGGGCTCTATTTGAAAGCAGGGCCTTTAGAAGTTCAAGCTCAACCCAATATCACTTATTCTCAAAATAACAGCTACTATACTACTGCATCATGGGGATCTAAAACTTACCCAAATATTTTTAAAAAATATCCTGGGCAAACAGAAGCAAGCATCAACTTTGGACCAATCTTAGGGGGAATTTCAACAGCAAACAGATGGTATGGGCCAGGCATCCACAATTCGATCATGTTGAGCAACAATGCTCCAGGTTTTGCGAATGTTTTTATTAGAACAAAAAGACCATTAAAAACTCCCATTGGTTCTTTTGAATGGACACTTTCAACGGGATGGCTTCATGAAGACTCCTTGTATGCATTCGAAAATTATCGCATGCGGCCTTTCAGCAACCGAAATAGGAGAATGTTATACAATGGTCTAATGATCAGCCATCAACCAAAGTGGTTCAAAGGAATGCATATTGGATTGATAAGAGCATACGATACAAAAAGCGCAAGTAATTTTAATTCAGATCTATTCAAAAACAGCAGTTTTGTTGACAAATATCTCCCCGTATTTACTGTGTTAACCAAATCAAAGATCATTTACTTTGAAGATGCGAAAGACAGAGACCAGCAAGCCTCTCTTTTTATGAGATGGGTATCTACAAAAGATCATTTTGAATGGTATGCAGAATATGGATGGAACGATCACTCCATCAACATGCGAGATTTGATGATGGGGCCAGGACACTCAGCAGTTTATCTTACTGGATTAAAAAAAATTGTCCCACTTCAGAAACCAAATGGATACGTCAATTTCGAGCTTGAATATATGCGTGGCCAACAATTGGCAGAATACATTGTTCGTGACGCTGGAAACTGGAACTGGCATGGAGATCTTCAATCATTCACCAATATGAATCAATACCTGGGTTCTGCGGTTGGTGGTGGAAACAATACGATCCATCTTCTTACATCTTATCATAAAGGCTGGAAAAGATATGCGTTGAGCTTCGAAAAAATAACCAACGACCCACTCTATTTCCCAAAAAACAAATGGATTGATTTTATAACAGGATTATCTCATGACAGAACATTTGGAAATCTAATCATGCAATCTCAATTCAAATTTGTGCATCAGAAAAACTATGGATGGCAAGCGGGTAAACAAATCAATAATATATTTGCTTCAGTGGGACTGAAATATTTATTTTAAAAAATCGATATGAAATTGTTTAAACATTTTATACTATTTGTTTTAATATCGATGCATGCATTCAATGGGAGCGCGCAAACGATCACTGATCAAAATCAAGTGCTGTATTTGAGAAGACTTCAACTAAACAATCAGTTTAACCCAAATGCAAGTTTTACGCAAAGAAGCTTTTTCAACGAAAAAGATAGCTTCCCTGAAGAAATAAAAGATTTTTCATTTGGCGACAAGTTGGTCATTAAAAAAATTGATAGCAGTATTCATTTTAGAATGTTGCCTTTTTATCACTGGGGCGTATACAATACCCACCATCCTGTCACCATCAATGATGCAGAAATGTTGCCAGCCAATGGTTACCAGAGTTTGATTTCAACGGGTATTCAAATTTCCAAAAACCGATGGTCGGGTCAATTCAAACCTACACTTCTGAATGCAGAAAACAGAGACTTTGAAACTTTCCTTACGCAATTTGACGGAATACACTGGCGAGACTATTACGAATGGGTGAACCGGATCGATATGCCAGAACGATTCGGATATAAGCCCAACACGAAAGTATATGCAGGACAGTCCTATCTCAGATACAATTTCAACAACTCATCCATTGGCATTTCCACCGAAAATCTTTGGTGGGGACCAGGGTATTACCAATCTCTGTTGATGACCAACAATGCACCTGGTTTTCTTCATTTAAATTTTCAGAGCAATAAACCAATGATTACCAATTTTGGATCTGTTGAATGGCAAGCCATAACTGGTAGACTTGAGTACTCTGGCTACCCTCCTGTAGAGTCAAATAGAGTATATGAAGGGAGATTTCTTTACAATCCCAGATCCAATAAACAACGAATCATCACTGGCGGAATGCTCAGCATTCAACCTAAAGCTGTTCCTGGGCTCTTCATTGGTTTTACCAAAGTGGCTTATCTATACACAAATGATGCAAAAAGCCCTCTGGACTACTTGCCTCTTTTTGGAATATATGGATGGAAGCTCACCAATGCCGAGAAAACGAATAGAAAAAAAATGATGGGAAGTATGTTCTTCAGGTATTATATGAAGAACGAGAAAGCAGAAGCCTATGCCGAATTCGGAAGAAATGATAAAACGATGAACCCCTTGTTCCTGTTAGGTTCTGATCCCCAACCAACTGGTTTTGTTGCAGGATTCAGAAAAATGGTTTCACTCAGGAAAAAATCCAATTTAGAATTTGGAATTGAGTTCACTCAACTTGGATTTAACGATAAACAACTAATAAGAGATGTAAAAAGTTGGTATTTGGATGATACCATCAGACATGGATATACCAACAGAGGACAAGTAATTGGATCAGGATTGGGGCCGGGTGGAAACAGTCAGCTGTTTGAGGCTGCGTGGAATAATGGAATCAACAGAATTTCTCTACAGGTGGAAAGAAGGATTCACAACAATGATTTCTTCTATTACACTTTTGAGAGGATTAAAGACTACAGAAGACATTGGACAGATTTAATTACATCACTGTCTTTCAATAGATCTTATAAAAATTTCTTATACGGGGGAAGTATTACTGCACTTAGAACGCTGAACTATCAATGGTGGTATATTGAAAGAGACCCCGTGATTACCTGGCAGAATTATTTTCAAAACGGGTTGGATTACCTGACCCTTCAAGGCCAGTTGTATATTCACTATCGATTGAATCTAAAGTAATAAAGAACGCCTGCAACCCCTCCGAGCAACATCCCAAAAAATATTCCCCAGTACCATTTTAGGATATCTCGCTTAGGGATTTTATTCTCATCAACAATCATGATGGATGGCGTTTCCTGAATAAGGGCAGTCTTCATCACTTCTAAATTCTTTAGAAGTTCTCCGTAAATAACACTTGCAAATGCCTTGTCTTTTGTTTTGATTTCAGCCGCTGCAATGGGTTGCGCCAATGCAAGATTGATGTCAATTTGATTTTCTACATTGGCAGAGGCAGCATCATAGGTTTTAGAATTCAACATCGCACCAATGCTATCTACACGTCGCTGTAGTCGTTCGACATTTTTTTTCAATCGCCCGATTTTGCCTTCGATATAAAAATTTGTAGTAGTCTGAACAATGCGTTCACTCAATAATTTACTGAGCAATTCATCTCTGGTTTCTAGATCAATAGTATAAAACCCTAGTTTTTTGTCGGGCTTATTGACTGCCAACTCTTTTTCAATTATTCTTTTGAACATGACTTGCCACAAACTATCTTCAACTCTATTGAAAAATGGTTTATTGGTAGCGAAAGAAACATTATACCCCACTTTCCTGCTCGCAGACCAACTTTTTTTCCAGCCCATTGCATCGGCGTATTGATCAGCCAAACTGTATGTGCTATCTTTTCCTTGCATGGGATAAGGAGTTTGCAATGCCTTTTGCAACAATATTTTACTCTTAGCCAACTCCAACACATTGTCGCCAGCCAACACACTGTTTCCGCCCATTAATCCGCCTACATCAATACCTATCTGACCAGCAACCATCGACATCAATCCACCCCCAGCAGACTTGCTGTCTTCAACAAATATTTTTATTTGGGTTTTATACGTAGTTGGTCTAACAAGAGAATACAACCATCCGAGCGTACCACCAAGCAAAGCGAATAGCATTAATTTCCTAAAATTAGAAGCTATTACTCCATATAGAGCTTTCACTCCTTTGATAATGGGTTCACGAAATGTATAGCCTTGATTGATATCAGTAGAATTGGTCATTCCTTTATTTTTTCAACAATACAATTAAACTCACCAAAGCAGTAATTGAAGAAAGCACTGCAGAGATATTGTTGGACGTAATTAATTTATTCATCACCCCATCTCCTGATGGAACAATGATTTTTGAACCAGGTTTGATAATTGGATAATGCCTGAAGAACAAGAAGCGTCTGGTTTTTTTATTTAATCCATTGCTATACTGTACATAGGCCTTTTTAAGCAATGCTTTATCTGTCAATCCTCCTGACGATGATATATAATACCGAAGGTTGGGGGATTCATATTGAACAAACTGATGATTGTAAACAGCCCCATCTACCTCAACAAGTGGCTCCATTTTAGGTACAACAATACTGTCGTTGGCATTGAGCCTATATTTCTCTTCCTGCAAATCGATTCCAACCAGAATACCGTTGCGGTAAATTTTGACCTGGGCTATATTTCCGAAAGGTGTCAAACCACCAGCTCTCTCAATGACTTCTGCTGCAGTCTCACTGCGGCTATTCAGAAAATAGTTGCCTGAATGTAATACCTCACCTCCTACTTTAACAGTGCCTATACTTTCTGTATTCAATATTTTTGTAACAACAATTTTATCTTTTTCTTCCAGGAAAAATTCTTTTGAAGACTTCTTCAAACTTGGATCAACTGACAACATGTAGCTGTTGAGCATTTTATCCTGCAGAGAATCAACAATACCTTTATATTGCCTCAACACTTCCACCTTTCTGAAATCTGCGTCTAATGCAAGTCCTCCGGCAATAAGCAACGCATCTTCCAAGAGCATCCCTTTTCGAAATTCATAATAACCAGGATTTTTTACTGCTCCTTCTAATTGGATGTATTGCTGCTGCTTCATGTTGTCCACAAAAGGGATATATACAGAATCATTCTTTTGAAGTAGAATATCCAACTCCTTGGTTTTATTCATTTCAATCAGATCAAATCCAATCAATTGTTTTTGCATTTGATCGTCTAAGCGATTGATATAGCCTCTATTTAAATATGCATTCTCCTTTACTCCTCCTGCTTTTTCAATCAGCCCCTTCAAAGTGAGCCCTTTTGTCAATTCATAATCACCCGCGACTCGAACAGCACCCTGGATGTTTAACTTATTGGAATACGTATCATTCAGCGCATCTACCAAAACAGAATCACCATTTTGAGGTAAATAGGTACCCATTTCTGAAACAGGAAGATCTTTTATACTTCTTTGCAAAGAACCCACCTGGTATATTTTAAGTCGCTGCTGATATGCGTTTTCAGAAAATCCTCCAGCTATTGAGAAGAGATCTTTGAGGCTCTCATTATCTTTCAATTCATATACAGAAGGTCGCTTTACGGCACCAGACATACTTACATGCTTGTTATAAAAAGGAAAATAAATCACGTCCTGATCCTGGAACCTGAAATTTTCCTGCATCGCACCATGCAATAGAAATTGGTAAAAATCCAATTCTGTTATTTTCTTACCAGCACGAATGATCTGAATATTTCTCAAAGAACCCTTTTCAGATGGACCTCCTGTGAGATATAATACGTTAAACAGCGATGCAACCCCCGGAACCTGGTAATTACCAGGTCGATATGCTTCTCCCATCACTGCGACCCGAATGGTCCTGTAACGATTTAATACAACCGTTAATGTAGTTTCCCCGTTCGCGATATATGGATAGAATCCTGACATCTTGCGTTTTATCAACTGCTCGGCTTTCTCGATCGTTAATCCAGCGATTTGAACGATGCCTGCGTATTTTATATTGATAAATCCGTCTGCATTGATCTTGAGCAATTGTACGCTTTCATTCATGCCAGTTAAGATCAGCTGCAGCTGATCATCTGGACCTAATACATAATTCGCTGGAGTTGCTAATTTTATACCTGGAGAAAAAGTATTTTTTGCATTGGAGAAAAACTGAATACCAAACACATTGGATTTTCTTCTTGTTGGAACAGATTTTAAAAATGACGTATCTGTCTCCATTTCATTTAGATTTTCCTCTTCCTCTTGCAAATCCGCTTCACTGGTCTCCTCCACTTTTTTCTCAAATCTCTTTTTCATCTGGAGGTATTGAGATCCATTAAGTCCCATTTCAGTGAACATCTTCAAAATCTCTGCCTCAGTCAAGCCCATTTTACTGGCATTCCTCCACAACTGGAAGAGCTGTGTTTCATTCATACCAGAAAGAGCACTCATTTGTGTGGTTTTTCTCACTTGGGCCTCAACGCATTGAAAACCAATTAATAGCAAAAAAAGAATATAAATGTGTTTCCTCATAAAGCTTGTTTCTCTACCACCCGAAATTAAGGCCAATTTGTGATTGTTGGAGGGTGTTTCGTGTATTATTCATGAGATCCTCTCTACTTTTCACGCTCAACATGGCAGATAAATACAGGCGATGAACGATTTCAAACCTTCCATTCAATGAGAATTCACTATAATTCCACTGAGAATTGAATAAGAAAGGCGGTTGTGGTTCGGCAAAATACTGTTGCAAAAGAGAGCCTTCACCTCCCTTTCGAATCCTTTCAAAACGGAGATTTAAAAGCAATCGAGGGATGGGCTTGTAATTTGTGTATACTGTAAATCGATCAAAATTATTCCCCATCCAGTCGCCAACATCATATCCTGCATGTTTGTATTGCTGCGCTGGGATAAAATTATTATAAACAAAAGGATTGACACGGGTATATTCTGCACCAATACTTAAATTTTCAACGACATCATGTTTTTGGACTCCCAAGGTCATCCCCAATTGATTTCTGCTTTTGTTTTTATTAAACATTGTTTTAAATCGCAGTTCATCCACAAATAATGTACCATAAAGGTGAGATTTCGGTATCACGTTGCGTAGGCTCAATTGAGTGAATAATTGTGTATTAGCGCTTGCCAAATTATTGTACCCCATTCGATTGGTAACATCAATAACCTTGAAAAACATCATAGGAAACAAGTATGGAACAAAAAATCGATCGCTATACACAATCGACTCACCGAGACTGAAAGCGATCCCTTTCTTAGGAGTTAGCGTAGCTGTATGAGTTACAAGATAAGAGGGTATATATTGTTCCCGTCTGCCTCCGTAAATAGAATTTCCAAGATTATATATTCTAGTACTGTCAATTACATTTGATTGCAACCAGATATGAGCATAATGGAAAGAAAACCAGTTAGCTGGCTTGTAATCCAAACGGATAAAAGGAAAACTTGGAATTTTACTCCCCATCACAATTTTACCTCTCTGCCCATAGCCCCAATTCATATGATCATTCCCAATTGTTACGACAATATTTTTGCCTTGATAAGCGAGAGATGTTCGGAGATCCGTAAAATTGATGCTTTTATTTACGTTGGTATCTAAACGCAAGCCTACGGTCTCTTCTGTGTACTGTTGATTGATGTTAAATCCTGAACCTCCCCTCGAGATATCTCTATAATACATTTGAAATGCAACATGCTTTCCCATGAATATTTTTGTGTGAAATCCATTGCCATATTCATGCACATTTTTCTGAGACCCGCTTGTAATTTTTGCTCCGGTTACAGGATCAATCTGCACAAAGAAAGCAGCATTTCCCAATGAAGCTCCTCGCCAACGACCATTTAGGTCTTTTCTAAATAAATGAGACTGAAACGTGCTATCACCTGTCTTAAAAGGCAACTCGTATTCTTTTAAAAAAAAATCAAGTTCTGCTTTTTCCAGTCGATTCAAATTATTCTCCTGCAACTTAAGCAGATGCAGTGCATTTACTATGCTCGTTTGGGTAATTGGTTGAATGATATCATCAAGTTCAATAAACCCTTTATCCGCCATTCTGGTGAGATACGGATAGATCATTGATCTTGTATCCTCCCAAATAGCTTGAGCATATATTTTTGAAATACTTAAAGAAACAAGAAGTAAAAATGAGAGGAATTTAATACGCATGATCGTCTCCTCTGAACATATTGATGATTGTTTGCAAAATTATTTGAATATCCAGTAAAAAAGTCCATCTATGGATATAATACAAATCATAGTTCAACCTTGTTTGCATATGCTGTAAATCACTCATTTCCCCCCTTGCTCCATTTACCTGCGCCCAGCCTGTGATACCTGGTTTAATGAGATGCCTCATTAAGTAACTATCGATTTTTTGCATGAAATCTTCATTCTGAGGAGTGACATGTGGACGTGGACCAACTACTGACATGGAGCCCATTAATACATTGAAGAATTGTGGCATTTCATCAATATTCAATTTTCTGAGCCATTTTCCAATCGATGTAATTCGAGGATCATTGCGGGTTGTATGTTGAAAGTCATCTCCTTTTGCATCCTGCTGGAACATGGTCCTAAACTTTATACACTTGATCATTTTATTATTGATACCCCAGCGTTCCTGCACAAAAAAAACAGCACCTTTGGAATTTAATTTTATGATGAGTGCAACCAAAGGGAATAACCAAATGCCAATGCATAATAAAAACGATGCACTAAAAATGATATCAAAACTGCGTTTAAGAAACTTGTTCTCAAATTTATCCAAAGGCAATGCCCTCAAATTAATAACCGGTATGAGACCAATTTGATCTATTTCGAAAGATGTAGAAGTATACTGATGGTAATTTGGTACGATATAAGTTTTGATGCCTTTTGCATCACATGTATCCAGATATCCCCTGATATCCGATTCACTTAAATCAGGGAGCGCTACAATCAGCTTATCTATTTGAATTTCATCGATGACGCCTTTTAATAATGCAGGTTGCCCAAAATAAGGAACGTCATTTATATTACTATCTGATTCACTCAAATAGCCGACACATCGATATCCCAAATAAAAATGTTTTTTTACAGTTTGGGTTAACTCTTTAATGCTATCTACAGTTCCGATAACTAATAATCTCTGCGAAAGCGCAATGTCATTGTAGTAGCTCCAGTGGATTCTCTTTCTAACAAAATATTTCAGGGTCAATTGAACCAATCCAAACAATATCAATAATGCTAGTAAAGATTTTGATGAGATCGATTTTTTATCCTGAAAAACATAAAGGATGGCTGCAATCAATATAAACTGACTGAACAATGCATTGAAAACAAAAATCACTTCCTCAGTAAACTTGCTTGTACTCCTGTCTTTATAAAGTCTTGTAAAGAAAGCAGCAGTAAACCAAGTAAACCACAAAATGGCTACATCGAAGTAAATGTTTCCAAATACCTGCTCATTGATGGAAAACCCTGTTTGTTGCAAAACAAAGAAAGTAATCATCAATAAAATGGCATCTACTAACCTGCGGTTGTTGTGAATCGGCAACATCCAGTCTTAATCTTTAAAAATCAACTTATTATGCCTTAAATGTATATAATTTTTACCAAGGGGCAATCTAGCCCGAAATTGAAGTACATATGGCAGTTATTTCTAATAACGACTTGTTCCAAGAATATTGGGATAAAACAGTTGTTTGATGTCTGATTGACCTCAACACATCCTCATTTTTTTGCATTAGTTTTTGAAGGGCAATCACCAATTCATCCATATTAAAAGGATTAAAATATATGGCTGCATCTTTCCCAATTTCTGGCAAGCAAGTGTTATTTGCAGCAGCAACAGGTAAATTGAAACACATTGCTTCGAGCAAAGGAAGACCAAAACCCTCGTTGTATGATGGAAATATATAACCTGAGGCTCTGGTATAATAGTCTCTGATTTCTTCATCCTTTAGATAACCCTTTAATAAAACCTTGCCTTCCAAACTTTCATCAGCTATTATCTTTTTTATACTATTTGTATCATCATCGGACTTTGAATTGCCCGATCCTCCTATCAATATCAACTGCCATTCACTTAAAGAGCCTGAGGTTGCTTTTTTAAAAGCCTGAATTAAAAAAGGTAAATTTTTATGCATACTCAATGCTCCGATATGCAGCAAAAAAGGGTTGTCGCTTTCAACAAAATTACCTGAAACCAATGTTGCACCAAATGTTTTAGGTGCTTCATACACCACAGATAACTTATGCGAATCAGTATGCAGAAAATTCAATAATTGTTTCTTTACATAGTTTGATGGGACCAGTATTCTATCAGCACGCAATGCAGCTGGAACTGCCCATTTATGAAAAAGCTTCAGCCAAAGCCGGCTATAATGAGATGGATATTCCCAGAAAAATGCATCATGAAATACTACTATATGCTTGAGTCCAAATTTCAAACTGGGTAGAAAGTAATCTGTACATATCAGTACATCACATTTTTTTATTTTGGCTAGTATAGGGAGCGAACATTGTTTCCAGCAATAAAATTGAATGTGTTTGAATATTTTTCCAAATACTCCTTTTGATTGAATAGGCTGAAAAAATGGACTTAACTCAATGAAACTTACATCCTGATTATCTGTTTCTCTACTTGCCTTTAGTATTTCAGACAAATAAGTTTTTGATCCGGTTTTTGCGATCAACAAATCTCTGCAGTCAATACCAACTCTTATATTTTTTTTATTTCTATTCAATGCAAATTTTCAATTAAATCAAGCATATTTCTTTCAAATGCATCAAGTGTATAACATTCTTCCAGTCTTTTTCTTCCATTCAAACCGTAACTTGTTCTTAAGTCAGGATCAGCAATCAATGCATGCATTTTTTCTGAGGCTAAATTCGGGTTGTCAATGGGTATATGTATTCCAGTTAGCCCGTCAACTACTTGCTCTAAAGCACCTCCCTGAGCAGTTGCAACTACAGGCTTTTTGAGTGCCATTGCTTCTAAAACAACCGTCGGGAAAGGATCTGGCTTTATAGAGGGCAATACAAAAATATCAAGTCCCTTCATAATCTGAGGAATATCTGTTCGATAACCAAGATAAAATATATGTTGATCCAGTCCCAGGTCAACAATTTTAGCGCTAAGCTTTTCATACAGATATTCATACCCAGAAAAAGCATCACCAACAATGATGAACTTTAAATGCATATTGCTTGAAATCAATTCCTTAGCGATATCCAAAAAATAAAAATGACCCTTATGGAGATTCAATCTGCCAATCATTCCAATCAGTATAGCTCCCTGATCAATGTTTAACTCTTCTCTGATAGTTGATTGAATTGACTCAGAAACTTCCAATGGAATTCCATTGTATACTTTGATAAGCTTTTCAGCGCCAATAAAGGGCAACCAATTATTGTATACTGCATCAGAAACCGCAATCACTTTCTTGGATGTGGATTTAATAATCGATGAAAATATTTTATGCAAAGAAGAACCAGGGGGATCCATGATTTCATGTAAATGCCAAATGTTTGGAACGCCCATGGTTATGGACAGAAACCCTCCTATAATAACAGGTGTTGTATTGGAATAGATAATATCAATTTTCTCCGTTTTAATGAGACGCCTCAATTTGAAGTATGCCGAAAATAATACAGCAACTCTATTGAACATGCCAAGCAGGTTCATATATCTTTTTCTCAGTACCCCTAATCTTATAATGCTGGTTTTGCAACCAATTTTATTAAACTCTTCGATGAGTGGCCCATCCTCAGATACCACTAAATGAACCTCATGCCCGGCCGCCTGCAACTTCTTTGCTACCAGATAAAGAATCTTGGATGAACCGTAAAGATCGGTGGCAACATGAAGCATTAAAACCTTCATCGATTATTCTTTATTAATCCAACTGATTGTTTGCTGAATATTTCCTGCTGATGAAGCACCAAATAAAATGGACTCAACGCCTTCCAGGGAAACTACATAATCAACTGCTTCTTTGGGAGAGATAAACCCACCACCAAATATTTGCATGGCAATTACTCTGTTTTTCTTTTCGGCAAGTATCTTTTCATAAGCACACTTTCCGCCAGACATCCTGAATCCTTCTTTATTGATAGATGTACAAATTATGGGATGCTTGATGCCAAGGTTCACTAGTACATTAGAGAGCAACGGCAGATTCATGGTAATAAACCCAGCCTCTGCATTGTATTTTTTCTTGATGTAGGAATGAAAAGCTGCCAATAATCCGTATGCTTTCAATCCCAATAAAAGATCTGTGACAACATTTTGTAAAAAAATTACAGGTGTTTCTATACCATGAAACATTTTCATCTCTGCATCAACCAATAACTCCATCATTTTTTCATGATCATCGGACAGATAGGCCATGCCTCCTTTTAATGCAGTTGAAAATATATTGCCCGGCATATACGCTTTTAATGCCCCCATGATACCCAGCTCTGTTACAGCGTTAGCATATTTATGTGCATATGGCATACAAGGATAAATCTTGTACGAAGTATAATCGGCAGGATGCTTTCTGATATGTTCACAGATGTTTGCAATGCGATCATGTGTAGTACACATGAATGTATTTACCCCTGCAATTTTTGCAAGATCCAATATTTTAATGATACTATCATTCGACTTGAATTTAATCAACTGCTCACGCGATTTTTCATCCGAAGCATGATTGACACCAAAAAACTGATTATCACCAAATAAAATTCTATCCATCAATGAATTGCTTTTCTAATGAGTGCTATCGCATGGTCTGTTTTAGCACCTTGCCTAAAATTATGCTGAGAAGATCTTATACCATTCTGAATTGATGATATAAAATAATCCAATTGCGCTGTATACTCCTCTCCTCTTAGATAAAAACCAACTGGCTCTTGAATGGTTCCTACAGAAATAGTAGTCCATCCTCTATCATATGATCCCCCTTTAATCGGTTCATTCAAATTCATTTTCAATTCTGTTGCATCCGCTATGATTTTTCCGTTTTTACCGAACACGGTAAGCTTAGTAGACATTTTTCGATAGGTTGGATCACTCCAATTAACCGATAAAATACCACTGATTCCAGACTTTAGATGCAACGTACCGTAGACTGCATCTTCTACTTCTTTTGAAAATATTTTTTTAAGCTCCACACCAGAAACCCCCACAATTTCACTTAAAGAGAAATTGACTAAATCAATCACATGCGATGCATAATCATAAAGACAGCCTCCACCTTCCTCTTGTTTAGATCTCCAAGTGGAGTCTTTAGCCTTTGTAACAACAGGGCCATACGCCTCTGCAGTAAAATGGTATACATCCCCCAGTATATTTTTCTGAAGCAAGCGCTTCATTTCTAAAAATGTACCAATAAAATGATTGTGATATCCCACCTGATTGATCAACCCTAAGACTTCTGCTTTTTCTGCCAATTTTTGGGAAGTCGCTGCATCCAAGGTCAAAGGTTTTTCAGCAAAAACATGGATATTCTTATCCAACAACCCCTCAATCATTCCAGCATGGTACTTGGTGGGTACCGACAAGATAACCGCCTGAGGCTTTGCTTCATCAATCATTTTCTTATAATCATCATATACGCTAAAAGGCGTTTGTTTCTCCAAAAAAGTCAAAACCATTTTCGATGTATCGCAAACACCCACTATTTCAACATGGGGATTTGCACCTGCTATAGAGAGATGCGATATTCCCATCTTTCCCAATCCTATCAATGCTAGTCTAATCTTTTTATCTAACATGTTGGTTGTACACTTTAAATATCAATTTTTTATACGATTCAGCAACCTTATTCCAGGTATAGTTCTCTACCGCAAACTGCTTTATTTTATTTGCGGTTCCCTGTGAATAACCAAATGCACTATTCTCTATCAATTGAATCAATTCTTCCTCTGATGAAAAATAATTAGCCATGTGATTGGTAGTTATTTCATTGTACCCAGACTGATACGCAAAAATATTCAATCCGAGATGCATGGCTTCAATCAAGGAAGGATTTGTTCCGCCAGCTGAATGCCCATGTACATATATGCTGCAATTGCTTCGGATCATATTCAAATTGGTTGAATCATAGATTGCATCCAATAAATATAAATTCTGTATGTGAGAATAGGTTTGCTTTATTTTCCTTCCGTAAGATGAACTTTCCCAATTTCCAATCATTACCAGCGAAAAATTGGTTTTTGAAAAAGCCTTCAATATCATTTCCACATTGTTATCTGGTTGAATTCTGCAAACCGCACAGGCATAGGGTTTATTCAAAAAGGGGTGCTTTTCTTTGATTTCATTGCTTAATTCTATTGAAAATGCCTGATCTCCACCATAAGATATTTCTATAGGATGCTTTTGATAGGTGGCAAGTATGTAATCCGCTATTTTTTTGTTATCCGCAATTACCCAATTTACATTTTGAACCATGAGTGACTCAAAATACTTAATGACTTTTCTTGTAATCGCTTTCCATTTACTCCTTTGCCAATCCAATCCACCAAAATTTAAAATAAGTTTGGATTTATTTTTTTTCGATAAGAAGGGGAAATAAATTCCTGCCCCAAATCCTAAAAACAAGACGACATCGTTTTTTTTGAGCGCATCATGCAATGAAAATATATCATACAATACTCCTTGCAGTCCATGGGAACTCAAGTGAATGTATTTAAGATGTGCATCTTTGTATGTAGATGCCCGAGTTACTATGTCGACAGACGAACAATAAACTGTTGTTTCAATTTCTTTAGACAAATATTCGGCCAAATAGCCTGCCAAGGTTTCAAAGCCACCATATCGATTGGGCAATCCCTCAACCCCTGCTATCGCCAGCCTTATACTCATGATATGAAGTAATGAAAATTCCCGTGAGCAACCAACTTAAATACAATATATAAGAATAGGAGTCGAAATTTGAAGTAAGCATTGGCATGATGAAAGCAATTTTCATCAGCAACATCGACAATCCTATTTTTCTTAATGGAAGATTGTTGGATTTAAATCCCAACCAAAAATACCTTATGCAAAGAATGAATATGACTAAATAAAGAACCAAAGAAATAATTCCAGTTTGCACTCCCACAATGATGAATTGATTTTCGCCTCCTACATTTTCTTGTAACGCCGCCGATACCCTACCCGATTCTCCCAACCCTCTGCCCAATGGAAAATCCATCATCGATTGCAATCCTTCTATCCATTCCAATACGTGTCCAACGCTCGAAGTATCAGCCAATTGAAATGTACTGATGATGTAATCATAAGTGTGCCGATCATTCAATAAATAAATCAGGTATACGACTGCAATGCATATTAGGAGATAAAAGAAATAAGTGATTTCTTTTCGATTCGTCAACAAAGAATACACATAAATCAACAATACATACCCAACCAAAGAAGATCGTGACAATGCAAACAAAACTGCGAAAGCTGTTGCTGCGATAACAAGCCATCCAAATTTATCAATTGCAATTTTATTGTCTAGCGTGGTATAAGCAGCAAGCAACATTGAAACCGCCACCAGTGTGCTCCCTGCCATCTCAAGGGGATTGGAAAAAAAACTTGCAAAACGTTTAAGCCCTTCATTGATCTCGAAACTCCAACTTAGTCCATAATGTCCACTCACATCCAGTCCATAATAGTCCTGGTTAAAAAATGCATAATCCGTGAAGGTTTGAAAATGGGTATAAGTGACTACTTCATACACCAAAACAACTGATGCTGCAAAACTTAGTATCCCAACCCAGGTAAATATTTTTTCAAAATGAAATATTTTAGGATCCATTAACCTGCCCGCAAAATAAATGCAGGTGAAAAAAGATAAACTCTTTAATGCAACCAACTTCTGAACCAATCCATATTTCCCTAATGGAAGGACTGCATAAATAGATGTATAAACTAAAAAAGCAAAAATCCATTTATCCAATGGGTGAATTTTGAATTGTCTTCTATAGTTCCATATCAACGTTACAATTGCAACAAGAATAAGCAATTCCTTGAAGGACTGCAGAACAGGTACCCACGACTTGAACCTATATCCGTATATAATAGTAAGCGCAGTATTATAGATGGGTAAAGCAGCTATGACATATAAAAAAAGGGCATCCTCTTTTTTTCTGAGAATGCCCCTTAAAGCAATGAGAAATAGAATTATGTAAATGGCTGGAAAAATCAGCAGCATGAACAGGCTATTTATTTCCAGAATTGATACAAGCCCTTTTCAAGCTCGTACTTTGGCCATACAAATTGAGTTCTTTTGGGTTGCACCTTGGCCCACTCCCACATTTCTTTTAAACCAGAAGAGAGATCAGTGGTTTCTTTAAAACCTAAAATCTTCTCTGATTTTTCATGGGTTGAATATGCTAAATGCACTTCGTGCCTTCCTTCCGTGAATTTGATTTGAACACCTCCTACTATTTGGTCTAATAACTTTGCTGCCTCTAAAATTGTATACTCTTGCTTGCTACCCAGGTTAATAATCTGCTTAGAAGCACCAGCTGCAGCTGCTGCATTCCACAAGGGCAACAGGCAATCATCTATGTAACTGAATGCACGCCTCTGACTGCCATCACCACAAATGGTAATTGGCTTGTTGTTTAGTTTCTGGTAAATCCAAATTCCCAATACATTCCTGTAGCGATCCCAGATATTCTGGTGTGCTCCATAGACATTGTGAGGTCGAATGATGCACCAATCCAAGGCATGCTGCTCACCTGCCACTTGGATGTCCATTTCGCAGGCAAATTTGGCAATACCATACGGATCGATTGGCTTGGGTTGATCTTCCTCATCAAATGGTGGGTTGCCATTTCCATAAACGGCCATGCTGGACGTAAACACCAATCTTTTCACCTTGTGAGTAATGCAGGCATTGATCACATTGGCTGTTGCCACCACATTGTTGGTGTAGTTGAACTTTCTAATGAAAGGACTCAAGCCCTCGGCTGCATATGCAGCAAAATGATACACATACTCTACTTCATGAAGGGAAAAGATTCTGTTAAGGTCTTCCGTTGCCAAATCGGCCTTGTAGAAAATAACTTTATCATCGATGTGGTCTTCATACCCTCCACTGAGGTTATCCACTCCAATTACCTGATAATTGGGTTTATTGGCAAGCACCCATTTCGCCATTCTGGATCCAATCAAACCCGCAACGCCTGTAATCAATACTGCTTTCATGAGGTATAGCTTAAAGTAAAACCATGATATATGCCCTTGCAGGTAGCAAGGAGTTTATTCCATCTAAAACGGAGCGCAAAATAAGCCATTACGGCTAAACTGTAGCCAAAATACACCAGTAAAGTGCTTGGCCATTGATACCACTTCGTCCAGGTTCTGAGTAGCCAAGCATGGTTCCTGAAATTCAAATAATGAACCTTGGGACTCGCATACCCTTCTTTTCCTTTTTTCTTTGCTTTGTGAGAGATTCCGGCGATATGATAAATGATGGAGTCAGGATGAAAGATCAACTTATATCCAGCACTTTTTATTCTGAATGATAGATCAACATCTTCATAATAAATAAAGAAGTTTTCATTCAACAATCCCACTTGCTTTAATACAGCAGTTCTGATTAAAAATGCACAACCGGTAATCCAATCCACCTCATGAAGATTCTTTTGACGCTCACCCTCTTTGCGCATGTAGTTCTTGGAATAGGTCCACCCAAAATAGTCTGCATATCTTGAACCTCCGTTCCAGATCATTGTACGATCGTTGTTGAAGAATATCTTTGGTTGGATACCACCAACTTCAGGATGATGGTCCATGTAATTGGTAAGATGAAAGACAAAGGTGGGCTCCACAAACACATCGTTGTTCAACATCATCACATATTCATAGTCATGCTCAATAGCATATTCAAAGCCCTTGTTGTTTCCACCAGCAAATCCCAGATTTTTTTCTTGCTGCAAGAGAATGATTTCAGGGTTTTCCTTTGCCAATTGTCGCCCCGACTGATCCTCCGATCCATTGTCGACAACGATGATGTCAAAACTCTCTCCTATTGATTTCTGCATGGACTGAATGCAATCTTTTGTATACTGATAACTATTCCAGTTCAGCAGGATGACAGCCGTTCTACGCCGCATGCAGTTTTAATTTTTTTATAAATATGGTATACATCAACAGACAAAATCCCTCCATTAATACAGGGTAAATGCCAATAAACCAGACTATACTAATCTTAGTTATGGAAACTGAAAAAAGTATTGTACCCATCAAAATGATAAGGGATACGTAAAACATGGATCTGTACTTTTCAGCAAGCAACAGGTCTAACACATTGTTAGCATTAAGGGATAGCAACAATGGCGCCAGTGAAAATAATTTTACAAATGATGTTGCGACTATATCATTCCCTCCAGTTATCAACCTCACTATAGAACCTGCAAATAGAAAGAGTATGATGGCCAATGATAAAGATGCAATAGCGTATAGATATTGAATTTTAGTTCTAAAATGAAGCCATTCCTGAATTCCAATATGATACAAGAGAGAAGCTTTTGGAAAAATAGCTGATGAAAATGCTGAAACGAGTTGCCGGGTAGCACTCAAGAGCTTATCAATGATCCCGTATGCGCCCAGCATAGAACTAGTGGTATTTCCAGCAACAAAAAAAAGAAAAATGGACTGCTGCAGCATTACACTGCTTCCATTTATCGTTACAAAGAAGTTGTTCTTCAATTGCTTTTTTAATTCTTGAAACGACAGAAAAACAGGGCTTAATTTATATTTTGAAAAGATAACAACACAAACAGTCAGGTAAAATACTAGCATCGGCAATCCTACAAATAAATTGAGCAAAATGGCTTCATTTTCTTTTAAAATAACAAAGTAAATCAGCAGTAGGCTTAGGAATCGAGTGAGTACATTCCCCCAACTTATCCATTGAATTTTTTCTGCTCCAATTAAGAAATAAAGCGGGTTGACTACTTCTGAAAGGATGATGGGGAGTACAGAAAGCAATAATGAAAAAGCAAGTAGTTTTGTTGTAATAGTTATAGTTGTTGTAATTGTTAAGATGAGTATAAATACAAATAGACGCAACGTAAATATTTCAGAAAATTTCTTTGATAAAATATGTTGATTATTCCTATTTATAGATATGTCTTTTACAGCTGTCTGATTGGTGCCGTAATTGACGATGTTCCCCAATAAATATGCCATGCTAGTTGCAAGGGCAATTTTGCCAAATACTTCGAGTCCGTATTTTCTTATGATCACTGGCACTGAAAGCAATTGCAGCAACATTCCAGCTACTTGGAAAATGCCAATGTTGAAAAAATTCTTGAAGATCCCTGAAAAGTCAGCCCCTGCCAACTTCATGTCAGTAATATTTGAATGCAGTTATTTTGATATTGTCGATCGACCAGGATTTTTCACACTCAGCGTTAAAGGGCTGTAACGCATCGCTTAAGGATAGTTGGAAAGATTTATTGCTATGCGCAAACTGTTGCACAATTTTATACATCACAGTACCATTTTTCCGGTCTTTCCATGCACATCTGCCAGGCAGGTCGGTTCTAATTGCATTGCCCATTGCAGGGTTACTGCCTTGTGGGAACCATTCAGGAAATGATTGTTTGTATTGGGTATTGCTGGAAAATGATGTCAAGAACCTTGGATTTTTATCGTATTTAATGACAAATAAGTCTGGAATGCCATACTGCGTTGGTTTATTACCCTCCCAATTATCGTGGGTGTACAAATCAAATGATACTTCCAATACATTGTGATCAGGAATGTCGTCAATATTAAAATCAACACCTGCATTATTAAAAGGCCCCAACACTTTACTACCATTGAAGTAAAATATTTTATCCTTGGTACTCCCATAGTAATCGAAGGTTACGATGTTTTTGAGACTTGATCTGTTGAAATCGTTTTGATAAACCACATTGAGTTCTGTAAGATTTTTGGTACAGGAACTAAGAATTTCTACAAAAAATAAGAGACAAAATGAATTGAAATATGATCTCAGTTTAGATCTCATTTTAAAAATTAACCTCCATTGATTCCTGACCGATATGCACATTTTTTGCTTTCCCTGAAACAGTCACTACTACTCCGTTGATAATGAAGTTGTAGTTTTCCATTTTCACTTTTGTTGAGATGGTCTTTGCTTGCTTTTCAACAACTTTGGAGTTGGTTAAACCACTTTGATTCTTAGGTCTTCGTCCACGCTTGGAGGGAAAACTCATTCCTTCGCGTTTCATTCTGGTTCGATGATTGTTCACCGTCGCTACTGAAACTTTAAAATGCTCTGCAACTTCAGCATTTGTTTTACCTGATTTGAGCATTTCAGAAAGCTCGGAAAGCTGTTTTTTGTTGAGATGTTTGGGCATATGAATTATGTATTTTGTTTTTTAAAACTAGCAGATTTTCAATATTATAAATATATTAAAATATTAATATTTATTTTTTTATATAATACTTCGTCATGTAACTCCCGTCACATATTATAAAAGGCTGAAAATGAATTAATTCGAATATACTAGAATTTGTAGAAAACACAAATAATAATGAAGAATTGTATAAAATTAAGTGTTATTAGTGTGGACCACACTAATTTTTGAACCTATTTATAC
>JAFMJI010000018.1 GCA_017853575.1 Chitinophagaceae bacterium | reverse complement strand
AAGGGACAAGGGACAAGAGAAAAAACCGTCAACGGTTAACAGTCAACCTGCATCTGATTCTAAAGACAAACAAAAAAAGAAACTACAACGCGAGTTTGATGAATTGGAGAAAATGATTGCAACCTTAAAAGATGAGAAAACAAAAGCAGAGACTGCGCTTGCAGATCCTGCAGTATATTCTGATAAAGTAAAATTTCAGGAAGCAGAAAAAAAATACAAAGAATTAACGAATCAGCTATCCCCGCTTGAATCGAAATACGAGGAACTGTTCGAGCAACTCATGAAATTTGACTCTTAAGATTTCTTCATCCCTATTTTCAAAGTAATTGAAATAAAAAAAGGCTGTCATTTCTGACAGCCTTTTTAGTATGATTCAAAGAAGATTAGTAACCAGGATTCTGAGTAAGAACCGATTTACCATCTTTCTGAGAGTTCAAGATTTCATCTGCAGGAATTGGGAAGTAATTGTTCTTTGAAGCGAACACTTTACCAGCCATGTAAGCTCTCTTGTTGAAAGCTCTGCCATCCCATCCTTTACCAGCAACGGCTTCTTTCTGAGCATATGCATTAAGGATTTTTTCAGCAACACCCCAACGAACCAAGTCGAAGAAGCGGTGGCCTTCCATTGCAAATTCCAAACGCTCTTCAAAGTGCACTGCATTCTTAGCGAATTCAGCACCTTTTGTAGCGAAGGTACCTACAGGATATGGCTCAACTTTTGTATTGATTGATGCATCCTGAGAGGTAGAACCCTTTGCCCTAGCGCGGATTAAGTTAACATATGTTTCAGCCTGAGCCAAGTTACCCAATTCAGCCTCACACTCAGCCAACCACAAAATAACATGAGAAAATCTCAACATTCTGTAGTTGTTGTTTACTGAACGTCTGTCAGTTGAGTGAGTAGTTGAACCCTCTTCACCAACATAGTACATCCACTTTTTACCAGTGAAAGGACCAGAATAGGTTTGATCACGGATCCATGAGCTACCAGGCATTTTACCCCAATCAAGGAAGTTAACACCACGACGACCAACTGTCCAGTCCAAACGAGGATCAACAGACTGAGAGTTGTCATATGTCCATGTTTCAGATACTTTAATACCCTGATCATTTGGTACGTCAACTGCGTTGTATGTATCCAAGCTACCATCAACAGCTGCACCAATCAAAGGCAAACCATCTGCATCAACTCTGAAAGCGTTTACCAAGTTGTGAGAAGGAAGGTAGAAACCGCAACATCCACGACCAGGAGAAGCAGCTGTGTACGGCCAGTTCAATGTAGAACCTTTGTTACCATTACCACCAGTTGTACCGTCGTTTACAGAAAACTCAACTTCGAAGATAGACTCAGCGTTGTTGTTGGTTTTTGTACGGAAGTTATCATGGTATTCTTTCATCAAAGACTTACCTGAAGTGTTGTAAACAGTCAACAAATTTGTCTTAGCAGCAGCCCATTTCTTTTGAAACACCTGCGCTTTGGCCAAATATGTCAAGGCTGCCCATTTGGTAGCACGGCCTTTGTCTGATTGTGTTGTAGGCAAGTTGTCTGCAGCAAATTGGAAATCTGCTTCAATTTTTGGCCAAATATCAGAAGTGTTTGGAACCAATACACCATTTGGATTGCTTCTATCATAAGCGCTTTCGTCAATGTAAGGAACCATGTTCCACATTTTCTTGGCTTCAAAATGATAGTGAGCACGCAAGAAACGAGCTTGTGCAATCGCCTGAGTCTTTTCAGCATCAGTCATATCTTTCACATCTGGATCTTTGGCAAAAATGATTACTTCATTTGCACGAGAGATTCCATCATATACAGCCTGCCATTTACCTCTGAAGTGGGTATTATCGGCAAGCCAGTTGTATTGTTCAATCAAAGATTGTTCTGGCTGGTCACCCGCATCTGTACCTTTTACGGCATCATCAGAGGCAACACCACCATACACCCAGTTATCAACGGCACCATGCCATTGTGTGGTACCGGCACCAACGCCGTCCAACAACGAATATGCTCCGACCAACAAAGCGTTCACACCAGCCTTGCTTTTCAATAAAGCAGGACTAGCAACACCCTGAGGGGCTACGTCGAAGAATTTCGTACATCCAATTGTCATGATCATGACCATTGGAAGAAGTAGAAATTTCACTTTTTTCATAATAATCATTTTATTATTTATGGTCATTTTAGAATTTAACTCTTACACCGAACAGATATTGCTTGGCTGCAGGATATGCACCCTCATCAATACCCATATGGAAGTCTTGGTTATTGTTCTGTGAAGTACGGATGTTGATATCTGGATCCATTCCTGTATACTTAGTAACAGTAAGAATGTTTTGACCCTGTACATACAACTGAGCACCAGTCAATCCGATCTTCTTCATGATGTTATCAGGAATTGAGTATGTCAATTGAACATTGCTCAATCTTAAATAAGATCCATCTTCCAAGAAGTATGAGGAAACAACCGCACCACTTGTACCATCACTTGCGTTGATTTTTGGTAGGATTGGGTTAGCTGTTTCGCCATAAGACTGGTACAACATTTTCTTGGATCTGTTTCCTTGGAAAGTGTTGAAATCTGTCCAATAGCTAACATAGTTAAAGATTTGGTTGCCATATGTACCTTTTGCAAATACAGCAAGATCCCAATTCTTATAACCAGCACTCAAATTCAAACCATAAATGAAATCAGGATGTGGGTTACCGATGATCGTACGGTCAGCTGCTGTAACAACTCCGTCGCCATTTACATCTCTAAAATTGAATGAACCTTCTTTTGTATAAGAACCATATTTAGGAACAGTAGCTGCATTGTTTGCATTTACGATTCCATCCTGCCAAAATCCGTAGAAGCTTGCAATTGGATAACCTTTCTTGGTTGCAGTAATTGAAGGGATCCTGGTTGTGAATCCAAACAAAGTTGCGTTTGGATCATTGTTCAACTTGATTACTTCATTCTTGTAGTGAGTGAATGTTAAACCAACTGAGTAACGAACCTTACCACCGAATGCTTTGTCTTTCCAATCGATGTTCAAGTCAATACCCTTGTTTCTCATGGTACCGATATTGGTATAAGGGATAGTACCCTGGCCTTGTGCTCTCGCGATCGCGATCTGCGCCAACATGTCTGAAGTAGTACGTGTGTACCAGTCAAGCACTACGTCCAACTTGCTGTTGAACATAGACGCGTCGAAACCTACGTTGGCAGAGGTAGTAGTTTCCCATCTTCCGTTAGGATTACCAAACTGAGTAAGGTCAAAACCACCAGAAACAGAAGTTCCTGTACCGGCAACGTCATAACCGTTGTTAGCAGGATCAGAAGCATAAAGTGTATATGCGTTGTACACATTTGGAATCAACTGGTTACCAGTTTTACCCCAACCTGCACGAACTTTCAAATCATCCAACCAGCTGAGTTTTGAGAACGCTTTCAATTCTGTCAAGCGAAGACCCAAAGATCCAGCAGGGAACACACCATAACGATATGCTGAAGAGAAACGTGAAGAACCATCACGACGAACAGTGAAGTCAGCCAACAACAAGTTCTTGTAAGCATAGTTCACTTTTGCAAACTGTGAGAACAATCTAGTTCTTGTAGCACCAGATCCAGAGTTCGCCAAACCAGCTGCAGAACCTGCGTTCAGGTAACGATAGTCGATATCGTTGAAGGCGAAAGTACTTCTAGAGGCATCAAAACCGAATGCATAGGTAGCAACGGCTTCTGTACCAGCGATCACGTTGATATCATGATCATCCTTGATGGTTGTATTATAGTTTAAGGTATTATACCAAGTCCAAGAGTTATCAAAAGAGTTTGATACTGTCAAAGAGTTGGTATTTCTTGGCTCGGCTGCTTCAATTTGACGCATGAAGAATGCAGAAGTATTGAAGTTGTTGTACTCAATACCCATGCTGGTTCTTGCTTTCAAATTTTTCAAGATAGCATATTCAGCGAAAGAGTTACCAAACATGTGTGTTCCATATGTATAGTTGTCTTTTGCACGGTACAACTCTGCCAATGGGTTGGTTGCGTTACCCAAGTTTGGTCCTCTTGGTCCACCGAATCCGTTCCAATCAGAAGTATTGGTACCACCCAATGCTTTAGGTCCACCAGTTACGTCAAATACTGGAATGATCGGTTGAATTCTCACAGCCAACAACAATTCATTTTCAGAGTTGTTGTTGATACCTTTTCTTCTGTCGTAAGAGAACGTGAAGTTCTCACCTACTGTGAATTTACCGTATGTAAATTCTGTATTGGCACGAACAGAATATCTCTTATAATTCGTAAATCTCAAGATACCATCTTGATTGAAAGCATTTGCAGAGAAAGAATATTTTGCATTCTTTGTACCGCCCGAAGCCCCAACTTGGTAGTTTGAAATTGCAGCTGGATCATAGATCACATCTTGCCAATCCGTTCCAGCTTTGTTTGCCATCATGAAGTTGAATTTTGTCTTCAAGAATGCAGGGTCAGAGATATCATTGGTATATTCATAACCTGCAGGCAATGTAGTTCCAAATATCGCTGGGTTGATATAATCAGCGATGGTTACGTTTCCACTCTGATCATACTTGAACTGTGCAGAAGGTGAACTTACCCATGGGGTTCTTCCTGCGCCAACTTCTGATTTGAAGAGCCATTTTGCATACTCTTCTGTATTTAACAAATCCAACATTTTACCAGGAACCTGTGTACCTGTGTAATAGTCGAAATTGATCTTAGGATCACCTGATTTACCTTTTTTGGTAGTGATGATCACAACACCGTTCGCAGCACGTGCACCATAAATAGATGCAGCAGAAGCGTCTTTCAACACCTGCATGCTTTCGATATCGTAAGGGTTGATTTGGTTAAGGGTACCTTGCGTAGGTACACCATCAATTACATACAACGGAGAGTTGTTGTTGATTGTACCAAATCCACGGATACGCACCATGGTACCACCACCAGGAGAGTTATCATTACCAACGATCACACCAGAAGCTTTGCCCTGCAACATTTGGGTTACAGAAGCAGCAGGAGTTGCAGTAAGTTGTTTTGCATCAACAACCGCAACGGCACCAGTGATGTCTTTTTTACGTTGAGAAGAATAACCAGTTACTACAACAGATTGAAGAGCTCTAACGTCAACTTCAAGAGCAACAACCATGTTTGCGCTCGCGGCTACATCTCTGGAAAGATAGCCATTAGAACTAAAGGCCAATACACTTTCACCTGCCTTCAATTCAATTTTAAAATTTCCTTCTGCATCAGTAGCAGTACCAGTGCTAGTACCTTTGACTATGACTGATACACCACCTAACGGAGCACGTGTCTCCGCATCAGTTACTTTTCCGCTTACGGTTCGCTGTGCAACAGCAAAACCGACAAGACAAGTTAGAAAGACCGTTGTTAGCAACAATCTACCCAACTTCGGCAAATGCAATTGTTTTGTCATAAACACTTGTTTTTGTTTAGTTAATATGGGTTAAATTAAAGAGTTAAAATAGTGTTAAGGGAATTAATAAAAAAATTTATTTGATGCAGCGTTTATAAATGGTTCAAAATGTAACGAAAACGTTTTCGTAAGGTAAATCTTAAGTGAAAAAGGAAGATTTGTTTAGACTAAAAGAAGGATGGAAGTGATCCCGATTGGATTCGAACCAATGACCTACAGCTTAGAAGGCTGCCGCTCTATCCAACTGAGCTACGGGACCTTTGGATAAATAAGGGTGCAAAGATAATTTTTTTTAGTTTGCACACAAAGACGAATTAAACAATGGATGTAAAGATTGCGCCGGGATGGAAAAATGTCTTGTCAGAAGAATTCAAGAAAGAATATTTCAAAAACATTACAGATCAACTCAAGATAGAAAAACAGAGCAATCAATTCATCTATCCCCCTGGTAGCCTGATTTTCAATGCTTTTAATACCACAGATTTCGATAAGGTTAAAGTTGTAATCATCGGACAAGATCCATACCATGGACCAGGACAGGCACATGGGTTAAGCTTTTCGGTTCAACGCGGAATTAAACCTCCCCCATCGCTTATCAACATCTATAAAGAAATTGAAAATGACCTGGGAATTAAGATGCCCAGAGACAATGGTGATCTTTCACACTGGGCACAACAAGGTGTGTTGTTGCTAAATGCATCGCTAACGGTTAGAGCCAATCAACCTAACTCACATGCAGGAATTGGATGGAATATATTCACTGATGCAGTTATTCGGAAATTGAACGACTCAAAAAACAATCTTGTATTTATACTTTGGGGAAACTTTGCCAAGGAAAAAGGAATTCATATTGATACCCAAAAACATCTTGTACTTAAAGCGGCACACCCCTCTCCTTTTGCGGCAGACAAGGGATTCTTTGGTTGCAAGCATTTTTCAAAAACGAATCAATATCTTGTTCAACATGGATTAGATCCAATTGACTGGATGATAAAATAACAACATGATAAAAAATATTCTTGCCCGAATACTCGCAATATGGACTGCCTTTGCATTTGCAGGTAGCATGCTAATATTTTTATTTCCCATTTGGGCAGCAGGAATTTTTGGCGAACCTATAAGTACTGCCTGGATGATTCGATTTAGCAGGATGTGGATGGCTTTGTATTTCCCACTTAGTTTTATCAATGTAAAAATTACTGGAAAAGAAAATTTTAAAAAAGGTGAGAACTACATTGTCGTATGCAATCATAATTCTTTCATGGACGTCCCTCTTTCAAGTCCGGGCATTCCTGGTCCAAATAAAACCATTGCAAAAGTTGAGATGTCCCGCATCCCACTTTTTGGTATCATATACAAAAGAGGTTCTGTTCTTATCAATCGAAAAGATGAACAAAGCAGAAAGGAAAGCTACCAAAAAATGAAAGATGTATTGAACATGGGAATGCACATGTGCATCTATCCCGAAGGAACTAGAAATAAAACAGATGACCCCCTGAAATCCTTTCACGACGGTGCTTTCAGGCTTTCCTATGAAACGGGTAAAAAAATTATACCTGCAATTATAAGAGGTACAAAAGAAATGCTCCCCACGAATAAAACTTTATATTTCTGGCCCGGTAAAATATCCATGCAGTTTTTGGAACCCATTGATCCAAAAAATTTCAACGACTTATATGAATTGAAAGAGCATGTTTATCAAGTGATGTTGAAAGAAATGACTCATCACTGCGTATAGAAGTACCTTGTACGATTGATTTTTAAATCACGCAAAATTCCTGACTTCGGACTTAAACTAATATTAAAGAATTTATAGACACCCACCGGTGTAACATTGATAGACAATTGCCAACAATGCAGGTCTCTGGTAATGAACGTTGTGAGCGATTGGATTTTCATGGTGTTCAAATCATAATAACCATTTGCTCCTACTTTCCATTTTGATGTTAAGCTGAAATCTCCATTAAAATTTATACTTGATGACAATTCGTTTTTATAAGTATAATCCCTCTGCAACAGTTTAGTAAAGGAGAGAGAATAACTTAAACTCAATGTCCATGGAATACTAAAATCTGTAAACTCAGCAGGGTTTCTTCTGACATAATCCAATTGCTGTTGTATTTGATCATTGGTTAAATTTTCATCTTGGCTGATCTGAGAAACCAAGGATTTCTTGTCGTCTTTTTTCTTGCTCTGTAAACTGGTAGAGATATTGATATTGCCATTGACAATTCTTCCTAAATTAAATTTAGCATCTTTCCATGCGTATTGATTGATCCTATACCCTGTAATAGGATTGGTTTTATATGGGTCGAGGGATGCATTTGCAGTAATATTGATTTTATCAAACAAGCTGCTTCTTGCATAGATGCTCATGGTCGATAAATTAAATGAATCTGCCAGCATATTGTATCCACCAGAAATTCCAAATCCATCTAACAATTTTATTTTCTTAATCTCTGCTTCACCTGTATCAGACTTAACCCTGGCCTTCATTTCAAGGTTGTTGTCTATCCCAAATCCTATCCCACCATATTGTTCTGCACTAAAGGGTCCAAATATGCTTCCGTCAAAAACCGACATCATCATTTTATCACCTCTTTGATTCACACGTTGCTGATAATAAAAAGGTTTCATTAAGTCTGGCTTGTAGTTAACAGAAAACAAAGGCCTCATCACATGCCTAATGGCTTGAATTTTTGAAGTAGCATTTTTTGATTGATATGATCCGTATACAGCAGTACTAATTGAAAATCCCATTGTAATTTCTCTGGCAGTGTAAAAGCCTTTTTCGATACTTGTATCCAATTTGTTTGTCGCATTGTTCCAATTACGATAGAATTTTTGAGCGAACCATTTTTCTTTGAAAGAAAAATTTGGAGCTGCCTGAAACGGTCCAAGTGAAGGCAGGGATAAAATAATGGGAACATTGTGCGAAGCACCCCATTGAAAAGTATCAATCAATTGTTTGAATCGGAAAGCAGTATCATAAAAAGTAATTTGTCCTCGGTAGTTTCCATTGTATCCAACCCCTAATTTTTCATACCATTTTGAAGAACCAACTGATTCTTTTGGTTGAAAGGGATAAATGGTATTCATTACGAAAGTGATATCAGGCAAATTCAAGTTAACGACTTTAGTAGATGTGTTTTGGTTATGGCTCAAATTCATTGCGAAATTAAACGGAGTTCCTTCCCAAATTTTTTGATAGGAAATGGTTGAAGTCAGCTGATTCGTAAAATTCATCGGCTGCATGTAATTGCCTGCTCCCGCAATGTTTCCAGTAAACCCTGGATTGACCAAGGCTCCATTTGGAACCAACTTTAAATATTTGCTGCTGCCCGCATTAACACTGGCATTGAAAGATACACCTGGCCTTGCTTTGCTATCCATTGAATGTGTCCATGTAACAAAAAAGCTCTTGTTCTTTCTATAATCTGGATCGTTCTTAAAAGCAAATTTTGTATTCTGGAGACTTAGATTAAATGTACCATTGTAACGATATCTTTTTCTGTAGGTAGGTGAAAAATTTGCTCTCCATGAACCATAAGAATAAATATCAAACCATGCTTTTGCATCAACATAATCATTGATGACTTTATAATAACCTAGTCCTTCCAATCCCAATCCAAAATTCTCATTCACGGTAAATTGAGGAGGAAGTATACCGGATTGACGACCTTTTTGCATGGGGAAAATACCAAATGGCAAATACAAAGGAATCGGAACATCTTCGAACTCAGGATGAACTGGCCCTGTTACTACAATCTTTTTATTAACAAATTTTGCTTTACTGAAACGAAATGCAAAATGCGGTGTATCGAGGTTGCAGGTTGTAAAGCGACCTTTGGAGGCAAAAAAAGTTTCAGCATCTGCTTTTTTTACTTTCTCAGCAAAATTGTAAAAATCTGATTGCTGAAAGAACGATGCATAGGTCATTCCCTTTTGTGATTTGAAATTAAACCGGATGCTATCGCTTACCGTTGTAGATTCTGCTTGTTTTAGTTTTGCCATCCCTTCAACTTTTCCAGCAGTATCTCGGTTCATCTTTGCATATACATATTGCGTTTCCTGATCAAACTCAATCAATGGTGCATTCAAGACAATGTCTTCATACTTTATTTGTGTTTTTCCAAACAGAAATATCTTTTTTGAATCTACATCCAACACCATAGAGTCCTGCGCTTCATAATCCACTTGCGCTGGTATAGAATCCTTTGAAATTTTTAGTCGAAAAGTATCAACCTTATTAACGGTCTTGCTTGTATCAGGTTTTTTAATGTTTGTAATGGAATCTTTGTTTGGTGCCGCAGATTGTGCCTGTGTTGCAAATGTTAAAATGCTCAGTATCCCTGAGCATAAAATCAAGAAAAAAAGATATTTTAAGCTAAATTTGCCTGTAGTTTGCAGCATAGTATTGGCAAGCGAAATTAATCAAATTAAGTGGTAAGAATTTGTGAAGATTCAGTTGACTCTTCACGCTAATGACAGAAGTTATGACTAGAAGAAATCTATTGCCTTTTCTATCTTTTATCATCGCCTCTTTGTTATTCAAAACATCTCATGCACAACAACTTCCCACCAAATCACCTAAAATAAAAACCATCATCATAGACGCAGGACATGGTGGAATCGAACCAGGTGCAAAAGGAACTTATTCTACAGAGGCCCAAATTACCTTACAACTTGCATTGCGTTTAGATACTTTATTGAGAAATGAAATGCCAGATGTTCGATTTGTAATGACAAGAACAACTGATATATTTCACAATCCAAAAGAAAAGGCAAACATTGCCAACAGAGAAAATGGCGACTTGTTTTTATGCATCCACGTAAATGCAATGCCACCCAAAAAGGAAGTCATTGGATATAAATCTGTGGCGGTAACTAAAAAAATTAAAGGGAAGAAAAAGAAAGTATATCAAAAAGTTCCCATCTACAAATATTCACCCAACCCAACCTATGGAACTTCCACCTATGTTTGGGCTGCTGACAGATCCGATGAAAAATCCAAGGGAATCATCGAAGATGAACGATATGAATCATCCTCTGAGGTGATGGATGTTCCTGATATCAATAGTCCGGAGGCATTGATCAAGGCAAGACTCTGGTCACAAAAATTCTTCAAAAACTCAGTTAGATTAGCATCCATGATTGAAGATGAATTTGCGAGCAGTGGCAGAAAAAGCTGGGGCGTATTGCAACGAAACAACAAAGGAATATGGGTGCTACAGGCAACCAATATGCCTGCTGTATTGGTAGAAACTGGGTTTATCACGAATAAAGAAGAAGAAGATTATCTGAACAGTGAAACAGGACAAAAAGAAGTAGTGAGATCGATTGCCAATGCTGTTGTAAAGTATAAACAAATGATTGACGGGAAATAATTCCCATAAATAACCAACATGAAAATTTCCAACGAAACAAAAGTAGGAACACTTACCGCTGTCGCTATCACCTTATTGATCCTAGGTTTTAATTTTTTGAAAGGGAAAAATCTTTTTCAGAAAAAAGCTACCATGTACATCACGTTTAAAAAAGTTGAAGGACTCAATATTTCAGATGCAGTGAAAATAAATGGACTAAGGGTTGGATCTGTAGATGGTATGCAAGAAGGTGACCCTAACTTAAAAAAAGTTGTAGTTGGATTTCAATTGACAAGAGACATCAATATCCCTATTGATTCTTATGGGAAAATAGAAGCCGCCCCGTTAGGTGCGGCCTATATTGTTATCACCATGGGAACTTCCAAACAATATTTAAAAAGTGGCGACAGTATTCAAGGATTGGAATCACCTGGTTTGGTTCAAGACCTTAAAGCTTATCTGGTTCCCACCATTGACAATGCCAATCATACTTTACTCACCATTGATTCAGCAGCAAAAAAGATTGGATCGATATTTGATCAAGAAAATAAAAAAAATCTCAGTGGATTATTGGCAAATCTGAATCAAACCCTGGCATTGTTAAACAATGAATTAACTCCTGCTACAGGAGGACTCGCACAGTCGCTCGAAAACATCAATGCATTTACCAAGAACCTCAAGAAAAACAATGACTCTATTTCTGCAATTATCAATAACACTACAAAACTCACCAGAGAAATATCAGGAGGCCAGATAGGCAACACGCTGAATTCTCTTGAAAAATCTGTTGCTCAACTGAACAGCATTGTTACCGAAATCAAGAATGGCAAAGGCACACTCGGCAAATTGGCATCAGATGATCAATTGTATAAAAATTTAACCAGCACCAGCAATAGCTTGAATATTTTGTTGCAAGATTTGAGAATGCATCCTAAACGATACGTTCAGGTGTCAGTTTTTGGTAAAAAGGACAAATCTGAACCCTTGATGGAACCCCTGCCAGATTCTGTCAAACACTAATACTTATGCAAACCTCAAAAGGTTTATTCCTTTTCCACCTGTTTTGCATACTGCAAATTTTTTCAGATGCACAGGTGGTGGTATATGGTGACAGCACCAAAACAGACTCATCCAAATTCATTAAAATTCTCGCAGCAGATAAATTCAGGCGGGTTAAGCAGGATTCAACTGGAAATCTCAATTTATTAATTGGACATGTTCAATTAAAACAAGAAAATACCTTGTTTTATTGCGACAGCGCGGTGCAGAATATGTTGACCAATACGATTGAGGCATTCAACAATATTCATATCAAAGATGGGGACACCATCAATGTTTATTCACAATATCTGATCTACCGTGGTAATACGAAGATTGCCGACTTGAATGGAAAGGTAAAACTTACAGACGGCAAGGCAACACTCACTTCAGAATCTTTACAATATGATGTCAATGCAAAAATTGGCACTTACCTCAACAACGGAAAATTGGTAAATAAACAAACTACACTCACCAGCAAAGAGGGCTACTATTATGCTGATACAAAAGAGGTTTATTTTCAAAACAATGTAAAAGTAACAGACCCAGAATTTATCATGCTTACAGACACCTTGCTTTATAATATAAATAGCGAGGTAGCCAGTTTCATTGCCCCAACAACGATATACGATAAAAAATCAACCATCAGAACAAGGGCCGGTTTTTATGATATGAAAAAAGAGGTGGGCAGTTTTTCAAAGCGTCCAGTAATCAAAGACAGCACCCAAACCATCATTGCAGACAACATTGATTATGATAAAAAATCTGGAGAGGGATTGGCCCATGGCAATATACTGTACAAAGACAGTTCAAATGGCATCAGTGTAATTTCAGGTGAGGCTGTTTTCAACAAGGAAAAGAAAACAGTAAAAGCCTATCAATTTCCATTAACCCTCATTAAACAGGATGGGGATTCTCTTTACGTTGCCTCAGATACACTCTACTCAGGAGTTCTTCATACAGATACTTCAAAGGAAAATAAAAATGATACCCTTAGATTTCTATCGGCTTATCATCATGTTAAAATATATGGTGACTCATTACAAGGAATAACGGATAGTTTATATTATTCATCTATCGATTCAATTTTTCGTTTTTATAGAGACCCCGCTATTTGGGCCAAAGAAAGCCAAATTACTGGTGATACAATTTTCTTATCCACAAAAAATAAAAAGGCAGACAGTGTATTTGTTTTGGAAAATGCCTTTTCCATCAACCGAACGAAAGAAGGAATGTTCAATCAGTTGAAAGGAAATAATATGATAGGTGCATTTATTGATGGTGAAATAGAGTTTCTCAGAGCAAAGGGAAACAGCGAGAGTCTTTATTATCTACAAGACGACAAAGACAGTTCCTACATGGGCTTGAACTATGCCTTGGCTGATGCAATTGGAATGAAGTTCAAAAATAAGGAAATCAAAAGAATTTCATGGGTCAACGCCGTGCGAGGAATTACTTACCCAATGGATAAAATTCCAGCAGATAAAAAAATATTAAAGAATTTCAAATGGCTTGAAGCAGAAAGACCAAAAAGTCTCTCATCGCTTATTTCAACCCCCATAAAAAAGTAAAAAATGATTATATCAGTTTTCATGCTGGGATATTTGCTTATCGCCCTGGAAGAATATATCAAAATCAGCAAATCTGCTATCGCCCTAGTAACTGGGGTATTATGCTGGACCATTTTATTTTTAAATAACCCTGTAAATGATTTAACCCATGAACTAATGGGCCACCTAGGAGAAATTGGAGGAATATTATTTTTTTTGATAGGCGCCATGACGATTGTTGAAATCATTGATGCACACGAAGGATTCAGTATCATTATTCAAAGCATTAAAACAAAAAATAAAAAAACACTTGCAGCCATCATCGTTGTCTTATCCTTTTTTCTTTCTGCAATACTTGACAATCTGACAACTACCATTGTAGCCATCAGCATCGTATTAAAGATCATACAGGAGCCGAGAGATAAAATAATTTTCGCCTCATTGATTGTTGTTGCAGCAAATGCAGGAGGGGTATGGAGTCCTATTGGAGATGTAACAACAACCATGCTTTGGATGGGAAATCAAATTACAACTGCAGCTGTGATAAAAAATACTTTTATTGCAAGTTTTGTTTCAGTTATCATACCATTACTTGCTTTGTCAGTTAAATTAAAGGGAAATTTAAAATCGACTGCTGAGCAAGGTTCAACAGTAAAATCATCCCAACAGTCTACCTTGTTTTTAATTGCAGGTATTTTAGCACTCCTGTTTGTGCCTTTGTTTAAATCAATCACTGGACTTCCTCCTTTTATGGGAATGCTCTTCTCAATGGGAATGATCTGGCTATTGTCTGAAATCATTGACAGAAGCAAAGACGAGGAAGAAAGACATCAAACATCCATCAACCATTTGCTTAAAAAAATTGACACCCCGAGTATTTTATTTTTTCTTGGAATTTTATTGGCCGTTGGTGCACTTTCTACAGCTGGTATTTTGAGCAGTTTTTCAAATATCCTCCATGAACTTACCAAAGATTTTAAAAACATCACCATGTTATTGGGAGTTTCCTCTGCTGTAATAGATAATGTACCATTGATGGCAGCTGCACAGCGGATGTATGATTTAAATGTTTTTGCAACAGATCATCCTTTCTGGCTCATGCTAGCTTATACAACTGGGACCGGTGGAAGCCTGCTCATCATTGGATCTGCTGCAGGTATAGCAGCAATGGGACTGACCAAAATAAACTTCATGTGGTACTTTAAGCATGTAAGCTTCTGGGTACTGATTGGATATCTTAGTGGATGGCTTTTGTTATCAATGACCCTTGGCAGCTAAATAACGTTCCGCATCTATTGCAGCCATGCAACCACTTCCTGCTGCTGTAATTGCCTGTCGGTAATTTTTATCTTGTACATCTCCACATGCAAAGACTCCTGCGACATTTGTTTTTGAAGTACCAGGAATGGTTTTGATATATCCGGCATCATCCATGTCTATATATCCTTTGAAAATATCTGAATTCGGTTGATGTCCAATTGCCACAAAAAATCCTGAAATGGGAATTTCAGAAGTCACGCCAGTTTTATTGTTTTTAATTCTTACTGCTTCCACTTTTCCGTTTCCTAAAATCTCATCAGTATCTGTATTCCAGTAGATTTTAATATTAGGAGTATTTTTTACTCTGTCTTGCATAACCTTGGAAGCACGCATTTCTCCTTTACGTATAAACATATGCACCGTTGTACATAGTTTGCTGAGATAATGTGCTTCTTCCGCAGCGGTATCACCTGCACCAACAATGGCAACTTCCTTGCCCTTGAAGAAAAATCCATCACAGACTGCACATGCACTTACACCAAACCCATTCAAGTATTGTTCACTTTCTAGTCCCAACCACTTTGCAGAAGCACCTGTTGCAATGATTACCGTATCAGCATGTATTTCTTTCTCTTCATCAATCCAAACCTTGTGCAACTCTCCATTAAAATCAACTTTTGTTGCGAGTCCGTATCGAATATTTGCTCCCATCCTTTTTGCCTGTTTTTCAAAATCCACCATCATTTCTGGGCCTTGAATTCCGTCAGGATAACCGGGGTAGTTTTCTACTTCAGTTGTAATGGTCAATTGACCACCTGGCTGAATTCCCTGGTATAAAACAGGTTGAAGATTTGCACGAGATGCATAGATGGCGGCGGTGTACCCTGCAGGACCAGATCCAATGATAAGACAACTCACTTTTTCGATTGCTGACATTTTACGTTAGTTTACTGTCTGCAAAAATACAACATTCAAATTAGAGTTTTGGGATGATCAGGGTTCGATATTGTGCAGCGTATCCTGAAAAACATCCAAGTGCATTGTTGGAGATATTGGATTGAATTTTAACTGGACTCGAAAATGGGTTACCGATGCTTTGATATGAAAATTCATATGTACGCCAGAATTCATACGTGTTCTTATCAATCTGACAAAGCTTGAAGGTTACAGTATCACCACGTTTATAATAAGATAGACTGTCCACAAAAATTCCATTTTTATCAAAGCCTTTTTCCAATGGTATGGTGTAGGTTTTCCCATCAATAATATCATCATCATAAACACTTGTAAATCCGGGTAAAAATGGCCCACTGTTTACCTTAGTGAAATACCTGATATAGTCACCCAATCCAGCTTTGTCTTTCGCAGTGATCATCACCCTGCTCGCTTTGGGATCATCAGAAAAAGGGAGTTTTTCCCACCACATTGAATCTACTCTTCGTGTGATTTCTGGAATGGTAGTTGTGGCGGTATAAAAATCATTTCCTAACTGTATGTTTAATTTATAGGTAGTGTTGATTTTTCCAAGGAAAATACTTCCCTTGGGAGTAGTGTAATAAAATATTTTATTCCCTGTTATATCAACGATTGTATCTTCTATGAGCTTCACATTTTGTGATCCGTCTGAAACAGAGACCATTGCATTATGAACAAACGACTCCGATAGCAATGAAGGGGTTATTTTACTGAAATAATCGATGCATTTTGAAAGGAAAACCACTGGTGGCCTGCCATTTTCGATGTTTGCATCTACAACCAATCTATTTTCACTTGGATCAAGCTTTAGATCAATGTCCTTTTCACAGGAAAAGAAAAAGAAAGAAACGATAATCAACACACTGGTTCTCATACCTCAATAACAAAATTCTGCGGAAGGAGTTTAAAAAAAGCCCCGCAAATTGCGGGGCGATTGTAGCTTATTAACCTAAGTATGCTTTCAGCGCGTTGCTGTAACGTGCTTTTTGTAATCTTTTGATAGCTCTCTCTTTGATTTGACGAATACGCTCTTTGGTGAGATCATATTTTTGTCCGATTTGTTCAATGGTAACACCATTTTCACCATCCAATCCGAAATAAGCATTTACGATTTCAGCTTCTCTTGGACTGAGCGATTTAAGTACACGTCTGATTTCGGCACGAAGAGAATCCTTCATTACATCATCATCTGTATCATCACTTCCTTCCAACAAATCACCCATAGCAACATCTTCTGCTTCATGCACAGGAGCATCTAAAGAGGTATGTCGGGTATTGCTTTGGAATATGTTGTTGATTTCCGTTTCACTCATTTCAAGAATTTCAGCCAACTCTTCTGTAGAAGGTTCACGCTCATGTTCTTGTTCGAAAGCCATATAGGCTTTGTTTGCTTTGTTGTAAGTGCCAATTTTATTTTGAGGAAGACGAACCAAACGGCCTTGTTCAGCCAATGCCTGAAGGATTGATTGTCTGATCCACCACACAGCATATGATATGAATTTGAAACCTTTTGTTTCATCGAAGCGTTGAGCTGCTTTGATCAAACCAAGATTTCCTTCGTTGATTAAATCACTCAATGACAAACCCTGGTGTTGATATTGTTTTGCAACTGATACCACGAAACGCAAGTTGGCCTGCACCAATTTATCCAATGAACGCTGATCGTTCATTTTGATACGTTGTGCAAGAATGGTTTCTTCTTCTGGAGTAATCATTGAGATCTTTGAAATCTCTTGTAGATATTTCTCAACCGCTTGGGAATCGCGGTTGGTAATCTGTGTAGCTATCTTTAATTGCCTCATATTCAAATTTAGGGGATAACTGCAAAATTAAAATTCCTTTTCCACAAATAACCTTGGTTTTAGAAAAAACAACCAAAAATTATGAAAATCAAACAAATATGTGAATCAAAAGTTGAAAAAATGGGGTGATTTGAGTCTGGCTTGGGTTAAATTCGCGGCATGATCATCGACTTAAGATCCGATACGGTTACCCAGCCCACCCAGGGGATGCTGGAGGCCATGCACCGTGCCCCCGTCGGGGATGATGTTTTTGGAGAAGATCCAACCATAAACAGGCTGGAAGAATTGGCAGCAAATATGTTTGGAATGGAAAAGGCTATATTTTGTCCTAGTGGTACCATGACCAATCAAATTGCCATCAAATGCCATACCCAACCTGGCGATGAAGTGATTTGCGATGAGCTTTCACATGTTTACCAATATGAGGGAGGTGGTATTGCCTTCAATGCTGGCGCATCGGTTCGACTCCTGCATGGAGACCGTGGAAGAATCAATGGTGATTTAATCAAGGGCGCCGTCAACAATCCTGATGATGTGCACAAGCCCATTTCAAGATTGGTAGTGGTTGAAAACACTGCAAACAGAGGTGGTGGAAGCTGCTATGAGTGGAAAGAGTTGGAAGAAATGAGTTTGGTTTCAAAGGAGCTTGGACTCTCCTATCATTTGGATGGTGCTAGGCTTTTCAATGCGATCATTGCAAAAAGACAGGATGCAAAATCATATGGAGCAATTTTTGACAGCATTTCGATTTGTTTGAGCAAAGGCTTGGGAGCTCCTGTTGGAAGTTTGTTGCTAGGAAAATCAACATTTATTAAAAAAGCGAGAAGAGTAAGAAAGGCATTCGGCGGTGGCATGCGTCAAGCTGGAAGTCTTGCTGCTGCTGGCATTTACGCACTTGAACATCATGTAGATCGTTTGAAAACTGATCATCAACATGCGAAATCAATCGAGGAAACACTAAAAAAACAAAGCTTCATAACAGATGTTCTTCCTGTTGAAACAAATATTGTCATCGCAGAATGTGATCCTTCATTCAACATCAAACAATTCATTGAAAAAATGAAAGAAAATGGTGTGCTCTTTTTTTCTATATCCCCCACAAGATTTCGCATGGTCACACACCTAAATGTAACCAGCGATATGATTGAAATGATTCCTGAAAAAATAAAACAATCCATATAATGCCATTCCCAACTATTGATCCCACTGGCACAGCGGCTTGGAAAAAATTAAGTACACATGCAGATAAAATGAAACAGGTGCACATGAAAGACTTGTTTCGAAAAGATGCTGACAGGTTCAACAAGTACCATATTGCGCAAAATGAAATGCTGTTTGACTATTCAAAAAATATCATGGTTCAGCAAACCATGGATTTGCTCTTTGAACTTGCAGAAGAATGCAAATTGACTGATGCTGTCAAGGCAATGTTTGATGGGGAAAAAATCAATCAAACAGAAGGAAGAGCTGTATTACATACCGCACTCAGAAATTTTTCAGGAAGACAAATTCTTTCTGATGGGCAGGATGTAATGCCTAGAGTAAAAGCAGTTCTAGCTCAAATGAAAGAAATATGCCAGCAAGTACACTCAGGAGCATGGAAGGGGTACACAGGCAAGAAAATTAAACACATTGTAAATATTGGTATCGGAGGTAGTGACCTCGGACCAGTTATGGTCACAGAGGCATTGAAGCCCTATTGGGTTGAAGGGATTCAGGTACATTTTGTTTCCAATGTTGATGGCACACATATCGCTGAATGTCTCAAAGTTATAGATGCTGACTCAACTATATTTTTAGTTGCTTCAAAGACTTTTACTACACAAGAAACCATGACAAATGCCCATACTGCGCGAAGCTGGTTTTTGCAACATGCAGGTGATGAAAAACATATCGCCAGCCATTTTGTAGCCCTCTCGACCAATGAGAAAGCAGTAACTGCTTTTGGCATTGCCAAAGAGAACATGTTCGAATTCTGGGATTGGGTTGGAGGAAGATACAGCCTGTGGAGTGCGATTGGACTCTCCATTTCCTTGACGATAGGTTATGAAAATTTTGAAGCCTTGCTCAAAGGTGCCCATGAAATGGATAAACATTTTAAAGAGAAGCCATTGAACCAAAATATCCCAGTCATCATGGCCCTGTTGGGTATTTGGTATGTGAACTTCTTTGGAGCCCAGTCAGAGGCTATCCTTCCATACGACCAATATCTTCACCGTTTCGCTGCATATTTCCAGCAGGGAAATATGGAGAGCAATGGCAAGAGTGTTGACAGAAATGGTAAAAAACTCTCCTATGCATCTGGACCAGTTATATGGGGTGAGCCTGGTACAAATGGGCAACATGCATTTTATCAATTGATACATCAGGGTACATTATTGATTCCGTGTGACTTCATAGCTCCTGCCGTTTCACATAATCCAATTGGAGACCATCATCCAAAATTACTCTCCAACTTTTTTGCGCAAACTGAAGCTTTAATGAATGGTAAGACAACAGAAGAAGCAACCGCTGAACTTTCGAACCTAACTGAAAAAGAAAAATCTACCCTTGTTCCATTCAAAGTATTTCAGGGCAACAAGCCTACAAATTCTATACTGGTTAAAAAAATTGATCCTGCGACACTTGGCATGTTGATCGCAGCATATGAGCATAAGATTTTTACACAAGGTGTGTTGTGGAATATTTTCAGTTTCGACCAATGGGGCGTAGAACTCGGAAAACAACTTGCAAATAAAATACTACCTGAGCTTGCTTCAGAAGAAATGGTAATTACACACGATGGTTCAACCAACGGTTTAATCAATGCCTATAAAGATTGGAGATAGCTTCAATTACCACTTATCAACCTGCTCACCAGCACCATTGTCGCCTTGTGAAACATCACCATTGTCCTGTTTAGGAGCTGAGGGTGTTTCAGCAGCAGGAGCAGAACTTTGAGCCGATTCATATGAACCGCCTTCCCCGTTCTCTTCGTCGTATTCATGGTTAAAAGCATCAAAATCAAAATCAGGCATCAATTCAGTTTTTACATGATCGACTGCCTCATTCAATGCTTTTAAAAATTTATTGAAGTCTTCTTTGTATAAAAAGATTTTATGACGATCGTATCCGTCATCATTAAATCTTTTTCTGCTTTCAGTAATGGTGAGATAATAATCATTGCCTCTGGTAGTTCTTACATCAAAAAAATAAGTCCTTCTCTTTCCGGCCCTGATTCTCTTGCTGTACACACTGTCCATTTTCTTTTCGTTGTTGTCGTACGCCACAGTATTAAAGTTTTGGTTTTGGTTAAATAGGTCCAAAACAAAGATAAAATTGTTTTGGAATTGTCAAAATTTACTTGATTTTTTTGAAAAAACGGTAAAACAGGCCGAAAATATTGCATTTTATTCAGCCCCGGTGCTGTGCTGCTGATGCAGGTAGAGGTCTTTGTAATAACCTTCTTTTGAAAGCAGCTCTTCATGAGAACCTATTTGTATAATCTCCCCATCCTGCAATACGATAATCTGATCAAAGTGAATGGCATGAATGATTCTATGGGTGATAAATATGGCTGTTTTGTTTTTCAAATATCCAGCAAGGTTTTCTGCTATTTTTTGTTCAGTTTTGGTATCAACAGCGCTGATGCAGTCATCAAAAATAAATAATTCGGAAGGCCTTGATAGCGCTCTGGCAATGGATATTCGCTGTTTCTGACCACCGGAAAGTGTGACACCCCTTTCACCTATATTCGTTTGATATTTTTGTGAAAGTTTTTCAATTTCTTGGTCAATCACGGCTGCTGTTGCGGATGCTTTTACAATTTCAACATCTGATTTTTCCGTTCCAAATGCAATGTTATTTTCAATGGTATCACTGAAAAGAAAAACATCTTGCGGAACATAACTTATGAGTGATCTCAATTGTTCCAGATTGAATTGCTTTATATCATACCCATTAACTTTAATACTACCTGAATTAACATCCATCATGCGCAGGATCAATTGAGCCAAAGTTGTTTTACCACATCCTGTCTTTCCCATGATTGCAATACGCTCACCATTTTTAATGGTCAACTGAAGATTCTTTATTGCCTGAATTCCTGTGTGTTCAAAGGTGAAACTGACATGATCAAATGAAATTTCATTGATGAATTCAATTTTCTTTGGATCACTGGGTTGTTGGATATTCGGCTTCAACTGCAAAAACTCATTTAATCTTTTTTGGGATGCTGCAGCCCGTTGAATGTTTGAAACCACCCATCCAATGGCAGAAACTGGGAATGTCAGCATGTTGATGTACACTACAAATTCAGCAATGGTTCCCGAACTGATCTTATGCTCCAGTTGATATATACTTCCAATATAAATAGTAAGCAATGTGCTAAGTCCAATCAGCAATCCAATTGCAGGAAAATATACTGACTCAACAGTTGACAGTGCCAGTCCACTTTTCCTATACTCTTCACTTTTTTGATCAAAGTGTTGCCAAGTATTTTTTTCCTGAAAAAAAGATTTGATCACCCTGATTCCTGAATAAGATTCTTGTGCGATGGTGGTCAATTCACTCAATTGAGATTGAATAGATTCACTTTTTTTGATGATATACATGTTGACAAAGTACATGGCAACTGCCAGCAAGGGCAATGGTGCCAGCACATATGCAGATAGCAATGGATCTTTGTTGAACATATAAAACAGACTGAATCCAATGAGCACACTCAAGTTAACGAGATACATCAGTGCAGGGCCCGTATACATTCTTACACGAGAAACATCTTCAGACATTCTGCTCATTAAATCTCCCGTTGAATGAATTTTGTAAAAGAGCAAATCAAGTTTTTGATAGTGTTCATACACTTCATTTTTTTGATCAAACTCAATATGCCTACTCATCACAATGATGGTTTGTCTCATTAGAAACATGAAAAAGCCCCTGAGCAATGCAAAACATAACAACAATAATCCAGCAATCAATATGAGCGTACCGAACTCGAATTTTTGTACCTCCATCCATTGAATAACCCTCAATACCAATGGATCAAAAAATATCTTGGAGTCTTTAAGTGAAGCAGGATGTATAATTTTTTGGACTTCATCCACTACATATCCTGTCAGCTGCGGAGCCAGGATACCAAAATAATTGGAGATGACGATGAAGAGGATTCCCAGAAAGAATCTCCATCGGTATTTCCAGAAGTACTTATTTAAATATTTAAGATGTTTCATAAACCAAAAAACCCCGCAATGCGGGGTTTTCTCGAGCGGAGAGAGAGGGATTCGAACCCCCGGACCTGT
>JAFMJI010000030.1 GCA_017853575.1 Chitinophagaceae bacterium | reverse complement strand
CATCAACTGGAACAACAACAGATTTTCCAGCATAATGTGGATAATGTTGATCTGGAAATGAATTGTCAAAACTATAATGTACTGCTAAGCCATCTATTTCAGTTTCAAAATCAACCAGTAAATTTCCCTTAGCATCTTTTTTTACTTTGATCGATGGGTCATATATACTTGGTGCATATTTTTTATCTGCTGCATTGAAACGCGCAAAATGATTTTCAACGCGTGGAACAAATGATTTCCAATCTCTTGAGGTTTTAGGCGACCATAAAGCTTCTGCAATGGCAAATCCGCGTGGCCACATCATATAATCCAAGTGACGTGTATTGAAAATTTGTTCAGACCACATGTTTGCTTGTCCGCCTTTGATCAACTTTGGATCAACCCCATCAGGCAGTGGCTCAAACTCATAAGATTTTTTCAATCGCAATGTTGCATACACAGGAGGTTCAATAGATGCGTCACCTTGCATGTAATCAACATAGACATACGTTGTAGGCGTCATTACCACTTCATGTCCCATTTTTGCTGCCTCAATCCCACCTTTCATTCCTCTCCAACTCATCACAGCGGCATCTTTCACCAAACCACCTTCCAGGATTTCATCCCACCCAATCAATTTTTTTCCTTTTGAATTGACGATTTTAGAAACACGGCTCACAAAATAAGCTTGCACTTCATGCATGTCTTTCAACTTTTCGCGCTGCATGAGGTCTTTGATCTGCGGACTGATCTCCCAGAAATTCTTTGCACACTCATCTCCACCCATGTGGATATAAGGATGTGGGAAAATTGCTGCTACCTCAGTAAATACTTTATCCAAAAACTCATATACTTTTTCATTGGCTGGACATAGTGTATTGTCGACTCTTGCAGTAAACGTTCCATCATTGTGCCAATCCATGAAAGGCTCCCCAGAATTCACCTTATAAGTGCCAGGTGTGCATGAAAGTTCAGGATAGGATGCAACAGCGGCAAGTGAATGCCCAGGAATGTCAATCTCAGGAAGGATTTCGATGTATCTTTCTTTTGCGTATTTGATCAACTCTTTTAAATCTTCTTGCGTATAAAATCCACCGTAGTTGCGAGGCTCGTCATCAGCTGGTGGAGTGAAAAAATTAAAACGTCCAGTTTTCTTCACATTCCATGCTCCAACCTGGGTAAGTTTAGGAAGACTCTTGATCTCAATCCTCCATCCCTGATCATCTGTCAAATGAAAATGGAGTGTATTGTATTTATACTTCGCCATGTCATCTAAAAAAGATTTTACTTCCTCTTTTGTAAAGAAGTGGCGTGAAACATCGAGCATGGTTCCTCTCCAACCAAATCTTGGCTTGTCATTGATTTCAACAACTGGAATATTCCAGTTTATGTTTTTCACAACTGACTTACTTTCTATTTCAACAGGGAGCAATTGTAAGAGTGATTGAACCCCGTAAAACAATCCCGCTGCTTTGTTTGCTGTCAAGTTCACAACATCTGCTGTCACACTCATAGTATATCCCTCATTTCCGAGTGATGCATCATTGATCAATGAGAGCTGAACAACATTTTTGGTGGATGCGCCTTGTTTCAATTCAAATCCAGCTGCTCGTTTGAATGCGGCATTCAACTCACCGGCAATTCTTTTTACTTCAGCATCATTCGATGAATACTGCAAGATCGTAGCGGAGGAAACAGTAAAATTCCCGGTTCCTTGCTTAACAGATGATGGTTGTGGGATGATGTTGATTTGAGCTTGAGAAACACTTACAAAAAATGTAATTATCAATACGGATAAAAGTTTTTTCATGGCGTAAAGTTGAGGAAGCAATTTAGGGAAAAAATGCAAGGGAGGATGGACAAGGGAGGAGGGAGAAGATCCAGACGGAACTGTCTGGGGACAAGAGACTGTGGACGAGATAAAAATTCAAAGTAAAATGATCCCAGATTTTAAAAACTCACCCTACTGGGTGTTATTTTTGAAGAAATAACCAATCATATTAATCCAAGTCCAACACAATTTTTAAATTCTTCCTCAGCAATTCAACTTGTGCTTGAGTAAGTTTGCCTAGTCGCTTTAGCAACCTCTTTTTATCAATTGCAGTGATTTGATCTACCAATACATCACTCTCATTTTCGAGGTTTTTTTTGCCCACATGCACTCGAAGCAGCTTGATTTCTTTATTTACATTTGTAGAAAGCGGACAAACGATTAGTGAAGGATGAATATCATTTAGCAAATCTGTTTGGACAATTACAACAGGACGAACTTTACCAACAACAGTACCCTTAGATGGATTCATATTGGCGAGCCAAATTTCATATTGCTTCATTATCCAAAACTATTTTCTCAAACTCCTCCATTAAATGCACACTTTCCTTAAATGTCAATGTAGACTCCTTTCTAAGTTGATCTTTGATCATTTTTCTACTATTGTATTTATTGTACAATTCAAGCGCCTCATTGATATACCTATTCCTGGCATAATTTAGTTTTTCAATAATACGCTCTGTCTCTTTAAAAACCTCGTCATCCAGTTTTAGTGATAATGATTTCATAGGGATTAAAGGTATATACTTTTGGTGTATACTCAATATTTTCATCATTAATTTTTATGCAATCAATGACATTTTCTGATAAATGAAAATGTTAAATCAACACACGATGTCTATTTTATCCACAAATCATCAAAGGATAATGCCTAATTTGGCATCCAATTCTAAAATCAGAAACAACCAATCATGAAAAAAATATTAACTCTTGCAGCGTTTTTTAGTGTCAGTGCTGCAATCGCACAGCCTAAAGTGGTTGAAAAAGCAATCATCAAAGCTAAAACAGAAGTAACCTTCCCTGAAAACTTTGCCCCTCCCGGAGGCGGCGATGGTGGTGGTCCTGGCGGCGGAGGCGGATTTTCCATGCCAAGAGATATTGAAACCAATACCACTACAACCTTCAGCCCGAATTTCATGAAAACTGAGAGCATGTCTGATTTCGGCCATAATACTGTAATCGTTGACAGAGTAAACAAGAAGACTACTACCCTTATCGAGGCGATGGGAAGAAAAACAGGCTTTTACTCCACTGATGCAGATGCTGAAGCACAGCGCGCAAGGCAAGATTCAATACGGAATGCAAGAAGAGACTCATTGGCTGCCCTAGGGATTACTTTCCGCGACAACAAGCCTGAGTTGATCTATTCAGACGAAACCAAGAAAATCTCTGGATATACTTGTAAGAAAGTAACCATCAAAACAACACAACAGAATGGCCAAGTGAATGAATCAGTGGTATGGTACAATCCGGAGTTCAAAATATCCCCTAAATCATCTGCGCCAAATGCAACTGCAGGAGGACCAGGTGGCGGGGGTGGATTTGGCGGTGGAATGGCCATGATGAACGGTGGAGTTCAAGGAATGAACCTGATCGAAGGTTTTCCTATGGAATATGAAATGACCCGTGGAAACGGATTCAAGGTTCACATGACCGTTTTGAAGATCCAATTGGAGCCTTCTATTGAAGATAAAGAGTTCGAAATCCCGAAAGGGTATGACCTAAAGCCTCAAAGCGCCATGGAGAATGGAGGCGGGTTTAGGATGATTTTTAGAAACAACTAAAACAGCCAGGGACGAGGGACAAGGGACAAGGGGAATAGACTTGTACAGAAAAATTCTAAATTGAAAATACCTTCCAGTTATTGGAAGGTATTTTATTTTTTAAATTGTATTTCTTTCTTCCCCTGTCCCTTGTCCCTCGTCCCTCCTCCCTTTTTTTGATTTTTCCTTCAAAACCACTACCTTTGCCCTCCCTTAAAAGGTTCGTATGTCAGGCCGTCGGGACTTTGAAATCGCATTTGTGGGATTGAAACCCGGGGTTACTGAATTCGACTACGATTTAGGGGATGAGTTCTTTGATGCTGAAAAGCCCTCCGACTTCAAAAATTGTCGTGCAAAAGTGAAGCTCGTCCTTGATAAACATGCTAGCTTTTTGCAACTTAAATTTGAAATCGGCGGAACAACAGAAATGCAATGCAACCGATGTGGTAATCCACTGGACATCAACCTCTGGGACGATTTCGAAATCTTGGTCAAGATGGTCGAAAATCCCGAAGAAATGAACGCGCAAAACGACGATCCAGATGTATTCTTCATCGCAAGAACCGAAAGCCATATCGATATCAAAGATTGGCTCACAGAATTTGTGCAGTTGAGCATGCCCACCTACCCTGCTTGCAGTGAAGAAGAAATGGGCGGACCAAAATGCAACAAAGAAGTGCTTGCAAAACTTCAGCAATTAAAAGACAACGAACAAAAAAAAGACAACCCGATCTGGAAAGGATTGGACAAATTTAGAGACAACTAAAATTTATATACCATGCCAAATCCCAAACGCCGCCACTCTCAACAAAGAAGCGCAAAGAGAAGGACTCACTATAAGGCTGAATCAGTAACCTTGAGCAAAGACTCAACAACCGGAGAATTGCATGTTCGTCATCGCGCACATGTGAGTGAAGGAAAATTGATGTACAAAGGAAAGGTTGTAGCTGAGAAGTCTCCTATCAACTAATTGAATAGTTAATTCATATGGATTCCGACTCTTGCTCTGATGCATCAGTCGGAATTTTATTTTTAGCAAATTCTAAGAACTTTATAGCATGAATATTGGAATTGACATGATGGGTGGAGATTTTGCTCCTCTTGAAGCGGTTAAGGGGATCAAGTTGTTACTTGAGGGAAAAGTTGAAAGGGACAAGGGACAAGGAAAAGACAACAACGATAACAACGACAACAATTACAACCATTACAACAACTACAACCTTACCCTCTTCGGCGATCAACCTCAAATCGAATCCCTCTTAAAAGAGCACGGTATTGACACAACCAATATCAAAATCGTCGGAACTAGTCAAGTAATTGACATGCATGAGCACCCAACCAAGGCATTGAAAGAAAAGCAAGATTCTTCCATTGCGGTTGGATTTGGATACCTGACAAAGGGAATGGTGGACGCATTCATCAGCGCTGGCAATACAGGTGCAATGATGGTGGGATCATTGTTCAGCATCAAGGCAATTGAAGGCATTCATCGTCCAACGATTGGTGCATACATGCCGAGAGAAAATGGAAAATTGGGATGGCTGATTGATGCCGGTATCAATTCAGATTGCAAGCCAGAAAACCTAGTTCAATTCGCGATGTTGGGCTCCATCTTTGCAGAACAAATTTTGGGCATTGAGAATCCACTTGTTGGATTGATCAATATTGGTGAAGAAGAAGGAAAAGGGAATCTATTGTCACAAGCTGCTTATCCCCTTTTAAAAGAATATCAAAACATTCAGTTCATTGGCAATATTGAAGGAAGGGATGTTTTCCTGGATAAAGCCGATGTGATGGTTTGCGATGGCTTCACAGGAAACATCATTCTGAAACTTGCTGAAAGTATTCACGGATTGGTACAACGCAGAAATATCCACGATGAATTCTTCGATATGTTTGAATTTGAACAGTATGGTGGTGTGCCTGTACTTGGTGTAAACAAGCCCGTCATCATCGGCCACGGCATCTCACACGCAAAGGCATTTAAAAACATGATTAGCATGGCAGAAAAGATGGTGGAGAGGGATGTGGTAGGAATTATTAAAAGCAAGTTGTAAAATACAAGTTGTAAGTTATAAGTTGTAGGTT
>JAFMJI010000012.1 GCA_017853575.1 Chitinophagaceae bacterium | reverse complement strand
CAGGGAAGCACAAAAGTAAAATCCTTGTAGCCACCGAATACGATGACGCAGTGATTGAGGCTATCAATTTTAAAAAGGGGTTGGAAGAACAACCTAATCATATACCTGCTTGTGTAGATGGTAATGATTATGACCTTGCCACAGGGATAGTAAAATATCAAATGTACCTCAATGGAGATAGTGAATATCAGCAATACAACAAGAACCTAACACCAAAGTATATAAGGGAGACTATTGGATTTTTAGTTCAGTTCCACGATAGCGTAAAAGAAAATAGGAAAATTGGGTGGATTAAACCCCCTCAAATCAATCGTGCGGATGTATCTTACTTTTTTGGGAAGATGAAGGGAAAATACCACCCAAAATCAGTAAATAACATCATTCAGGCTCTAACTACCTTCTTTGATTTTCTAATTGACAAGGAAGACATCATAATGAAAAACTACTTTAAGGAGTGTGCTAGTTTGCCGGTGCCCAAAAAAGTAATCTATACCCTAAACAAAGATGAATTTGATATGATCCTTAACGCAGTTGATACTTACGCCCCATCATTTACCCAAAATAACGGGAAGAAGGTTCAAGTGTATTATCCATGGATGAAGAATGCTTTTAGATTATTCCTACTTTCTGGTGGTCGTAGAGAAGAAATAATCAATTTGAGATGGTGCGACATTTACTCAAAAAATGGTACCAAGTTCTTTATGATAGGGAACTTAAAAGCTAATAGAATACAAAAGTCAGACGAATATGTTAAATACATTCCTATCGGTGCAGACCTTGAATCCATGTTAAATGAATTAGGGTTTAAGGACAAGAAACACTCAAATGAAAGGATCATTGACCCTACGGAAGAGTTTAGCTCCAATACCATGATGGAGAGAATAACAATGGCATTCACCCACTATAAAAAAGGTGCTGGTATAAAAGGGCCATTTACCTTAAAGAATTTGAGAAAGACCTACATATCTTGGACTAACCAAGTGTTGGGAAAAGACACAGGTATGATTACCTCTAATTCAAGTGAAAAAGTATTGAATGACCATTACCTTGACCCTACTATTTTAACGAACCTTGAAAAAGCAGCATTAGAGGTTAAAATCTTTGGTTAAAAAGTTAGCGCAGAGATTTAGCACAGACATAAAAAAACCACTTGGTGATTATCCAAGTGGTTCTATTTCAATATTTTAATAACAACTTTATCTACTTAAATTACCCGTTATGAGCCCGACGAGCTACCGCTGCTCTACTTCGCGATGTGGATCGCAAAGTTACTGCAAATCAGACAATGTTCAAAACAAATTTTACTATGCTACCTTTGTATAACCTCAATGAAATCAGGATTTGTAAATATTATCGGGAAACCCAATGCGGGCAAAAGTACTTTGCTCAATGCCTTGCTGGGCGAAAAACTGTCCATTGTTTCATCTAAAGTGCAAACTACCCGACATCGCATAAGGGCTTTTTTGAACAGTGAAAATTATCAAATCATTTTTTCCGACACTCCTGGTGTAATTGAGCCAAAATATAAGCTGCATGAGAAAATGATGCGCGCGGTAACTGCGAGCCTGGAAGATGCAGATGTATGTCTTTTTGTGATGGATGCCAGAGATCAGGTTCAAGAAATAGAAGGGTTGATTTCTGTATTAAAAATCAAAGTGCCAATGATTGTTGTTTTAAACAAAATGGATTTGATGGGCGAAAACATCATTGCTGAAAAAAAACAAGCCATCACATCATTGTCTGGTGTCAAGAAAGTTGTGGCTGTTTCAGCCAACAAAAAAATGCATATTGATCAACTGGTTGATTCAATTGTTGACTTGCTACCTGAAGGTGAGCCTTATTATGATAAAGATGAGTTAACCGATCTACCAACAAAATTTTTTGCAGCGGAGATCATACGTGAAAAAATATTCGATTTATATGAAGAGGAAATTCCATACCAGTCGACAGTAATGGTTTCCAAATTTGAAGAAAAAACTACATTGATTAAAATAACTGCAGAGATCGTCGTTCACAGAGAGTCTCAGAAAGCAATTATTTTAGGATCTGGTGGAGTCAAAATAAAAGAACTTGGAATGCGTTCAAGACTTGAACTGGAAAAATTTCTAGATTCCAAAGTGTTTTTGGAACTCTTTGTAAAAGTCAGAAACAATTGGCGTAACAATGAAATTTATTTAAATGAATATGGTTATTAGAAAACAATGTTTGAAATCTGGTATTCTTTTGCAGTTAGGTATATTTCTAATTGCAACATTCTCTTTTTCGCAAAGAGCAGTTCAGAGTATCCAGCAAAGTGAAACGATCATAAGCTCTTCAAGCTATGGTTTATATTTTCGAGGATTCAATGGTGCAGAAATTACCCTGGATAATAATGGAAAACCAATGCTGGGAGGGAAAGATTTAGAATCCATTCCTGGTAAGTTATATTGGAATAATGAATATGCAGCAGCAAAATTATTTTTAAAAAACAATCAATTTCTTGGGGAATTTAAAGTCAGGTTTGAGCAGCTGAATCAGATCTTTTATGTGCTGATTGAAAAAGAAAACAAAACCCAGGTTGTTGACCCCGTGTTGGTTGAACGCATTATTTTTAGCAGCACTGAACAAGGATGGCAGAATCCAGTTTTTGTAAGTAATTTCAGTAATTTATCCACTAAGTTTGTCAATCCAACACATGCTTACCTGCATGAACTTGTCTCAGGACCTATAGGTATTTATAAATCTTACAAATCAATCATCCGATATCAGGATTCTTTGTTTGGAACAATAAAAAAGCCAATGATTGTTCCCCAACAGAGTTATTTAATTTTTTATGATGGAGATTATAGAGAGTTAAAAAAATTATCCTTCAAAAATATAGTGAAAACGTTTCCGTTTTTAGAAAAAGAATTCCAGCTTTTGGGGTTGAAGTCGTCTGATTTGGAGGAAGAAAAAGAATTGCTAGCGGGCATACAAATGATCAATAACGAATTAAATAAAAAGGGGAAAAAATAATGGGATTTACATTAGCGATTGTGGGGAGACCCAATGTAGGGAAAAGTACTTTTTTTAACCGGCTGCTTGAGCAACGAAAAGCAATTGTTGAAGATACCCCTGGCGTTACACGTGATAGACAATATGGTATTTCTGAATGGAATGGGAAAACATTCAACGTAATCGATACTGGAGGTTTTGTTCAGGATGGAGTCGATGTATTTGAAAAAGAAATTCGACAACAAGTCATGATTGCTGTACAGGAAGCAAATGCGATTGTATTCATGTGTGATGTTACTACAGGTATTACTACACTGGATGAAGCCATGGCCGAAGTATTGAGAACTGCACATAAACCGGTTTTTTTGGTTGTGAATAAGGTAGACAACAGTGAGCGGCAGTTGGATGCAACTGAGTTTTATTCAATGGGCTTCGAAAAAACTTTTTTTCTTTCATCAATGTCGGGAAGTGGAACAGGTGAAGTACTCGATGAAGTTGCAGCATTGATAGATATTCCTGCAGAACTTCCCCAAGAAGGATTGCCTCATTTTGCAATCATCGGACAGCCCAATGTTGGTAAATCCTCTCTGCTTAATGCATTGGTTGGTACGGAGCGTACAATTGTAAGTGATATTGCAGGTACTACAAGAGATACCATTCATACTCATTATAATTTGTTTCAGAAAGAATTCATTCTAATTGATACTGCTGGTATTCGAAGAAAAACCAAGGTGCATGAAGACCTAGAGTTTTATTCTGTTATTCGTGCAATAAAAGCAATGGATGAAGCTGATGTATGTCTCATGATGATTGATGCAGAAAAAGGGATAACCCAGCAAGATTTGAATATTTTTTCATTGGCTGTTAAAAAAGGGAAAGGAATCGTTTTTCTTGTGAACAAATGGGATCTGGTTGAGAAGTCAACCAATACAGCAAAAGATTATGAAAAAGGCCTTAAAGAACGATTGGCTCCTTTTAAAGATGTGCCTGTTTTATTTGTTTCTGCAAAAGAAAAAACAAGAATTTTTAAGGTTATTGAAACTGCTTTACAAGTATATGAAAACCGGAGCAGAAAAATTCCGACTTCTCAATTAAACGAAGTAATGCTTAAGGCCATTGAAGCATATCATCCTCCGGTGGTAAGGGGCAATGCCATTAAAATAAAATTTATCACACAGCTTCCAACTCCTGTGCCAAGTTTTGCTTTTTTCACCAACTATCCAGATGATATTAAAACACCTTACAAGAATTATCTGGAAAACAAGTTGAGGGAAGTTTTTAAGTTGACAGGTGTACCAGTTAGGATATTTTTCAGAAAAAAATAAAAAGAGGCGACTGGATGGTCGCCTCAAAACCCTGTATATAACCCAAAACTATTTCTAAAATTTTAAGTAAGCTGCAAGAATAAAGCTTGATTCAAAATTTGATTCAGCACCTATTCTGTCATGAAAAACTTTATTGCTACAGTTCTCAATTCTATATTCTGGCACAACCACCATTGGACCAATTTTTATATTCGCAGAAATTGTATTTGCAAATATGGTTCCTCCATAGGCCGAAGTGGACAAGCCGGAAAGTTGATTTTTATCACTGAATGCTTCAAATCGTTGTGTGAATCCAACTTTTTCCCAAGGATCAATATTCAGGTAGAGTGCAGCTCCAGACCAGGCTGATGCATCTGAATAATTACCATTCTTTTTCAGTCTGGTGCTATTGATGGTTCCATTGAATCCTATGTTGATTTCATCATTGAGTTTATCTGTAAACACCACATCAAATTGTCTGATTTTCGCTTCATCAGTTGGTCTTTGTCCTCCAACATAATTCAGATACAATTTAGTATTGTCATTGAAAGCATAGCTGTATTGTAGTAGCAAAGACTTCTTGTTAGCGGAAGGTACTTTTCGGTAATCAGTCGGATTTGAAATGCCCAACATGAGTCCAGATTTACCGAATGTAAAGTCAGATTTTAATCCAGTGTGTAAAAAAGGACCATATGAAAACATGTAAGACATGCTATAGTTTCTATTAACATATGGGTCTACAACTTCATAACCAACATGAGTAGCCCATGTTCCAGCAGTCAGTTTCATCCAATCTGTCAATTGATAGGATGCAAAAAGTTGTTTAACGCTTGATAGTAGTCCTTTATCGTTATACGCAAATTCTTTTGCTCTTTTACCAATACCCAGGTCGGCTGTAAAACTGAATTTATTTTTTGCGTAATCTATTTTTTCAGAAAGCATTCCAAGAGCAAGTCCACCTGTATTATTGGTAAAGCTGGTCTTGTTATTGGTAATGTCTTTGCTAAAGTCATACCTGAAATATCCATCAACATAACCTGTAAAACTAAAGTTGGAAGGCTTTTTTGATGTTGCTGTGTTGTCTTGTGAGTAGGAGATCAAAGTGATTGCACATAAGAATACTGTTACGGAAAGATTTCGTATCATTGTTTTGGTTTTTAGTTCTAAAAGAGGGTATGGCAAAGGCAAATGTTCTAGTCCAACATTGCCCCGCGCTGTACCCTTGATTTATTTATAAGGGCCTTTATGCTTTATTTGGATTTCTTCCATATTTCTCGTCGTGTTGTGTTTGATCCAACCCTAATTCTTCCTCTTCTTCACTCACACGAAGTGGTTGAATGAGGTTGATGAATTTAAAGATGATGAAAGAAACCACAAATGAATAAGCAACTGCCATTCCCATCGCTTTAACTTGTGTTAAAAAGAAGTCGAAGTTGCCGTAAAGTAGTCCGTCATTTCCAGCACTGTTAACTGCTTTTGTCGCAAATACACCTGTGAGTATCATACCAACAATACCACCAATACCGTGACAAGGAAATACATCCAAGGCATCGTCCAATGTTGATTTTTGTTTGTAGTATACAGCGATGTTTGAGATGATTGCAGAAATCACTCCAATAAAAATACTTTGAGGAATTCCGACAAAACCTGCTCCCGGCGTTATCGCAACAAGTCCAACTACTGCTCCGATACAGAATCCCATCACCGAAGGTTTTTTGCCTTTCATTACATCAAAGAACATCCACGACAAACCTGCTGCAGCTGCTGCGGTGTTGGTAGTTGCGAATGCGGATACAGCTAAACCATTTGCTCCGAGCGCAGATCCTGCATTGAAACCAAACCATCCAAACCACAACAATCCCGTTCCAATTAAAACATAGGGGACATTTGCTGGAGGTACCTCAGCTCCTTCGAGATGCGCTTTTCTGCGTTTCAAAACAAGTGCACCTGCTAGGGCAGCACAACCTGCCGAAATGTGTACTACGGTTCCTCCTGCGAAATCAAGTGCACCGAGTTTAAATAAAAATCCATCCGGATGCCAGCTCCAGTGTGCTAAAGGAGCGTATACCAGAATACTAAATAATATGATGAAAAGAATATAAGAAGTGAATCTAACGCGCTCCGCCAATGCACCCACTACAAGTCCCGGTGTAATGATTGCAAACATTAATTGGAATAATGCAAAAAGTGATTTTGGAATGGTAGGTGCCAAGCTCCATGGTTCACCATCGTTCACACCTTTAAAAAAGAAGTGGGTGAGGGGGTTGCCTACAAAACCTCCTATTGAATCACCGAAACACAAACTGTAGCCAAAAGCAATCCAGATAACACTAACAACACCAGCAGCTACGGTGCTTTTGATCATGGTTGAAATAACATTTTTTCTATGTACCATTCCTCCATAAAAGAATGCCAACCCGGGGGTCATCAGAAATACAAGTGCAGTTGCTACAATGATCCATGTAATATCTGCGCCATTATAAACAGCCTGCTTGTCTTCGAAATTTGGTAATACTGGAACAAATATTGCTGCAATTGAAATAAGAATAAGGACGATGAAAGGGAGTTTGTCTCGGACTGTTTTGGAATTCATTTTAAGGGGTTTTGGTTCAATAATTTGTATTTATATCGCTAAAATACGATTAAGTAACCCCATTTATAACATAAAAGTATACATATATATAAATGTAATATGTAATGTAAATTCAAATAATATTGAAAATCAATTAAATAGATATTTTATTCACAAGAAAATGTTTGTAAATTAATATATATAAATATATATAATATGTATTAGGGTATGGTATATTATATATGCAGGCTGCTGTCCTTAGACTCAAGAAGGGATTCACCCATTAAAAATTCATCAACTTTTCTGGCACATTCTCTGCCTTCGCTGATGGCCCATACTACCAATGATTGCCCTCTTCTCATATCACCGCATGAGAAGATTTTATTGATGTTCGTTCTAAATTCTTTTTCTGATGCTTTTACATTTCCTCTTTCATCCAGTTCAACTTCAAGTTGATCGATCATCCCATCTTTCTGTGGTGCAACAAATCCCATTGCAAGTAAGACCAATTCACAATCAAGTATTTTTTCAGAGCCCGATCTTTCTATAAAATTCGCTGGTCTTCCTTGTTCGATTTTCCAATCCAACTCCACCGTTTTAATTCCTATGAGATTTCCATTTTTATCTCCTATAAATTCTTTTGTAGCAATGGCCCATTTTCTATCACAGCCCTCTTCATGTGATGTGGATGTTTTTAAAACCATCGGATAGGTTGGCCAAGGCATGTTATCTGTTCTCTTCTCTGGTGGTTTAGGCAACAATTCAAATTGTGTAATCGATTTTGCAGCTTGTCTGTTAGATGTTCCTACACAGTCGCTACCAGTATCACCTCCTCCAATTACAATTACATTTTTACCTTTTGCAGATATCAATTCATCAAGAACATTGCTTTCAATTTCTTTGTTGGCAAGTGGGTCACTTCCTGCTACCAATTTATTTTGTTGCTTTAAAAATTCCATTGCATAGTAGACACCCTTCAATTCACGGCCCTTCACATTTAAATCTCTTGGAACAGTTGATCCCCCAGAAAGAACTATTGCATTACATTCCCTGAGCAAATCATTCATGTTTACATTTACACCAACATTTGCATTGCATTTAAATGTTATGCCTTCTTGTTCTAGCAAAGAAATTCTCCTGTCAATAACATGCTTATCAAGTTTAAAATCTGGAATTCCATACCTCAATAATCCTCCTGGTTTTTCGTCACGTTCATAGACGATCACTGTATGACCAGTCTGATTTAATTGTGCAGCTGCTGCCAATCCTGCTGGGCCACTTCCAACTACCGCAACCTTCTTGCCTGTTCTCATTGCAGGAATTCGAGGTTTGGCAATTCCTTTTTCAAATGCTATTTCAATGATGTGTTTTTCTATTTCCTCAATGTTAACCGGTGGTTGATTGATACCAAGCACGCATGCGCTTTCACATGGAGCTGGACAAATTCTTCCTGTAAACTCTGGAAAATTATTGGTGGAGGTTAAAATTTCATATGCTTCTTCCCAACGTTCATTGTATACTGCATCATTGAACTCGGGAATTACATTTCCTAAAGGACAGCCACTGTGACAAAAAGGGACTCCACAGTTCATACATCTTGCAGCTTGCTTGTTTAATTCAGATGCATCGAATGGTTGAACAAATTCATTGAAATTTGAAATTCTTTTTTTGGGTTCAAGTTTATTCGGACTCACCCTAGTAAATTCTAAAAATCCTGTTGGTTTACCCATGAATAATTATTTGACAGTTGCTTTTTTTGTTGGTGTGTTCTGTTGAAGTGCTTTTTTATAGTCCTTTGGAAATACTTTAATGAAGTGTTGCTTCTGGCTCTCCAGGTCACTTAACAAATATTTTGCAACAGAACTGTTGGTATATTTTTGATGATCACTTAATAGATCATATACAACTTTTAAATCCTGGTTGTCCAGTGGATCCAAATCAACCATTTCTTGGTTGCAATTCTCTTTGAATTGTCCGGACAGGTCGTACACATAAGCAATTCCACCACTCATGCCAGCGGCAAAATTTCTTCCGGTTTTACCAAGTATTAAAACGGTTCCTCCGGTCATGTACTCACATCCATGATCACCAACACCTTCAACCACTGCAGTTGCACCTGAATTTCTTACAGCAAATCTTTCACCTGCTTTCCCTCTTATAAATGCCTTGCCTGAAGTGGCGCCATAAAAGGCAACATTTCCAATCACAATATTTTCTTCGGGAATAAAACTTGAATGTTTGTCTGGATACACAATCATTTTTGCACCACTCAATCCTTTTCCAAAATAATCGTTTGCATCACCTTCAAGCTCCAACGTTATTCCATTGGTATTAAATGCTCCAAAACTTTGTCCTGCTGTTCCGTTGAATTTAATATGAATGCTGTCTTCTGAAAGTCCTGCTGCTCCATGTTTCTTGGTTATCTCATTTGTGAGCATGGTGCCTGTAGTTCTATCAGTGTTTTTGATAGGAAATGCTAGTTTTACTTTTTTGCCATTTTCAATCGCTGATTGCGACTGCTCAATGATCTGCCAATCAATTACACTTGCAATTCCATGATCTTGTTCCTCTTGTTTGTACAATCCAATGTAAGTATCAGCTGGCTCTTTATATAGAATAGGAGAGAGATCAAGTTTGCTATACTTCCAATGCTTGATATCCTGTCTAACTTTCAAAGCCTCAGCCTGTCCTACCATTTCTTCAACGGTTCTGTATCCCAATTCTGCCATCAATTCACGCAATTCTTTGGTGAGGAATTGTATAAAATTGACAACATATTCTGCGGCACCGTTAAATCTTTTTCTCAATTCAGGATCTTGCGTTGCAACGCCCACGGGACAAGTATTCAAATGACACTTGCGCATCAGAATACATCCTTCTACAACCAATGCTGCTGTGGCTACTCCCCATTCTTCTGCGCCTAATAAGGTTGCAATGGCAATGTCTCTTCCTGTTTTTAATTGTCCATCTGTTTGTAATACAACCCTGCTTCTCAATTTATTCTTCACCAGTGTTTGATGGGCTTCTGCCAATCCTAATTCCCATGGCAATCCTGCGTGTCTAATAGAACTCAATGGTGATGCACCTGTTCCGCCATCATATCCTGAAACCAATACTACATCCGCTTTTGCTTTTGCTACACCAGCAGCGATCGTTCCCACACCGGCTTTTGAAACCAGTTTTACACTGATGCGCGCTTGTCGATTTGCATTTTTCAAATCAAATATCAACTGTGCAAGATCTTCGATCGAGTAGATATCGTGATGGGGGGGTGGGGAAATCAAACCAACACCAGGGGTTGAATGTCTGACCCTTCCAATCCAATCATCAACTTTATGTCCTGGTAATTGACCGCCTTCACCTGGCTTTGCACCTTGTGCCATTTTAATTTGCAGTTCATCTGCTTCAGTTAGATATTGAGCAGTAACACCAAATCTTGCAGACGCAACTTGCTTGATAGATGATCTCATTGAATCACCACTTGGCAATTTCTCATAACGTGCTTGATCTTCTCCACCTTCACCTGTATTGCTTTTTGCACCCAATCGATTCATGGCAATGGCAAGTGTTGTATGTGCTTCCCATGAAATGGAACCAAATGACATGGCGCCTGTTGCAAATCTTTTATATATTTTTTCAGCAGGTTCAACTTCGTCGATTGAAATCGATGGACGAACTGGGTTGAATTCAAACTGACTTCTCAGTGTACAAGCTTTCTCTTCCTGATCGTTGACAAGCTTCGAGTACTTTTTAAATGAAGAATAATCTCCAGTTCTTGTAGAATGCTGAAGCAGATGAATGGTTTGGGGATTGAATAAGTGGAATTCTCCTTTTCTTTTCCATTGGTAGAAACCGCCTACTGGCAATCTATCCACTGGTAAGCTCTTTCTTGCAAATGCTAGCCTGTGCTTTGCCAACGCCTCTCTTGCAATTTCATCCAACCCCATTCCCTGTATGCGCGATACTGCTCCTGTAAAATATTTATCAACTACTTCATTGTTTAAACCGATGATTTCAAATATCTGTGCTCCTTGGTACGATTGAAGAGTTGAGATTCCCATTTTTGAGAATACTTTCAATAAACCTTCGTTAACAGCCTTGATGTAATTTTTCTTTAGTTGTTCAGGATCCAATTCAGTTTGCAGCTTACCATTGATCTTCATGTCCCTGATAGAACTTAAGGCTAGATATGGATTGATGGCTGTGGCACCAAAACCAATCAAGCATGCAAAATGATGAACTTCCCAAACATCTCCTGCTTCAACAATGATGCCCACTTTACCACGATAACCTTTTCTGATCAGGTGATGGTGAATGGCTGCAGTTGATAACAATGATGGGATAGGAGCATGCTCAGAGTCAATTGCTCTGTCCTGCAAAATCAATACTTCAAATCCATCTTCCACTGCATCTACTGCATATCTGCAAATTCTATCCAATGCTTTTTTCAATGCACCCGGTTTTCCATCTGCCCTGAAATAACACTGCAATGTTTTTGCTTGGAAAATTCCTGTATCAATACTCCTGATTTTTTCGAGATCATGATTGGTCAACACCGGATGTTTCAATGCCACCGTATGACAACTCATTGGATTCTCAAACAACATATTTTCATTGTTGCCGACAAATGTTGCAAGTGACATAACTAGTCGCTCTCTGATGGGATCAATAGGAGGGTTGGTTACTTGTGCAAACAATTGTTTGAAATAACTACTTAAATGTTGGGGCTCATCACTCAAGATGGCCAATGGAGTGTCTGTTCCCATTGAGCCCACCGGTTCTTTGCCGTCCAATGCCATTGGAGCTATGATATGTTCCAAGTCTTCTGAACTGTAACCAAATGTTTTTTGATATTTAAATACCTGGTCATGTTCCAAGTGTGTGAACATAACTCTTGGTTCAGGTAGTTCATTCAACCTGATTTTATATTTATTCAACCACTCTGCATATGGTTTTTGTCCGCAGATGTTAGATTTAACTTCTTCATCGCTGATGATTCTTCCTTCTTCCATATCAACGATGAACATTTTACCAGGTTGCAATCTCCCTTTTTTGATGATGATGGAGGGGTCCACGGGTAGTGCTCCTGTTTCTGAAGCCATGATAACCCTGTCGTCAGATGTAACACAATATCTGGATGGTCTTAAACCATTTCTATCCAATGTTGCACCAATAATTCTTCCATCGGTGAATGAAATGGAAGCAGGACCGTCCCATGGTTCCATCATGGATGCATGAAATTCATAGAATGCTTTTTTAATAGGATCCATTTGCTCGTTGCCATCCCACGCTTCAGGTATCAGCATCATCATAACATGCGGCAAAGATCTGCCTGTCATGGTCAGCAATTCAATCATATTATCCAAGCTCGCAGAATCACTGTTTCCTGAAGAGATGATAGGCAGTAACATTTCCATTTCTTCTTTGGTAAAGTAGGGAGATGTATAACCCTTTTCATTTGCCTTGATCCAGTTCAAGTTTCCTTGAAGTGTATTGATTTCACCATTGTGTGCAATGAATCTGAATGGTTGTGCAAGTTTCCATGATGGAAATGTATTTGTTGCAAAACGCGAGTGAACCAATCCCAATGCACTGACAACTTTCTTGTTGCTTAAATCAGGGAAGTAAGATCTAACTTGATGGCTTGTCAATTGGCCTTTGTAAACGATAATTTTATAGGAGAGAGATGAAATATAAAATCCAATCGGATCTTTTTTTACAGAATTGTTGATTAAATGGCTTGAATAGTTTCTTAAGATGAAAAGTTTTCTTTCAAATGCCAGTGGATCAGTGATATGATCTGGACATGCAACGAAAACTTGTTCCATTTCAGGTTCAACAGATCTAGCTGTAAAACCTATATCTGAAGGATTCACCGGAACTTTACGCCAGCTTAATATTTCGAGTCCGAGTTCCTCTGCTGCTCTGCTGAAAATATCTCTGCATTCTTCTCTTAGTCTCACTTCTTTTGGGAAAAAAACAAATCCAACACCATATTTTCCGAATGAAGGAAGATGAACACCCATTTTCAAACATTCATCAAAGAAGAAAGCATGTGGAATCTGAATCAGAATACCAGCACCATCGCCTGTATTGCTCTCACAACCACAAGCACCTCGGTGCTCCATGTTTTCCAATATGGTAAGTGCATCAGAAACTACCTGATGACTTTTATTGCCTTTTATATTTGCTACAAAGCCAATTCCACAGGCATCCCTTTCGAATTCTGAACGATATAAACCCCGGTTTCTTGCCATAAGAAAGCAGTTTTTTTAAAAATTCTAATAAATTGACTGTAAAGATGAAAATTATCTAATACAGGGGCAAGCTCACGGTGAATTTACAACAATTCAGGTATAAAATTGTCAAAATTTCTACACAATATTTGTTTATTACAGCCTACTCTGCATAGCTGCTTACCGGTTCGCATGTACAAACCAGGTTTCTGTCACCGTATGTGTTATTTACTCTTGAAATACTTGGCCAGAATTTACTTGATCTAAGATATGGTAATGCAAAAGCTGCCTGTTCTCTGGAATATGGTTTGTTCCACTCATCGCTTATGATAACATATTGAGTATGTGGGGCATTCTTAAGTAAGTTGTTTTGCTTCTCCATTTTTCCTTCTTCTATTGATCTGATTTCATTTCTAATTGAAATCAACGCATCACAAAATCTATCCAACTCTTGTTTGTCTTCACTTTCTGTTGGTTCAATCATGATGGTTCCTGGTACAGGGAAGCTGAGTGTAGGAGCATGGAATCCATAATCCATCAATCGCTTTGCTACATCTTCTGCTTCAATATCTGCAGATTTTTTAAATGGCCTTAAGTCAACTATGAATTCATGTGCACAAGTGTTGTTGCTTCCAAGATATAGGATATCATAATGTCCTTGCAACCTTGCACGCATGTAATTTGCATTTAAGATGGCAAATTCAGTTGATTTTTTCAAACCCTCATGTCCTAGCATTCTGATATAACCATAGCTGATCAATAAAATGCTTGCACTTCCAAATGGAGCAGCACTTACTGCAATGTTTCCTTTGTTGATGTCCAACACTTTTTCACTGGTATGAACATGTCCTGGTAAAAACGGTGCCAGGTGTGACTTTACGCAGATAGGACCCATGCCCGGACCGCCGCCGCCATGTGGAATGGCAAATGTTTTATGAAGATTAAGATGACATACATCCGCACCAATTAAACCAGGTGAAGTAAGTCCAACTTGTGCATTCATATTTGCACCATCCATGTAAACTTGTCCACCATGTTGATGAACTATATCAGTAATTTCTTTTACTGTTTCTTCAAAAATTCCATAAGTGCTCGGATAGGTAATCATGGTTCCTGCAAGTTCCGCACTGTATTGCTCTGCTTTTTGTCTGAAGTCTGCCACATCGATATATCCATTTTCCAGTGCTTTTACAACAACCACTTTCATACCAGCCATTACAGCAGATGCCGGGTTGGTTCCATGTGCTGAAATCGGAATCAGCATAACATTTCTATGGTTGTCTCCTCTAGAAAGGTGGTATTCTCTGATGGTAAGCAGCCCTGCATATTCTCCCTGTGCGCCGCTGTTTGGTTGAAGGCTGCATGCATCAAATCCGGTGATTTCACACAAGTAAGCTGAAAGTTCATCTGTGATTTGTTGGTAACCTTTTGTCTGATCCAATGGAGCGAAAGGGTGGATGTTTGACCAGCAACTCCAACTGAGCGGCATCATCTCCGTAGCTGCATTCAATTTCATGGTACAGCTGCCAAGTGATATCATGGAAGTATTTAAGGAGAGGTCTTTGTTTTCTAGATACTTGATGTATCTCATCATCTTGCTTTCACTGTGGTAATTATTGAAAACAGGATGCAATAAATAGGTAGATGTTCTGGTAAGATTTCCTGGAATGTTGCTCAGCAACTCATCTTCTGAAATACTGAAAGCAGCTGAACTGTTCTCATCAAAACATTGCAATATGTTCAGCACATCAGATGGGGTAGATGTTTCATCAAATGAAATGCCAATTTTATCACTTGCAATTTTTCTGAAATTTATTTTCTTCTTAGCTGCTGTATCAATGATTTTTGGTGCATCATTTGTTACAACTGTAATTGTGTCAAAGAAATTATCAGAAGCAATCGCAAAGCCTTTTTCTTTTAGCGCATTGGCAGTAGTTTTTGCAAGCAAGGAAGTTCTTGTTGCAATTTTCTTTAAACCATCTGGACCATGATACACCGCGTACATGGCAGCCATGTTTGCCAACAATGCTTGTGCAGTACAAATATTGGAAGTTGCTTTTTCTCTTTTGATATGCTGCTCTCTGGTTTGCAAAGCCATCCTCAATGCCCTGTTTCCATGTGCATCTATGCTAATGCCAATGATTCTTCCTGGAATGTTACGTTTGAATTCATCTTTTGTGGCAAAAAATGCAGCGTGTGGACCTCCAAACCCAATAGGTACACCAAATCGTTGTGCCGACCCACATGCAACATCTGCACCTAATTCTCCAGGAGGCGTGATCAACGTGAGTGCCAGCAAATCTGTGGTCATAACAACAAATGCCCCAGCGGCGTGTACTTTTTCTATAAATGATTTATGGTGAACCAGACTGCCACTGTTATTTGGATATTGAACAAGGGCTCCAAAATAACTGTTGTCAATATTTGCAGTTTCTGCATTGCCTGATACAATCTCAATTCCAATTGGCAAAGCTCTTGTTATCAGCACATCCAAGGTTTGAGGAAAGCAATGTTCATCAACAAAAAACTTTGCTCGCTCAATATGATCCTGTTTATTTAGAAAATTAAAAAACATTGTCATTGCTTCAGCCGCTGCAGTTCCCTCATCCAACAGTGAAGCGTTGGCAATTGGCAATCCGGTTAAATCACTTACCATGGTTTGGTAATTGAGTAAACTCTCCAATCGTCCTTGTGCAATCTCTGCTTGGTATGGAGTGTATTGTGTATACCATCCCGGGTTCTCAAAAATATTTCTAAGTATAACACTGGGAGTATGTGTGCCGTAATAACCTTGTCCAATGAAATTTTTCGCAACAATATTTTTCTGTCCAACTTCTTGAATATGTTCCAGATAAGCAGCTTCACTCATTGGAGTGGGCAGCTTCATGTTTTCTTTATTTTTTATGTTGGATGGAACTGTTTTGTTTACAAGATCATCCAGGTTTTTTTCTCCGGTAATCTTGAGCATTTCTTTCTCTTCCAATTGATTTGGACCAATATGTCTTGATATAAACTCCTTTTCTTGCTGCTCTATAAGATTCATGGAATCGGTATATTTTTAAGTTAGGTTGATATTGAGCTGCAAATTTACTCATATCCAACCACTGATTGGATGCTTTGTGCAGGCTGTTCTATGAATGTGGATTAATTGGTGAAACAACCTCCAGATTCAACTTTTGATCTAATTTTGGCCTATGTCTGGAGACCTACTCAAAAATTGGGAGAAAAAGTCGTCTGAACGCTCAAAACTCTATAAGCAGTTTCTTACAAGAGCGGATAAAAACAAGATCCTTCGTGAACTTCCGGCACTTCATGAGGAAGCATTTGAGCAGGTGGATTGTCTTACCTGTGCCAATTGCTGTAAAAATTATTCACCAAGGTTCAAAACCCCGGACATCAAAAGGATAAGCAAAGCCTTGTCAATGAAAGAGAGCATGTTTATTGACACATATCTGAATATTGATGAGGAAGGGGATTACGTATTAAAATCAAAACCTTGTCCATTTTTGGGATCTGACAATTACTGTTCGATATATCATGACCGACCATCTGACTGCAGGAGGTTTCCATATACAGATGAGGATGTATTTGTAAAACGTCAACAATTAACGCTTAAGAACATTTCTTTTTGTCCAGCTGCATATTATGTAGTTGAAAGATTGATGCAAGAAATAAAATAAATCAGTAATTGATTTTTCTGAGACTTGGCATCTTAAACCAAGTAAATACCACTACTCCAATTGTCATCATCCCCCCAAAAACTACTGACGGTATAACTCCCATCAGTCTGGATGCGAAACCGCTTTCAAATGCACCCAATTCATTGGATGAAATAATGAAGATGCTGTTTAATGCAGAGACTCGCCCTTTCATTTCCTCTGGTGTTTTGAGCTGAAGTACGGTTGATCTAACTATTATGCTGATTCCATCTAACAGTCCTGATAATAACAATGCAACAAAGGAAATCCAAAACCAGCTGGATAGCCCAAAAATGATGATGGTAAGTCCAAAGCCAGCAACACACCAAAGCATCCATTTGCCTTGATTTGATTTCATTCCAATAAAATTCACCACCAACATCACTACAATGGCCCCAATACCCGGTGCGGCTCTCAAAATACCCAGCCCTTGTGCGCCAGTTTTTAAAATCACATCAGAAAAGTAGGGAAGGAGTGCAGTAGCTCCACCAAAAAATACTGCAAACAAATCCAATGTTATCACGCCAAGTATTTCTTTGGTGTTCCAGACAAACTTAAATCCTTCTCGTATGCTTTTCAACATGGGTTCTCCCTTGAGTTGTGCAGTAGGTGGTTTTGGCCCAATAAAAAACAATACAATCACCGCGATGCTCATCATGATAATCATCAAAGTGAATGTGAAAGTGATCCCTTTTGCACCGTACAACAACCCCCCGATGGCAGGGCCACCAACTCCCGCAATCTGCCAAGAGCTGCTATGCCAGCTGATTGCATTCGGGATTTTTTCTTTTGGAACCAACATACTAACCAATGCAAAAGAGGTAGGCCCACTAAATGCCCTTGCAATACCAGTACAAAATGCGATGATATAAATAGTGAATAAAATCGCCTGCTGCGAGAAAACAGTAGATGCTTGTTGACTGGTGATGTAAGTGAAAAGAATGGTTAACAACAGATTTCCGGCAATGCTCAGGTGCAGCAACTTTTTCTTATCACTTTTATCGATAATATAACCTGAATAGATGGCCATGATTACTGCAGGCACAAACTCAACAAGTCCAATGAGCCCAATGCTAAATGGATCATGTGTTATTTCAAATACTTTCCAGCTGATCAGTGTTGCCTGCATGGTTAACACCATGATAAAAAAGAAACGGGCGATGATATATATCCTGAATTCAGCGTGGATCAATGCAGAGAAACTTTTGTGTCGGAGGAAACCAAACATATAAACAAAGATCGGTCTTTGTTTTGATTGTATGTCAGGGCAGTGTGATCAAATGTTGCCCATGCTCATAATCCTTGTCAAGCGCTTCTATGATGGTTTCAAGATGTTTATCGTTTCCTAGAAAATCTGCATGAGACGCATCCACGTAAAGTGTCTTGAAATTATGTTGCTTGATGTAATGAGTATATGTTTCCTGTAAGTTGAACAGGTAATCATTTTGGATATTTTGCTCATACGACCTATTTCTCTTCTTAATGTTTTCTTGAAGTTTTTGTACTGGAGAGTGGAGATAGATGAGTAAATCCGGCTGATGAATCTGTTGGTGAATGATTTCAAACAATCGCTGATATAACCTGAATTCATCGTCCGGCAAATTTACTTTGGCAAAAAGAAGGCATTTTGTAAACAGGTAATCAGAAATCGTTGTGCTTTGAAAGAGATCCTGTTGGCTGACCAGGTCTTTTTGTTGCTTGAACCTTTCTGCCATAAAAAAAAGTTCTACCGGAAAGGCATACTGGGAGGGGTTTTCGTAGAATTTAGATAAGAATGGATTGTCTGCAAATTCTTCTAATATAAGTCTCGCGTTGAAATGTTTTGCCAACAAATGTGCAAGGGTTGTCTTGCCAGCGCCAATATTCCCTTCAATCGCGATGAATTTATATTTCATACTTTCAAACTTATCAAAGCTTTTAAAGATGGTCAATCATTGTTATGCACATTGATTGAAAATTTATTCACTTCGAGATCATCTTTGCATTCATTCAGCATTTGTTCGATAGATTTTTCATGTTCAGGATCAATATGGTCTGGTGCAATTTCATGCATTGGAACCAGAACAAACTTTCTGCTGAAAATTCTTGGATGTGGTATGGTTAATTCATTTGAATTTATTTTCACATCATTGAAATAAAGTATATCAATATCGATTGTTCTTGGTTGGTTTTCAGCAGTTCTAATTCTGCCCATTCCTTCCTCGATGCTCAAGATATTCTGAAGCAAGAGCGAAGGCTCTAGTGCAGTCTTTGCCAAAAGTGCCTGATTGAGGAAATTGGATTGATTATAGTTCCCCCAAGGCGCTGTCTCGTAAATCGAGGAAGACTTGATTATTTCGCCAATTTTATTGGTGATTTCATTACATGCTCTTTGCAAATAACCCAACCGGTCACCAATGTTGCCACCTATCAATAAATACGCATTATTCATATAAGTACTCCTCTGAGGCGGTCAAAGTTCTTTAATTTTGTGCTCTAAATAAATTACGTTGAAAAATTTCTTCAAATCTTTCTTTGCATCTCTGCTTGCACTGATTGTTTTCTTCGGACTGATATTTGTCATTTTTTTTGGGATTGCAGGAGCTTTGATTGCAACCGACAAGCCAGAGGTGGGGTCTAATGCTGTCTTGGTGATTGATCTGATGCAGGAACTGCGTGAACAGGTTGCCGAAGACCCATTTCAGGTTTTAACTGGTGAACAGCAAAATCCTGATTTTCATACCGCATTGAAATTGATTGAACACGCAGCAGAAGATACCTCCATCAAAGGTATTTATTTGGTTGCCAAAGGGAACGCAAATGGTTATGGCAATTCAGATGAACTGCGCAATGCATTGGTAAAATTTAAAAATACTGGGAAGTTTATTTATGCATATGGAGATTATATCACCCAAAAAGCATACGGACTTGTATCGGTTGCTGATAAAATTTATTGTCATCCAAAGGGTATGTTTGAATGGCAAGGAATGTCTGTTGAATATGTATTTTTTAAAAATTTGATCGATAAACTTGAAATCAATCCACAGATATTTTATGCAGGAAAATTCAAGAGTGCAACAGAGCCTTTGAGAACAACAGAGATGTCACCAGCGAATAAAATTCAAACTTCAGTGTGGCTAAATGATATTTATGGAGATTTATTAAAGAAATCAGCTGAAGCAAGAAATAAATCATCTGACAGTCTTAAAGCTTACGCTGATGATTATCGTTTAATGCGTCCTGCTGATGCTCTAAAATACGGACTCATCGATGGTGTAAAGTATGATGATGAGTTTAAATCTTTGCTAAGATCAAAATTGAAGATAAAAGAAGATGATAAAATTAATTTTGTAACCCTTGCAAATTATTCTAAAGCAACAAGTTTGAAATCATCTTTTTCCAAAGATAAGATTGCACTTGTCGTAGCAGATGGAGATATCGTCTATGGAAAAGGAAGTCCAGACCAAATTGGCTCAGATGATTATTTATTACTGCTGAGAAAAATCAGGTTGGACAAATCAATAAAGGCAATTGTGCTTAGGGTGAACTCACCTGGAGGAAGCAGCTTTGCAAGTGAAATTATCTGGAGAGAACTCGAGTTGAGTAAAAAGGCTGGTAAAAAAGTGATTGTATCCATGGGGAATGTCGCTGCCAGTGGCGGGTATTATATTTCCTGCAATGCTGATAAAATATTTGCTGAACCCAATACAATTACTGGTTCAATTGGAGTGTTTTCAATCGTACCAGATTTCTCAACATTCTTTAAAAACAAGCTTGGAATTACTTTTGATCGGATCAGTACTTCACCATATGCTGATGCACCATCAGTAACAAGGGCCATGACAGAAAATGAGAAAAAAATCATTCAGGGTGAAGTAGACAATATTTATCAAGATTTTCTGGGAAGGGTTGCCGATGGGCGACACATGAAAATTGCAGATGTAGACAGTATCGCTCAGGGAAGAGTATGGACAGGAGCAAGAGCACTTAAAATTGGATTGGTAGATTCCATAGGTGGTTTAGAAGATGCAATCAAATTTGCAGCAAAATCAGTTGATTTGAAGGAGTATAAATTGAAAAAATATCCAGAACCAGAATCCATGATTGAATATTTTATTAATAAATACTCTGGAGAATTTGTATCTACAAAAATGGAAAAAGAACTGGGAGTAGAGGATTTTCAGCTGTTGAAGAGAATCAAACAAATTAAATCTGAAACAGGAGAAGTAAAAGCAAGATTGCCATTTGAATTTTCTATTCGTTAATTTCAAGTATGAAATACAATCAGATGAAGGCCATGATGGCCATTGCAAAGGCAAGCTTATCCTCAATTTTTAGAAGCCCCTCTGCAGTCATCTTCAGCTTTCTGTTTCCAATTATTTTTATACTGGTATTTGGATTTTTAAGTTCAAGTTCCCCAGTCATCAAAATTGTTTTTGACCCTTCATCTTCCAATAACAATGAGCTGTATCAGCAGCTTATACAGAAAAAAAGTTTGAAAATAATTGTTTCTACACGCGAAAAAGCTTTGGAGGAACTTTCCCGAGGTCATATTACTGCTATCATTTCTATCAAAAAATTGAAGGGCGTTGATTATCCAAAGTACAATGTTCAGCTGACTACTTCTTCTGCTGCTGCAGACAGAATTGGATTGCTTCAGTCGCTAATACAACAGGCAATTGTTGAATTGAATCAAACGCATTTACCCCAACAGCCAACCTACGCAACAGTTTCAAGTCAAGTAATTCCTGGAAGGGTATACCGAACAATAGATTTTATTTTACCAGGTCAACTTGGATTTTCTTTGTTGAGTGCAGGTGTATTTGGTGTTGCATTTATTTTCTTTAACCTGCGTCAAACCCTTGTGCTCAAGAGATTTTTCGCAACTCCTATCAAGCGAACATATATTGTTTTTGGAGAAGGACTGGGCAGAATTATGTTTCAGATGATCACGGCTGTAGTTATCCTTACATTCGGTCATTTTGCATTTCAGTTCACACTGATCAATGGTTGGATTACTTTTCTAGAGTTGATGGCATTGAGTTTGATCGGACTGATTATTTTCATGGGATTTGGATTTGTAGTCAGTGGACTTGCCACAAGTGAGAGTACAATTCCACCATTTGCAAACCTTGTAACATTGCCGCAGTTCTTGTTGGCCGGAACATTTTTCCCTATTGAAAATTTCCCCAATTGGCTACAACCTTTGTGTAATTTACTTCCATTAACACATCTGAACCAAGCCATGCGCAATGTTGCGTTTGAAGGCGCACATTTGTATGATTGCCTTCCTCAGTTAAAAGTATTGCTGATTTGGGGGGTTGTTGTTTATGCAGTTGCTATCAAAGTTTTCAAGTGGGAATAATTCACTGCTGAAATAATTTGAGATTCCTTTTCAGTCCTTTAAAGCCTGTTCTTTTGAGCGGAGAATTTTTAAAGATTACATTGAAATTTTCTTCACTGAGGTTATCCCATTCTCTTATACCAAAGTGTATAATTTCGGGATAGGGATTTAATTCCTGGTGTTCAGTTGTTTCTGAAAATCGATTCCAAGGGCAAACATCTTGGCAGATATCACATCCAAAAATCCAATTTTCACTTTTCTTCTCCAGGCCATCGGGAAGTTCGTTTGACTTTAACTCAATTGTAAAGTATGAGATGCATTTTGTAGCATCAATGGTTTTGTTAATCATGATGGCTTCGGTAGGGCAGGCATCGACACATTTATTGCATGTTCCACAAAAGTCTTTCACATGCTCTACATCCGGTTCTAGTTCCAGGTCAGTGATGAGTGTTGCAATAAAAAAAAATGAACCCTTGGATTTGTTAATCAGATTTCCATTTTTCCCAATCCATCCCAATCCACTTTTCTTTGCCCATGTTCTTTCCAGTACTGGTGCTGAATCTACAAACCCTCGTCCTTCAATATTCCCAAAATTTTCTCTTATTGACTGAAGTAAGGTGTTAAGTTTTTTACGAATCACCAAATGATAATCTTCTCCATACGCATACTTGGCAATTTTAGGAGCATCAGTATTTTGTAGTGTTTCTGGAAAATAATTATACAGCAATGTAATAACAGACTTGGCACCTGGAAAAAGTTTGGTAGGGTCGGTCCTCAATTCAAAATGATTACTCATGTATTGCATCTCACCATGGTATCCTTTTTTCAACCAATCTTCAAGTCGTTTTGCATCTTCATAAAGTGGCTCAGCTTTGGCAATACCACATTGATCAAATCCATGATCTGATGCAAGTTTTTTAATAAGAACCGATTTTGAAAAAAGTAAATGCTGCATGGTTCACAAATCAATCGATCGACTCATCAATAAGTTTTCGGATTTGATCGATCATGGCTGTCTTCTGATAATTTTGAGCATCTCCCAGGATGACAGCTCCAAAATATTTCTTCTTTAAATCGAACCATGCTGCTGAGCCCAATGGGCCAAAAGATGAGAAAATCATTCCTTTTTCATTTTCGTCTTCATCCTCTACCCAACATCCCATTGCGTATTGAAAATCTCTGGTATTATCTGGCGTAAACCTGGCTCTGATATCAGGGAAGTGAATGGTAAGTAGTGTATTCACAGCATTTTCCGAAAGAATTCTTTTGCCATTAAACATTCCTTTGTTGGCCAACATTTGCATAAAATTGATATAATCAAAAGCAGAGCAGGAAGCTCCTGTGGTGGGGTTTGGTGCATTTCCCTCCTCGTTATAAAAAGTTGCTGTGCGCATTGAAAGTGGCCTAAACAATCTTTCCGCAGCGAGTCGGTCGAAAGATTTTTTGCTGATTATTTCAAGAACCTTTCCTAGCATGTTTAATCCAACACTGCTGTATGAAAATGCTTCACCAGGGTTGTCAACTATTAGTCTTTTCGAAGCAAAAAATTCAACTTCTTCATCGAGGTTTAGAAATTTATTTTTCTGTGCAACTTTCATAACACCTGATGCATCAATATCTAATCCTGTTGTTTGGGTGAGACAATTTTTAACAGTAATATATCCTTTCATGTGTCGCTTTAATTCAGGGATATATTTTGAAATAGGATCGTCTAGACTTAATTTATTTTGATCAACAAAAGTCATTACAAGTGCAGCACTCAACCAGGCGCTTGCATACCCAATGGGACTGGGCGATTTAAATTTCAGTTCATCTGTTTCAGCAAGAAATATATTTTTTCCTCCTTTTTGAACAACGATGGTGTATTCTTTTCCTAGATTTTTACCATTGTTTTTTATCATTGTTTTCAAATCCACAAAATCCTGTGAAGATGAAAACTGAAGATTTAGCATGAAAATCAGTGCCAGACTGCATTTGCGACATGATTTTGATAAAATTGCTGACATTATTACCTGTTTTATGAATTGGTGAGTGTTTTGCGCCAAAATATGAAAGTATAGGACATGAATTTAAGCAACTTTACCATACAGGCAACAGAAATTGTACAGTCAGCCCAACAGGCAGCATACAATGCCGGGAATCCAAACATCGAAGCAGAGCACGTATTGCATGCATTGCTTGAACAAAAGAATTCTCCCGTTGAATATCTGTTGAAAAAGAACAATGTTTCCGTACAGGTTTTAACTGGAAAACTAAAAGAATCTTTGGGTAAGCTTCCTAAATCATCCACCGAACCTGCACAGGCATTAAGTAGAGAAGCCAATACGATTTTTTTGAAAGCAGGGTCTTTGCTTGGAAAGTTCAATGATGAGTTTATAACTCCGGAACATTTGCTTTTGGCGATGGTAATGGGGAATGATGCAGTTGCTAGAATGTTGAAAGAAGCAGGACTTACTGAAAATGGGTTGATTCTATCTATTAAGGAACTGAGAAAAGGTGATTCTGTGAAAAGTCAAACACAGGAAACGCAATTCAATGCACTGAATAAATATGCTAAGAATCTTATAGAAATGGCCAGACAAGGAAAACTTGATCCGGTCATTGGAAGAGATGAAGAGATCCGTAGAACTTTACACATTCTAACCAGAAGATCAAAAAACAATCCAATTCTTGTTGGTGAACCAGGTGTTGGTAAAACTGCCATTGCTGAGGGACTCGCTATGAGAATTGTAAATGGAGATGTGCCTGAAAACTTAAAAAGTAAGTTGATATATGCACTTGACATGGGTTTATTGATTGCAGGGGCTAAATATAAAGGTGAATTTGAAGAACGTTTGAAAGGGGTAGTCAAGGAAGTCGCAACCAGCGATGGTGAGATCATTTTATTCATTGATGAAATCCATACTTTGGTTGGAGCTGGTGGAGGCGATGGGGCGATGGATGCTGCCAATATTTTAAAGCCAGCACTGGCTCGAGGTGAACTCAGGGCGATCGGAGCTACTACACTGAATGAATATCAGAAATATTTTGAGAAAGACAAAGCATTGGAGAGAAGGTTCCAGAAGGTTATGATTGAGGAACCCGGAGTGGAGGATGCTATTTCAATTTTACGTGGACTGAAAGATCGATATGAAACACATCATCATGTTCGTATCAAAGATGAAGCAATCATTGCAGCAGTTGAGCTTTCGCACCGATATATAACCGATCGATTTTTGCCTGATAAAGCCATTGATCTGATTGATGAAAGTGCTGCCAAGCTTAGGTTGGAGATGAACTCCATGCCTGAAGAGCTTGATAAATTGGAGCGTCAAATCAGACAACTTGAAATTGAAAGAGAAGCAATTAAACGTGAGGACGATGAACAAAAATTAAAAGAGCTCAATACTGAAATCGCAAATCTAGCTGTGGAAAGGGATACGCTCAAATCAAAATGGAAGTCAGAAAAAGAGTTGGTTGAAAAAGTACAATCTGCAAAATCAGAGATTGAAAAATTAAAATTACAAGCTGAAAAAGCTGAACGCGAAGGTGATTATGGTACTGTCGCAGAAATAAGATATGGGAAAATAAAACAAAAGGAATCTGAGATTGTCGAATTAACTGAAGAGCTTTCAAAAACAAGTGAGAAAAGATTGTTGAAAGAGGAAGTTGATGCTGAAGACATCGCAGAAAATGTTGCAAAGGCAACAGGTATTCCTGTTTCCAAAATGATGCAATCTGACCGTGAAAAATTATTGCAGTTGGAAGACCATCTTCATGAAAGGGTTGTTGGCCAGGATGAAGCCATCACTGCAGTTGCAGATGCTATCAGAAGGAGCAGAGCAGGTTTGCAAGATCCTAAGAAGCCCATCGGGTCTTTTATCTTTTTGGGAACTACGGGCGTTGGTAAAACAGAGTTGGCAAAAGCGCTTGCAGCCTATCTGTTTGACGATGAAAGCATGATGACGCGTATTGATATGAGTGAATATCAAGAGAAGCATACTGTTTCCAGATTGGTAGGTGCTCCTCCCGGATATGTGGGTTATGAAGAAGGGGGACAATTAACAGAATCGGTTAGGAGAAAACCCTACAGTGTTGTTTTATTGGATGAAATTGAAAAGGCGCATCCGGATGTTTGGAATGTTTTGTTGCAGGTATTGGATGATGGAAGGTTAACAGATAACAAGGGTCGCGTTGTGAATTTTAAGAACACCATCATCATTATGACAAGCAATTTAGGGAGCCATTTAATTCAAGATGCATTCGATCAGGCAGGAGAGAAAGATCTTGAGGAAGTTGCTGATAAAGCAAAAGTGGATGTAATGAATTTGCTGAAGCAGACCATTCGTCCTGAGTTCCTGAACAGGGTAGATGAAATCATCATGTTCCAGCCTTTGAAGAAAAAAGAATTGAGAAAGATCATTGAGATTCAACTCAAATCTATCCAGCATCTGGTCAAAGAAAACAATATTGAATTAACATTTACTCCTTATACACTTGAATTCCTCGCTGAGCATGGATTTGATCCGCAGTTCGGTGCAAGACCACTCAAAAGGCTAATCCAAAAAGAGATTGTCAATCAGCTTTCAAAGAAAATTCTTGCAGGCGACATCGACAAATCAACACCTGTAATCATTGATGTGTTCGATGGATTGGTTGTATTTAGGAATGAAAAATTGTAATCATCAATATTTGAATTGACTTTATTATTTTTACGTTATGATAAAAAATTGTAACGTAAAAATCCTAATATCCTTGCAGTCAGTTGTGCTGACTCTGATTTCATTTGCAATATTTTCTTGTTCAAACGCACAATCAGACCCGCAGTCGGTTTCTGCTGTCTCAAAGACAAGGGCTAATAAATCTGTCCCAACATCTAATGCTGCCGATCCCTTGGACACAGCACTCTACAGAAAGAAATTTAATTTAATGCTCAATGGAGACAGCTCAGAAAAATGGAAATTCAGAGGTGATTTTCCTTTGGCAGGGGCATTGTTTCCTCATCATCGCATCATTGCATACTATGGCAATTTGTATTCAACCAGGATGGGAATTCTAGGAGAGTTGCCCAAACCACAAATGTTTGCAAAGCTTAAAGGTGAGTTGGAAGCATGGCGAAAGGCTGATCCTTCAACTCCCGTAAAACCTGCATTGCATTATATTGTTACTACTGCACAAGGTTCACCAGGAGCAGGAGGAAAATATAGACTTCGCATGCCAAACAAAGAAATTGACAAAGTAATGGCCATGGCAGCGGAAATTGATGCATTGGTTTTCTTAGATATACAAGTTGGATTGAGCAATCTCAGAGAAGAAATACCAGTTATTGAGAAATACTTGCAATTGCCAAATGTTCACCTGGGCATTGATCCTGAGTTTTCAATGAAAGGCGGACAAAAACCTGGATCCGTCATTGGAACATTCGATGCGGGAGATATTAACTATGCCTCACAATATTTGAAAGAATTGGTTCAAAAGAACAATTTGCCTCCCAAGATTTTGGTAGTGCATCGGTTTACACAAAATATGGTGCGAGAATACAAATCCATCAAGAAACACCCAGAAGTTCAAATTGTGATGGACATGGATGGATGGGGATCTCCTGCACGCAAAATCAATACATATAAATTGTTTGTGTATGGAGAACCTGTTCAGTTTACAGGGTTTAAATTATTTTATAAAAATGATTTGAGAGAACCTCCTCATCGAATGCTTACTCCAGCTGAGCTCTTAAAGCTGAAACCTGTTCCGATGTATATTCAGTACCAATAATGATTTAAAGAATGATCATGCTTTTTTGCCGGTCATCAACATTCTTATGGCAAGGATGATCATGATGATGGCAAAAACCTTTTTAACTGTGTCCTCTGGAAGGCTCAATGAAAACTTGCTTCCTATATAACTTCCCAACAAAAATCCAACTGCAATCAAAGCTGAATATCTAAAATCCACATAACCTCTTTTGTAGTAATTAATCACACCCAAAATTCCAACTGGGAAAAGCATCATTGTAAGTGAGATCCCTTGTGCATTGTGTTGCGTGATTCCCAACAAAAGCACCAATGCAGGTACTATAATTAAACCACCGCCAATTCCTACCATGCCTCCCAAAAATCCTGCGGCAATCCCGATCAGGATCAAATAAATAATTGTTTCCATCGAAGGTTTCTTAAGTTCCATTTATTTAATAATTGACATTCCCCATCTAACAGCCAGAATTCCTATAACAACAGAAAGCAGCATGTAAGCCAATGCCAATACATTGAGCTGATTTTTTAATAAGTTGATGTTTTCATAAGCAAAAGCAGAGAAAGTTGTAAAACCACCACAAAATCCAGTTGCTAACAACAATACTAGGCTTAACTGGGTGGATGAATGTTTATCTGCGAGTCCGAATATTAATCCCATCAAAAAACATCCAAGCATGTTTACTGTAAAAGTACCCAATGGAAAATTTCCACTTCTATTTTGCTGAACAACTGTGCTGATGATATATCTGAGTCCACCGCCTGCAGCACTTCCAAGGATAACCAGTAAAGTATTTTTTAAATTAATCATTTACTGGAAGATTTCCGGAGAATGTATAACTGAAATCAACTTTCCATGCATCACCCTGTTTTAAAATTTTTAAATCAGTTGGTTTCATCGTATGTGAGTTGGAGAAATTGATGACGGTTACCGTATCACTTAACTTTTCTACTTTGTTAATTATTATTGATGCAGATTTCAAGTTCAAACGCTCTGTTCTCGGTTGTTTTTTCATGTAAACTTCATATCGCTCAAAGATTTCTTTGTCCTCATCATTCTCACAAACATAAAGTGAAGCTTTTTCAAAATCTCCATCTAGCACGGCTCTAACAAACTCTCTTCCTGCATCAAGCGGGTCTTCTGGCTCAAAAAAACCCTCTGGTTGCTTACAAGATGAAAAAATTAATAGTAAGCATCCTGTGAAAAGGATGAAAATTTTATTGATCATTTCTTTGGCTTTCTTTGTCATATGCACGAATGATTGCCTTCACCAGCCTATGTCTTACAACATCTTCTTCGTCCAATTCAATATGTGCGATCCCGTCAATATTTTTCAAAATTCTGGTTGCTTTATCGAGTCCACTCTTTTGATTTTTTGGCAGATCTATCTGACTTAAATCACCTGTGATGATTGCTTTTGCATTCGCGCCAATACGGGTAAGAAACATTTTTATTTGGAGATCTGTGGTGTTTTGCGCCTCATCCAAAATGATAAATGCATTGTCCAGCGTTCTGCCACGCATGTAGGCAAGAGGAGCAATTTCAATCACACGTGTACTCATATAATATCCCAACTTATCAGCCGGGATCATATCATCCAATGCATCATACAATGGTCTCAAGTATGGATCAATTTTTTCTTTTAAATCTCCAGGCAAAAATCCCAGGCTTTCACCTGCTTCAACTGCAGGGCGTGTTAAGATGATCTTTTTGACCATCTTGTTTTTTAATGCACGTACGGCCAAAGCTACCGCAGTATATGTTTTACCGGTACCTGCAGGACCAATGGCGAAGATGACATCATTTTTTTCGGCCAGTGAAACCATTTTTTTCTGGTTCTGTGTTCTTGCGCGTACTGATTTGCCATTTGGCCCAAAGACAAGTACATCGTTTGGATGTTTATCGATGAAATTGTCAACGCTTTCTGTGTCGTCACCGCCCAATATTTGTTCGAAATAATTATGACTAACGTTTCCGTTTCTTTCTAAATATTGAACCAACAAATCAATTTTTTCTTTTGCCTGTTCAATTTGCTCCGGAGAACCGCTGAGTTTTAACTGAGTTCCTCTGCTCAAAATTTTCAAGAGGGGGAAGCGTTTTTTAAGAAGGTCTAATTTGCCATTGTTTGCACCAAAGAATTCAATAGGATTAACGGAATCAAGGTTGATAATGGTTTCAGTCAAAGTGTTGAATTTTATGTGGTTAGTGTAATAGAGGTTGTTCTATAAATTTAATTAATCTGTTGATATCGAACCAACATTTACTTATCAACACCCTGTGAGTAAACTTGTTTATTCTAAACGATGAGAAAATATCTAAGACAGGTTTTTTAACAACCTGATTGCTTCTGCAGGATCTTTGGAATTGAATACCGTATTGCCTGCAACCAGCACATTTGCGCCAGCTTTTACAATACTGGATGCATTTTCAAGTGTAACCCCACCGTCCACTTCAATCAATGTTTTGGCATTGGATTGGATGATGATGTTTTTAAGCTTTTCAATTTTGCTTAACGTTGCGTTAATAAATTGTTGACCTCCAAATCCTGGGTTTACGGACATGACACAAACCAGATCAGCATCTGCAATTACTTCTTTGATGGATTCGATGGGTGTATGGGGATTGATGGCGATTCCAGCCTTCATTCCCAGTGATTTGATTTGTTGTAAGTTTCTATGCAGATGCCTGCATGTCTCAACATGCACAGTCAATATATCTGCTCCAGCATCTTTAAAAGCTTGGGTAAATTTTTCAGGCTCTTCAATCATGAGGTGAACATCACAAACTTTTTTGGTTGCTTTTCTCACTGCTGAAATAACAGGAATCCCAAAACTAATATTGGGTACAAATCTTCCATCCATTACATCCAAATGAAGCCAATCCGCTTCTGATGCATTGATCATGTTGCAAGCGTTTTCCAGTTGAAGAAAATTAGCAGATAGTAGAGAAGGTGCAATGATGGCCATACTATTGTTTTGTTCTTTTTAATGCCTCTTCGGCAGATTGATATGTTGGATCTAATTTAAGTGTCATGTTATAATATGCTTGAGCTTCTTTGTTCATTTTTAACCCCTCGTATGATTTGCCAATCCAATAATAAAGATCGGCATTATTTTTTGTGATTTCCAATGCAATTTGAAACGTGTTCAATGCATTTTTAAAATCACCCCTTTCATTGAGCAAAATTCCTTTTTCTATATACGCATCATAAAAAGTATAATTCTCTCTAATGGTGGAGTCTAGATATTGTTCTGCCTTGGAAACATCCTTGATGTTAGAGTAATAAAGTCCTTTTATATAAAAAGCTTCCGCCCTGGAGTTGGGGTCACTGGTAGTATTCAGGATAGAATCTGTCAATGGCAAACAAGTAGAATTTTTTTCACTTGCCATTTGATAAAGCTGCTCAATTGAGGAAGTGGTTGCTTTTTCTGGGTTAACTGTTGTGCTTTCTTGAGATTCAGGCTGTTGTGAGCATCCAAGTAAAATCGAGCTGCAGCAGAGCAAAAAAATGCGATTTTTATAATAGACTCTAGCCATGTGCAAAGCTACAAAAACTATGCTTTTTATGAAACTTCTATGACGCATTTCAGATTGCTTATCTGTACATTTGCGCTCATTTAATCAACCTCAAGATGAAGAAATTATCCATCATTTGTTCAACCACTCTGTCGCTGATCGTATTCATTTTCCCTTTTTCAATTCAAGCACAAGAAAGTTTACAATACAGTGATGAGACTCATTTCAAGAATATACGGCAGTTGACCTTCGGGGGTGACAATGCAGAGGCATATTTTAGTTTTGATGGTAAGTGGATCATCTTCCAAAAAACAAATCCAAAAGAAGGTATTGCATGTGATCAAATATTTATTGGGAAAGTTCCCGAACAGCAAAATGAAAAATTTCAGCCAATTCGAATCAGCAATGGAACAGGAAGAACAACCTGCGGGGCTTTTTTGAAAGATGGGAAACATCTTGTATATGCTTCCACACATTTAGCCAGCGTTGATTGTCCTCCAACACCAGACAGAGCCAAATATGGGAATAAATATATCTGGCCATTGTATGATGGATACGATATATTCTTATCTGATACCAAAGGGAAGATCATCAAAAACTTGACAAATTCTCCAGGGTACGACGCTGAGGCTACCATTTCACCAGATGGAAAAACAATGTTGTTTACTTCTACACGTGATGGTGATATTGATTTGTATACCATGCAATTAAAGTCTGGCAAAATCACACGCATCACCACAGATCTTGGATATGACGGGGGAGCTTGGTTCAGCCCAGATGGTACTAAAATCATTTGGCGTGCATCTCGCCCAAAAACAGAAGAAGAAATCAAAGAATATAAAGAGTTATTGAAAGAAAATTTGGTTGCCCCAACTAAAATGGAAGTATGGATTGCCAATGCCGATGGATCAAATGCAAAGCAAGTTAGTCACCTTGGTCAAGCAAACTGGGCTCCAGCATATATGCCTGACAGCAAGACGATCATTTTTGCGTCGAATCATGAATACAAACGAGGATTTCCTTTCAATCTCTATTTAATGAATGAGGATGGAGCGGAACTGAGAAAAATAAGTCGTGACAAAGGGTTTGACGCATTCCCCATGTTTAGTCCCGATGGTAAGAAAGTGATTTTCTGTTCCAACCGCAACAACGGAGGTACAAGAGATACCAATATATTTATTGCTGACTGGGTTGATTAATCAATCTATTCCCATTCAATCGTTGCCGGAGGTTTGCTTGAAATATCATAAACAACCCTGTTGATGCCTCTGACCCTGTTGATGATTTCATTGGAAATCTTTCCAAGAAAATCATAGGGTAGATGTGCCCAATCCGCTGTCATTCCATCAACGGAGGTTACTGCTCTCAAAGCAACAGTAAATTCATAAGTTCTTTCATCACCCATTACTCCAACTGATTTTACAGGCAATAGTATGGCGCCTGCCTGCCAAACTTGATCGTACAATTGATGTTCTTTTAATCCATCAACATAAATTCTATCTGCTTCTTGCAGCAATCTTACTTTTTCTTCAGTGATCTCACCTAAGATTCTGATGGCAAGACCAGGACCAGGGAAGGGATGTCTGTACAAGAGCTCATGAGGAATACCAAGTTCTAATCCAACTTTTCTTACTTCGTCTTTGAACAAGAATCTTAAAGGTTCAACCAAAGAAAGTTTCATCGTTTCAGGAAGTCCACCCACATTATGATGAGACTTGATGGTTACAGATGGGCCATGCACAGAAACACTTTCAATCACATCTGGATAGATGGTTCCTTGACCTAGAAACGAAATATCTTTCAGCTGATGTGATTCATGATCAAAGACATCTATAAAAGTTTTACCAATGGCTTTTCTTTTTTCTTCAGGATTGGTAAGTCCTTCAAGCGCATCATAAAATCTCTTCTTTGCATCAACGCCTTTAACATTCAGTTCTAGCTGATCGTATGTTTTTAAAACAGATTCAAATTCATCTTTTCTCAATACGCCATTGTCAACGAAAATTCCAAAAAGATTTTTTCCAATGGCTTTATGAATGAGTGTGGCTGCAACCGTAGAATCCACTCCACCACTGAGTGCCATCACAACTTTTTTGTCTCCTATTTGCTTCTTGAGTGCTTCAACCGTATCTGAAATAAAATGTGCAGGCGTCCAATCTCCCTTGCATCCACATATTTTATAAAGAAAATTTTGAATGATTTGTTTTCCGTATGAGGAGTGGTATACTTCGGGATGAAATTGAAGTCCATAGATGCCCTTGCAACCATTTTCATTCAATTCGAAGGCTGCAACAGGGATTGAATCGGTAGTTGCACAGATTTTTGCTTGCTGGGGCAGTGCTAAGATAGAATCACCGTGACTCATCCAAACCTGGGAGTTGGCTGGAATGCCTTCCAGCAGTGCATTTGAATTTTCTATGTTGAGTTGTGCTCTTCCGTATTCTCTCTTTTCACTTTTTTCTACACGACCACCGAATTGTTTAGAAGTTAATTGTGCTCCGTAGCAAATGCCAAGCACATTTCTTTTTTCTGCAATCTTTTTGATGTTTACTTCAGGCGCTTTTTCGTCATTCACTGAGAATGGAGATCCTGATAAAATAATTCCTTTCAGATCGTCTGTAAATTCAATTTCTTTGTGATAAGGAACTATTTCGCAATAGACATTTGCTTCTCTGATGGCTCTTGCAATCAGTTGCGTGTATTGAGAGCCAAAATCCAGAATGAGAATTTTTTCGGTCATATGCGAAGGTAAAGATTTGCAGGGTTTGCCTTAAATGAAAAAAGAACATCTTGGGGATGTTCTTTTCAATATTGTTAGAAGGGGAGGTTAAGCTTTTTTAGCCTTGGCCACTGATTTTGTAAGTGAGCTCTTCAGGTTGGCTGCTTTATTTTTGTGGATGACACCCTTTTTTGCAAGTTTATCAATCTTGCTGAGCACTTCAGGAAGGTTTTTAGCTGCTTCTGTTGCATCAGTCAATGCACGCAAATCACGCATTGCATTACGGGTGGTTTTACCTTGGTAACGGTTTCTTTCCCTGCGTTTTTCAACTTGACGTACGTCTTTTTGGGTTGCCTTATGGTTTGCCATGCTGTCTATTAATTTTATGGTTTGCAAAGGTAAGTGACTTCGCCTAAACAACCAAAAATGACCCCTTTTTATCGGAATTTCAAGCAGTTATGAATGATTTTAGGCTTATTTTTTTGCCTTAAATCAACGATATTTGCAAACCGATTTGTCAAACCCATATACCCTCAAAATGAAGGACTTCTCGTATATAACTTCATCGCACCCGTCGTATATCGAAAATTTATATCAGGAATTTTCACGTTCGCCTGAAACCATTGACCCTGATTTAAGAAAATTTTTCGAGGGATTTGACTTTGCTGTAAGTCAGCTTCAAGGAAAACCATTATCAATTGACTCTGCTCCTTCAGATTTAGATTGGAAAAAAGAACTGGGGGTCTATCGTTTGATTTTAGGGTATAGAAACAAAGGTCATCTAATTGCAAATACCAATCCAATCAGAAAAAGAAAAGATAGGGGAGCCAATTTAGAGTTATCTTTTTTTGGATTGTCTGAATCAGATTTGAACTCCAGTTTTTATGCAGGAAACCTGATTGGTTTGGGCACAGTTACACTCAAAGAAATTCTATCTCATCTAACACGTTGTTATGCGACGCATGTTGGTATTGAATTTAAATACATCAGCAACCAGGAAAAAATTGATTTCATAACCCAAGAAATGGAAATCAATTTTCCCAGCCCGCTGCCGTTTGAAAAAAAGAAAAGAATACTGGAAAAACTCAACCAAGGTGTAATGTTTGAAAAATTTCTTCATACCAAATACATTGGGCAGAAGAGATTTTCTCTGGAGGGAGGGGAAACAACCATTGCAGCTCTTGATGCAATGATCAATACTGCTGGAGAATTTGGAGTGAAGGAAGTTGTGATGGGAATGGCACACAGGGGCAGGTTAAATGTATTGGCCAACATCATGGGCAAGACATACGAGCATATTTTTAGTGAGTTTGAGGGAAAATCAACTCCTGATCAAACCATGGGAAGTGGTGATGTTAAATATCATCTTGGTTATGGCAGTGAGGTAGAGACTCCAACTGGGCAAACAGTATCTCTGAAGCTTATGCCGAATCCATCACATCTGGAAGCTGTAGATCCTGTAGTATTGGGATTTTCCAGGGCCAAGGCAGATGTCATGTATGAAAGCCAATACGATGCTATACTTCCTGTGTTAATTCATGGTGATGCATCCATCGCAGGTCAAGGTGTTGTGTATGAAATTTTGCAGATGTCAGGTTTGGATGGGTACCTCACTGGAGGAACCATTCATTTTGTCATTAACAATCAGATAGGTTTCACAACTGATTTTGAAGATGCAAGAACAGCCGATTATTGTACATCGCTTGCTGCAATGGTTCATGCACCTGTAATGCACGTAAATGGAGACGATCCAGAAGCTGTGGTGAAATGCATGGAGATTGCAACCAAGTACAGACAAAAATTCAACAGTGATGTGTTTATAGACATGGTATGTTACAGACGTCATGGCCACAATGAAGGTGATGATCCTAAGTTTACACAGCCCCGTCTATATTCAATTATAGAAAAGCATTTGAATCCCCGCGAAAATTATATCTCAATACTTCAGTCGGATGATACACCAGAGATTAAATCTTTGGCATCCGATATGGAGAAGAAATTCTGGAGCGATCTTCAGGAACGTTTGGATGAAGTGAAGCAACACCCACTGCCATATCACTACCAACCTCCTGAATTGGTTTGGAAGAGTTTGCACAAAGCAACTGTAAAGGACTTTGAAAAATCTCCCGATACTTATATTGACAAGAAGCAGTTCAAATTGCTCTTTGATCATATCATGACTGTTCCATCAGGCTTCAAACCATTGAAGAAAATTGATAAGTTGCTGCAAGACAAAATCAATTTACTGCAAAAAGAAAATAAAGTGGATTGGGCAACAGGTGAATTGCTAGCTTATGCGAGTTTGTTGGCAGATGGGAAGGATGTAAGAATGAGTGGACAAGATGTTCGTCGTGGCACATTCAGTCACCGCCATGCTGTGATCATGGATGAAGCAACTGATCAGTCATACAATAGGTTAAGCAATATCCCCGGAGCAAAAACTTCTTTCAAAATTTATAATTCACTGTTGAGTGAATATGGGGTACTTGGTTTTGAATATGGATACGCCCTGGCAAATCCAAATGCATTGGTACTCTGGGAAGCTCAATTTGGAGATTTTTCAAATGGTGCTCAAACAATGATTGACCAGTTTATTTCTGGAGCAGAGCAGAAGTGGAATAGAATGAATGGATTGGTAATGTTATTGCCACATGGATATGAAGGGCAGGGGCCAGAGCATAGCAGTGCAAGGATGGAGCGTTACTTACAGATGTGCGCAGAATTGAACATGGTTATCACCAATATTTCAACTTCAGCGAATTTGTTCCATGCATTAAGAAGACAGCTTACTTGGAACTTTAGAAAACCACTTATTAACTTTTCACCTAAAGCTAATCTGAGGCATCCAAGTTCTTATTCAACTATGGATGAGTTTGTGAAAGGAGGATTCAAAGAAGTGATTGAAGATGAGGTAGCTGATGCCAAGCAGGTTAAACGTGTTTTGCTTTGCAGCGGCAAAGTGTATTTTGATTTGAATGATTACCGAAATCAGAACAATATCTCAGATACAGCAATTGTTAGATTGGAGCAGATATATCCATTGCCGGTAAAGCAATTGGAAGCTGTTATGAAAAAGTATTCCAAAGCGGAATTGGTATGGGTTCAAGAGGAACCACTCAATATGGGAGCAGCATCTTTCATGAGGATGAATTTCGATTTGGCGCCAATCAGTATTGTTTCCAGATCAGCAAGTGCTGCAACTGCTACTGGTTACAGCAAAGTACATGCTGCAGAACAGGAAGAAATAATGAAAAAAGCTTTTGCTAAATAATAAATTAATTACGAATCATCAACTGAATATTATGATAGATATAAAAGTTCCAACCGTAGGAGAATCCATCAACGAAGTAAGTCTAGCGAAATGGCTGAAGCAAGATGGACAATGGGTAGAAAGAGACGAGGTGTTGGCTGAAATCGAAAGTGAAAAAGCAACTTTTGAGATCAATGCTGAGCAAGCAGGAATTTTAAAAATAAAAGTCAAGGAAGGTGATACGCTTGCCATTGGAGATATCGTGTGTTCTATCGATGAAAAAGCAAAACGTCCTGAAAATATTGCTCCAGTAGAGAAAAAAGAAAAATCTTCAACAGCATCTAAAGTTGAGGCCTCTACAAAAACAGAAGTAAAAGCTACACCTGTTGCAGCAGCTATCATTGCAGATAAGAAAGTGGATGCAAAGGGAATCGCTGCTTCTGGATCAGGAGGTAAAATATTAAAGCAAGATGTATTAGAAGCTTTATCAAATCCTGGAAGAAAGCCTGGTGTTGAATTGTTCAGCAGAAATGAGCGAAAAGAGAAAATGACACAGTTGAGAAAAACGGTTTCCAAACGATTGGTCGAAGCTAAAAATACAACTGCCATGCTCACCACATTCAATGAAGTGGACATGAGCTTTGTAATGGACATCAGGGCACAATACAAGGATAAATTTAAGGAGAAACATGGAGTGAATCTTGGCTTTATGAGTTTCTTCACCAAGGCAGCAGCCTATGCATTGCAGGAATTCCCTGCTGTAAATGCATACATCAGCAATGAAGAGTTGGTTTATCATGATTATTGTGATATTTCCATAGCTGTATCTGCACCCAAGGGACTCGTAGTGCCGGTTATCAGAAATGCAGAAAGTCTTTCAATGGCAGATATTGAGAAAAAAGTAGTTGAATTGGCTACTAAAGCAAGAGATAATAAATTAACACTGGAGGAAATGCAGGGAGGAACTTTCACCATTACCAACGGTGGTGTTTTTGGATCTCTATTAAGCACGCCTATTATCAATATACCTCAATCAGCCATTTTGGGAATGCATAAAATTGAAGAGCGTCCTATTGTGATCAAAGGACAGATCGTTGCACGTCCTATGATGTACCTGGCCCTTAGCTATGATCATAGAATCATTGATGGAAGAGAGAGTGTTGGCTTTTTGGTGCGAATAAAAGAATTGCTCGAAAACCCACAGCAACTTCTCTTTGGGAAAGATCCAGTAAAATCATTGTTAGAGCTATAAGCCTTTAATAAAGAATCATGGCTGGCTTTTATAAACAACACCTCGTATCAGCCATTGATCTGATTAAAAGGTATTCATACAAGGAGCCATTTGCCATTTTTTTAAAAAACCATTTCAAGAAGGATAAGAAGTTCGGATCCAGAGATCGTAAAAGCATTGCAGACCTTTGTTACTGTTATATGCGATTGGGTAAATCTGCAGATGAATACACTGTTCAAGATCAGATCATCATTGGCTTTTTTCTTACACATCAACAAGACAATGGATTGCTTGAAAATTTCTCTCCGTTGTTGAAGCACAGCGTTGATGAAAATCTTGAAAAGAAAATTGAAATTATTTCAGAGTCCTTTCCTTTATTTAATTCTTCTTTGATTTTCTCTTTTCATCAATATATCTCAACAAAAATTAACCTCGAATCTTTTGGACTCAGCCATCTCAGAAAACCACTTTTTTTTATCAAGATACGGGGGGAACAACAGGCAATCATTCAAATGTTGGAAGAGAAGAATGTAGCATATGCATCATTTGAAAACAAAATACTTGGATTCGAACAACATGTTAACCTTTCGGATTTATTCAAGTTAGATAGAGATATTGTGGTGCAAGATATCAGCTCTCAGTTTACTATAAGCTTATTGGACAAATACGATATTAAGGGCAATACCTGTTGGGATGCCTGTGCAGGAAGTGGAGGTAAATCTATTCTGGCCTCAGATCGCTATCATTTTACTTCTCATTATGTATCAGATATTCGTCCTTCTATCTTAGAAGAATTGACTGAGCGTTTATCCAAGGCCAATATAAAACTTACAGATGCGTTTTGTGTAGATTTGACGAACAGTCTTTCTATACAGGTTGCAAAATCACACTTGCCTTCAACAGGGGTCGAATTGATTATTGCAGATGTTCCATGTACCGGATCCGGAACATGGGGTAGGAGTCCAGAGTGGCTGAGATCTTTTGAGGAAGAGCAAATCGAAGTATATCAGCAAAAGCAGATTCAAATTGTTAAAAATATTTTACCATTTCTGAAGAAAGATGGGTATCTGCTTTATATAACATGTTCCATATTTGCAAATGAAAACGAAGCTGTACTGGAAGCCATTAAAAATTCACATCCCATAAAGGTGCTTGAACAAAAATATTTTATCGGATTTCCTAATCGTGGCGACCAGTTATTTGCAGCATTGATTACTTTATAAAAGGGAGTACTCCGTGTTCATCTCCATTCTGGTAGACCAGAAAATATTTTCCTCTTGGAGCCAATGCTAGATCACCCAATTCAATAATATAATATTCATCTTTTTTTACAGCGAGTTGATCAGCTTTAATCAACTGTCCAACAGCGTTGATCATCTTCCAGCTTAAGAGCCCACTTGCGGTCGATTTATATGCAATCTTTCCGGTGGTAGTAACGGGGTTTGGATATAGTTTTATATTTTTCTCTATGAGAATTCTTTTTGCGTTTCTTATTTCACGTTGCAAACTCAGATCCAGGTATGCGATGCGCATATTTGGAATTCCATATCCTTTTTTATTGTCAGGATTTAAAAATTGATCTGAAGATTTTTTTACAGACTGAATGATTTCAAGATTAGAAAATTCTGGAAATGCCTGCCAGAGACAAGCAATGAGTCCTGCGATATTGGGATTGGAAAAAGAGGTTCCGCTTCCGATGCCCACAGTCCCATCCATTGCAATCAGTTGAGTATTGACTCCAACAGATACGATATCGGGTTTTGTTCTTCCATCTGCGGAGGGGCCTAATCCCGAGAATCCTGCTAATTGTTTGGAAGTATTGATGGCGCCAACTGCGAGTACATTTATCCCGTCAGCAGGAGCAGAAATATATTTCCAGGGATCATCACCCTCATTTCCAGCACTGTTTGTAACAATCATTCCTTTTGCAACCGCCATGCTTGCCGCCTTGCTTACAATAGTCCCAGTCCCATTTAGATCATTGTATTGATGATCAAAAAATGAGTTGTCAAAAGTGGTATATCCCAAGGACGAGGTGATGATGTGAGCACCTATGCTGTCTGCTCTTTCTGCTGCGATCAGCCAATAGACTTCTTCAATTGGAAATTCTGATTTTGCATCTTCCGTTCTAAATAAGTAATAATCTGCGTGCGGAGAAGTTCCCACAAAAGAGCCGGGAAGATTCGCTCCCATGATTGAAAGACAATTCATGCCATGCGGGTCATCTTCGTTGACCGATGCATCATTGCTCACAAAATCCCAGGTGTATTTTATTTTATTCTGTTTTCTTATGCTGTCAAATGCAGGGTGGTTGAGGTACTTAAAAAATCCGCCATCAAAAACTGCAATTTTGACTCCCTCACCCAGAAATCCTCTGTTGTGTAGAAATTCACCTTCGTGAATGGTTATTTGTGCTTGGCTCTTACCATACTGCAGCGTGTTATCATTTGATGTTTCATTTTGTTGGGGGATATTCGTTTTTACAATGTTGCTCTCTATTTCACTTGCATGTAACTGAATGAGTGTATTGGCGATTGGATATTGCTTCTTTACAAAGTCCAAAGACTTGATTTTATCAATTGAACTTTGATTGGTGGTTTGGATGACAGCCAGGTTCATCCAACGGGAAGTATATAACAGCTTGACATCTGAAAATCTTGAAATGCTGTCAACATAATTTTTGGAAACAGGCAGGTCTGAGCTGTCTATGACAATGTTAAATGTTTTTTTTCTTAGAATACTTTCATTAGAGAGAAAGGTGGTGGGGTTGTTTAACGAATGAGTGGTTCCTTTTTTATCCTTGAATTCAATAATGTACCTGGAATATTGTGCAAATGATGAGTTGAAGAAAATGATCAGAATGAATATCAGTGAAGCTTTCATCAGAGGGTTGAAAAATTATGCCTCAATATAGAAATTTTTATACCATAACTGTTCTCTTCGAAGTAGCCTGATGCGTTGTTGGCATTTCCGGGTTGCCATACTTGGTGTAAAAATTCTTTGAAGATCAGGCCGGTATTTTTGCCATAGATTTCTTTCGAATAATTTATTTCTGAGTATACTTTTTTGTTTGATGGGTCACCAATGGTGTCATTTCTTTGAAGGATGCTGATGGCAGAAGGTATTAATTGATTGTTTAATTTAATTGGGCTGTTGATATTCTGGTATGTGTAGGTCCAGTCATGCAGATAGGATGCCTCAGGAACACTGATGGTATTGATATAGGCATTGCCTTTCCAGGAAAATCCATTTTTAATGGGTGCTTTCATTTTAATGAATCTTTTATTTGATTCAATCCATTCAAGTGATGTGCTGTCTGCGATCGCTAGGTATGCATCGACATGTATCCAGTTGTTTGTATCTAGCTTGTTTCGCATCAGTCTAATGATGCTGAATGCCTTTCTCCCAATATTGTCTGTTGTGATTGATTGAATGGTGTCTTTGATTACATATGAATGTACCTCTTTCGAAGCGCCCAAGTTGGTATAGACTGTTGAATCGAGTTGATACATGATGTACTTTCCAAGCGCCAATGGCACATAGCTGCTCACATTTTCACTTTCAATAACGTCAAAAGTTTTTTTACAGGATGTTGATCCTATTAGGATGAAGGAAATTATAAAGAAGAGGAAGTTCTTCTTCATGATATATTTTCTCTTTGAATAATACCTCCTCCGATGACATCGTCACCATCGTAAAATACGGCTGACTGACCTGGAGCGATTCCTTTTGCATTGTCATAGAAATGAACACGAATACCCCTTTCGTTGTTGTACAAAGTGGCTTCATTTCCACTGTCCTTATATCTTATTTTTACAGAGACTTCCATTCCATCATCTATGTGGTCATATTTTATCAAGTTGATTTGACCTACATGCATTTCATTTTTCAATAAATCTTCTTCATCCCCCAAGACTACGGTATTGGTGTTTGGGTCGATGGCAGTTACAAATACTGGTTTCCCAAGCGTTACTTCTAGTCCTTTTCTTTGACCAATGGTATAAAAAGGGTAGCCGCTGTGTTTCCCTAATATTTTTCCGTGTTTATCTACAAAAAGCCCGCCTTTCAACTTATCATCTATTCCTTCTACATTTCTTTTTAGAAATCCTCTGTAATCATTGTCCGGAACGAAACAGATTTCATAACTCTCGCTTTTTTTGGCTAATTCTGGATAGCCAAAGTCCAATGCCATTTGTCTTATTTCCGTTTTTCTATAATTCCCCAACGGTAGTATAGTCCTGGAAAGCAAGTCCTGCTCTAATCCCCATAGAACATAGCTTTGATCTTTTGTTTCATCTTTTCCTTTGCTGATGATAAAACGATTGTTTTCATTTCTGATGTTGGCGTAGTGTCCGGTTGCGATGAAATCACAGTCCAATGCATTCGCTCTTTTCAGAAGTGCTCTCCATTTGATATGTGTGTTGCACATCACACAAGGATTGGGAGTTCTTCCGGCCATGTATTCTTCGATAAAGTTTTCAATGACCGCATCTCCAAATTCTTCTCTGATATCTATAATGTAATGAGGAAATCCATGTTGAACTGCAGCAGCCCTAGCATCATTGAATGAATCAAGGTTACAGCAGCCTGTTTCTTTTTTACTACCGCCTGCCGTTGCATAATCCCAGGTTTTCATTGTGATACCAATCACTTCATACCCTTGTTGATGCAACATGAGTGCTACAACGGTACTATCAATTCCACCACTCATGGCAACCAATACTTTTCCACTTCTGCCCATAGTGTGCAAAGTTAATTAATCGGAGGCGATACCTTGGTGTAAGTTGTCTTAAGAATTTAGTCGATCAGCTCATTTTTGACAGCGAAAAAAACGAGTCCGGCTGTGTTTTTCAGACCAAATCTTTCCATGAGGCGATCTTTAATAGATTCTACGGTACGAGGGGAGATAGACAGTTTTTCTGCAATTTCTGCAGCTGTGTATTCTCTGCAAATTAACCTTACCACTTCTTTTTCTCTGTCAGACATCACAATTTCATTGTTTAATGAAGGGGCGTTTTTAATTCTTGAGGTTGATTTCTTGAGTAAAATTCTGTTGACAAAATTATTTAGGTAGTAACCTCTGACGTATGCCTCCATAATGGCCTTTTTGATTTCAGCAGGTTCGGCATTTTTTAGAAGATAACCATTTGCTCCGTTTTCCATGAGATGACTTACATAGCGCTCATCTTCGAACATGGTGATGATGAGAATTTTGATATGGGGATAAAGTTTGCTGATCTCTTTGGTTGTTTCAATTCCATCTTTGCCAGGCATACGAAGATCTAGCAAAACAAGATCGGGTTGATTGCTTTTGAGCTGACTTAACAAATCTTCTCCATTTTCAGCCTCCAACACAAAAGATATATTGGTATACTGTCTAAGCGATAATATAATACCCTTGCGAAAGATCTTATGATCATCCGCAATCCCCACACGGATCAATTGCATGCATTCATGATTTAAAAGTTTCCTGTCAATTCAATTTGCCAGTCTTTACAGGCAATTCAATGGTAACCTTATAAAAGGTTTTACTTGGATCTTTTTCGAAGAGGATATTGGCATTCAGAACTTTCATTCTGCTTTGGATATTTTTCAGACCGAGTCCTACAGAACTCTTGTTGATGTTTTCAAAATCTTCTTGTGTAATTCCTTTCCCATCATGGTTGACCCAGATGTAGAATTTATCATCGAGAATATTCTGGGTTAGATGAATAAAGCTAGCGTTGCTGTGTTTAAGAATATTGTTGATAAGTTCCTGGATGACCCTGAAAATGAGTAATTCTTTTTGAGCAACCATACGCTCTTTGTATTCATGAAATCTGCAGCTTGCATTGATGGCCCCAGATCCGCTGATTTTTTGAAATAAATCATTGATAGCTGATTCCAGTCCAAAGTTTTTCAGGGTAGGGGGCATCAGGCTATGAGAAATATTTCGGATAAGTTGGATGGTATCATCTATAATTTGCTTGGCATTATAAATGCTTTGCAATTGTGTTGCAGTATCTTGTTTTACAAGATTATCGTTTAAATACAATCTTGCAGTTGCAAGCAATGGTCCTGCGTCATCATGAAGGTCGGCGGCAATTCGCTGGCGTTCTTCCTCTTGCCAACGAATAGACGCATTGAGTAGAATTTGTTGTTGTTCCTCTTCCAGCCGCTGCAATTGTTGTTGATATTTGATAATTCTTCTTTGGTGAAATAACACAAAGCTGATAAGACCAATAGCCAATACCAACATCCCAAGTGTGCCAAAAATCAACACCGTTGAAACATTTGAAGATGATATGGTTTGGAGAAAGGTCATGTTATACAACTACGAGCTTTTGTTTCTTATTGTACTGATATAATTTTAATAAAGCAAGGAATAGTAAAAAATTTCTAAGCGTTATTACTGTTGGATTAATTATGTAATAAAACTTATTAAAATTATTATTCGAATAAAATGAATCGGATAAAACGTAAATGAATAAAGTGCCTGAAAAGTATATTATAGCTGATGCTAAAATTAAAAAACTTGAAGTAAAAAAATTGTTGGCACTGTTATATTTAATTGTGTCTCCAATAGAGATTACTGCACATATTATCAAAAGAATATAAGATGTTCCAACTGAGAGTGAATCAAAGCCAAGGTTTTTAATGATCAAATTTTCAAAAATAAAGGCAGCTAAAAAGATAAAAGTGGAAATCGTTATGATTGTTTTCTTATATTCTCTTTTCATTAAGCTGTAGAAAATAGAAATAAAAACACTGAATTCAACCACGGTGAAGATGTGTGCAGAAGTGAATTCTGATCCAAATAGAAATTTAGAAGCAGGGTTAAAAAATATATCCGTCAAAAATTCATATCCAAGATAGAATCCTAGCAACCGGAAAACATACGATTTCGTCCTACCAATTAAAAATGCTAGCAGGACGAAAACGCCTGAGAAAAGAGAGAAATATGTAAAAATATTCGGTATGTGATTAAATTAATACCCAAATATAATTACAAAAAAACCTTAACTATGTTGATTGTGGTTTTTAATCTAGATCAAACCAGCCCAATCCAAAATTTCTATCTGCAACAATGCCTTCTTTTTGTGAGATTTCGCCAGAAACTTCAACTGCAGAATAATTTAATATGGGTTGATTTTCTTTGTCCATTCCAACTAGGACATAGGTTTTATTACCGATTTCGTTTAGTCCTTTGTAGATGTTTATGCCAACACAATCAGGTTGGTTTAATATTTTCTCTAAAATATTCCTCCCTACAAACTGCGCACCCCCCTCACCATATTTGGCAAAGTAATCTTTCACCATTTTTACCCCAAGGTCATAGCCAATGTGCTCTCCAACTGTCTCGTCCAACAGTTTTTCGTCTCTGATTTCAACATTACTTTTCAACATAATTTAAATTTTGATGTGGATAAAATATTCGTTAATCGGACAACTAATTTCTTCTAGTTTCAGGTTGCACTAAAATGACCATCGTAGATCTACGATTACACACCAAGTTTCTAATTCATTTAAAAAATTGAAAATCAATATATTATGAAATAATTTGTCTGATTCTTTTCTCAAATATTTCGTAAAAACACGATTGTGTAACCGTAAAAATACGGTAAATAAAATAGTAAAAATCTCAAAATATTCTTAGAAAAATACGAGTTGTATTTTAAAGGTGGTATTATTTCATCTGTCCGAAATGCTGCCTCGAATTTTATGATAGAAAACTTTGCAATTTTGAGCATTCTTAAAATGCTGCTGTGAGGCGGTTTTATTGAACTCCAATATCCTAGGTCAGGCCATTGCTAATCAATTTTAATTTCCGAAACATACTCTCTTTCGAAGGCTATCGTAATTATACGTGATCCCGTATGCGGACTTTATCATTGGTTAAATAAAAAAATTAAAAAGAGTTAAATGGAAGCTGCAGAATCAATTAAGGTGGCCATTGCTGACGATCATAAAATTTTTAGAGATGGAATTAAAATGGCACTAGGTGGGAAGGAGTACTTGAAAATTATCTGGGAAGCAGAGGATGGAAAGGAATTGATACATAAGATGAAAATCAAGTTACCAGATGTTCTGCTGATGGATATCCGTATGCCTGAGATTGATGGTATAAATGCCATTTCAATTTTAAGGAAAGAGTATGAAGCAGTAAGAATCATTGTATTGACCATGTATGATGATCAGGAAATGATATCTAAAATGATGGAAATGGGAGCGAATGCATACCTAACCAAAACGACTGACCCGGAGGAGATTTACAATGCGATCCTGACCTGTATAAATGATGATTTTTATTTCAATGATCTGTTGAACAAGGCAGTGATGATGAAGCTTCAACAAAAGAAGCATACAAAGCAATTTTTTCCCAATCCTGCAACCTTCAATGAAAAAGAACTGAGTATTCTTAGGTTGCTTTCTCAGGATAAAACCACTGAAGAGATTTCAAAAGAGGTATACTTGTCCCCTCGAACTGTTGAAACCATTCGGCAAAATATGAAGGCCAAAGTAGGTGCAAAAACAATTGCAGGACTCGTTATGTATGGAATGAGAAATAAATTGATCAACTAAATGGGTACAATCCCATGTCTGATGGCATACATGGCCAATCCAACACGGCTTTTCACGTCCAACCGATTAAATAGATTATCTCTCATGCCATCAATTGCTCTGGGGTTCATACCAAGGTCGAATGCAATTTCCTTGTATGTCTGTTCACTACAAACATGTTTGAGAAATTCAACTTCAGCATCCGACAATGTAATTTTCTCTAAAATAGGAGTATCATCTTCGTCTCTGAATAAACCTGCAAGTTTACTGCTTGTCTGTGAAGAGTAATAATAGTCATTCTCAAATACAGATTGTATTGCATGAATAAGTTCTTTTGGATGAATATCTTTTTTCATAAACCCTTTTACACCTGCTTTCAACAAACGAATGAGCACCAATTCCGAGTCATACATGGTTAACATGAGTACCTTGATTTTTGGGTGATGCTTTTGAAGATATTGTGCGGTTTCGTGACCATCCATCACAGGCATGTTTAAGTCTAGAATGGCAATGTCTGGGTAGTTGTCTTTTTGAATAGCATCAATCAGTTCTTTTCCATTAGATGCTTCCGCAATAACCTTGCAAGAATCACTTTTGTCGATCAATGATGCCAATGCATTTCTTAGTAAAATATGGTCATCTGCCATGATTACTTTAATCATTTCTTTTTTCATGTTGATTTTGTTTAATGGGTATACGTATGTTTATGGTTGTTCCCTTAGTAGGGAAGGAGATGATGCTTAATTCCGCATTGATGAGTTTGGCCCTTGTTTCAAAATTTTTTAATCCTGCCATTCTTCTAATTTCTTTTTTATTTTTAGCTGCCTCTACATCAAACCCTTTTCCATTGTCTGTTATTTTCATTAGTAAATGGTTGTTTTTATAAATCAGGTCGAGGTCAATCCTGTCTGCCTCAGCATGTTTTATGATATTGTTACATGCTTCCTGAAATATTCTCAAAAGAATTAAATCAGTTTCTGCATCAAAGTAAACTGGGGTACCAATAATTTCCAGTGAAGCATGGTATATGCCAGATTTTCTCAAAACGCCAATCTCAGATTCAAGCGCATTGATTAGTCCGTGTGCAATCATTTGTTTTGCATCCAATGATTTTGAGATGTCATTCAAATCGACCAAAGATTTGCTGATAAGATCAATTGAGTGTATCAGATTATTTTTATCGAATTGATCTACTGTAAGTAAGTTGGTAAGTTGAAGTTTTGAAAGTGTAAGTCCTAGGCTAATGTTGTCGTGAATCTCTCTTGATATTTTTTTGAATGTGTCTTCTTGAATTTCAAGTTGAGCTGCCTGTATTTCATTTTCAAAATTTGATTTTATGTTTTCAATTTCAATTTGAGATTCAATAATCTTTTCCTTGTGTTTAGACATAAAAATTAGAATAATAAATAATAAGCACAAGATTATTATTGAACTAATCAAAATTGCAGAAATAATATTTACCTCTTGGATATGCATTTAATTTCTTTATTAATGAATGCAAATAATATTGTGTAGCCTATGTCACTTATAAAATTTAAAGATTGAATTATTGATGGGTGATTATTCTCCAATTTATTTTCAATAATGTAGTAGGGTGCGGTAAAATTTGCAAAAATGAAAAGTCCGAATGAAATGTACTTAAATGTGTTTTCTCTGTAATGATTTCTTTTAAATTCTGAAAAGAAAAATCTTATGGAAAAGAAATTAATTATAGATAGTTCAAACACAGTAAGAAATATCTCCCTTTCACTAAGCTTAAAAATAAAAAATATAATCATTGAAAAAACAATCAGAATTAACTTTGAAAAATTCAAGAATTTTGATTGTTTAATTTGTGTTATGAGATAAAAGTGAAAAATAATTATTATCTCTAAAAATTGATATAGAAACTGAGTGTACTCAGATATGTTTATAAAAAGATGCTTGTCTTGTTTTATTATAACTAAGTATATGTATGTAATTGAGTCAATTATTGAAATTATTGAGAGAGAAAATATTCCAATTATTTTATCATCTTTTTTTAATCCTTTTACACCATTATAACAACATATTATGCTCATTATGAACATTAGAATTCTTGAGAAAGATGTAATTGTTATAAGGAACTTCATATTATGTGTATATAAAAGTATAAAATATGACTACTCTTCAATGATTATTTCACCCCTCGCCAACGAGAAAATCACCAGTAATTTTGGTGTTTTCATCTTAAGGGCATTTTTCAACTTTGATGTGTCAATAATTGAAAGAGGAGATTATTGATTTCTGTTATCCTTCTTTTTCTGAGAATCTTTGCATGGTATGGCTGAAATCACCCTTGACCGTATTTTCTGCAACCAGATAAATTGGTGATTTTACGCTTTGTAGCAGCCAAGAATTGCACTAACATTGCATAGTGAAATTTCTGTTCATAACTATTTAATATTAGCCGCATGTCTGAACCTATTAAAGTAATTATCGCCGATGATCATATTTTATTCCGTGCAGGTGTTAAAACTGCACTGAGTATACACAAAGATGTAAAAGTTATTGCAGAAGCTGATAATGGTATGCAGCTCCTAACCATACTTAAACATATTCATCCGGATGTAATACTTCTTGATATTCAGATGCCCATCATGGATGGTATTGCAACATTGCCTGAAATTAAAAGCAATTATCCAGACATCAAGGTCATCATGCTTACCATGCACAACGACCACTCCATGATCACCAAATTGATGGAATTGGGAGCTAATTCTTATCTCACGAAAAATTCAGACTCTGAAATTATTCACCAAGCCATCACTACTGTATTCGAGCAGGAATTCTATTTCAACCAGCTTACAAACAAGGCTTTGATAGATGGACTTCGCATTAAACGTCAGGCTGAAGCGAATCTGCCTGTGGAAGCAAAACTTACAGACAATGAAATGACTGTATTAAGACTTATCTGCGAAGAAAAGAGCACCAAGGAAATAGCAGACGAAGTTGAATTGAGTCCCAGAACCATAGAAGCCATCCGTGACAAGCTGAAAGTAAAAACAGGCGCAAAGTCGCTAGCGGGACTCGTTATGTATGCCGTAAAATCAGGCATCATCGATAGTCGCTCCATGTCTAATTAATTTCTAAACTATTTTTCCTCGGGTTTGTTTTAGAACCATGAAAAAGCCCGAGATCAGCATTTTCTGGTTCCGTCGAGACCTCCGATTACATGATAACCATGCGCTCTTTCAGGCATTACAATCTGGATATCCTGTTCTTCCAATATTTATTTTTGATCCCAATATTCTTGATAAACTGGATAAACCCTACCAGGCAAGGGTGCAGTTTATTCACGAAACATTGACCTCCATCCATCAGCAACTTCTAAAACAGGGTACAGGAATAAAAATTCTGATTGATACCCCCCTGAATGCATATAAAAAGTTGATACATGAATTTGATGTAAAACATGTATACACCAACCGTGATTATGAGAAATATGCTATTGAAAGAGATCATACAATTGCTGATTTCTTAAGATCTCATCAGATTGGATTTAGCGATTTCAAAGACCAGGTGATTTTTGAAAAATTAGAAGTTGCCAAAGATGATGGAACTCCATATACTGTTTTTACCCCCTTTTCCAGAAAATGGAAATCACATCTATTGAACCATCCAATCACATCATTTCCATCAGATAAATATTTCAATAAGTTCTATAAACAAAATCAAGAGGACTTACCATCCCTCTCTAAGATTGGATTTAAAAATACTGGTATTGAATTCCCACCAAAAGTATTTCCTCGAGATATTATTAAACAGTATTCAAAACAACGCGATTATCCTTCTATCAATGGTACCTCCAAATTGGGAGTTCACCTAAGGTTTGGTACAATTAGCATTCGTGAACTTGCAAAAGTTGCTGCATCTCTTAATGAAATCTTTCTGAACGAATTGATTTGGCGCGAATTTTATCAATCCATACTCTTCAATTTCCCACATATCTCTGAAGGATTTTCATTCAAAAAGGAATATGATAAGATACAATGGAGGAACAACGAAGAGGAGTTTAATAAATGGTGCAAGGGGCAAACGGGTTATCCAATTGTAGATGCAGGCATGAGAGAACTGAACCAAACTGGATTTATGCATAACCGTGTAAGGATGATTGTTGCCAGTTTCCTGACCAAACACCTTCTCATTGATTGGCGATGGGGTGAAGCTTGGTTTGCTGCTAAACTGCTCGACCATGACTTCGCAGCAAACAATGGGGGATGGCAATGGGCAGCAGGTTGTGGTTGCGATGCTGCACCATATTTCAGGGTTTTCAATCCATATTTACAAACTGAAAAATTTGACAAAGAAGGCAAATACATCCGCAAATGGGTTCCTGAATTTGATTCCCTTGAATACCCGCAACCTATGGTGGATCATAATTTTGCGAGAAAAAGATGCTTGGACACCTATGCAAAGTATCTTTCAAAAGATTAAATGATACTTTTGTGAGGATATGTTGAGCAGAATCGATTGGTATATCCTTAAAAACTTCCTGAAAACATTCTTCTTTTCAGTATTGCTCCTTACACTCATCAGTACAATCGTAGATATTTCAGAGCATACAGATGATTTTGTAAAATCAGGACTCACTTCAAAGCAAATCTTCTTGCAATATTATATTGGTTTCATTCCACATATTGTTGCACTTCTTTTTCCTCTCTTTGTATTTATTTCGGTGATTTTTTTTACCTCTAAAATGGCCAGCAGATCTGAATTTATTCCGGTACTTTCCTCTGGAGTGAGTTTACATCGGTTGATGCGTCCTTATTGGATTGGAGGCGCACTTTTATCCATTTTATTGCTTTTTTCAAATGCCCTGATCATACCCCGTGCAAATACTGTTCGAACTACGTTTGAAGCAAAGTATATGCCAAGCTTGATGTCATACACTTCCAGTAATGCTGTCTATATGAGAATTGATTCGTTTTCTTATGTTGGAATGCGATACTATGATACTGCAGCGAAAATGGGTGGAACTTTTTTTCTGGAGACAGTAAAAGAAAATAAGGTGATATATAATCTACGTGCGGATAATATCATCTGGGATACAACTAAAAAAACCTGGAAACTGAATGGAGTGGTTGAACGTAAGATCAATGGTTTGGAAGAAAACGTATCATATAAGTTTGAGGCATTTAGAAAATTTTCATTTGAACCCAATGATCTTCGTTTTGACGGATACACTCAAACCAGGATGACTACTCCTGATTTGATAAAACGAATCAGAAAAGAAAGAATGAGAGGATCAGAGACTATCAAAGAACTGGAAATGGAAAATGCTCACAGAATGGCAACCCCTTTCTCTGTCATGATTCTTACAATGATAGGCGCGTTGATTTCATTTAGGAAAATCAGAGGTGGGAGTGGAATTCATTTGGCAATAGGGTTGCTTATTTGTGCTGTTTATATCCTTTTTGATAGGTTTTCCACCATTTTCTCTACCAAAGGTGATCTGAATCCTTACCTGGCAGCTTGGATACCCAATTTTGTTTTTGCATATGTAGCTTGGCGCATCTATCAAAAAGCACCAAAATAATTCAAGTTTTTTCCCAATTCATCATCGGCTGTAGACCGCTTTGCTGTAACTTTACGCATCCAAAAATTGGACCAAACCCTATTATTGATTTTCAATGGATTTAATAAAGGAAAGTTTCAAGAAAAAAGCAGACCAGGTAGGTGCTGAGATCAAACAAATGCTCAAAGAGCATGGCAATAAAGTAATCGGAGAGGTAACGCTTTCTCAGATATATCAGGGAATGCGCGGCATCACCGGGTTGGTTACTGAAACATCTTTATTGGATGCCAATGAGGGAATCCGTTTTAGAGGGTATTCCATTCCGGAATTAAAAGACAAACTTCCGAAAGCCCCCGGTGGAGATGAACCTCTTCCAGAAGCTTTGTTTCATTTGATGCTCTTGGGAGAATTGCCTACTCAAGAAGAGGCTGATGTCATTACAGCAACCCTTCAGAGAAGATCGCATGTTCCAAACTATGTATTTGATACCATCGAAGCACTACCAGTTTCATCACATCCTATGACCATGTTTGTGGTTGGGATCATGGCACTTCAAAATGGCAGCCATTTTGCCAAGGAGTACGCATCAGGTATGAATAAAAAGGATTACTGGGATGCAACTTTCGATGACTCGTTGGATCTGATTGCGAGGTTGCCCCGAATTGCTGCATATATATATAGAAGGAAATACAGAAACGGTGAACATATTGAACCGAACGGCCTGCTTGATTGGGCTGGGAATTTTGCCCATATGATGGGTTATGAACAGGAAGGTTTCAAAGAATTGATGAGGTTGTACATGACCATCCATGCCGACCATGAAGGTGGAAACGTTTCAGCCCATACTACCCACCTGGTAGGATCTGCTCTCAGTGATCCTTTTTTGAGTTTTGCAGCCGGAATGAATGGTTTAGCTGGACCACTTCACGGGCTTGCAAATCAGGAAGTTATAAAGTGGATTTTTGAAATGAGGGAAACGCTAGGCGTTGATCTTCCCAGCAAAGATCAGATTGCAGATTATGTAAAGAAAACCCTGTCTGAAGGCAAGGTTGTTCCAGGCTATGGCCACGCAGTTTTGAGAAAAACAGACCCTCGTTTTACTGCTCAGATGGAATTTGGCAAAAAACATATGCCAGATGACCCGTTGGTACAAACTGTTTGGAGAATTTATGATACAGTGCCAGATATATTAAATGGACTCGGAAAGGTCAAAAACCCATGGCCAAATGTTGATGCACACAGTGGAGCACTTCTCGTTCATTATGGTATGGTTGAATATGAATTCTACACAGTTTTGTTTGGTGTAAGCCGCGCATTGGGTGTTCTTGCCAGTCTCTGTTGGGACAGGGCACTTGGAATGCCACTCGAGCGTCCAAAGTCAGTTACTACAACACTTGTGAAGGATTGGCTTGCTGGCAAAGATCAAATCTGGGGAGAATAATTCTTCTCAAAGATCCAAAAAAGACTCGTTGATATACTTTACGAGGGAAAGAGAATTTTTAAGTCCTAATTTCTTTAAAATCCTTGCCCGATGGGTTTCAACCGTTCTTGGTGATAAGAAGAGGGTCTCAGCAATTTCTTTATTGGTTGATCCATTTTTAATCAATCGAATGATTTCAATCTCTCTCTCAGTTAGCTTGCTTAATTTGTTGTCTTCCTCTTCAACGAGCAATTGATTGGTGATGTTCTTTTGAATTTCAGCACAAATGTATTTCTCGCCCTTCATGACGGATCTGATGGCTTCATACATCTCCAATTTAGACGAGTTTTTGGTTACATATCCCATCGCACCGTTTCGGATCATTTTCTTTGCAAACGAGGGTTGATTGTGCATGGACACTCCAATGATTTTTGCTCCAGGGGAAAGCTTTTTAATCATGGTGGTTGCCTCAATTCCTGAAAATGGATTGATATTGATATCTAAGATGGCTACATCCGGACGAACTTCTGTGATTTCATCAATCATTGTTTTGGTGTTGTCATACACCTTCACCACTTCAAATTCTGGATCCAGGTTGATCAAGGTTGCCCAGGTTTCCGCAATGAGCAAATGATCGTCCGCAATTATAATTCGTACTTTTTTCGTCATTCAATTTCGATTATTGTCATAGAATGTTGGAGGATTTCAAGGTAGGAGCTTGGATTTCAATTATTTGGATGTCTAAAGTTAAAAAAAACATACTTCCACCCATTTATTTTTTGTGGGTATTCAGTATTTATACTTAAGATTATTCAATATAATTTGGGATTAAATCCCCCTTCTTTTACATTCCTCTTTGATCAGGGTGAGTTCTCTGTTAGTCTGTCCTGCAACAGAGCTATTTTCCTGAGCCCTTCTCATCAGATAGGGAATAACCTCCTCGATAGGACCAAATGGCAAATATTTTGAAACATCGTATCCTTCTGAGGCTAGATTAAAAGTAAGATGATCGCTCATTCCATAGAGTTGTGAAAAGTGTAGTTTTAGTTGCTTGTCTGCTGTTTCCTTCTTTTGCGAAAGAGTTACTGCCAATTGTGTACTCTTTTCATTATGTGATGCAACAATGAGGGAAGGGGCAGATTCATGTTGAGTTAAAAATTCAATCGCCTGATCATAATCGTAATCAACACTTTTCTTATCTGAATGAATAGGGGATGAATAATTTAATTTTTGAGCCCTCGCTCTTTCTTTTTCCATGTAAGCACCTCTAACAATTTTTACAGCAAATTGATATCCATGTTGAACACTATCTTGATTAGATGCATGCATAAATGCTATCCGATCATGTCTATAAAATTGGATGGTATTATAAACGACAGCTTTGTTTTTATTGTATTTTCTCGACATCAATATGGTTATATAATCGATTGGATCCTGTATCCAGGTTTCCTCAGCATCAATCATTATACCCACGCCACTTTGGCTTGCTGTATCACATATTATGTCGGTTCTTTTCAGCAACTTATTCCACGCATCCTTTTCTGAAGAATCAAGGGCGTTAATTTTTTCATTCATTTTTTGATCAGAGACAAACTCAAAATGTTCGTATGCATTTAGGTTAAGCTTTTCCAACAAATTCGTTGAACTGAGTCCAGTAATTTTTACACTTATGAAGGGAGCATTTTTTTTGGTTGAAGCAAATCGAATTACTTTAATGAATTCATTCAGTGAGTGATCATATTTTTCATCGTTGTATTCACCACCTTCTACACCATAATCGAGAATGACTGACACTTTTTCTTTTTCAAGATTGCTGATAACAGGCGAAGATTCTTCCAATGATGCACCTCCAACAAATTGCTGAAAAAGTGTCTTTCGAATTATTCCTTTAATGGGAAATTTTATTTTCAATGCAAGAGGGGTGAGCAACGTGCCCAGTTTCACCAAAGCATTGTATTGCATCAAGCCAAAAAGAAATCTCGCCTTTTTTAGTTCTTCATCGGATTTGTACGCAAAAGCTTTTTGCGTATCGTTAAAGTTCAACATCCTCTCTCCAGGTTTATTTCAAACTACCAATTCAATACCAAAACATTGTTTTTACGCTCGGTATCTGCCATTCTTTGTGTTGGATCTATTTCCAATTTTTTTAAGTCTAATAATTTTCTGTCAATACCAATGGTATAAGTTGGATGTGTCCATTTCCATGGCGCTCCAATTGTTCTTTTAACAGAGGGGGTTTCATTTTGTTTAGTTCCGAACATCAAATATTGAGGGATGTAAGCAATTTCTTTTGAGCCGTCTTTAAAAGTAAGTTCAATGTCTAAGGGCATCGGCATGGTACCATTATTTTTCAATCTTAATTGCATCTTGCCGGATTCCTCCCAAAGGCTATCAATAGCATAATCAATGGTCTTTGTTGTGTTGACATAGAAGTCTTTATACCAATCTAATTGGATTCCACTTGTTTTTTCGGCCACCCTGATAAAATCAATTACATCTGGATGTTTGAATTTCCATGTATTGAAATATTTAATAAGAATGCTGTCTCTAACATCTGCACCTACTATATATCCCAATTGTTCCATAAAAACTTCACCTTTCGAATAAGCATTGATGCTATATGCCGCATTGCTGCTGTATTGATCTGAATGTGTGGTCAGGGGTTCGTTGTATGTTGATTTGGAAAGTGCAATGATTGCATCGTATGCAGGCTTGTGGGGTAAACTGTCTTTAAAATTATCCAAATAGTTATTTACGTTGGCTTCAGCAAAACTTGTAAAACCTTCGTCCATCCATGGGTACAAAGATTCATTTGTTCCCAACATCATCTGGTACCAGCTATGCATCCATTCATGTATCACTACACCTTTACCTGCACCTTTCAACAAAGTTGCCATTGGATATTCCATTCCGCCATCACCCCCTTGAATGAATGAATATTGCTTATATGGGTACTCGCCATAGTGGCTGTCCATATATGGAATGGCCCTGGAAGCAAATTCCAATACACTGTCCCATTCCATTTTGTAATTATTGATAAAATCATTTCTGGTGATTCTTTCTTTCATTCTAGCAGGCATACCATCGTATTGCTTGCCCAACAAGGTTGGATTGATTTTATAAAAAGAATGTAAGATGAGTCCTTTGCGAACTTGCTTGCTGTTATGGATATATTCCGGGTCTGCCGCCCAAACAAAATCATGAACGTTTGGTGCTTTGAATTTCCATGTCAGCATTTTTTCTTTGGAAGATTTAAATGGAAGGGAAGCTGACTGGTAACCATGTCCGATTTCTTGTGCATTTTGAAGATATCCAGTTGCTGCAACTGTGTATGAGCTGTCGATTTTTAAGTTTACTTCATAGTCTCCCCAAACGCCATAGAATTCTCTCGCAACATAGGGTGTTGGATGCCATCCACTTCTATCATATTCACACAACTTTGGATACCATTGCGCCATGCTGAATCGAACACCTTCTACATTGTCTCTGCCGCTTCTTCTGATTTGAACAGGTACCTGGGCCTCGAAATCAAGCTCGATCATTGCTTTTGATTTCGGAAGGATTGGTTTGGAAAGTTCCACCTTGAGAATGGTTTCATATTCAGTTGTTTTTTGAGGGATGCCATTCACTTTCAAATTGTTTACTCTTTGATATCCTATTTCATTAGGCTTCAAATTGGAAATCCTGTCCCTTACGCGTTGATCCCAGTCGGGTCTGCCAGTAACACTTTTCTTCCCGAGTACCAGGCTTCTCTCATCCATCATGCTTCCTGGCTGAAAAGCATTCCAGTATAAATGATAGTAGATGACATGCAATGTATCAGGTGAGTTATTGGTGTACTCAAGTTTCTGCTTTCCGGTAAAAACATTTTTCTCAGCATCTACCGTTACATCCATTTTATAATTGACATGTTGTTGCCATCTGTCTGCTTGGGAAAAGGAAATCAGACTTATACAAAGACTAAGAATTGTTAATTGAATTTTCATGAAGCAAAATTTATTTCTTTTGATAAACACGTACATAATCAACTTCCATTCTCCTCGGCCAAATATCTGTTGCAACACCTTTTTGTCCACCCCAGTTGCCACCAACAGCAAGATTCAGTAGGAGATAAAATTTATTTGTCAAAGGCCAAACATCATATCCGGTATTTTCATTTTTGAAACTGTAATAATAATTGTCGTCAATGCCAATCCTAAGACTGTCGTTGTTCCACTCCAATTGATAACGGTGAAAATTTGTTGAGCAATCTGCTACATTGATTCTAGATGTCTTTTGAGTACCTATGATATGGTTGTATTTTTTAGTATGCACAGATGCATGAACCACACCTTGATCATACCCAACATGCTCCATGATATCAATTTCACCATCATCTGGCCATTTTAAAGGATTTGTATTTGCCAACATCCAAATCGCTGGCCATGTGCCCAATCCTGAGGGAAGTTTTGCACTCACCTCAATCTTTCCGCTTGACCAGGTTGCGATATCTCTCGTAACCAATCTGGCGGAAGTATATTCTTTTCCTTCAAATGGCTCACGGTGTGCCTCAATGATCAGTTTGCCATTTTCAATTCTTGCGTTTTCTTTTCTGGCCATGGTATAATATTGGAGTTCGTTGTTTCCCCATCCACTGCCTCCAATGTCATAATCCCATTTTGCTGGATCGGGGAGTCCATCTTTCTTGAATTCATCACTCCAAACCAACTTCCATTGGGAAGACGAATGCATTGGAGATAAGATAAATAATATGCTGATAAGTGCTAATGAGAGGGGTGGGAAAGCCATCGTTTTTTTCATTCCCCAAGGTAATGATTTTCCCTTTTTGGCTATTATGTTTTTGAATCTTACCTTTGCAACATGTCAGTATTTTTAAACAAACATCACCACCATATCTCTCCTAAGAGGTGAGCCTATCTTGGTATGTACATTATACAGGCTTGCCGTTGGTAAGCCTTTTTTATTTTAAATGATGAACAATGAAAAATGAAACAGTATTGAGAATTGCAATTCAGAAGTCTGGCAGATTGTCAGATGATTCAATACATCTTTTAAAAGAATGTGGCATCGATCTCCGCAATGTAAAAGACAGGTTGAGGACTGTTTCGGAAAATTTTCCAATAGAGGTATTTTTTCTGAGGGATGATGATATTCCGGAATATGTGCAGGACGGTGTGGCTGATTTGGGGATTGTTGGACAAAACGTACTTGCAGAAAAGAACAGCAAAGTGGAAACGGTTGAAGCACTTGGCTTTGGTAAATGCCGACTATCCATTGCATTGCCCAAATCTGTAAAATATGAAGGATCAAAATCAATTGAAGGAAAGAGGATTGCAACCAGTTACCCACACATCGTGCAAGACTATTTGAAAAAAAATAACATCAATGCAACGGTACATGAAATAAGTGGTTCTGTTGAAATTGCTCCTGGAATTGGTTTGTCTGATGTTGTAGTTGATTTGGTAAGCAGCGGAGGTACTTTGTTTATGAATGGCTTACAAGAAGCTGAAGTCATTTTGGATTCTCAAGCTGTGTTGGTTTCGAACAAGCAGCTTTCTGTAGAGCAACAACAAGTGTTAGAAAAATTATTGTTTAGAATAAGAGCTGTTAAAAAAGCCAAGAAGAACAAATATGTGTTGATGAATGCTCCCAATGAAAAACTTTCTGAAATCATCTCTTTGCTACCTGGCATGAAAAGTCCATCTGTATTGCCTTTGGCAGAAACAGGATGGAGCAGTGTGCACAGTGTGTTGAGTGAAGATGAGTTTTGGGATAAAATTGAAAAACTCAAATTGGCTGGTGCTGAGGGAATCCTTGTGGTGCCAATTGAAAAAATGATTTTATAATTTATGCAGATATTTCAAGAACCATCGTTTCAGCAGTGGACTGAATTAGTGCAAAGGCCCGTTATCGATCAAGCACCTTTGCATAAAACAGTTTCAAAAATTTTACAGCAGGTAAAAATGAAAGGGGATGCTTCAGTAAAATCGTTCTCAAAAAAATTTGATGGATTTTCTCCGCGTAAACTGTTGGTTACAGAGAAGGAAATCAAAGACGCTGAGAGAAAAATTTCTGTTGAATTACAACAAGCGATTTTACGTGCTCATCAAAACATTACTAAATTTCACACCCAACAAATTGAAGTAACCAAGAAAATTGAAACAAGTGAAGGTGTTTACTGTTGGAGAAAATCTGTTCCTATTCAACGGGTTGGATTTTATATTCCTGGAGGCTCTGCACCTCTGTTCTCAACAGTGCTGATGTTAGGAATTCCAGCGCAAATCTTAGGATGTAAACAAATTGTATTATCAACTCCTGCTGGAAAAGATGGACAAATTCACCCTGCCATATTATACGCAGCAAGTTTAGTTGGTGTAAAAGAAATTTATAAGGCAGGTGGTGCGCAAGCAATTGCGGCAATGGCATATGGTACTGAATCAATTGCTAAAGTGGATAAGATTTTTGGTCCGGGTAACCAATATGTGACTGCTGCAAAACAACTCGTTCAATTGGATGGTATGGCAATTGACATGCCGGCTGGTCCGAGTGAAGTATGCATCATCGCTGATGATACAGCTGTTCCTGCATTTATCGCGGCAGATTTATTGGCGCAGGCAGAACATGGTCCTGATTCACAGGTAATGTTGGTGACAAATAATCATAAAATTATAGATGAGACGGCAAAAGAATTGCACATACAGGTAACCCAACTTGAGAGAAAAACAATCGCTGAAAAGGCACTGGAAAACAGTAAATCAATTTTGTTGAAAGAAACAGATTCGATAATTGCATTTGTAAATCAGTATGCCCCTGAGCACCTCATTATAGCTTCTGATGAGCCTCAGCAATTTGTTGATGGAATTGTAAATGCAGGATCTGTTTTCATAGGAAATTATACACCGGAAAGCGCTGGTGATTATGCAAGTGGAACAAACCATACGCTTCCAACAAATGGATTTGCCAAATCATACAGTGGTGTGAGCGTTGATAGCTTTGTGAAAAAAATCACCTATCAGCAAATCAGCCGAAATGGAATTTCTAAACTGGGGAATACCATTATTATAATGGCTGAAGCTGAAGGACTAGATGCACATGCGAATGCAGTTAAAATAAGACTAAATAAGATATAGCAATGTTTAACCTGGACTCAATTGTAAGAAAGAATATAAAAGCACTTGTTCCATATGCTTCTGCAAGGGATGAATTCAGCGGTGAAGCATCTGTTTTTTTAGATGCTAATGAAAATGCTTTGGGCTCTCCTTTAATGAAATGGTACAACCGTTACCCAGATCCCATGCAATGGAAAGTGAAGGAGAAAATATCCTTTATCAAGAAAATTCCTAATGAAAATATATTCTTGGGAAATGGAAGTGATGAACCCATTGATAATTTATTGAGATGTTTTTGCGAACCGCATCAAGATGAGATCATTGTAATGCCCCCAACCTATGGGATGTATGAAGTGTATGCAAATATTCATGGAGCACACATCAATTATGTGCCAATGACTGCTGAATATCAAATTGATCTGGAAGCACTCGAAAATGCTATTCATCCCAACACTAAAATTATTTGGATATGTACTCCCAATAATCCAACAGGGAATAGTATAGATAGGCAATCCATTGAGATGATTCTTAACAATTTCGACGGATTGGTAGTTGTTGATGAAGCATATATTAATTTTTCCAGACAACAATCTTTTCTGTCTGATTTAAGTGAATATCCTAATCTGATTGTATTGCAGACGCTCAGCAAGGCCTGGGGTTTGGCTGGATTGCGTATCGGTATGGCCTTTGCTTCAAAGGAAATCATATCATACATGAATAAGGTGAAAGCTCCATATAACATCTCTGTTCCGATTCAAGAGCTGGCTTTAAAGGCATTGGATGAAGTGGGACAGGTGAATGATATGATCAAAGAGATTGTGGAATTGAGAGAAAAATTAGTCGTTGACTTACGCACTGTTGAACATGTGATTAAAATAAACCCATCCGATACCAATTTTCTTCTTGTACAATTCAAGGAATCAAAACGTTTATATGATTACTTGCTGCAGCAAGGTATTGTTGTAAGAGACAGAAGCAATGTTAAATTTTGTGAAGGCAATCTTCGCATCACAGTAGGTAATGCAAAAGAAAATGAAGCACTGTTGAATGCTATAAAATCTTTTAAATCATGAAAAAAGTACTCTTCATCGATCGTGATGGAACACTGATTAAAGAAGCACCTCCGACTTATCAAATTGATCATTTTGATAAACTTATTTTTTATCCTTTTGTTTTTCAGTATTTATCCAGAATCGCTGCTGAATTTAATTTTGAATTGGCCATGGTGTCTAATCAAGATGGATTGGGTACGGCATCTTTTCCTGCAGAACAATTCGAACCGATACAACAACATATTTTAAATACACTGGAAGGCGAGGGTATTATATTCGATGAGATATTCATCGACCCAAGCATGCCACATGAAAACTCTAATTCAAGAAAACCTGGATTGGGAATGCTCGGAAAATATATTGGAAATGATGCATATGATCTAAAAGATTCTTTTGTGATCGGTGATCGAAAAACCGATATTGAACTCGCTAAAAATTTAGGAGCTCAATGCATATTCATTAACAATGCTGATGGGGCAGGAGCAGTGGATATTGAATCTTTGCCTGCTGATTTGAAAAAACATATCATATTGTCAACTGACGGCTGGAAAGATATTTATGCTTTTTTAAAAAATGGTTTAAGAATCGTTGAGCACGAGCGCAATACCAACGAAACCAAGATTTCTATCAAAGCAAATTTTGATGGTACAGGTAAATCGGCCATTCACACAGGTTTGGGATTTTTTGATCACATGCTCGACCAGATTGCCCGTCACGGTAAAATAGATTTAGATATTCAAGTTAAAGGTGACTTACACATTGATGAACACCATACCATAGAAGATACTGGAATTGCATTGGGTGAGGCGTTTCTAAAAGGTTTAAGTGATAAGCGCGGCATGGAACGTTATGGTTTTGCACTTCCAATGGATGAAGCTGAAGCAAAAGTATTGATAGATTTTGGAGGGAGAAATTGGTTGGTATGGGATGCTGACTTTAGAAGAGAAAAGATAGGGGATATGCCTACAGAAATGTTCTTCCATTTCTTTAAATCATTTTCTGATGCTGCAAAATGCAATTTAAATATCCAGTGCAAGGGTGAAAACGAGCACCATAAAATTGAAGCTATTTTCAAAGCTTTTGCAAAAGCTATTCGAATGGCTATACGAAAAGATCCATTTCAGGATGCATTGCCATCTACCAAAGGAGTGCTCTAATTATTTTGTCAAAGACTGAAGAATATCATATTTAGTAATAATATGATAATTACCTCCTTCATCTTTTGAAAGCACTGCACCATTGTCCTTATTGATAAGAGAACTGATTTTTTCAAGCGGTGTATTGAATTCAACCAATGGATATGGTTTCTCAATTACCAACCTGATTGAAGAATTTTTTATTTCAGGGTCTTTGAAAATTTTTTGAAAGAGTCCATTTTCACTGATAGCGCCAACTACTTCATCTTGTTCCATCACAGGAATGTGTTCAATTTCATATTTCTGCATCAGTGTAACTGCTTCTGCAACTGTTTGGTTTGATTGAACTGAAATGAGTTTTTGTTTTGATCCTCTAGCAGATATAATATCTCTGAATGTCTTCACTTCCATGAATCCTCTCTCCATCATCCACTGATCATTGTATATTTTTCCTACATATCTGCTACCATGATCATGAAAGATGCAGACAACCACATCCTCTTTTTTAAGTTGATCTTTTAACTGCATCAATCCCTGTAGGCAGCTGCCCGCGCTGTATCCACAAAAGAGTCCTTCTTCTTTTGCAATCCTTCTAGCCATGATCGCACCATCTTTGTCTGTTACTTGTTCAAAATGATCAATCACCGACATGTTGTAGTTTTCAGGAACAAAGTCTTCTCCAAATCCTTCTGATATGTAAGGATATACTTCCTTCATATCAATGTCACCCGTTTTGAAATATTTTGTCAACAAGGATCCGTATACGTCAACGGCCCAGATTTTAATATTTGGATTTTTTTCTTTTAGATACATTGCTGTGCCGGTGATGGTTCCGCCTGTTCCTGCTGTACACACCAAATGTGTAATCTTGCCATCCGTTTGTTTCCAAATTTCTGGACCGGTTGTTTCATAATGTGCCAACCTGTTTGCAAGATTATCGTATTGATTGGCAAGAAAAGAATTTGGAATTTCTTTGAAAAGCCTTCTTGCAACTGAATAATAGCTTCTCGGATCATCTGGTTCAACGTTCGTAGGACAAACAATTACTTCTGCTCCAACTGCCTTTAAGATGTCAATTTTTTCTTTTGATTGTTTATCGGTTGTGGTAAAAATGCATTTATAACCTTTTACAATACCAGCAAGGGCTAATCCCATGCCCGTATTTCCAGATGTGCATTCAATGATGGTTCCACCAGGTTTAAGCTTTCCTTCTTTCTCAGCAACTTCAACCATCTTCAAAGCCATTCTGTCTTTAATGGAGTTGCCTGGATTGAAGTAATCTACTTTTGCAAGAACCTGACAAGGAAAAGTTTTGGTGATCTTGTTTAATTGAATCAAAGGTGTGTTTCCAATGGTCTCAAGAATATTTTTTTTGATATCCATCATGCGACTATAATAATATAAAGTTAGATGTTTTATGGTAAGTCGAAATCATATTGCTTTTTGATCTACATCATTTGAATCAGTAAAGATCAAAATAAAAAGTATCAATTCACTCATTACTCAAAAGAATAAATTTTACTCATAGAATTGATGCATATCGAGAAATACTTTGCCCCTGTTAAACATTTTCTAATCATTAACAAAAAAATGAAGGGTTATGTATCAGGAAAAAACAATTTCTCGAAGTTTGAGATGGACGTGTAATGTCCTTCTTTTCTCTCTGCTCCTTATTTTGATTCAAATCAATGGTTATTCGCAATCGGCCAGTGCGAATATTGATCAAGGTGATAATGGTCGCAAAGATGCACCTAAAAGTCCTGTTGATTGGGTCAATGGTAATTTGAATACCACCAAAACCCATTATATCGAAGGTCAATCGATTCCCTATCGTATTTCATTGAATAATATTCCAATCGGTGTGCCCGTTAAAGTGCGCATTGGATTTGACCTGAGAAATTCTGGTCACTATGCCATTGATTATTTGACATCGGATACTTTCACTTCAAAGCATGCCGTATTTTTTAAGCATCCACCTGAACAGGTTATCGAAGAATTAGGAATACCAGTGCCAATCGTTGTTACAACCTATGCACCATTGCCTGATCCTGGGAACAAAAATTCGCCTTCTGGCTGGAGCAATGAGCCGCAGGCGAGTTTTAATTTGGTGAAAGCTGCAGGAAATGCGAACATGTCATTGAAGAACGCACTTTTCCAATCCAATCCAGTTTGGGTTGCTGGTAAAGAACCCGATTTCTCTGAATTGAACGCAAGTTTTGAAGCACAGATGGATGTAACCATTGTTGCTTCTGCACTTCCGGTCATCATCGGATTTGGTGGTCACATTGCGAGCCGATTTGATTGGGGTACGTTGCCAAATGGACAAGCAAGATCTGCCGGTGGTATCAGCGGATCGCCTTATCACATGCGAGTGATACAACTTGATTTCAATGGAAGTACAACTTCTATTGGCAACCAGGATCGATCATTGCAAGTTGCTGCACCCGATTGTAATAATCTTGCGGTTTTGATCACAAATCAACAGAATTTACAATGTAATGGTGTTGGATCTGGATCTGTCACACTATCTTCCTCAGGAGGTACGGCAGGTTATCAATTCAGTATTGACAGTGGAAAGACCTATCAGTTTTCCAATATTTTTTCTGGGTTGGCTGCAGGGAGTTATCAGTTCACGGTTAGAGACACCATCGGTTGTACAAATACCGTATCGACTACCATAACAGAGCCCCCTGTGTTGAGTTCGAGCGGCAATGTAACCAATGTGTTGTGTTATGGAAACACTACTGGCACCATTGATCTCTCCGTTTCCGGCGGAACACCCGGATATACCTACTCATGGTCGAATGGAGCCACCACGCAAGACTTAAATGGATTGAGTGCGGGCGTGTATACTGTGCTCATTACAGACAATTCTCAATGTACGGTAAGAGATACATTTGAAATCACGCAACCTGC
>JAFMJI010000040.1 GCA_017853575.1 Chitinophagaceae bacterium | reverse complement strand
CGTCGAGAACTTCCGCGACGGAGCGGGGAAGATGGTTCACTTCGACGCAGACAAGGCGGGACGCGTCACCGATGCGTTCCTATCTCGTCTCAAGAAGGAGTGGAGGAACGAGATCGCCGATCAGATTCGCACGCTGAACGCGCTCACGGTCGACGAAAAAAAAGCCTGACCGTCGCCGGATGCGCGGCGGCGGGCGGCTTCGATCAGGACTGCCGAGTATGTCGAAAGATCCCGCAGACAATCCGCGACCGTTGGGGATGCGACGCCGACGCGCCGTCTCCCTTCGCGTTTCTCGCGTGTCCCGAGTGTTCGGGCGGCGACGCGTCGTGTCCGATCTGTGGCGGCAACCCGCAGGGGTTCGCGGTGACGCGATGTCCGAACCGAACGATCGGACGCTCGGAGGCTATGGTCGCCGAGTCTCGGCATCTCATGGAGGTCGGTATACTCCCGACGTCTGGCGGTCTTCTCGATCAGTCGCTGACGTGGTGGCGGGCGGTGAAGATTCTAGCGAGCGAGTATCACGCGACGACGGAACGCAAGCGGGAGCGGAAGGAGTGAACCGTGACTGAAGTGAACCTCGTCGTGAAGGTGGTCGACAAGATCACCGAGGAGACGAAGAAGATCGTCGGTCGGTTCCGCGAGCAGATGAAACGCGCGGCGGCGGCGACGAAGGACTTTTTCAAGAACTTCGACGTCGCGGTGTTTGGCGCGGTGTTCAAGGGTCTCGAAAAGATGGGGAAGGCGATCGGCGCACTCTCCGCGAAGATCGTCGAACTCGCTCCGAACGCGCAAGTGTTCGAGGCGACGTTCGGGCCTGCGACCCTTGAGAAGATCAACGCGACGGCGAGCGGGATCAACAAGGTCGGCGCGGCGTGGGATCAGTTCGTAGGAAACCTTGTGAACCGAGGGCCGAACGCGGTCGGCATCCTCGACGAACTTTCGAGCCGACTAAAAGCGGCGGCGGGACTCGGCCCCGCATTAACCGAGCGCGCGAAACTTCAGGTCGCGATCGTCGACGCCGAGGAGCGTTTCGCGAACAGCGTCTCGCGCGAGCGCGGCGAATACACGCGCCTCAAAGGTGAGATCGAGGCGGCGAAGAACGCGCTCGTCGCCTATGACGAGGCGCAACGCAAACGCGCGGAGGCGATGGATCTCGCGGCGTATCGGAAAGAACAGCAGGAGTTCAAGACGACGCGCGAACGCGTCACGGCGTCGGGTGGCACGCTGCTCGACGTGCCGAAGACTCTCGACAGATACGGGCGTCCGATCGACCAAGCGGCGGCGGATATTCGCGAACTTCAGCGCATCAGCGGCGAGGCGTTCCAGATTCAAGTCGAGAACGATCTAGCGGCGTGGGTCGAGTACAACGAGGAACGCGTTCGCGTGACAGCCGACGCCCTCGACGACATCTCCGAGGAGGAACTCGACTTCATCGCGACGATGCAACGCATCCGCGACGAGGACGTTCAGCAGCAGATCGCCGACCAAGAGAAGATCGCGCAAGCCGCCCGCGCGCGGCTGGATCAGTCCTTCGAGGAACATCGTCGCAATATGGAAGCCCTCGCCGAACTCGATCGGCAACGAATCGAGAAGGCCGCCGAGGAGATGCAGAAACTGCAGGACGATATCGACCGCGTGTCGAGCATCATGACCGACAACTTCATGGCGGCGTTCGACTCGATCATCCAAGGAACCGAGAGTGTCGGCCGCGCGTTCACGCGCATGATCGGCAGTATCATTGCCGACGTCGGTCGCATGATGGCGGCGGAGGCGATGAAGAAGTTCATCTCAAGCGTTCTCGGTAGTTTGTTCGGCTCGGCGACTCCTTCCTATTCAACGCAGAACGGCGGCGCGTTCGACGAGTTCGGCGGCGAGATCTCCCCGCTATATGACACGCTCCCCGGGCAGGCGTCCGGCGGCTTCGTCCCCGGGCGTAACGCGTTCATGGTCGGCGAGCGGGGGCCGGAACTCTTCGTGCCGCCGTCGTCGGGGAACATCATCACCGCCGCGCGTTCGGGCGGGAACTCCGTCAGCGGCGTGACGATCAACGTCAACGGCGCACAGGATCCCGGGCGCACGGCGCGCGAAGTAAAAGCCGCGCTCATGTCGCTCATGTCGAGCGATCCGGCGGCGCGTCAGCGTCTCCGCGTCGTCGCGTCGGGAGGCGGCGTCGCGTGAGCCTGACGCTCATCTACGAGAACTTCCCCGGCACGACGGATCTCGCGTCGCCGTGGACGAACGTGAACGGCATCTGGACGTCTCGCGCGGTGGTTAACTATACGGGCACGTCGTCGCTCCCGGCGACGCTCGCGTACACGTCGGGCGGCGCGATCCTCGCGAACATCACGACGGGGTTCTTCGGGTCGAGTCCTTCCACCGCTCCGCCGCGACCGATGGGGAAGACCGTCCTCGCGACCTCGTGGTTCGGTCAACTGTCGGGCGACGCGTCGAACGATAAGGTCGCCGAGATCTCCTGCGATCTCGTGTGGCGCGGACAAACGGATCAGTACACCTACAACCCGGGAAGCGGTTCGACGACGATCGCGAACAACTCGACCTTCCTCGGTCTCATCTTCGCGGGCACGTCGTCGGGCCTCGGCGGGTATGCCGTCCTCGTGACGCGCACGGGCGGCGCGTCGCCGTCGACGACGGGTCGCCTCGTCAAGATCGACACGTCGTCCTCCTTCGCGTCGCCGACCTTCACGAACATCGGAGGCGCGGCGGTCACGTTGCCGAACGCGGCGAACGGCGAACGGTGGACGTTAAAGGCGCGGGTGACGTGGTTCGCTCCGTCGTTCTCGATCGCCTCGATCCTCGCGACGTTCGTCGACGCGACGGGCACGAACCACGTTATCGGCCTCCCGAGCGGTCAGAACTCCGCGACGTTCGGACTCAACACGGGACAGGGTTCGCTCGCGTCGTGGAGCGCGGGTCAGTTGTACGTCGGCTTCCTCGAACGGGACGGAACCTTCAGTCCCGGCATCTCGCAGTCCGCGACGGTTCGCGTCGCCTGCGCGAATCAGTTCGAGCGGCTCCGCGTCCGCGACGTCGGCCCGCTTGCGAACCTCACGACGTCGACGCCCGCGTACACGTTCGCGCCGTCTGTCACCTACTCGACGGCTAGCGTCTCGACCGAGACGAACGCGTCGGCCTACTCGCTCGCCGTCCAACCGTCGTTCTCGCAGGAGACCGTCGATCAGTGGGCCGTCGCCGACTTTTACTCCGACTCCGGCGATCGCGTCGCCTTCCCGCTTCAGACGAAGCGGCGTCGGCGGTGGTCGTTCCGATGGTCGGCCCTCGACGATTCGGAGAAGGCGTCCCTCGCGACGCTGAACGCGAACGTGAAGGGTCGGTTCTCCACATGGTCGTGGACTGATCCCGAGACGGCGGTCGCCGTGAACGTGCGGTTTACGTCGGACATCGAGTTCGAGAAGATCGGCCCGACCGCGTGGAGCGCGTCGGCGAACGTGGAGGAGGTGCTGTGACCGAATCCATCCCGGCATCCTTCTACGTCGCGAAGAACGCGCGCCGCTCGATCTACCCTTACAACTGGTTGTTTCGCATCGACCGCGACGGGTCGTCGGCGTTCTACCTTGCGGGGTCGGAAGTCGCGATCGTCTACGGCGGGAACACCTACTCGCCCTTCCCGATCGGTGTCACGGGCCTCGATGTCGACGGCGAGTCGACGCTGCCGACGCCTCAGGTCATCGTCTCGAACGTGACGCGCGAAGTCGCCGTCGAACTTGAGACGGGGAACGTGATCGACCGCACCTGTCAGATCTACCTTTACTCCGCGCAAGCCGGGACGGCGATCGACAAGGGATCGTGGCGCATCGTCCGCGTCGTCGCGAACCTACAGGCGGCGACGTTCTCGCTCGCCCAATATGGTCTTCTGGACGTTCAGGTTCCCTCGATTCGTCAGGAGCGCGGTCGCTGCCCATACGTCTACGGCGGCGACGAGTGCCTCTATCAGACCTCGCTCCCGAACCTGATCGCGGCGACGTCTCCGAACTTCGACCCGACGACGTGCGACCTCACGCTGAACGGCGCGAACGGATGCCGCGCGCACGGCTCGAACGAAGTCGCGAACGGGAAGCCGAAACTTCACCCCGACCGCTTCGGCGGCTTCCCCGGCATCCCGAAGGGGCCAGCGCGTGTCTGATCGCATCATCCCGCCGCAGGTGTACGACGACCTCCTCGGTAAACCGTGGCGCGAGACCTCGTGCTACGCGCTCGCCGTCGAGGTGTACAACCGCCTCGGCTTGCCGATCGAGCGCGACCCGGCTCGTCTACTCGCAGCGGCGGCTTGGTCTCCCGTCGAGTGGAGCGACCTACGCGCGGGCGACCTGATCCTATGCGCGGAGAAGACCCCGGGCGTCGTCGATCACGTCGCCGTATATATCGGCGATCGTCGGATCCTTCACTCGCACGAGACGCACGGAGTGATCGTGTCGCGGCTCGGCGCATACGAGCGCGCGGGATTCGTGACGCGCGCCGTCCGTCCGAAGTCTCCCGACGCGCTCGGCGTCGAACGCTCGCGCGACGGCGTGACCGTCGTTTCCGTTCCTGACGCGTTCAACCCCGGGGAGCGAACGGTGGCCGTCGTCGCGCTCGGCGAAGGATCGACGGTCGCGGACTACGCGCCCGCATGGGCGAACCTCGCGATCGGAGCCGAGGGCCGGATCGAGGACTGGTCGCGACACGTCGAGGTCGGCGAGGCGATCGCGTTCACGCGTGCGCCGGATGCGACGGCGGCGGCACTCGCCGTCTTTATGGAACAGATTGCGGTCGCGTTCGCGCTCATGGTTGCGGGCACCGCGCTCATGTCGCAACTCATGCCCGGAACGCCGCCGGAAGAACAGGCGACGCCGACGTGGAACCTCGCGGGACTTCGAAACACGGCGGTCGTCGGCATCCCGCAACCCGTCGTCTACGGTTCCCACCGCGTCGGCGGGAACATCATCTCCGCGTTCCAGAAGATCGACGCCGAAGGGCGCGCCGTTCTGTGGATGCTCGTGCTGTTGTCGCGCGGGCCGATTCAGTCGATCGGCGGCATCACCGAGGCGACGGACGGACTCGCGGGCAACGCGATCCCCGACGGGATTCAGATCGACGGGAACCCCGCGTCGTCCTACGATGCCGAAGTGTCGATCCGTCTCGGCGACCGAACGCAGGACGCGATCGACGGCTTCCGCGACAACACGACGGCGATCGGGTACGACGTCCTCCTCGACGACGGCGCGCCGTTCGTCCACGTCACGTCGCAGGCGATCGACGCGGCGGACGTGCAGATCTCCTTTCCGTCCGGCTTGTACGATCTCGACAACGGCGTGCCGACTTACTGGTTCGCCGACTTCCGCTATCGCTACCGTCAGCAAGGCTCGACGACGTGGAGCGCGTATAGCGCGACGATTCGGTTCGACGCGTCGCGCATCTCGCCGACCCTGCGGCAGTTCACGATCAACCTTCCGTCGACGGCGGTTTACGAGATCGAGGTCGAGCGCACTACGCCGTGGCCGGAGGCGAACTCCGACCGCGAGTCGAAGTCGATCCTGATCGCGGTCAACGAGATCACGCGCGACTCGCTCTCGTATCCGTCGAAGGCTCTCCTCGGCGTAAAGATCCTCGGCACGGATCAGGTATCGGGATCGCTCCCGACGATCACCGCCGACGTCGAAGGTCGGAAGGTATGGGTGTGGGACGGCGTGTCGGAAACGTCGCCGAACTTCGGGTCGGCTCCCGTCTACACGACGAATCCGGCTTGGAACCTTCTCGACCTACTCCTCTCGCAGGAGTACGGCATGGGTCGCGGCGGGCGTCTCACGCTCGACAACATCGACCTAGGATCGTTCGACGACTGGGCAGATTATTGCGACGAGGTTCCCGAGGTCGGAGCGGGCAAGCGCGCCGAACTCGGTCTCGTCGTCGACGAGGTGCA
>JAFMJI010000029.1 GCA_017853575.1 Chitinophagaceae bacterium | reverse complement strand
AGTTTAGGGAGTTTTGCACAATCTGTTTTTGAGTTGATTTAATCCGTGATTTTCATTAATTTACTGCTTCTTTAAAATTTTTATAAACGATTCATCATGCCAGATTTTGAAATCAAGAAACAGCCGAAAGAGTACGATGTCATTATTGTTGGTTCAGGTGCAGGAGGTGGTATGTCTGCCTATATGTTGGCAAACCAAGGTTTGAAAGTTTGTTTATTGGAGGCGGGTCCTGAATATGATCCGGCAAAAAATATTACACAGTTAAAACGTCCGTGGGAATCACCACGCAGAGGTGCCAGCACCAAGTTCAGACCTTTTGGTGATTTCGACGCATGTTATTGGGGTTGGGATATTGATGGTGAGCCATATACAAAAGCTGCTGGAACTCAGTGGGATTGGTGGCGTGCAAGGATGGTTGGAGGTAGAACCAATCACTGGGGAAGAATTTCCCTCCGCTTTGGTCCAAAGGATTTCAAAAGAAGAAGTATAGATGGTTTAGGAGATGATTGGCCGATTGGTTATGAAGATATTAAACCATATTATGATCGCATTGATAAATTGATTGGTGTATTTGGAACCAATGAAGGTTTGGAAAATGATCCGGATGGATTTTTCCTTCCTCCTCCAAAACCCAGGTTGCATGAGATGTTCATCAAGAATGCAGCTCAAAAAGTTGGTGTGCCTGTAATACCATCAAGACTGTCTATCCTCACCAAAAAAATAAATGAAGAGCGTGGACAGTGTTTCTATTGCGCGCAATGTAACAGAGGATGTCAAGTATATGGCGACTTTTCTTCTTCATCAGTATTGGTAAAGCCTGCATTGAAAACAGGTAATGTTGATTTGATTACTGGTGCCATGGCAAGGGAAGTTCTTACAAACAACGAAGGTCAGGCAACTGGAATTTCATACGTGAACAAAAGAGATTTACTTGAATATGAAGTAAGAGGTAAGGTAGTAGTATTGGCAGCCAGTGCTTGTGAGTCTTCGAGACTATTGTTGAATTCAAAATCAGCTCGTCATCCAAATGGATTGGCAAACAGCAGCAATGTTGTTGGTAAATATTTGCATGATTCTACTGGTGCATCCATGGGTGGTGTTTTGCCACAATTATTTGGAAGAAAAAGATATAATGAAGATGGTGTTGGAGGAATGCACGTGTATTCTCCATGGTGGGGCGACAATAAAAAATTAGATTTTCCTCGAGGCTATCATATTGAATATTGGGGTGGAATGGGTCAACCTGCATATGGATTTGGTTGGGGCATTGAAGGACAGAATGGGAAGTTCCCTGTCAATGGTCAGCAAAAAGAAGCTGGAGGATATGGTAAATCATTGAAAGAAGATTACCGTTATTTCTATGGAGCAGGCATCGGAATGGCAGGAAGAGGAGAGGCCATTGCGCTTGAATCCAACTATTGTGAAATTGATCCGAATGTGGTTGATAAATATGGCATCCCTGTTTTGCGTTTCAATGTGAAATACACTGATTATGAAATCAAGCAGGCAAAGCACATGAAGGAAACTTTTAAAGAAATCATGCATTCTTTGGGTGCAGTGATTACTTATGGTGATGATGGTCCTGAAAATAACTACGGACTCGAAGCCCCAGGTAAAATCATTCATGAGGCCGGTACAGTGCGTATGGGAAGTGATCCCAAGCGTTCAGCATTGAATAAATACAATCAGGCACATGATTGTAAAAATTTGTTTGTTGTTGACGGAGGTGCATTTGTATCTCAAGCTGATAAAAATATCACTTGGACGATCCTTGCGCTTTCCATGAGAGCATCTGAATACATTGTTGATCAACTTAAGAAACAAAATATATAATCAGTTGACAGTTCACAGTTGACTGTTAACCGTTAACTGTCAACCGTCAACACACAACCTAAAACTCACAACCCAAAACTCGTTCATATGGACAGAAGAAAATCCCTCAAAGCCCTGGCAGTAGGAACACTCAGTGGTGCCGTATTGCTCGATGCATGTAAACCCGATGATAAAAAAGAAGCTGCTAATAAATCTATTGCAGATGGCTTTACACTGGATCGTCAGCCGGAGGAATTGGAGCGTTATGAAAAGATAACTGCCGAAACTTTTTTCACTTCTCATGAAATGGCGACCATCACTGTTCTTGCAGACATCATCATTCCAAAAGATGAAGTAAGTGGAAGTGCTACAGATGCGAAGGTTCCTGATTTCATTGAATTTATTGTGAAGGATATGCCACAACATCAAACACCCATGCGTGGTGGATTGAGATGGTTGGATGTCCATTCATTCAAGAAAAAAGGAAAATCATTCATAGTATTGGATGAAAAATCACGCATTGAAATTGTGGATGAAATTGCATATCCAAAAAAGGCCGCTCCTGAAGTTGCCCAAGGCGTTGCGTTTTTCAGTTTGATGAGAAACCTTACTGCAACTGGGTTTTACACTTCAAAGATTGGAGTTGAAGATATTGGATATAAGGGAAGTCAGCCTAATCAATGGAACGGAGTTCCTGACGATGTATTGAAACAGTATGGTGTTGCATACACTGAAAAAGAGAACAAAGAGTGTGTCAAATACGAATAATTAAAATTGAAAAACGATTGTTATGTCAAATAAAAATTATCAAAGAAGAAAGTTTATCAAAAACGGTGCAATGGGAATGGCAGCATTTACCATCGTTCCACGTCATGTAATCGGACGCGGATATGTTGCCCCAAGTGATAAGTTGCGCATTGCTGGAATCGGTGTTGGCGGAAAGGGTCAGGGGGATATTTCCGAGTTTGCAAAGAGCCCGAATGTTGATATCGTTGCATTGGTAGATGTTGATGATCGTGCTGCTGCAAAATCACGTCAATCTTTCCCTAAAGCAAATTATTATCACGATTTCCGCGAGATGTTGGAAAAAGAAAAGAACAACATTGATGCATGTTCTATTTCAACACCTGATAATACACATGCTGTTGCAACCATTGCTGCCATGCAACTGGGTAAGCACGTTTACACACAAAAGCCACTCACCCATGATATTTATGAAGCAAGGGTTTTAACTGAAGCGGCAAAGAAATATAAGGTGGTTACCCAAATGGGAAACCAGGGTGGATCTGGAAATGGTGTGAGAAGAACACAAGAATTAATTGGAGCCGGACTCATTGGAGATGTTACACATGTTCAATGTTGGACGAACAGACCGGTATGGCCACAGGGAATTCCAACTCCATCAGGAAAGTTCGACATTCCAAAAGAATTGAATTGGGATCTATGGATTGGTCCTGCAAAAATGATTGATTACAATCCTGCATATCTGCCATTTAATTGGCGTGGCTGGTGGGCATTTGGGACAGGTTCATTGGGAGACATGGCATGTCATATCATGGATCCAGTATTCCGCTGCCTACCCATTTTATATCCATCAGATGTAGAATGTTCTGTGGCTCAGATTTGGAAAGACATGTGGGATGATACAACAAATACGGATGCTTGTCCTCCTTCAACCATCATTCATCTTACCTATCCAAGAACCGATGGAAAGAAAGGAGATATCAAAGTTTCTTGGTATGATGGAGGATTGTTGCCGCAACGTCCGGATGAATTGTTGCCGGAAGAAGCCTTTGGAAACTGGGATGGAGGAGTGTTATTCATTGGAACCAAAGGAAAATTGTTGGCTGATTGTTATGGAGCAAATCCAAGGTTATTACCAACCAAAAAAATGAAAGAAGTAACCTTGCCCAAAGAAACTTTGCAAAGGGTTCCTGAAGGACATTATTTGCAATGGGTGAATGCATGTATTGCTGGATATGGAAAAGGCAAGACAAGTTCACCATTTGAATTTGCTGGTCCATTTACAGAGAGTATTTTGATTGGAAATCTTGCCATCAGAAGTTGGATGATGAAGAATCCAAATCTCACTGGTTGGGAAGACAAATATCTGGGCAGAAAGAAATTGATATGGGATGCGAAGAACATGCGTATCACCAACTTCGAGCCTGCAAACCAGTATGTGAAGAGAGAATACAGGGATGGGTGGAAGTTGGAGTTATAAGCTTACAGTTGACAGTTGGCTGTTGACCGTTAACTGTTAACCGTCAACTGCCAACTATATTGTATTATTTATTGTCTTTTTTGGAATTTAAAATTTTTACGATCTTTGCACGACCAAAATAGAAAATGATGGATAAAAGGATAAACACGCTGATTTTCCTCTACATAGTCTACTTCTTGATTGCATTAACTATGCTTTTGTTTGTACCAGTACAGAAATTCTTTACAGCATTCTTGTTTGGTGCATCAGGAGTGTTGATTTTCTTGATGTTCTTCACACTTTGGCTCTTGAAAAGAGACTATTGATTGGTAAAACTCAACTCTTACCAACTACTTAGATAATTGATAAAGCCCGGGAGATCCGGGCTTTATTCTTTTGATCAACTTACAACCAATAACTTATAACTTACAACTGTCAACCTTTAACTGTCAACCGTCAACTGTGATCCGCTAATCCCTCACCCTAAAAACAAACACCACGGTCCCAACTTCTTCATCTGCTCCGTCAGCATTGGGAGTGAACTTTAGCAGTTTAGCTTTTTGAAGTGCAATATTCTTGATTGCTGAATTTCCAGTGGTTGTTCCTCTGGGTTGAATGTTTACACCTACGACATTGCCATTCTGATCTACCCGAACATCAACAGCAACTTTTGCGTTTTCATTGAATTCATCCACAAAAGAAGGGTAGCGGCTGATTTTTCTTCCTTGCAAACCTCTTACAATTGATAATCCCCCAGATCCTATTCCTTGTCCCTCGTCCCCAGTCCCTTTCCCATTGCCCCCTGTCCCTGCCTGACCAGCAGCCAGGCCTTGTTCTTGGCTATTCCCTTGTCCCTCGTCCCTCGTCCCTGCCTGACCGGCAGGCAAGCCTTGTCCCTTGTATAAATATTTTGGCGTCGGTGGGGAAGTTTCAACTGTTGGAATAACTTTTTTCACCTCCACTTTAGGTTTTGCAGTTATAGAAGGAGCTTCTCTGTCTGCATCGTTTGTTTCAATTGTTTTTTCAGTAGAGGGAGTTGAAATATTTTCTGTATTTGAAACGGGTGTTGATGCAGCAGTTGCTTGGTCCTGGCTCTCACTGCCACTGCCTTCTGGTGCATCTCCCAATTCAACTTCAATGTTTTCTATTTCCTTTGGAGCTTCATGAACAGGAGGTGCCCAAGAGACAAAAAAGAAAAGCAATCCAAGCAGGATTAATACAAGCGTTGTGTAAGCGGAGGCTTTTAGGTTTTTGTTACTAACTGAAGACATCAACGTTGTAAGTTATAAGTTATAGGTTGTAAGTTGCTTTGTCTAAGTTATGATTATTCTGCTTTTTGAGATACCTTGCAGGCTGTTTTAACTTAAAACTTACAACTATCAACTTTACTAACAAGTGACTCACTCTCCCTTTCTTTTATACTCCGACGGCAATGGAAACATTTTTGAAGATCAATCGCTTTATGCAGTTGGGAGATCTGGATGGGATGCAATGCCAGTTGATCTTCACGAGTGGATCCTGCTTCCAGATGGTGGATCGTTGTACGAACTCCCCGGAAGAAAAGCAATTGGTATTGATGTGAAGACGGGTGAAATGCGATTATGTGAGAAAGGTTGGGCTGTTGCGGCTTTTATTCCACCTGCGCATACGGGAACTTTTATTGCTGCATATGAAACTGCGCCCGATGCACCAACACTTCCATTATTTTGCTACACAGCTGCGGGTTGGTACAATGATGAGTTTTATGTTACTGCATTGCGCATTGAAAAAGACATTCGTCAGGAATGCAGTGGATATGATGCAGTTAAAATTGAACATGGAGTAGAAGATTTTTTAAAAAATTATCCGAACAATCGATTGGTTAATCACCTTGCTGAAAAGTGCTGCAGAACGTATACTTGTCCTGCTGCCCGAAATATGTTTCTTTCCAGATGGGAATGCCCTATTC
>JAFMJI010000011.1 GCA_017853575.1 Chitinophagaceae bacterium | reverse complement strand
GAAACACTAGCTTAAATTAAGCATTATCTAGTACACTTTTTGCTGAAACTTTACAGATACATTGTAAGAAAAGAGAATACCACATTTAAAAAGGCAGACGACTTAATATTATGTTTAAAGGAATAGTTTATGGGTAATAGAGTTTATTGTAATTCTTAAAAAAATAAAAGCCATTATTAGGAATTTACTCCAAATAAAAACTAAATTTGAAAAATCCATATGTAGAAAAATGATTATTATGGGAATTACCCGTTTTAAAATCAATTCTATGTAAAACCATAAATGGACAAACCCACCTTAGTGGGTTTTTTTATTTTTTCATTTAAAATAGTAGTGGATTTTAAAAAGAAATCTATTAATTAGTCTAAAATAATCCGAATTAATAAATATATTTATATTATAAGAGCTACGAAAGGATATTGTAATTGCTTTTACCAGGCAACTTTCAGAAGTAATAAAACTAGCGTGATTACATTTTATATCACACTTTCCCCATATATAATGAAAATGTAAACTTATGATTATCAACAAATCATAATCGATAAGTTATGAATTAAAATAAATTCTATGTTGATTTTCAATTAAATACTTTCAATATTCGAAATTGTATTGTAATTATAGTTGTTTACTGAAAGAATATTTTTAAACGGTTTTAAACCCATTCCCTGTAAAGTAAAATTATCGGTTGCTTTAGTCTAAATATTTGTTTTATTTATCCGAGTTAACCTGATTTAATATTCATCTAAAATTGCACAGGAAATAATTTTAATAATTATTGAAAAATCTTAGAATACTTCACCCAGATTTACAGCAAATCCACGAGAACCATTTTTGCCAAATCCATAATCAATGCAAATATTGGCACCTGAATGTTTATTTACTTTCAGGCGAAGTCCAACACCATAGCCAATCTTAAATGCGTCGTACGCATTGAATATGTTATGTGAAAAAGATTGACCGTTGACAAAAAATGTACCTCCAACCAATCCATTTTTACTGATTTGAAAACGATATTCTGATTCAAGGTAAATCATGTTTCTTCCTCTGTATCTTCCTTGTATGTATCCTCTGCCGGAATTATACGTATCATCCCATCCCGTACTCGGCAATAATAAAAAGGGAGGTTTCCCTTTCAGCGTAAACCAATTCAAATTCCAGAATGCAAGTGTGTTGTTGGAATTGCTGGGAAATTTTACATACTTGCGAAAATCAAATTGAATGGATTCCCATGCAGCATCTGTTCCCAACCACTTTACATTGTTGCGATATGCCATGCTTGCCAAGAGTCCTGACGTTGGATTGATGGCATTCATCCTGGAATCGTATATCAATTTAAGTGCGGGTCCAGCTGCTTGCACCCGTTCGCTGATGCCGTATTGCTGAAATGCTGTCTTCACATTTGCAGGTGGATCTACTTCATGAATATTCCACAAGAGATCATAATACAATCCCAATCCTGCGTAAAGATTCTTCCCTATTGATCCCATCACGGTCTGATGCAATTTCAATCCACTGTACTTTACAAAGTACCCTTCGGAAACACCTGCATCATCCTCCAGTCCAAATACCTTTGAAGGATATTTGATGAACCGATAATCAATTTGATAATTCAGTTTATCATTCCGCGACCAGATATTGGCCTGAATGGGCAACATCACTTGCTTGAAAGCTGTGTAAGTAATGTTGGTTGCTATGCTTGAGAGTTTATGCTGGATAGTGGTATCTCCACTTGAATGCAATGCAAGATTTGCAGTCAGTATTCCTGCCCATCCTGTATGCATGGCATAACCTGCAGCTGGCATGACAGAAAGGTTGAGTTTTTTTTCTTTCTCCTGTTTTAGTTTATTTTTCTCTGCATGTGAAGTAAACAAATCCATCAAATCCTTGTAAGGAATGGTCGAAACCTGTGCATCCACTTCAACACAAAAGACCAGGAACAAAATAAAAAAATGCTTCTTGAGCAACGAAGAATGATTTGTTGTTCGCAAATATCAGATTAGTTTTTGAAATAATATGTTATTTCTCCACCCCACGAGAAACATGTGCCAATACCTGAAAGGCTGTCTCTGCCATTTTGTTTCCTTTGTTGTCGAGCAATGGATTGATTTCTGCAAATTCAATACAGGTTATTTTATTAGATGCCATCAACGCATCAAATATGCTGATGATTTCCTCTACATAAAATCCTGTTGGTACTGGTGTGCCTGTTCCAAAAGAAATGGCATCGCAATCCATCGAATCAACATCGAAAGAAACATAGATTTTGTCGCATGCCGACAACTGCAGCAAACAATCCTTCACTATTTTTTCGATGCCCATTGATCGTACAAATGGCACACTGTGATGTGTTATGTTCAACTCCTCGATCAACTTCTTCTCTGCTTCTTCAAAATCTCTGAGTCCCAAATAAATAAGATGCTTTGAATCAACTTTAGGATTGTCGCCACAAAGCATTTTCATTCTTTGCCAATACCACTTTGTATCTTCTTCCACCTGATTGATTTGATTGTTCAAATTATCTACTTGCAATGCAGCAGCCAAGGGCATGCCATGCACATTGCCAGAAGGAGAAGTATAGGGAGAATGAATGTCGGCGTGCGCATCCAGCCAAATAACGCCAAGTGTTGATTTTGGAAAAGCTTGTTTGATTCCCGCAATTGTTCCGAGAGCTGAAGAATGATCGCCCGATAAAACAATCGGGAAATTTCCGCGCTTGATCGAACTTGAAACGGCATTGCTTACTCGTTCGCATTGTTGGTATACATGCTCAATTCTTTTCGCAACACTGCTGGTGAATTTATTATAGATGCTCTCGTTATGTGTTCTAACATCGGTATGATTGTGACGATTGAAATAATCATCGCCCATGTTGATGGCTGCAATTTCCATTGCATCTATGCCCATGTCGGCGCCTCGCGTACCTGCTCCAATATCCGATCTATTTTTAATCAACTCGATCATGTTGCAAAACTAGGACCCATAGTAGTAGGAAGTAGTTTTTTTCAAGTAGACAGGGGTTAAAAAAATATTAAATCATGTATTCTATTGAATTGAAAGGTTTCGAATAGATATTCTTTGTAATTTTCTTAAAACTAAGAAAATGAAAAAAATATCATTGTTCATGGGTATATCGGCTTTGCTGATCATTTCTTCTTCCCATGCTCAACAACATATAAAACCTGAAAAAGCATTTGAGCATTACCTCAACAACGGAGATGCCTTTTACAGCTATGAAGTAAAAGATTCATCCAAAATTGGCAATACAACTGCCTATCAAATTTTACTTACCTCACAAAAATGGAAAGGTATCACATGGCGACATCAACTGACCGTTCTTGTTCCAAATACGATTCAACACAACGGTGCATTGGTGATCATTGCAGGCGGTGCCAACACCAATGAACAACCCAATTGGAGCAACAACGACAGGATGTGGCCTGTTGCAGCACAAATGGCGGCGGCCAATCAATCCATCGTAGCCATTTTAAAACAAACCCCGAATCAACCATTGATGGGGAATCTGAAAGAAGATGAATTGATTTCTTATACACTGCATCAATACAAACAGGATGGCGATGCTTCCTGGCCATTGTTGTTCCCCATGGTAAAATCTGCTGTTCGCACCATGGATGCGATCCAAGATTTTGGAAAGAAGCGATTTGACAGAAACATTGAAAGCTTTTTCATTTCAGGTGCCTCCAAAAGAGGATGGACAACCTGGCTGACTGCTGCAACTGAAGACCCAAGAGTAAAAGCCATTGCACCAATGGTCATTGACATGTTGAACATGCCCGCAACCTTGAACTATCAATTCAAATCATACGGTGCATACAGCGATCAGATTGAAGACTATGTAAAACTGGAAATACCACAATCCACTTCTTCCAAAAAAGGGAAGGCGGTCACTACGATGATTGATCCCTACAGTTATCGTTCTAAACTATCTGTTCCTAAAATGATTTTTATTGGAACCAATGATGAATACTGGACGGTAGATGCAATCAAATGGTACATCAATGAAATACCCGGACAGACCATGATTCACTATGTGCCGAATGCTGGACATGATTTGGGTGGTGGTGCCGAGGCACTTCAAACCCTGAGTGCGATGTATGGTAAGATGTTGAATGGAGAATCCTACCCACTCATCAACAACCATGTAAAAACTGAAAATGGAAAAGTGGTTTTGGATTTAAATGTAACCGATCAGGAATTGAAAGATATTCAAATATGGTCGGCAAATTCAACTGATCTTGATTTTAGAAACGAAAAGTTTTCTTCTCAATCCATAGGGAAAGGATCAAAAGAAAATCATGTTGAGGTTGATCTTCCAACAAGCGGATACAAAGCTTTCTATGTAGATTTCAAATACCAAGGAAGCAAAGGACCTTATGCTTCTTCAACTAGAATGTACCTGCTTTCTCCGAAAGGAATTGAATAATCAATTGATCAACTGCTTCTCTAGATCCTCCAATGCAACACCTTTTGTTTCGGGCACTTTGGTGAGCACCCAAATCAATTGAGTGAACATCATGAAGGCAAAAAAAGCAAAGATGGGCCATGGATTGTCTTTAAAAATGCCATTGTCCTTATCAAGAAAAACCGGCGTTACCAAGGTGATCAAAGCTGCAAACACCCAATGAATACTTGCTCCAAATGCTTGTCCGGTTGCACGAATGGTATTTGGAAAAATTTCTGCAATGAATACCCAAATCACCGCACCTTGTCCAATTGCATGAGAAGCAATGAACAACAACAAAAAGAACAATAAAAATTCTGGTGAAGCGCCACTGTAGAAGGCATAAGCAACCATGCTAAGACTTACAATATATCCAATGGATCCAATCAGAAGCAACGTTTTTCTTCCCAACCGATCGATTAAATAGAGTCCCACAAATGTGAAAACGAGATTGGTTCCTCCAATGGCAATCGAATTAAACAACGATGCCTTGGCAGCGAGTCCTGCTCTTTCTAAAATTTCTGGTGCATAATAAAGAATAAAATTAATACCGCTCAACTGATTATAGAATGCAACCATGAAGGCGAGTCCGATGATGCGAGCATACTTTGCTGAAAAAAATGTGGATGATTGATGGTTGACAGTTGACGGTTGACTGTTAACAGTCAGGGAATCAATAAATTCATCATGATTACTAACCCCCAAATTATTCAATATCAGTTTTGCACCTTCCCTGTCATTTTTTCGAATGATGAGCCAACGCGGACTTTCAGGAATTCCCAATACCAATAATGTATAAATCAACGATGGAAGGGCCATCACACCCAACATCCATCTCCAGTCGTTGCTTCCCCCAACACCCTGTAAAAAGTAATTGGATAAAAATGCAATAAGAATTCCAAAAACAATATTGAATTGATACATCGCAACCAATCGCCCTCTTGTTGCTGGTGTTGAAATTTCTGAAATATAGGTGGGTGCGGCAACAGATGAAATTCCGATGCCCAATCCTCCTATGAATCTGAATGCAGAGAAACTATACGGATCCTGTGCAAGCGCTGAGCCTACAGCAGAAATGCTGAAAAGTATTCCAATCCACAACAATATTTTTCTTCGTCCAAATTTCTCTGTGGGTCCGCCACCAAAAATGGAACCAATGACTGTTCCCCATAATGCCATCGACATGATGAAGAATCCATGGAACCATGGACTGGTATTCCAAAGTTCTTTGATTGGCAGATTGGCCCCTGATATAACCACCGTATCGAATCCAAAAATAAATCCTGCGAGGGCAGCGATCAGAGAAATCCCAAACAATGTATTAGACGAATTTGAAACCTTATTGCTCATATGACAAGATTGTAATCGTTAAGTTAATATATTTAAGCATACGTTCAATTCATGAAAGCAGATATCATTGTTTGTGGAGGAGGGCTGGGTGGATTTGCTGCAACACTTGCAGCAGCCAGAAACGGGTATAAAGTTATCCTAACGGAGGAAACTGATTGGATTGGTGGTCAGCTTACACAACAAGGTGTGCCTCCTGATGAACATCCGTGGATTGAAACACATGGAGCACCTGCCAGTTATAGAAAATTTCGAAACGGTGTCAGAGATTATTACAAAAAATATTACCCGCTCACGGAAGAAGCAAAATCAAACGCATACTTAAACCCCGGCAATGGTGCAGTATCCAGGCTTTGTCATGAACCGAGAGTTGCATTGGAAGTAATGCATGAGATGCTAAAGCACTTCATTGAAAATAATCAAGTTGTATTGCTTTTGAATCATAAGGCAATGGATGCCCAAGCCAGTCCATGTGAAGTGAAAGAAATTACGATAAAAAACCTACGGACAAATAGTTTCTTCAAAGCAACAGCTGATTTTTTTGTGGATGCAACAGAACTGGGCGATTTGCTTCCGTTAACTAAAACGAGCTATGTTGTAGGCGCAGTGTCGAAAAAAGAAACAGGAGAACTGCATGCCGCTGAAATTTCCAATCCTTCCAACCAACAATCCTTTACCTGTTGCTTTGCCATTGATCATGAGGAAGGCAAGAACAATGTGATTGAAAAACCATCCGAATATGATTTTTGGAAAAACCATGTTCCAACCCTTCAACCATCTTGGCCCGGAAAATTACTAAGCCTCACCTATTCGAATCCAGCTACGCTTCAACCAAGAACGCTGGACTTCAACCCGGATGGAAGTTCGGTGAAGGATGTATTGAACTTGTGGAATTACAGAAGAATTATCCATCATAAAAATTTTCTGTCGGGTGTATATAAAAGTGACATCACCCTTATCAATTGGCCAATGAATGATTATATGCTGGGAAATCTTGTGGATGTGAGCGAAAGCGAATTCCATCAACATGTTGGTCGCGCAAAACAACTCAGCTTGAGTTTACTCTACTGGTTACAAACAGAGGCCAAAAGACCAGATGGAGGAATGGGCTGGCCTGGATTGCGTTTGAGAAAAGATATCATGGGCACTTCAGATGGCTTGGCAAAATTTCCATACATCCGAGAATCGAGAAGAATGAAAACAATCTTCACCGTAAAAGAAGAACACGTTGGAAAAGAACAATTTGATAAAACATACGGTAGAAATGGAATGAAGCAGTTTCCGTTTGAAGACAGTGTTGGTGTGGGTTACTACCACATTGATTTGCATCCAAGCAGTTCAGGCGACAATTATATTGATTTTGATTCGATCCCCTTTCAGATTCCTCTTGGAGCATTGATCCCCATTGAAAAAGAAAATCTTTTGCCAGCTTGCAAAAATATTGGCACCACACATATCACGAATGGGTGTTTCAGATTGCATCCTGTAGAATGGAGCATTGGTGAAGCTGTTGGATCCTTGTTGAGTTATTGTCTAAGCCTTAAAACGACACCAAGAAAAGTTGCTGTCAATAAAGAGACCCTGCGATCTTTTCAAAAGTTTATTCAAGCACAAGGACTCGAAATCACTTGGCCTACAAGCAATGCTTAAAAAATTACAATTGGTTTTGTTATAGTTGATTTCCTTTTTTAAAATATTTATTTAAAAGATTTATTGGCAAAAAAGAAATGAGATTTTGATATTAAATGGGGTAATAGTTATGATTAATAAATAATTCTCTTATTTACATTTGAAAAATTAATTATTCAAATATTTTATTTAATATAAACATCGAATAATGATTCAAATGTAAATAAGAGAATTATATAGGATAGCTTTCGATGTTTTTTTCCGTAGAACTAGCAATATTATAAAAGCAATCGCATGTTATTTTAAGATAATATCCTTTAATAACAACTCTTTGCTATTTCCTCCAACCATTACAGTAAAGGCTCCTGGCTCTGAAATATATTTTAAATCGGCATTGTAGAAACGAAGCATAGGCTCTGATAGAGTAAATTTGATCTTCTTCGATTCACCAGATTTCAAGATTACTTTTTGAAATCCTTTCAACTCTTTCTCTGGCGGAGTCACACTTCTCACCTGATCCAAGGTATACAACTGAACAACTTCAGCTCCATCAAAAGGACCGTTGTTGGTTAAGGTAACTTCTGCTTCAATAATTTGCCCCTTTATCAATGTATTGCTGCTCAATTTCAAATCACTGTAAACAAACTTTGTATAGCTAAGTCCGTATCCAAACGGAAACAAAGCCTCGTTTGGAGCATCTAAATATTTTGTGCTGAATTTGTTATTGGGATCAATAGGTCTTCCTGTTCTTTTCTGAGAATAATAAACTGGAATTTGGCCGACACTGTATGGGAATGACATGGTCAATTTACCAGATGGATTCACATCGCCAAATAAAACATCAGCGATCGCATTACCTGCTTCAATTCCTGCATGCCAAGTTTGTAAAACTGCAGTAGCTCCTTCGATCGAACCTGTCAAGACCAATGGTCTTCCACTCATGATCACCACTACAACTGGCTTGCCCGTTGTATACAGTGCCTTCAATAATTTCTGTTCACTTGCTGGCAATGTGATATCACTTCTGCTGGCTGCTTCTCCACTCATTTCTGAAGCTTCGCCGACAACAGCTATAACCACATCTGCATTCTTTGCAATGCTCAATGCTTCCTGCAACATTTCATCCGGACTTCTTTTATCTATATCCACTCTCAAACCGAACACATTGGCTTGTCTTGCTAAATTTGGATCATCTGTGATATTGGCACCTTTAGCGTATTGTATTTTAAGTCCGGCACCTGCCACATTTTTCATACCATCTAACACAGGAATGGATTTTTGTGGATCCCCGCTCACAGCCCATGTGCCAAGCATATTGTTTTTATCATTTGCAAGTGGTCCAACCAATGCAACGCTGGTCGTTTTTTTCAGGGGCAAGGTTTTATAGTCGCTCTTCAACAAGACAAAAGACTCTCTTGCAATTTTTCTTGCAACTGCACGATTGCTTTCACTCAAAACTTCTTTCGCAGCGCGCGAAGGGTCGATGTATCGATAAGGATCTTCAAACAATCCCAATTTATATTTCGCCTCGAGCACCAATCTGCATGCACGATCGATGTCAGAGATGGAAACCTTTTTTTCTTGCAAAGATTTCTTCAATGTTCCAAGAAAACCTTCCGTCACCATATCCATGTCCAGCCCAGCTTTGATGGCCTGTGCACTCACTTGGCTGATATCTCCTTGTCTATGATTGACCATTTCGCCTACAGATGTATAATCACTTACTACCATCCCTTTGAATCCCCACTGCGATCTTAATAAATCCGTCAACAACCATTTGTTGCCTGAAGCTGGTACACCATCAATATCATTGAATGAACTCATGATGGTTGCTACACCTGCATCAACAGCTGCTTTGTAAGGAGGCAGATATTCATTGTACATTTTCATCTTGGTCATGTCAACTGAATTGTAGTCTCTTCCTCCTTCAGCTGCACCATACAATGCAAAATGTTTGACGCATGCAAGCAAGGTATTCTTATCTGCCAAGGAATTTCCCTGATAGCCCTTTACCATTGCAGTTGCAATGGCTGATCCTAAAAAAGGGTCCTCGCCTGAACCTTCTGAAACTCTTCCCCAGCGTGGATCGCGTGCAATATCCACCATTGGAGAAAATGCCCAGTTCAATCCATCTGCAGTTGCTTCATTGGCAGCAACACTGGCTCCAAATCGGATCAATGCTGTATCCCAAGAACAACTAATACCCAGGGGAATGGGAAAAGTTGTTTTATGTCCATGTATTACATCCGATCCAAAAAGAAGCGGAATTTTTAATCTTGATTTTTGGATGGCAATATCCTGTGCCTGCTTTACTTTCTCAGTTCCAATCACTCCAAACAAGCCACCGACATTTCCTTCAGCAATTTTTTTCTCCACGTTGGAACTCACAACAGAACCTGTCGGAATATCTGATCCAGGTGTAATTAAATTCAACTGACCAATTTTTTCATCAATCGTCATTTTAGACATGAGCGCGTTGATGAAGGAGTTCATTTTCTGATCTTGTGCATGCAACTGAATTAAAACGCAACAAGAGATGAAGAAACTAGCAATCGTTTTTTTCATATTAATCAACTTTTATAGTATTCGAAGATGAAGAAATTCCATTTTCATTGATGGCTTCAATTCTATAATAATAGGTTTTTTTCAAATCCATGCCTTTGTAATAATAATCATTGGCATCGTGCACCATGATACATGTATATAATTTGTCGGGTGCCGTTCCCAAATAAATATTGTAGGCATAGGCATTGTCAACCGGACTCCATTTCAACCATGCACTGCGTTTGTCTTTTTCTGTCCTCAACACCACGAAATCTTTGACAGGATCGGGTTTTATTGCATTTCCATTGCCAAATACCCGGAGGCCGCTGATCGCAAACTTGCCGGAGGGAATATGAATATTTTCCATTTTGATAAAACGCGCCTGCACCGGTTTGGACAATTCAATATAATCATGTGGCACATCGGTTTTATTGGATGATTTATCAACCAATACATTCCACTTTACTCCATCCGTGGAGGAATACAATTTATATTGATGAAATTGATCGGTGGTCTTGCCAAGAAATACAGCATCTTGATCTGCATAGTTAATCTGAACTGCGTTTACAGTAGAAATATTTCCTAGGTCTGTTTGAATCCATTCTCCTTTGGATGAAGTTGCAGCAGACCAATATGTTTTGATGCTCTCGTCTACAGCATTGTTCGCTGCATAGTTTCCATAGGTGGAAGAAACAGTAACAGGTTTCTTGTAGTTCAACAACATCCATCCTGTAAACCTGCTTTTTAAGTGATCGATCGTATCGCCGGGGAGATAATGCGGATAGTCGCCAAATGCAGTATTGGTGTACATCACACCATCTCTGTCAAATCCTGCTGGCCAAATTCCCAATCTTCTTTCAAAATTATTTTTCACAGCAATCACCTGCGTAGACACATGCCAATATTTTTGTTGATTGTCTTGGAAAGTTGCACCATGCCCAGCACCTCTCGCAAAACCACCTGCCTTCATACTCAGTGGATCAGATTGGTTCTGAAAAAAATCGAGTGGACCATTTCCCACTGCCACACCATCTGCGTAACCACTGAACTCGGTTCCTGGTGCAGCATATTGAAAATAATATTTCCCGTTGTGCTTGGTCATCCATGCACCTTCAATAAATCCATCTAAAAAAGTATCGTCCATGTTTTCACCAAACCGGTGCCACCCATATCGCCAGCTGTCTAAGAAAAATAATTCCTTTCGGGTTCCAATGGGTTGAAATGTTTTTCTATTCAGTTCAATTCCATACAAAGGCCATCTGTTGCTGCTTCCATTGTACATATAGAATTTTCCATCGTCGTCTGTAAAAAATGCAGGATCCCATCCACCAATACTGAATGAATCTACTAGTGGTTTCCAATCGTTTGCTTTGGGATTGGTGCTCATCCAAATGGTAAAATTGGTTGAATAGGTTGATCCCATTACGACCATGGTATCTCCGATGATCCCTACTGCAGGTGCACATAGTTCGTCGTACACATTGTGCCAGGGACGTAAAAATTTTTTGGAGATAAAATTCCAATTGCTCATGTCTTTGCTCCACCAATATCCCCATTGATTGGTACTAAAAAGATAATACTGCCCCTTGTAATTTACTATAACTGGGTCAGCGGTCGCACGATGTCTACCCCAGGTAGAGAAATTAGGTATCGGCGTGTACCCGTAATCTATATTTATTGGATTACAGTATGTTTTTTGTTGCGCATAAGTCTCAACGAATAAAAAAAATATAAATGCAAAGAGAATACTACGAATCATAGTATAAGCTGGTTGTTAATAACTAAAGATACACACTCTAAATTTATCGTCTACTAAACTTCCCAACTGTTGGGAGGAAGTTTAGTAGAAAATAAACTAAATAAACCTTTTTATTACGTTTATTAAGATCCAACCCAAAAAATAATTGTCATAGAATTCCGAATTTAATCGGATTAAATGAAACTAAATGAATAAAATCATCACATGAAACAAAACTATTGGATTTACTTTACCCTCAATTTGCATCTTGAATTCCAAATCTAGAATTTGATAGAAACATAATCTATTATTAATATTTCATCTACGGGATTTACGAACTGAGCATGCATAAAGATGTTTAATAAGATGATTGTTGATTTTCCTAAACTGCTTGAATCTAAGGGCATATTAATCTGATTTAAAGCAATTCTATTAAATAATTAAGAAATACAAAACTCTATATTGGATACCTTAAGAGTATTTGAATATAGTCTTAGCAACTTCATATATAAAATATTATTATATACCAATATTATAAGATGTTTAAAGTCGAGTTAATTTTATAACGAGATAATTTATCTCTCTTTTTTAAAAGCTCTGAAAATTTATAATATACCCTCCCTCCAATTCTATACTCTGTCAGAAAGCCTTTCTTTGTCCATGCAGCTAGAGTAGTCTTAGAAATAGTAGGAACAAATAACTTGCATACCTCCGCAGGAGATAAGAGTTTCTCTTCCTTCTCCTGTAAAGCTTCCCTGACTGCATCAAAGATTAATGGTTTAATCATCTCAACAATCTCCTCAGGACTGAAAGTATTCAATATAATTTGTCCTCCTTTCATTTTTGCTTACCCCTCTTCTTCTATGGATTCCCTTATATGAAACTTATAAATTTGAAAACCGAAATAAATAATGCCCACTACAGTTAGTACTCTGACTAAGAATTTTCCGTTAATCTTAAATTTAATCCCATTACCAGAGTCTGGTGGTGAAGCTGGTGGCATTTCTTGTGCATGACGTAGTGCATTTAAATAATCAATTTGACTTGATAAAAGTTGATTTAGAATTTCCATAATTGTACATTTTGATTAGTAAATAAGGTATAACCATGTGTAATAAGTTTCTTGGCAATTAATCCGTTGACAGTTACTTCCCCAGAGTAGATGGCCCAATTGAAGTCTTTCTCAATAAGGAGCTTGGCCGAGAAATAATAAATTGACCCATAAGATTGGTATAGTTCTGCTAAAATTTCCTCATTGTATAAAAGAACCCTTTCCATAGCATTTTGTTGTCCTGCAATTTTTGCCAATTTTGCTTTGTTCTGGTTGTAGCAATCTGAACTGCAGAATTTAGAATTCCCATTCCTTGTGGTAGGTATTATCCCTCCACAGATAAAACATAAACGTATTTTTTCTTCCATTATTTCAAGGTTTAATACCACGAAATTATACTGATAGAATTCAGTGCAGATATATTATTGTATGATTTATCAAAGTTGAAAAAACATACAAAAAACTGTATGGTTTTTCCAAAAAAACATACAATACAATTTGTTTATTTGAATTGGCTTGTACCTAGCAGCTGTCAATTAGGACGGTATTTATCCCAGTTTATTTTATTTCTTGATGGCGCTTTATATGAATTATTTGAGAAAGTTTTATAATCCTTTTTTGTAGAAATACACTTACTATAATCCTCGATATATGAAGCAAAAAATAATATGTAGGCTAACTTATCATGTGATCTTTCATTAGCTCGATCGTAAAAGTAATAGATAGCATAGGTAACATTTTTTACAGGAAATCTCAAACTATAATTTAATTTAAAAAGAGGCTCAATTGGTTTTTCAGGTATCCGAAATCCATTTTTGAATATTTGTTCAACCTGTTCTTTTTTAAGGTACGGCTCACCTTTATCAGACTTTTCCTCATAGAGAAAAGAAAAATAATGTACAATCTGCTCTATACTCCATTTACACTTAACTTGTTTACCGCTGAGTGATTCGATATCTTTTTCCCATTGTGCTTGCGAATCAAATTTTTCATTTAAATCATTATCTACCTCCGAGTCTTGAATTTCTACTGAAGATTGCATTAATAATTCAAGATTCTTACTATCTATCCAATCTCTAAGAGCCTCACATAAGTCTTGTAAAAGATGGCAATTGCTGTCTTTTTCTGTCAATTGATATATAAAGCTGTCTATTGATTCCTTTTGTCCATAGAAACTATCAAATTGCTGGAAAGAGAGAAATTCACCTATAGGATAGTTAATCGACTTTAGCTCAAGTAGCTTTATCATAAAGAGCTTTTCGAAATCTTCAGCTATTGTAAAATCTTTATGCGCATACTGTACCCTATCCAAATCATAGAAATCTCCCTCATATTCAAAAAAATCGGGAATAAGTTTATAGAATCCCTCCCGACTCTGGCTTCGGTACTTTTCATAATAATTCTGCTCACTTTCACTTTTAGGGGGAGTCAAAAAAGGTTTGACCTCCGCGTCAATGACAACTCTTTTCAAAACCTCGTAAAAATCCTTCCCATCAAAAGCATAAGGATTACCCGAATTAATCTGGTCGTTTACAAAATTTCTAAGACCGCTTATTTCTATATGAAGGTCGATTGAACTTGCTTTCATATGTATTATTTATAACTATCATAATATAAATAATTGGGTCTAGCCTATTTTAACTTCTCACTCACTTTATTAAATTAATTCTTTTTCTATGATTTTGTTTCCCAATTTTCCTTAATGTGTTGACTGAGCCTTTTGGCTGTATCAAGTTTAGTCACACGGATGTACTTCAAAAATGACGTCTCAGTTTTGTGACCTGTTACGCGCATGAGATCGATAGTCGGAAATCCCTGAAGATAGAAATTGGTGGCAAATGATCGCCTTGCGGTGTGACTTGATACCAATTGCCAGAGTTTGTCCTTGGGCCTGGAGCTGAGTCGACCCAACTCATTCAGTTCAGCCAGCTTGCATACCTCTTTAATGTACTCATTGAATTTCTGATTACTAATCGTCCTTGGAAGCATATTGCTATTGTGCTTATACTTCTCAAATATTTCAATGATCACCGGATTGCAGGGAATGATTACCAACTCCTTTGTTTTCTGTGTAATTACCTTGATAAAATAATCATCATCAATTTTGACAATATTCTCTGGTTTGATATTGCTGAAATCTGAAAACCTCAATCCAACCCATGCACCAAAAATGAAAAGATCTCTTACCTGGTCTAACTTTTTGTTATCTATTTGCACGCTGTAGATCTTATGCAGTTCCTGTTCCGTGAGGTAAACATGCTCAGTCTCTTCCTCCTGGTAAAAAAATTTCTTATGACGGAACTGTATATTATCCGTATAACCCAGATCAATTGCTTCCCCCATAAAAACCTTTAAAATAGAAATATCTTTTGCTATAGTATTAGCAGCAAGTTTTTTTATTTTCTTTAGATAGGAAACATACGAATAGTAAAAGTCCAGATTTATGGTTTCAAAGTCAACCTTCGATTTACTGTATGTTGCATAATCCTTAAGATGCTTCAAAACAGCATGATAGTTTTTTAAACTGCTCTTGCTTTTGTCCCTACCACGGAATTTAATCTCTCCATCCACAAATCTTTGTCCCAATGAAAAAAGAGTAGGCTTACTTGACTTTTCTTTTTCCGGGTGATGATTCTTATCTACAAACTGAAGCATCGCCTCTTTCAACACCACTGGTTCAGGAATACCATCTTTTAAGGATTCACTATATGTCTTGTAACAAATCCTTTCGAGGTTATCCAACAGGTCATTCAATGCGAACTTGCCATCCTCTGTGGTGGTCTGCTTGTTTTTTACACGCTGCTTTTTCTCATTCCAGTCGGATGGCTTTATGGCCTGACCAAATGAAAAGAACAATCTCCTTCCCTGGTAAACAAATTGGAGATAGATCAAAGAATAACCTGTAGCGTCTTCTGGTTTCAGTCTAAAATGAACAACGGGCTTGCGTGGCATGGTTGGTGTAGGATTTGTACACCAAGTTACGAGGTTTCACTTAAAGTTTCACTACGTCTGTTATTCTTTGATAACGAAAATAACAGATAAATTCATTTAAAATTGATTTTCAATTATTTATAATTTTTTCTGATATTTTAAATTACAGCTAAAATCAAAAGGTTCGTGTTCTCCCCCTACAGCCAGCTCTTTTTTAGATTTGATTTTAAGCCTGTAAGTTTTCTTACGGGCTTTTTAGTTTTAAATACCTCTTTTTCCAGTTGCTTTTCACTTTTTACAATCTCCTTTTCAAACCAATTTCAGATTGGATACGATTTTAATTGTTTCCTAATTTGGAAACTTGTAATTTTACAATGTGGAGCATGATAAAGAGGTTTGAGATTGAGCTATTAAAAGAGGCAGAAGAATTTTTGAATCAGCTGGATGATCGATCGAAGAAAAAAATCATAAGCAATATGTATAAGGCAAAGTATCTAGTTGATGCGAGCCTATTTAAAAAATTGCAACATGGAATATGGGAATTTAGAACGATACATCTAAGAAGACACTATAGACTTTTAGCATTTTGGCACCAGAGCCAACACTCTGTAAAAGTTATTATTACACATGGATTGATAAAAAAATCAGATAAACTATCCCTGCAAGAAATCAATAAATCTTTGAAAATAAAGTCTGACTATTTAAAAAAATATTCATGAAAAGAAATAACAAATTGAAAATTTATACTTTAGAAGAAGTTGTAGACAAGCATATCGGCAGGAAAGGTACTCCTAACAGAGATCGATTCGAAAAAAAACTTCAGATGGAAATTATAAGAGACTACATCAAGATGCTCCGCAAAGAACGCAAGCTCACACAGGAGCAATTAGGAAAATTGGTAGGCGTTCAAAAAGCACAAATTTCTAAATTGGAAAATTCACCTAAAAGCGCAAGGTTTGATACAATACTAAATGTATTAGATGCATTGAATGCGGAAATTGTATTTGATATAAAAATTAAAAATTAGTTCGCTAAGATGCTCATACCAATTGGTCAATCATCTCAGCTAACTTTCTGTCCTTATCGGTGACAACATTTCCAGCATCATGCGTTGATAACCAAAGTTCGACTGTATTCCATGTATTCTTAATGGCAGGATGATGATTTACCTGCTCAGCAGCCATTGCAACCTTTGTCAAAAACGCAAAAGCCTCCTTGAAATCTTTGAATTGAAATTTTCTATATAAACTGTTGTTTTCTTCTTTCCACATAACCTAAAAATTAGTGCTGAAAATCTTTTTCAGTTATTACTTGAATGACGCTGTGCTCTAACAATCTCTACCTCACGCGTAATTTCCTCTTTATCAATAGGAAATTTAATTGCCTTCCTTCTTATTCGCTTTACAATATTTAGAAAATTTTTTTCATCCATCTTGGATATCGATATGAGTTTCTTGGCCTCCATCTCGAGTAATAATTTCTTTGCCTTTGGATCCAATATGTTCACTCTATAAGTCATATCAATAAAGTTACCACTATTTGATTATACGACTAATGCAATTCCTCGTATATAAACGTTTTTTACACATTTTTAAAATATGTATTACCGCCACACGCCCTAATTTTGCCAAAACTTGCTGAATGAACCTGCGTGAAAAGATTATCCAATACATTTTCTTCATAACCCTGATCAGCAGCTGTACAGCTGTTAAAGAATTTACGGCTAAACATTCGCCGTTTACAACCAGGAGAGAAGTGGTAGAGAAGGGAAATACAGTTGACAGTTCACAGTTGACAGTTAACCGTCAACCGTCAACTGTTAACTCCCAACCCGCAACCCAGAACCCAAAAGCCACAACTGATTCAACTGTCAACCATCAACTCCCAACGCAGAACCCACTCCCCACAAAAGACTCAACCTACAACTTACAACCTACAACTTACACAGCTCCAACGGATAACCGCGAACAGTCAACTGACAACAGTCAACCGTCAACCGCCAACCGTCAACCGCCAACCGTCAACAGTCAACTAAACATCGTTCCCCGCGAATTCCGCGCTGCATGGATAGCAACAGTTGCTAACATCAATTGGCCAAGTAAACCTGGACTTTCAACTGCAGAACAAAAAGAAGAAGCCATTCAACTGCTCAACTATCTCCAAAAAAATAATTTTAATGCAGTTATCTTTCAAGTTCGCCCACAAGCTGATGCACTCTATAAAAGCAACTTCGAACCTTGGTCTTATTTTCTAACAGGAAAACAAAATCAAGCACCATACCCTTACTATGATCCTCTTCAATTCTGGATCGATGAATCACATAAAAGAGGAATGGAACTGCACGCATGGCTGAATCCCTATCGCGCTCACCATACAAGCTCAAAAGATATCAGCAATGAATCCATCGTCAAAAAAAATCCTGAAATGGTATATAAACTCAAAGAAGGATTTTACTGGATGGACCCTTCCAAAAAAGAAACACAAGACCTCACAACTAAAGTAGTGATGGATATTGTAAACAGATATGATATCGATGGAATTCATTTCGATGATTATTTTTATCCTTACCCATCCTATAATGGCGACCAAGATTTCCCAGATGAAAAATCATATCAGCAATATGTAAGTAATAACGGGACACTTTCAAAAGGTGATTGGCGAAGATCTTCTGTCAATAACCTCATTGAAAGAGTATACAACGAAATCAAATCATCCAAGCCCTTCGTGAAATTTGGAATCAGTCCTTTTGGTATATGGCGACCAGGATTTCCATCTACCATCAAAGGATTTGATCAATATGAAAAATTATATGCCGATGCAAAACTTTGGTTGAACAAAGGATGGATAGACTATTTCACTCCCCAACTTTACTGGCCAACCAGTAAAACAGAACAAAGCTTCCCAGTACTGCTCGGTTGGTGGCAGGAAGAAAATACCCAACAACGACATCTATGGCCAGGTATCAATATCAATACTGACAAGTATGGCAGAGCCGACAATACAGAAATCACACAGGAAATTGAATTTGGAAGAACACTGATTCCAAAAAGCAATGGAGTGGTTCACTGGAATATTTCTATGCTCACCAAAAATCCATCCCTTACCAAAAACCTGATAGAAGGCCCCTATAAAAATCCCGCACTGATCCCTGCAAGCAAATGGCTCGACTCAATTCCACCAAATGCTCCTTTGAGCAGTATCAAAAAACTTGGAGCATCCATTGAAATAAATTGGAAAGCAAAAGATGATGATGTATTCCAGTATGTACTCTATACAAATTTTGAAAACCAATGGGATTATCAAATACTGCCTAAAACTGAAACGAAAACTGCTATCAATAAATTTAAATTTATAGATGGGAAAAAAGTTGAATTGAAAAAAGTGGTCATCAGCGCTATCGATAGAGCAGGAAATGAAAGCGATCAAAAAGTTTTAAACATCGAATAATCAAAAACTCCTTCTGAATTCAATTTGAAACTTTCTTCCTGCCAAGGGAGTTGAAATAGATTGCAGTCCATAGCCCGAAACAAATGATTGTTCAAAGCTTTGAACATTTGATGCATTCATCATAGATATATTCAGACTAGATTTCTCAGAAGACCTAAATTGAAGCAATACATCCAAGAACATATAATTCTTTTGCTGTTGATAATCGATATAATTTGTTTGAACAGCAGTATAAAGTTTTCTACCTAGTTTATATTTTGCATTCAATTGATGAATCAAGAAATTAACATTCGCCCCTTTACCTCCAGCTCTTGTATAATTTCGTTGAAGACTACCAGAGTACTCCCATTGAAATGATTTTTCCCAGGAACTTTTACAAGCCAGTCTAATCGAATGAAGATTCAATAGCATTGGAGTTGATTGACCCATTATACCCTGAATCATTCTGGCAGAAGTAAATTGAAAAGAGGTGGAGAGCCGAATTTTTAGTGGAAATATAAATTGATCTGCTTCGGCCCTACATTGAATATTTCGAGAATTATTCCCATAACAAATAGTATCGACAATGTTAAACGAATGGAATCCTATTGAATGAAACGCATCATTTTTTACATAATTGGCAATCACTGAATAATTAAACCCAAATCCACGAAACAAATGCTGATAAGACTTCCCCAATTCAACATTCTTTATCAAAGAAAACCGATCAGGCAAATATTGATATTGTATATAACCGGATAAATGTAATAATGGGTTTACCATCCATGCTTCAATTATTGGTATTCGCTGACTAAGGAAATATTTTAAATAAGTATGATTAAACATGGATTTCTTATAAATCATTTCGCCCTCCAATAGAAAAATAGTCTTTGAAATTTGGTTACCCTTAGTTGATATTTTCCCATTTCCTACTGACAAATCAGTGTTAAACAACATTTTTTTATTCAAACGAAATTGGTGCTCAACAAATACATATTGTTTCAAAAACTGAGTGGAAATCTCTCGCTGCTCATTTACAAAGCGGTGCCCAATATGAAAAGAATGTTTTACTTTTTGAAAAGACAACCCAATCTCAGTTGATAAATATTGCTGTAAAATATCGAACTCATTTTTTTCGATATCATCTTGTTTCATCAGTCTGTATAAATTATTGAAACCGTACTGAAACCCTATCTCCAATAAATACTTCTTCCCGATCAAGTATTTTTCAAGACCTTGAAACATAACCAATTTTCTTCGCTGGTCATCCCATGAATAATTGAAGCGTTTCATACCACGCTCAATTGAATCTTGTAATTGCTGTGTTAATGCTTGATAATTAATATATAGTTTATACTCTCCTCGATTGCTTTTTAAATGATCATGATCAAACATCAGTTTCAGATAACTGTTTTCATTCGATAGATTCAATTTCGAATTTCGTTTTTCATTCAAAATATTATTTACCCCGATAAAATAATTGTTTTGCTGATGCTCGTTAAAATCGAGATACACTTTTTCTTTTCCAGCCTCAACCCGAAATGTCGCGTAGGACCTCAATTTGAATGCATCTAACATTTTTATATGATTCCCGACATTATTAAATAGATAGGATTGCTTAAATAAATTGGTTTGGAGTAAAAATGGATGCTGTAATAAAGAGATTAAAGGAACTTTATACTCTTGATTGTTTACATTTGAAGTACTTCTCATTTCCCATTGGTTCCCATATATATTTTTCTCAACTACCGCAATCGACTTGACTTTTCCTACAATTCGATTCGCATCAATCATCCCATATAACCCCTTTGGAGATGCCACCTGTACTGTTAAATCCGTATTGAATCTCCCTCGAAACTCCTTCTTCATTTTTAGATTGATGGCAAGCTCATTTTTAGTAGGTGAAACACCAATAAATCTATTTGATTGATATTGCTGTATCACTTCAATGCTACTAAACATGTTTGCATTGAGATGTTGAGAAATAATATTGTAATCTGAAATTGAAACTGGATCTCCATCAATCAATAAAAAAGATACCTCTTTCCCATTATAAAATATTCGTCCGTTATCTGTGATATGAAACCCTAGAAAATTTCTGAATAAATCTTCCAGTTTAACAATCTCCGGACTCAGCGTATTGCCTACCTTGTATTCAATGGTATCCCGTGAAATCCTCATTACGCCCAATGTAGGTTTCACAAGGATTTCCGGAATATTTTTGATCACAGGCAGCTCTGCATGATTTGGTTGAGCTTTCAACGCCATTTGAAACGTGATGGTAACTGCCAATAAAATCAAACGCATCAATCAATCTTTTCCCACATATACATGGTAACAAGTGATGTGCTCATACAGGTTAAACAATCATCACTGCCTTTATTCGACAATGAGCCACTCATTCTTTTGAGTAAAATCTTTAAGTCATTGATAAAATCTGTAAAACTCGATACTCCTTTATTGACAAGCCTTTCATAATAGCTAAAATCAATAAACGCAATATCTTTCATGTTATTATATACCGCATGCCATTCCCGTCTCTCATCATATGCCTCTAAAATCAAACCGGGAAGTCCACCTAATTTCCAAGGCCCATTCGAAATGGGGATGGAAGGGGCATACCAAGCAACATAATCCCTCCCTTTAAATCTAACCGTCGCTTTCTTGCATGGTATGCCGCCCACTATTGTCTCCTCACTTTCCAACTTCCACTCCATTGGATGCAGTGTATCTGCATATATTATATTACCCTGTTGCAAATGATAAAAATCAAACAACAGTGAATTGGATTCAAAATCTTTGAAGACTGTAAACAAACTATCCGGACTCGCATCGAAATAATTTGTTTGATAGGCATCTTCAATTTTATCATTGCGTTTCATGGTAAACAATGATCGATCTCCTTGCATGTATAAGATTGCATCATACTGTTTGAAATCTTTTTCCCGATCAAACAAATGATTATAAACAATATTGTAATGAACAACTTGCGACTCAATATGATCCTGTGCCTGAACAGTTATGGTTCCAATCGTTAATAAAACAAATAATATATTTTTCATACGCTTCATGTAAACACCCGCCGGTTTTTTATAAATAAGTTTTCTTAATTGTTTTAATTGCAGCAGATAAGCAAGTAGAAGCTTGCTGTGTAGCCAACTCGCAGGTGCTGGCTGTTGCAGAACAGGTAACTTCAAAGCCAGCGGCCCCAACAGATACATATCCCTTCAATGTAACTGTACAGTCAAAATTTGTGTGAATCTGGTTGAATGCTCTTGAGGTCAACCTGGCCTCCTTCCCATTGGCAAAACTGATGAACCCTGTCAGCATGATTGCCATCATCAAAATCATTTTCTTCATGTTCTTGTTTTTTAAGGTAATTAAATAGGCGGGTGTCTTTTTCATTCTATTTTCTATGATGATGTAAAACTAACCTCAGCTAAAACCGCTAAAAAGTGAGAAAAGACATGAAATAGAAGGATTATAACAAAGTATGGACGTGTTTTTCAACAGATCATTCAAATTGCATAATTTTACCACAAACCATTACACATGAGCGAAGCAGTATTTGAAAAAATGGCTACGTTGCTTTCTTCCAAAAAAGGAATCAACAAAGAACTCATTTCAATTGACAGCAGTTTTGAAGAACTGGGATTGGATTCACTCGACTCTATCGAATTGATAGCTGATCTGGAAGATGAATTCAATGTAAACATCCCAAATACTGAATTACAAGGAATCAAAACCATCCGCCAAGCCGTTGATGGTTTATCAAAGGCCATGCAATAGTTTATTCATGCAGAACAGAAGAGTAGTTGTTACTGGTACTGGAATAGTCTCTGCCATTGGCATGAACACTGGAGAATTTTGGAACAATGTCATTACCTGTAATTCAGGTATTGGTCCATACAGCGCTTCCTTCTCTGATCAAATCAGATTCAAAAATGGTGCAGACATCAAACATTTTGACGCAACTGGCATCATTGAAAAAGATGATCTTGATCTGATGGACCGGTTTACACAGCTTGCTGTTGTTGCTGCAAAAGAAGCCGTAAAAAATGCAGGAATCATTTTTAATGACGAGAATGCATATAACACTGCTGTAATTTGCGGAACTTCCATTGGTGGTGTGCAAACACAAGAGCAGTCATACATTGATTTGTATAGAGAAAATAAAACCAGGGTTCATCCCCTCTCTATCCCTAAAACCATGCCCAATGGTGCTGCCAGCAATATCAGCATGCAAATGGGAATCAAAGGACCGGTGTATGCAATTTCTACAGCATGTGCTTCTTCCAATCATGCCATCGGAAATGCATTTTGGTTGATAAGAAACGGAGTATGTGATCAAGCTATATGTGGTGGAAGCGAAACTCCCTTCACCTATACTTTTCTGAAAGCATGGGAAGCTATCCGCGTGGTAGCCCCAGACACCTGTCGACCGTTTTCAAAAAACAGGCAGGGAATGATTTTGGGTGAAGGAAGTGGTATGCTAGTATTGGAAACATTGGACAACGCAAAAAAACGTGGAGCAAATATTTTAGGTGAAATTGTTGGATTTGGAATGACATCAGATGCAAGTCATATTACCAAACCAGATCAAAAGGGCGCTGAAAAAGCAATGCAAATGGCTATGCAGGATGGATCGATCAATCCTTCTCAAATTGGTTATATCAATGCACATGGCACCGGCACCTTGGTCAATGATACCATGGAAGTTGCTGCTGTAAAAAATGTTTTCGGCAACCACGCAAATGAACTTTCCATTAGTTCAACCAAATCGTTGCATGGACATGCACTTGGTGCAACAAGTTCCTTTGAAGCCATTGCAACTGTGCTTGCATTAAAAAACGGTATTCTTCCACCTACTGCAAACTTTCAAGAAAAAGACGAAACCTGCGATATAGATATCGTTCCAAATGCATCCAAAGAAAAAAAGATACAATATGCATTATCAAATGCATTTGCATTTGGTGGTTTAAATGCTGTACTCGCATTTAAAAAATGGGAAGAATAATCACGCCCTCATTACCTTTGCGCCAATTCTATGGGTCAAAAGAAATTAAAGCGATTTGCTGAAATAGCAACCTTTGAACATGTATTGGAATATCCCGAAAATACTGGAGGAAAGTGGAATGGCTTTTTTCAAAACAACCATCCCATTTCCCTTGAGCTCGCTTGCGGAAAAGGAGAATATACCATCGCACTCGCATCACTGTATCCAGAAAAAAATTATATCGGAGTAGATGTAAAAGGAAACAGAATTTGGGTAGGTGCAAAACAAGCGCTGGAGCGGAACTTGAAGAATGCCTTTTTTCTGCGCACCCAAATCGGAATGATTGAGAAATATTTCAATGAAAATGAAATTGATGAAATCTGGCTGCCGTTCCCGGACCCACAACTCAGAATTTCAAAATCAACAAAGCGATTAACTCATCCTGTTTTTCTTAGGAAGTATAAACAATTTCTAAAGCCCGATGGTTATATACATCTAAAGACAGATTCGCCGGTGCTCTACCAATTCACAAAATTGGTGATTGAGATGTATCACTTGGATTTGTTTGAAGATAGTGCGAATATCGCCGTAGATCTTCCACAAAACAAAGAACTTCAAATCAAGACCCACTACGAATCTCTCGATATTGCAAAAAGCAAAACAGTTCATTACCTCAAGTTCAAGATCAACAAAGAGCTCCCCACTGATCTGGATGATGAACTGGCAAATAGAACCAGAGAAATTGAATCAACGCAAGATGCAAGAGAAACCGAAGAAGAAAAGAAAGCTGATTGAAGGGGAAGACTTCTACTACAATGAAAGAGGGTTCATGGTGCTGACCGCAAAATACCATTTGGAAAATGGAAGATGCTGCGGGAATGAATGTGTGAATTGCCCGTATGATCATGTGAATGTTCCTGGGAAAGGGAGGAGAGAGAAGGGTGAGGGGGAGAGAAAATACAGTTGACGGTTAACCGTTGACAGTTAACTGTCAACGGTTAACTGATAGTATGTTAATCGCTTTAAAATTCTAATTCTACATTCGGATCCCAGAAGACTTGTTTGAAGTTTACCACCTTATCATTCTTCACTTTTACACCTTCTTTCGCTAATAATTCCTGCATGGTAGTAGGGGTTTTAAAATGAAATTTTCCTGTCAATAGCCCATTTCTATTTACTACACGCTGTGCTGGGACTTTAGGTTTTACACCATGAGATGCATTCATTGCCCAACCAACCATTCTAGAAGATAGTCCTGATCCGAGATATTTTGCAATACTGCCGTAATTCGTAACCCTGCCTTTTGGTATGAGGCGGACAACTTCAAAAACGTCTTCAAAAAAATTTCTTTCTTTCAAAATTTTAGAAATAAATGGTTTCAGATAAATTAAAAAAAGACAACTCTGACAACCACGTCAACAATTACTTTGTACATCCGGTAACAGTTGTCTGCTAACCGTTAACTGTCAACCGTCAACTGTAAAAAGGACTAATCATCAAATAAACCACTACCCCAGTTACAGAAACATACAACCAAATCGGCCATGTAATTTTTGCAAGCTTTTTGTGTTGAGGCCATTCCGCAATCAATGCACGATAAGAAGTATATAGAATGAATGGTAGAATAATACCCGCTAGAAAGATATGTGTAATCAAAATAAAATAATAAATATATTTTGCTGTATCATTACCACCATATGAAGTAGATTCAGAAAAAAGGTGATGACAGATATAAGACACCAAAAACAACAGTGAAAGCACCATTGCACTCATCATTACTTTTTTGTGCAATGCATATCTGCCTCTTTTCACAGACAACAAGCCCACCAACAGCAGAAAGGTTACAGCAGAATTTATCACTGCATTTATTTTTGCAAACAAGTGTACATTAAAAGGGAGAGAAACTTCCAATTTTATTTTTGACAGAAAAACAACTGCAACAAAAACAATGATTGAAAAAAGAATAATCAGAACATTGGCTCTTTTATCATTCTTTTGGATGCTGGCCTCTAACATAATATTTATTTTTATTTTCTAAAAAGGTTTCTTTTTTTCTTTTTATCTCTTTCCATGTTCAACAACACAACATCTTTGATTACCTGATCCAAGTGTACACTGTCTAGGCCATTGTACCATGCCCTAACGACATGCTCTTTATCCAACAAGAAAATTTTCTCTGTATGAATAAATCCGGTATCAATATTTCCATTGGATGCAACTGATGCTTTGAATTCATTCAAGGCAATATCGTAGATCTCTTTCTTGGGGCCGGTTAACATCCACCAACTGTCGTGATCAATTTGAAATTTATCGCCATATGCTTTCAGCTTCGCAACACTGTCTCTCTCAGGGTCAATTGAAAATGAAACAAAACGTACAATAGTATCAGTTTTTTTAAAAGCTGTTTGGAGCCTTTTCATATTGCGTGTAAGTGTAGGACAAATAGATGGGCAAGAAGTAAAGAAAAAATCAACTACAATAATTTTCTCTCCCCAATCATCCAATCCTACTTCATTCCCAAATTGATTTTTCAATTTGAATGGTTTGATTTTATGCCACACAGTATCATACACATCTCTGCCTTTTTCTCTTTTTACAAGCACGGTGTCATAGAAATACCTTCGAGGCATTTCAACGGCACCTCTGCTATAGTGGTCAACGATCAAGTAGCTGACAACTGGTATGATAACCACCACAATCAATGCTATTAAAACCCTTCCTTTCATGATATATTTATATAAACAAAAAAAGCATCTAAGGGTTCAATTCCTATGATGCTTTCATGTATAGTTAACTGTTAACGGTTAACCGTGAACAGCTCTTAATTAATGATGCTCCCCGCCTTCATGTACCTCAACTGCTTGAGGATGATATGTATTCCTCAACACTTTCCAGGAATTTCCATCCCACAAAAAGGCAGCTATGAACCAAATGAACAGCAACAATGGAACGATGATTGTCATGATCAGGTTCTTAACCTCGTCACCCAAATGCATGAATACACCAACAATGTAAAATGCTTTAAGCAGCGAGAGAATCACAATCACACCTTTGATAAAAAGCTTCAAACCCGCAGCCATTGGGAAAGCATACATGGTTAAACCCAATCCCAATTCAATCACTGTGATGACTGAAAGTATGATGGTTGTCTTGATAATCTTCTTTACAACATCTCCTTCCGGCTCGTGGTGAAAGCTTACTTCTTGTACTGAATGTTCCATATACTTGAATTACTTGATTGATTAAATAAGATAAAAACAAAGGAATACAAATACCCAAACCAAATCTACAAAGTGCCAGTACAAACCAGCCTTTTCGATCATCAGATAATGTCCTTTTCTTTCAAAAACACCATTCATGGTCATAAGCAACATTACGATATTGATCACAACTCCAGAGAATACGTGAAAACCGTGAAACCCTGTAATCCCAAAGAAATAACCACCGAATGCAACAGGGCCAGTAGTACCAACATGGTGGCCATCATGTGCAGCAACATTTGCTGCAGGTCCCCATGGATTTCTGGTAACAGTTGTTCCGATTTCTTCGATTTGACCATTGATCAATACTGCATGATCGCCTGTAATCAAGTGTGTCCATTCCCAAGCCTGACAGCTCAAGAACGCAATACCGCCAATGATTGTCCATATCATCCATTTGATAACCCCGGCTTTATCATTTTTATGTCCTGCATGCACTGCCAATACCATGGTTACAGAACTCACGATGAGAATGAATGTCATCAAGCTCACGAATGCCAATGGAAGGTTTGCATGTCCTGCAAAAGGGAATGCATTGAAAACTACGTTTGGATCAGGCCAATAGTTTTGGCTGAAACGAATGGTTCCGTATGAAATGAGGAATGCGCCAAAAGTGAAGGCATCACTCATGAGGAAGTACCACATCATCAATTTCCCGTACTCAACATTGAAGGGACTTTTACCGCCACTCCACCATTTGGTTTCCATTTGTGCTCCGGCTGTTGCCATGCTTTATCTTTTTAAAGGTTCAATTCAATCAGCGTTATTTCATCCAATTGAAAAATATAAATAAGTATATCCAAAGGATATCTACAAAATGCCAATAGGTTGCTGCAATTTCCAAAGGAATGGTGCTGTAGTTTCTATTGGTTGTGCTCAATGCCCTCAATGCAATAACGACCAAGGCAATCACACCACCCAATACATGCAGTCCATGTAATCCGGAAATCGCAAGGAGAAAAGAATAAGATGCATTGGAACCAGCTCCGATAAGTCTGATATCCAACTCACCAAATTTCATAAATCCTGCTATTTGCAACACTAAAAAAAGAACTCCCAACACTGCTGTGATCACCAACCACCTTCGGTAAGCAATCATTTCTCTCTGTTTCAATTTTTGCAACGCCAGCTGTACTGTTGCGCTGCTTGTCAAGATGGTGAAAGTAGAATACCAAAAGATCACTGGTATTTCCAACATCATCCAACTGGCCTGGTTTCTTTTGACGATATATGCTGAAGTTAATCCGGCAAACATCATCAGGATACTTCCTATTGCGACCCACAACGTAAACTTATGTGGGTGAATTTTTTTTCTCTGCTCGTTCATCATTACAATTTATCAGCCAATAACGAAAGCAATACAATCGGTAAATAAAAATAAGACCCGAACATCACACGTCTTGCAGCCTTCACATTCATCTCTCTAAACAATCTCACACATTGCCAAAACATTGCAAGATTTGCAATGGCTACAATTACCAAGCTCACCATTCCACTCATTCCAAATATATATGGCATTACACCAATTGGAATCAGCAACACTGAATACAGGATTGCTTGAACTGCAGCATATTTGGTTGGACCGCCAACATCGGGCAACAATTTGAATCCAGCACTGCTGTAATCTTCATGTGCTACCCAGGCGATGGCCCAAAAATGTGGAAACTGCCAAAAAAACTGCAACGCAAACAAAATCCATCCGCCAGCGCCCAACAAAGGATCGCCTGCTGCCCATCCAATCAAACATGGAAGAGCACCCGGAATGGCGCCTACCAACACAGAAATGGAATGAATCTTTTTTAATGGAGTATAAATAAATCCATATAAAAAAAGACTGAACGCAGCAATTCCTGCTGCCACCCAGTTGAACCAAAGTCCGATGATGAAAATGCCAAAGACAGCAGCAAGCACCGAAAAGGTAGCCGCTTCATCAATATGCATTCTTCCTGAAGCAACAGGTCTTGATGCTGTACGCTTCATTTTTGCATCGGTATCTTTTTCAACAATCTGGTTGATGGCATTTGCTGCTCCTGTTACGAGCATACCACCAGCAAAAAGTAAAAGAACTGAAAGGATGTCAAACGTTGTATCGGGAACCATCAGATAGGAAACAACTGAAGAGAAAACAACTGTGAAGCTCAAGGTGAACTTCATCAGCTGCTGATAATCTTTCAGCTTTGCTTTCAAGATGGATGCCGCCCCGCTCTTCACTTCATTGGTTTGCATCACAATATTTTTTAATCAGTTGTTGTGCAACCGATTGAATAATCAAATTATCAATGAGCTGACTCATTCGCACCAACAGGTTCTGTCTGTGGGATGAATTCTCTTCCGTCTTTTCCATAATCATATGCCCATCTGTGTACCTCAGGGATGTCGCCAGGCCAGTTACCATGACCAGGATTGATTGGAGTTGTCCACTCCAATGTATTTGCACCCCATGGGTTTTGAGATTTTACTTTTCTGCCTTTGAATATAGAATAGAAGAAATTGAAAACAAATAACAACTGAACAGCAAATACCACCATCGCAACAGTACTGATGAACCTATTCATATCAGCGAACTGATTGAATGATTGCCAGTTGCTGAAATCAGAGTACCTGCGTGGCATACCAGCAAGTCCTTGATAGTGCATTGGCCAGAAAATCAAATATGCACCAACAAAAGTTACCCAGAAGTGGATGTACGCCATTGTTGTATTTAAATAACGGCCATACATTTTAGGGAACCAATGATATACACCTGCAAACATTCCAAAGAATGATGCAACACCCATTACAATATGGAAGTGTGCAACTACAAAATATGTATCGTGCAAATGAATATCCAATGTTGAGTTACCCAAGAAAATTCCAGTCAAACCACCAGAGATGAACAAGCTCACAAATCCAATTGCAAACAACATTCCTGGTGTAAATCTGATATTACCTCTCCAAATGGTGGTTAACCAGTTAAATACTTTGATTGCAGAAGGCACTGCAATCAATAATGTCAACAATACAAAGAATGCACCAAGGAATGGATTCAATCCGGTTACAAACATATGGTGTGCCCATACGAGGAAGGCAAGAATACAAATTGCAAACAAAGATCCAACCATGGCGAGGTATCCGAAGATGGGCTTACGAGAGTTCACAGAAAGAATTTCAGAAACCATTCCCATCGCTGGCAACAAGATGATATATACTTCAGGGTGACCCAAGAACCAGAACAAGTGCTGGAATAAAATAGCAGATCCACCTTCATTTGGTAGAATCTCCCCTTTTACTACAATCTCAGAAAGATAAAAACTTGTTCCCAAGTTGCGGTCAAACAACAACAGCACAGCTCCTGAAAGCAATACCGGGAATGACAATACACCAAGAACAGCAGTGAAGAAGATTGCCCAGATCGTGAGCGGCATTCTTGTCATGCTCATTCCTTTCGTACGCAAGTTTAATATGGTAGAGATATAGTTCAATCCACCCAACAAAGAAGATACAATGAACAATGCCATTGATATCAACCAGAAATCCATTCCGAGTTTTGAACCTTCACTTGCTTGTCCCAATGCACTGAGCGGAGGATAAATTGTCCAACCACCTGATGCAGGTCCTGTTTGAATAAACAATGATGCAAACATGACAACACTTGCAAGGAAGAAAAACCAATAGCTCAGCATGTTCAAGAATCCAGAAGCCATATCACGTGCGCCGATCTGAAGAGGAATCAAAATATTCGCAAATGTTCCACTCAAACCTGCTGTCAATACAAAGAATACCAGGATGGTTCCGTGCATGGTTACCAATGCATAATAAAATTCATTGGTGATGCGTCCACCTGCTGCCCATTTACCAAACAGATCTTCCAAAAATGGAAAACTCATTTCAGGATACCCCAATTGTAAACGGAAAAGCACAGAGAACAATCCGCCGATAATCGCCCAGATCATTCCTGTAATCAAAAACTGCTTCCCGATCATCTTATGATCGGTACTGAAAATGTACTTGGTAAGAAACGACTCTTCGTGATGATGATCGTGTCCGTGCTCATCATGCGCATGTGCAGTGGCTTGTACTGCGTGTCCGTGTGTAATTGTTTCGCTACTCATTGTAATTTTTTTTCTTTACCTCTTTAATTCAATTGTGCAAGTGGTTTTGAAGTTGCAGTGCTATCAGCAACAGGTGCTGGAGCAGCAGCTTCTTTTACAGTAACATATTGTGGTTTCTTCGAAGTCATCCATGCATCAAACTCTTCTTGTGTTTCCACAACAATCACGCCGCGCATAGAATAGTGCCCGCTTCCACACATTTGATCACAAGAAATTTCATAAACGAAATCCTTGTTGCCAGTAATCTCTTTCATTTGAGCTGTGGTATACTTTGGTGTAAACCACATGGTAGTTGGAATACCTGGTACTGCATCCATTTTCATTCTGAAGTGAACCAATCCAACATCATGAATAACGTCCTGTGCACCAATCACCAATTTCACTGGCTTGCCTACAACAAGATGAACTTCAGTTGCTTCAACATCATCATGGCTTGCTGCATCTTCCCAATCAACTCCCAATGCGTTCCCATTGGATGCATCTGTGAGTCTATAATTCTTTCTTCCAAAAACATTGTCTTTGCCAGGATATCTTACCATCCAGTTAAACTGCTTACCAGTAATTTCTACCAATTGAGCATCTTTCGGAGCATCTCCTGTCATCTTGAACCAATAGAACATACCCAATCCCACCAATACTGTCAAGAAAATCGCTGGAACCACTGTCCAAATCAACTCCAACTTATTGTTATGTGGGAAATAAAACGCTTGGCGTTTTTCTCTGTATTGGTATTTGAATGCAAACCAGAAAAGAAGGATTTGTGTAATAAGAAACACCAACCCTGTCACAGCAAAAGTCAACATCAACATGAAATCAACTTTCTCTCCCTGATCAGATGCAGAAGGCTGGGCCATCAATGTCTTCTTATAATATTCTTCATTGCACCACCATGCAGCGGCTAATCCCAACACTAAAAATGCAATGAATAGAAACGCATTGATGCGGTTGTTCTGCCTGAATGCTTTCTCTTCGCCTTTCAACACAGAAACATATTCACTTGCTTTCGCGATCTGAAAAGTGACCACAAAGGCGAGCGTCAAGATTGCTAAGATGAAATAACCCGACATGATCGTACGTATGTTTTGTTAATGAATTGAATTTTCGTTTAAGTATGATGAATCAAACTTTCTTTTACAAAAGGATGATGTACTGCCAACAATGGTTTCTTGCTCAAGCCTCTTCCCACAAAATACATGATGAGTCCTGCATAGAATATCAACATGCCAAACTCAAACCAACCAAGACTGTAATGTTCATGCATGGTTCCAGGCATCACCATCTGATAGAAATCTACCCAATGCCCAAGAATGATCAACACTGCTACAAACGTCATGGATGTATAATTTCTTTTTGAACCTCTTTTCATCAACAACAAGAAAGGCAATACGAAATTGATGATAAGATTCAAGAAGAAGATTCCTCTATAAGCACCTTGTAAACGTGGCTTGAAATAAATAGTCTCTTCCGGAATGTTTGCATACCAGATCAACATAAACTGTGAATACCACAAGTATGTCCAGAACACTGAAAACGCGAACATGAACTTTCCTAAATCATGCAAGTGCTCTTCAGTTACATATTCCAAATAATCCTGGTTCTTCAAGTACACTACAAACAATGCTACCAATGACATACCCGCCACAAACGTACTTGCAAATGTGTACCAGCTGTACATGGTTGAATACCAGTGAGCATCAATACTCATCAACCACAACCAAGGAATGGTAGAAGCAACTGTCAATGCAAAGAACACAATGAAAACAGCTGCCCAAACTGTATTGTTCCAAATGAATTTTTTTGATGTTTCCTGATCCATGTTTTCATCTGCCTGAGAAGAAAGTTTTCGCATCTTGGCACCCACAAAAGACCAGAGTGAAAGTGTGACAACTGTCCACACCATGAAAAAAGTTGGATTCAAAAAAGCAGTCTTGCCCTTTAGAATAGGATCATGAGCTACATGTTCCTTATCCAACCAATGATATATATCGTGTCTGTTCCCAAAGATGAGTCCAACAAATACCAACAATGCAAGTACAGAAAAGACAGGCACTACACTTGAAATGGCTTCGGGTACTCTGCGAAATGCCATTTGCCATCCGCCCATTGCAAGCGTTGTTACACCAATGAAGAACATGCTGGCATTCACAACCAACAGGAAGAACGTACTGTTTTGCAACAATACAGACCAGAACCTTGTTTGTGCCAATTCGTCTTTGCTCATGCCGAGAAATACAACTCCTAACACAAACGCCAATCCGCCAACACCTAATAATATGTTGGTCCACTTCTTGTATCCCGCTGAAATCTCAAATTGTTGCTTGATCATCCCTGATTATTTAATACGTTGTTGATATTATTTTGCAGCAACAGCAGTACTATCGGTAGCAGCTGCAGCAGCTTTGATTTTACCTTGTTTCACTTTAATGTAATGAATCACCTGCCAGCGTTGCTTTGCCGAAAGTTGTGATGCATAACTTCCCATCAAATTCTTTCCAAATGTTATTGAATAGAACATTTGCCCCTCTGGCATAGATTCATATTTTGAATCTCCAACCAATGTTGCTGGCTTAGATGGATAAGGACCATCACCATTGTTCCACAAAGGACCATTGCCATCGAGTTTTGGACCATGACAAATTCCACAATTAATAAGATACAAACGCTCGGTTTCTTTTAATTCTGCTTCACTCAAAGAAGCAATTGGATTGGGCATCTGACGGGATGCAAAATAATTTGCAGTATCACCCACTGCATCCTGTTGGATATGCACTGGATATTCGTCTCCACGTTTTACAGTTCCTGCAACAGGACCCTGACTTGTTCTTCCGTCTGCAAATACAGGATTTGTAGAATAGGTTTCATACGCACGGCTGTATGCCATATCCGGCATGTATACCTTACCTGGTTTTCTTTTTACATCGCTGCAACTTACAGCCATCACCACCAGTGCAATCATTCCAAAAAAAACAAGTGTTGATCTTTTCATCGCTTTGTCGTTTTATGATCTCTTCGAACCCTTCGCTTCTTTAATTATGCAATATTTGTTTCCTTATACAATTCCTGCTCCTTGTCATATCTTCCAATCCACCAACCTTCTTCTGCAACTTGTGTATTCACTTCCGTTGCACCGGTGCTGCTCAAAAAAGAACTGAGTTCTTTTTCATTTGTCTTATCACCACACTCAATGACCATTACAAACAAATCGTCTGTAGCTCGCGCATGAAAATGATGTCTTTTTACAAACGGTGCGAGCTGACATATATATAAGAATGAAAGCACCATACCAACCGCTGCACAAAGAACTGTCATTTCAAATGTGATGGGAATCCAGGCCGGCAAAGCAAAATTTGGTTTACCGCCAATATTTACTGGCCAATCTTTTGTGAACACCCAAGTCATGAAAGTAACTGCAGTGGTTGTTCCTATCAATCCAAACAAAAATCCTGCAGTATGCAAACTGGTATCTCTCAATCCCATTGCCTTGTCCAATCCATGTACAGGAAATGGAGTATATACATCATGGATTTTATATCCAGCTTTTCTTACTTTGGCAACAGCAGGAAAGAGAACTTTTTCATCCTCAAAACATCCTACCACAAATTTTTTCAACGCCATTGTATAATTTTTACTTTTTAATTAGTGATGTGCCACTTTTACATTGCCCTCTTCATGATGATCATGGTGCATCTCATCATAGAAGCTATCCGCTTCTTTTTGCTCCAATGCAGTCATTTCATTTTTAAAGCTTTCACCTGTTGTCTTCAACACGTGCTTGATTTCAGCAATAGCGATTACAGGGAAATATTTAGAGAAAAGGAAATAACAAGTGAAGAACAATCCAAATGTTCCGAGATAGAAACCAACTTCCCAAATAGTTGGTCTGTAATAAACAGACCAAGAAGATGGAAGATAATCACGGTACAAGGATGATACGATGATCACAAAACGCTCAAACCACATACCGATGTTCACCACGATACTCATGATAAAGGTGAATGTTACATTTCTTCTCAACTTTCTGAACCAGAACAACTGAGGAGAAATCACGTTACATGTCATCATCAACCAATAGCTCCATCCATAAGGACCAGCAATTCTGTATTTAAAGAATATATCCTGTTCAAATGGCACCATGCTGTACCATGCCATGAACAATTCTGTTAAGTATGCGCAACCTACGATCGATCCGGTTAATACAATTACCTTGTTCATCGCCTCAATGTGTCCAAGTGTAATGTAGTCTTGTAGATTCATTACTTTTCTTGTGATCAACATCAATGTTTGCACCATTGCAAATCCAGAGAAGATCGCACCAGCAACGAAGTAAGGTGGGAAGATGGTAGTATGCCAACCTGGAACAACTGAAGTTGCGAAGTCGAACGATACGATGGTGTGCACCGACAATACAAGCGGAGTTGAAAGTCCTGCTAGTACAAGCGATAAACTTTCATGACGCTGCCAATGTTTTGTGCTTCCGCTCCATCCAAAAGAAGCGAGTCCATATAAATGCTTACGCAATTTTGTTTTTGCTCTGTCTCTCACAGTTGCCAAGTCAGGCAATAAACCAGAATACCAGAACAAAAGTGAAACGGTGAAATAAGTTGAGATCGCAAATACGTCCCACAGCAATGGTGAGTTAAAGTTAGGCCACAATGGTCCGCGTGTATTTGGATAAGGCAACGTGAAGAACGCCATCCAAACCCTTCCCATGTGGAAAATGGGAAACTGACCAGCACACATTACCGCAAAGATGGTCATCGCTTCAGCTGCTCTGTTTACACCGGTTCTCCAGCCTTGGCGGAACAGCAACAAGATCGCTGAAATCAACGTACCAGCGTGACCGATACCAACCCACCAAACGAAGTTGGTGATATCCCAACCCCATCCAATGGTTCTGTTTACATTCCACTGTCCGATACCATAAGTTACCTCACGATAAACGGAATAAACACCGAACAACAAAAATGCAACAGATACATAGAAGCCTATGTACCACAAACGAGTGGGCTTCACTTCGATGGTATGCACAATGTCATTCGTAACCTGACCATAGGTTTTATTACCATTTACCAATGGTTCTCTTAACTGTGATTCGTACTTTGTTAGACTCATGCTTGGTCGTTTATGAGATAATACTCTCTAATTATATTAATGTGCCGCAGCTTCTTTTTTCTCTTCCTTGTGTTCTGCATGTTCTGCTTCTGCAGCATGCTCCTCTTCTACAATGCCAACCTGGCGATCTGTATTTCTGATCTTTGCGAGGTAGCTCACACTTGGCAACACGTGAAGTTGCTCCAATGAATAGAACAACCTGTTTGTTTGCTCTTCATTGCGGATTTTGCTAACTGGACTGTTCTTATCATTTACATTACCAAATACGATGGCGTTGGTAGGACAAGCTTGCTGACAAGCAGTTTTGATATCCCACTTACCATCAGCACCAGTTTCAAGCGGCCTGTTTTCTTTTTTCGCTTTCAACTTTCCTTCTTGTAAACGCTGTACACAGAAAGAACATTTTTCAATCACACCTCGAGATCTGACAGTAACATCTGGATTCAATACCATTCTTGTGAGATCTTCATTCATCATCATCACAGAATCATCCAATTTACCACGCTGATTATCTGGGAAGCTGTCTGCTCCATAATAATCAGCCCAGTTAAAGCGACGAACTTTATAAGGACAGTTGTTGGCACAATAACGAGTACCAATACAACGGTTGTAAGTCATTTGGTTCAACCCTTCGCTGCTGTGGTTGGTTGCATTAACAGGACAAACGTTTTCACAAGGTGCATTGTCGCAATGCTGACAAAGCATTGGCATGAACACCACGTTCAAATCATCCAGATTATCATTTCCAGATTCATCTCTGTAAGTAGCATAATAACGATCAATTCTCAACCAATGCATTTCATGAGAACGCAATACTTCAGATTTACCAACAACTGCAACGTTGTTTTCTGAAGTACATGCAACCGTACAAGCACCACAACCAATACATGAATTGAGGTCAATGCTCATACCCCATTTAGCACCTGGATAAGGATGATTTGGATAAAGTGTTCCTTCTGCACGGTAGTCACCTGTCTCTTTTGCAAATGTTTCCACCAACTCATCACGCTTGTCTTTCAGAATGGTTGGATTTTTCTTGAACTCATTCAATGCAAATTCACGAATCACTTCATCACGACCTTCATACTGGTTATGTGTTTGCGTGTAAGCAAGTTTGAAAGTCTCTTTTGTTTTTTCAACTGCAGCATTAGCAACTGAGTAACTAAAAGTATTGTTGAAGCTTACCAAATTGAAAACATTTTGTCCAACATTGGCAGCAGCTTTACCTGTCTTCTCTGATCTTCCGTAACCTACTGCGATTGCAATGACATCTTTGTGCATGCCGGGTACAACCAATACTGGAAGGGTCAATTCATTTTTACCAACAGTTATTTTAACCACTGGCTTTTTCACTTCTACTTCATAGTTATCATCAACTGCAATACCCAATTCTTTTGCAGTTGCAAATGAAATCACAGCATAGTTGTCCCAAGTTGCTTTTGTAATTGGATCGGGCATTTCCTGCAACCATGGGTTGTTGGCTTCTTTACCAGCACCCAATGCAACTTTTGAATAAAGCACAATTTCTTTTCCGGAATTCTTTCCAGCAGTTACTGTAGATGCAGCACTTGCAAAAGCTGATCCACTGTATGAACCTGCACTTGTAGATGCTGGTGTTTCAACAACACCATCACGCAATGCTTTATCCCAAGCATCCTGTGAGCCAAACTTGCTGCTCCAGTATTGCTTGAAATAATCCCCGTATGAAGTATCATTTCCACTCCACTTCAACAATGAAGTTTGAAATGCTCTTGTTTTAAATAAAGGAGCAATGGTCGGTTGAATGAAACTCAAATAGCCAGATTTCATTTCTGCATCTCCCCAACTTTCGAGGAAGTGATGATCCGCAATTTGAAATTTACACAATACACTTGTTTCGTCTTCTCTATCATTGAATGAAACAGATACGGCCACTTTCGCCAATCCGCTTTCAAATTTCTTCGCATCAAAATAATCGTAAACAGGATTTACTCCGTGGATCAACAAAGCACCAACTGCACCATCATTCATGTCTTTCACCAACTGTACCATGGCAGCATCATCACCCTGACGTGTATTCAACGTTGTTCCCCAATCAATGGTATTGCCATAAGCACCCAATTGCTGGTTGATTGCATTTACAATCAATTGTACGGTAACATCGTTGCTCCCACTAACAACCAAAGAAGCAGATCCAGATGCTTTCAATGCATCGGCTGCCAACTTAATTCCTTTTTTCAATCTATCATCACTCAATGCTGGAGCACTTACTGAACCTCCAATCGCAGCATACAAATTCAATGCAACTGCAGCGGCCTCAGATGGACGATGAACAAAACGATCATCAGCATTTGCACCAGTGAGACTCAACATACCCTCAAATTGAATATGCTTGCTCATTGCTGGATTCTTCTGGTCGATTTTTCTTCCGGCAGCATACTGACGCGCATATTCAACTGGACTCAACCATGTTCCTAAGAAATCAGCTTCCAGACCAACGATTGTTTTTGCTTTATCAAATTGATAAGAAGGAATAGCTCTTTTACCAAATGAAGCTTGGTTGGCATTTAATAATCCACTTGCTGAAAGTGCGTCGTATTGAATATGACGTGCGCCAGGATATTTTGCAAGGAAAGATGCAATTACACTTTTGGTTGTTGGTGATGAAATGGTTTCAGTCAACAACACCACTTGCTTACCTGCAATACCACTCATTCCTTCAGCCACCATTTTATCAAATGCATCGAATGTGCTCACTTCTTTGCCATTGGCAAGAGGGAAGCGCAAACGTGCTGTATCATATAAGCCTAATACCGAAGCCTGCACACGTGCTGAAGTACCACCTTTAGTAATGCTTGAAAGATCATTTCCTTCAATCTTGATCGGCCTTCCATCACGCACTTTTGCAACAACAGGTACTGCATCACCGTCCAATGTATATGTAGTTGCATAATAATTTGCAACACCAGGGATGATGGTATCTGGTTTGTTCAAATAAGGAATGCTCTTCTTTACAGGCATCTCACAGCTTGCAGCTGCAGCAGCAGCGGCAGTACTGAATCCGAGATATTTTAAAAAGTCTCTGCGTGGGGATGTTGCATCCAATAATTCATTGAATTCATCTTGTACCCTTTCCTGGTAATTTTCACTGCTCTTCAATTCACCAAAACTCTGCCAGTATTTTTTTTGCTTCATAACTATGGTTGGGTTGAACTTAGGGATGAGTTGTTTGCGTATATTTTAATAGTGACACTTCTGACATTCTGTTCCTCCAATTTTTTCTACAGTCACACTATCCATTTTCTTGTTCTTCAAGTCCTCATGGAACTTCTCATAAATACTGTAGAATTTATTGTCAGTGAACTGAACTTTTGTTTCTCTGTGACAGTTCACACACCAGCCCATGCTTAAATCTGCATACTGATACACTTCACCCATTTTCTGGATTTCACCATGACAGGTTTGGCATTGTTGCTTTCCTGCATTCACGTGTTGTGCGTGATTGAAATAAACGTGGTCAGGAAGATTGTGGATGCGAATCCATTCAATCGGCTTTCCTTCACCAGTATATTGTTTGGTGGTGGGATTCCATCCTGCAAACTTGTATAGTTTCTGAATTTCTGCAGTTCCATCAACTTCGGTTCCATCTTCACGGTATATTTTTGGACCCTTTGCATATTCATTGATACCCATGTGACAATTCATACAAACATTCACAGATGGAATGTTCGCATGTTTGCTTTCCTGCGCACCACCATGGCAATACAAACAATTGATTTGATTGATACCGGCATGCACTTTGTGTGAATAATAAATAGGTTGCTCAGGTTGATAATTCTGTGAGCGACCCAATCCTTGCGCACCTTGGAACAACATATATCCTCCACCGAGGAAAAGTAAAATGGCAAATACTGCGATATACACTTTATTGCGGTAGAAAGGAACAGGTTCTGCAGCAGAAGTTCCTTCTGCCTCATCCGACATTTTTCTAAGATTGCTGTTCACCTGCAAGAGGATCAAAGCAATCACAGCAAGTATGATGGTCAAAATACCATACAACAAATTTGAATCTGATTCACTTGATTGAGATGCAGGTGTGGCGCCATCTGCAGGAGTTGCAGCTGCCGCTGCTTTTGAACCGCCTTCATTGATATATGTTAAGATAGCATCGATGTCTGCATCCTTCAATTCAGGAAATGCAGTCATTTGAATTTTATTGAATTCATTGTAAACCGTTACTGCGCGGGGATACCCTTTTTTGATGACTGCAGCACTGTTGCGAACCCACTCGTAAATCATTTTCTTATCATCCCAACGATCTTCTACTCCCTTCAAAGCAGGACCAACCAATTGCTTGTCAATAGCATGACAAGAAGCACATTTTTGATTGAACAAAGCTTTTCCATCCTGTGCATTTGCACCAAGTGATAAAGTCAAGAAAGTCAATAAAATAGTTGCGGAAAATAGTTTTCTAAAACAGCTTGTTTTCTTATTCATACCCTCGGTAAATTGTGTTGAAATTGTTGGGCACCTTTAATTGGTCGCAAATTTACAGTATGAATTCAACAATATATCAACATTGTTAACTTTTTTTTGATGCAGATTGGGTCTGCTTTTCAATGATTTATGCCGCTAAAGAACCACAAATTGTCATAAGAATGTATGACGTTGGTCATAAAAGATTTAACAGTATAAAATTAAGGGCTGCAGTTGATTTTTTTCTTCTCTTTGCAGCATGTTTAAAAGCCTCCAGAAGAAATGGAAAGTGAGTGCCTCCCAATTGGTTCTCATTCTTTGCACCTTCGCCACCACAGGTACCCTTACGGCATACATCTCCAGAAGCATAACAGAATGGTTGAATCTAGACCCCAAAAACGACTGGGAACTCAGATTGGTATTGCGTTTGATCGTTCTCATCTTCGGCTACCAAGTCATCATTTTGATTGTCTCTTTTTTCTTTGGACAATTCAAATTTTTCTGGAACTATGAGAAGAAAATACTCCGTAGAATGAAGTTTATGCCTCCTGCATCTGCCAACATCGCCATTTTTGCTTCAGGAAAGGGAGGTAATGCAGAAAAAATTATACAATACTTTGAATATCATAGATATATACATATTAAACTGGTTGTATGTAACAAAGCGGGAGCTGGGGTGCTAGACATTGCAGCCAACAATGGAATTCCAACCTTGATGCTCGAAAAAAACAGCTTCTATGAAACTGAAAAATATGTACAAGAGTTTGTAAATCAAAATATTACACATATTGTACTGGCTGGTTTTCTATGGAAAATACCCGAAAACATGGTGAAGACATTCTCTGGACGCATTATTAATATACATCCTGCATTGTTGCCCAATTATGGAGGAAAGGGGATGTACGGAGAAAACGTTCACAAATCAGTATTGAAAGCAGGAGATACTGAAAGCGGCATCACGATCCACTTGGTTGATGAAGAATACGACCATGGAAAAACATTTTTCCAGGCTAGGATTCCGGTTACTTCGTCAGATACTCCCAATTCACTGGCTGAAAAAATTCATGCATTGGAGCATCAACACTTCCCCCCTCAAATTGAAAAATGGATCAATCAGCAATAAGTAATTGTTTCCAAAAATCATCATATCGTCCCTTCTGATCCTATTCAGCTTTCAAGCGCAATCACAAATTTGGTTGACAGGCAGGGTGTATGACTCCACCAGAATGGTAACTGTTCCAGCAGTAAAAATTTCAACAAAAAAAGGAATCGTTACATACACAGACTCGATTGGGAGATATGGACTAAACGTTGATAAAACCGATTCAATTTCATTCACCTATCTGGGAAAATCAACCATCTTCTTCCCGGTAAAAGAAATCAATTACCCTGCAGGATTTGATATTGCATTACAAGTAACAGTGCAAGACAAATACAAGACATTGAAAGAAATTGTAGTCATCAAAAAAACATACAGAGAAGATTCACTTGAAAACAGAGAACGCTACAGAAAAGTATTTGAATTTGAAAGAGGGGGATTACAACTTTCTGAAACAGGTACCATGGGAGGTACGCCAGGACTCGATCTTACAAGTTTAATCAATTTATTCAGGTTCAAAAGAAATAAATCTCTTCGAACACTTCAAAACAGATTGATTGAAGAAGAGCAGCAGAAGTTTGTTGACAGCCGTTTCACCAAACAACTTGTAAAACAAATCACAGGACTCAACGGAACCAACTTGGATAAATTTATGATCGCTTACCGCCCTCCGTATGAAGTTGTAGCTTATGCCGAAGAATATCAGTTCTATCAATACATTTTGGACGCATCCCGTTATTTTAAATCAGGTGTAATGCCCAAACCGGCTTTGAAATAAGTTGCTGCTTTTTGTTAACTTCAATAACAATTGAAAAAATATTGAAGTAAACAATGAGAAAGATTTTATACCTGAATGTGTTTCTATCTGCAGCACTCCTTTCAAATGCACAATCTTATAAAAAAATACATGCAGATGCAATTGTCATTGACACACACAATGATTTCATTAGTACAAGCATCGATAAAAAAGTAAGTTTCGAGCAATCACTGAAAGGTGTAACACATTCCGACTTGAAACGAATGAAAGAAGGTGGAATTGATATCCAGATTTTTTCCATTTTTTGTGATGAGAATTATGGCAAGGGAACAGCGTATGCATTTGCAAACCAGGAGATGGATTCCATGTATGCCATCATCCAAAGAAATCCAAAGAAAACCATGCTGGTGAAAACGCCTCAAGACCTGGAAGCTGCTGTCAAAGCAGGAAAGCTTGGCTGCATGATGGGTGTCGAAGGTGGACATATGATGGAAGACAGGTTGGATTACCTCGATAGTTTATACAAACGAGGAGCACGCTATATGACGCTCACTTGGAACAACAGCACAGATTGGGCCAGCTCCGCTGCAGATGAAAGAGCAAAAACCAATCTTGGGCATCCATACGGACTCAATGCATTTGGTGAAAAGATTGTACAACACATGAATGAACTTGGAATGATTGTTGATATTTCACACGTAGGTGAAAAAACTTTTTATGACGCAGTGCGTGTTTCTAAAAAACCTGTGATCGCTTCACACAGTTGCACATACAGCCTCTGTCCTGTTCCAAGAAACATGACAGACGATCAAATAAAGACATTGGGTAAAAATGGGGGAGTGATTCACCTGAATTTTAATTCAGGATTTGTAGACAGCAGCTTCAACGCAAAAAATCGTGCATTCATCAAAAACCATCAGGCAGAAAAAGATTCATTGTTAAAAACGAATCCAAGTGATTTCTTTGCCAACATGCGCATCAATGAAAAATACAAAAATGAAATTGATGATGCCCGCCCAACACTTTCACAACTGTTAGATCATCTTGATCATATCGTTAAATTAATTGGTGTTGATCACGTTGGACTCGGATCAGATTTTGATGGGATCAATTCATCGCCAAGAGAATTAACTGATGTTGCAGATATGCCATTGATTACAAAAGCATTGATACAAAGAGGTTACAATAAGACAGACATCCAAAAAATATTAGGTGGAAATTTCATCCGCGTCTTTAAAGAGAATCAACAATGAGAAAAGTTCTGATCATCACATTCCTCTTTTTTGTTCAAATATCTTTTGCACAAAACAAAGCAGATATTGCACGATGGGAATCAACTGCAAAAAAAGTAAACATCGTTCGTGATAAATGGGGGATACCACACATCTTCGGTAAAACAGATGCTGATTGTGTATTCGGATTATTATACGCGCAATGTGAAGATGATTTTCAAAGGGTGGAAATGAATTATATCACCATGCTTGGAAGAACAAGTGAAGTAAAAGGAGAGGAGCATATCTATGAAGACCTGTTGGTGAAAATGGTCATCGACTCTGCCGCTTCAGTGGAGGATTACAACAGGAGTCCTGAGTGGATGAAAAAATTATTGAACGCATTTGCCGATGGTGTCAACTATTTTCTCTACACTCATCCCCAAATAAAACCTGCATTGCTAAAAGAATTTAAACCTTGGTATCCGCTTACATATACAGATGGAAGTATCTCAGCAATACAAACGAGTAATCTGACAGCAAAGGATATTAAAAATTTTTATGCTGATATCTCATCAGATCTTAGTCATATCAAACAAAGAGATAATGAACAGTTGATCGGATCAAACGGATTTGCTATTGCACCATCAAAAAGCATCTCAGGAAATTCAATGCTTTACATCAACCCGCACGTTACTTTTTACTTCAGACCCGAAGTGCACATGATCAGCGAAGAGGGTCTAAATACCTACGGCGCTGTTACCTGGGGACAATTTTTTGTATACCAGGGATTCAACGAACATTGTGGTTGGATGCATACTTCAAGCGAAGCAGATGTTGCTGATTTATATGAAGAAACAATCATCAAAAACAAGGACGGTATTTTTTATAAATATGACAATTCATTAAAGTCTGTTAGCATACAAGCCGTAGAAATTAAATACAAAACAACTACTGGTATTGCTAAAAAAGAATTCAAGATATATTCTACACATCATGGTCCTGTCATGGCGAAAGAAGATGAAAAGTGGATTTCAATGCAATCCAACAACAGATCTTTAAATGGATTGATTCAATCCTGGAGCAGAACAAAAGCAAAAACTTTTTCTGAATTCAAATCCACCATGGATCTTAGAGAAAATGTTTCCAACAATACTGTCTATGCAGATGATCAGGGAAATATTGCATACTGGCACGGAAACTTTATGCCAAAAAGAGATATCCGATTTGATTGGAATGATAAAGTAGATGGTTCCACCTCTGCAACAGATTGGAAAGGATTACACACTGTAGATGAAACTGTTCATCTCTACAACCCAAGCAATGGCTGGTTGCAAAATTGCAATTCTAATCCATTTACCGCTGCTGGTCCGGGTGTAATATCAAAAAAGAAATATCCAACATATATGGCGCCAGATGCTGAAAACTTCAGAGGGATCAATGCTGTAAGGGTTCTAAGTAATACTGGGAAATTAGATATCAACGGACTCATCAAAGCTGGTTACGATACTTACCTGACTGCATTTGATATTTTACTTCCTTCATTGTTTTCATCAACAAGAACACAGATCGCAGATAATATTAAACCAGATATTATGAAAGCGATTCAAATTTTGAACGAGTGGGACAGAAGATCTGCAGCAAATTCAGTAGCAACGACCATTGCAATTCTCTGGGCTGAAAGAGTATTACCCTATTTAATGAGAAACAATAAGGGTGATATTGATCTTACACTTGAGTTATCCCGCTTGTTAAAAGAAATGCCGGACAACGAAAAAATTAATTTCTTAAATGAAGTACTAAAGAAATTGAAAGCTGATTTTGGTACCTGGGAAGTGAAATGGGGAGACATCAATCGCTTTCAAAGAATCGAAAATAAATTGACCCCACATTATGACGATGCGCAACCGAGCATCCCTTCTCCGTTTGCATCTTCAATGTGGGGCAGTCTGCCTTCATATAATAGTAGAACATTCGACAACACGAAAAAAAGATACGGCTACGGAGGAAATAGTTTTATTTGTGCAGTTGAATTTGGAAAGAAAATAAAGGCTAAATCGCTTTTGGCAGGAGGCGAAAGCGGTGATGTGAATTCAAAACATTTCAAAGATCAGGCTGAAATGTATACAAGTGGACAATTCAAAGATGTTCTTTTCTACAAAGAAGATATTTTGAAGTATACAGAAGAGCAATACCATCCAGGAGAAAAAAGAAAATAAACAATTGCATATGAAAACTTATTTCACACTTTTATTATCAATCATTTCATTTACTGGGATTTCACAGGAAATCGGACTGCAACTTTACTCAGTCAGAAACCAGGTTAAAGAGGATCTTAAGGGAACTTTGATGAAAGTAAAAGCGATGGGTATCAAAGAATTGGAAGGAGGTGATACCTATGGCATGGGGGTGGATGCTTATACATCCATGATACATGAAATGGGATTTAAGATGATTGGAATAGGAGTGGATTATGATGCATTAACAAAAGACCTAACACCAGCTATTGAACAAGCCAAAAAAATGGGTGCTCAAAATGTCATTTGCTTTTGGATTGGTCACAATGGAGATGAATTCGGCACAGCAGATGTTGAAGAAGCTGCTAAAAGATTCAACAGAGCAGGAAAAATCTTTAAAGATGCTGGATTGGATTTTAGCTATCATGTCCATGGATATGAATTTCGTCCATCAGCCAATGGTACATTGTTCGATGACCTCATGGCAAAAACGAATCCCAAATGGGTGAATATTGAATTGGACGTATTCTGGGCAAAGCAAGGTTGTGCAGACCCTGTATCAATTATCAATAAATACCCGTCTCGAATAAGAATGTTACATCTAAAAGACAGGCAACATGGAACTATTTGCAATAACAAAGGTTCTGCAGATGAAGAGACCAATGTAGTTTTAGGAAAGGGAGATATAAACATCAGCGATGTAATGAAAGCTGCAAAGAAAGCCGGTGTAAAACATTATTTTATTGAGGATGAATCTTCTCGTGTAATGAATCAATTGCCAGAAAGCATTTCTTATTTGAAATCTTTAAAATAAATCAAAATACCAACTCCTCAAGGGAAACACCAAATACGTGTTTGGCAATTTTGTCCAAATGTATTCTTTCTCCTTTCAGATGAATGGTAGTATGGTTATGTGTTAGAGATTCCCCAGGACCCAAATCTGCGGCAGGAGATGAACTTTCAATTTCATAAAATTTTCCCATTTGTTTTCCATTAATCGGGCCATCATTGTATGCATTCACAGCATCCCCGCTAAAAGGATCTTCCTGAATCTTCCAAAGTGAATTGACATATTTATTTTCTCCTCCCGGCAAAGAAAAATATGCAATGGTTAATACATTGTTCTTTGCATCATAACTACCTACAAATGGTTTTGCTCTCTTTGGAGAAATCCCCACTTTACTGCGAAAATTCGCATCAGCCTTCATCAGCATAAGCTGACTCCCAACTTTTAATCTTTCTGCAGGCACTTTACCAAAATAATCATCTGTAACAATCTTACCCAACTTACTCGAATCACCATTATTAAAAGGGATTGCAATAGCAGTTTGATCACCAGCATTGAGCATGCTCAAAATCCAGACAGACAACATGCCATATTGTTCACCCCATGGATGGTTGCTGAGATTGGTGATTGTATTATCTGATGAAAATCCTACTACATCAACAGAACTATCAAATTGTCCAATGAGTTGTTGGATGCTTTCACGCTTCAATAAATGTATATTTCTGTTTACTCCAATATCAAATGTTGAACCAGTATAATTTTTCAGATGCATCGTTTTTTTAAAAAATGCTTCTAATGTAGTACTGGAAACAAGTTCAAATGGCTCTGTGTCAATTTCTTTAGGCACTTGCCAATGTTCAAAATCAAATGCACTGTCTTTTTTGAAATAAATAGAAAATTGACCGCCTTCTGGGCCCAACCAAAAACGCTCTTCACCACCAACCGCATATATATGAGGAGTAATTTCTTTGCTTGAAATCAACTCATGGTTGATCCATCCAAAACTCATCCCCGCCATTCCATTCGAGGTACTTGTCATGATTCTCCCCTGGTAAGCGGGCAGAACAATCAGTTTTGCATCTGAACTGCTATCTTCTAAAAGAACAAGATCGTTATGATACTTTTTAAGAAATGCCAAGTCATAACCAAAACTTCCTTTTTGCATATTGCTTGAATTCATACAAGAGCTCAGCATGAAAATGAATAAGAGTATTGAATAGCTTTTCATGCGAAAATTTTTCTTTAAACTACAACCAATTCATAGAATTCTTCAGGATTCAGGTATTTTTCTGCCAAATTTTTTAATTCTTTCGCTTCAATTGTTTTGATTGTATTTACATAATAATTGAAATGACTTTCATCCATACCATGTAAAATGAGATTTTTCCAACGGCCTATGATATGAAAAGGTCCATCAAGATCTCCTAACAAAGTGCCAATCAAATAATTTTTTACCAACAGCAATTCGTCTTTTCCAACCTCTTTGTTGCGAAGCTGCTCCATTTCATGATATACTTCTTTGACAGTTGCCTCACATACATCACGACCTGCTTCTGTACTAATGAGGATAGCACTTGCATGGATATGATTCATAAGGTAACTATATATCCCATACGTATAACCTTTGTCCTCACGAATATTGGCCATGAGTCTTGATCCGAAAAATCCCCCAAACAACACATTCAACACTTGCAACTTAGGAAAAACAGGATCGCTTGGAAGCGGGCAGGGACGTGCGATTCGAATTGCGCCTTGTACACCATCAGGATCATTTAGGATATTCCATTTTTTTTGTGTGGATGGAAACATTGGATGCGATACGTTGGTCACCTGATTTTTATTGAACGGGAGTTGTCCAAAATATTTGTTCAACAATTGCTGATATTTGGCAGGCAATATGCCTGCTGAAAAAATAGTACAGTGTCCGTTTTTATAATATGATTGATAATATCGGATGAGTTCGTCTTGTTGAATTGCATCGTAATCATCCATTTCACTGTAAACGCCATAAGGATGCTTTTCACCAAAGAGTAATGCATCAATTTTTCTTCCTGCAATAAAGTCACATTTTTTCAAATTAACAGCCAAGCGTTGTTTCATGTTTTGCTTATAAATAAGCAATTCATCTTCAGGCATGGTTGCATCTAAAAATATTTCTTGAACAAGTGGAAGAATATGTTCCAATTGCTTTGTAAGACAATGAAGTGAAACAACAGCTGTTTCATTGTAACAACTCCTGTTGAGATATGCACCATAGAAATCAACAAACTCATTGATCTCAAATGCTGATTTATTGGAAGTACCATTCTTGATCAAAAAATTTGCTGCTGATGCAATAAGTTTTTTTTCTTCGAACCAGTTTCCTGCTTTAAACACCCATTCAATCTGCACTACTTCTTCTGTGCCTGCTTGAACATTGTATACCTCTACACCATTGTCTAATTTGAATTGATCTGGTTTTTTCAAACCTATTTTATATTCAACGGCATCTTTAATATGTGGGGCTTCTGATCGGTTCAACATGTTTAGTTTTTTAATTCGCCATATACCAAATGGTGTTGCTGTTGCTTTCTCTCAAGACCTCCTTCGCAACACGCTGAAGATCAGATGTAGTGACTTGCTGATATCTTTGAAATTCATCATTCATCAAATTTCCATCTCCAAGCAATTCATAGAAAGCGAGGCTGCCGGCTCTGTTCATCACACTCATATCTTCAAAAGCCATGACACTTTCTGTTTTATTTTTTACTTTTTGCAATTCACGATCATCGATCAGATGTTCTCTCGCTTTGGTCAACTCTTCTTCAATTGCATCCTCGGCCTGTTTCATATCAACTCCTTTTACCAACTGACCTTCTATGGTGAGAAGTCCTCTGTCCAAACTTCCAAAATGATAACAATTGATATGTGCAAACAATTGTTTTTCTTTTACAAGTGCCTGATACAACCTCGAGGAAGCTCCACCTCCTAAAATATCTGTAAGCAAATCAGTTGTATAATAATCCTGATCTAACCTGGAAGCCATATGCCATGTTTTATAAATCGCATCCATGGGCACATTGCGCTTGACTGTCATTCTCCTTGCATCCTGCTGAGCAGGTTCCTGCAGAATATTTCTGTGGTATTTTATACCAGATGGAATAGAACCAAACCATTTTTCAGCCAATAGTTGCACTTGCGCTGTTTGCACATTTCCTGCTACTACCAAGATTGCATTGGATGGATTATAATGTTTTGAGAAGAAGTTTTTTACGTCTTCCAGTTTTGCATTTTCTATATGTGAAAGTTCTTTGCCAATCGTCATCCATTTATATGGATGAACCTTGTAAGCAAGGTCCCTCATCATATGCCATACATCTCCAAAAGGCTTGTTGATGTAATGTTCTTTGAATTCCTCACAAACAACCTTTCGTTGTACATCCAAACTTTTCTTGCTGAATGCCAAGCTCAGCATGCGATCACTTTCAAGCCAAAAAGCAGTTTCAAGATTTTCGGCAGGCAATTGACAATAATAATTGGTAAGATCATTGGTTGTATATGCATTGTTTTCGCCACCCGACAATTGCAACGGTTCATCATAATCAGGTATGTTGACAGACCCTCCAAACATCAAATGTTCAAACAAATGAGCAAAACCAGTTTGAGCTTCCACTTCATCCCTTGCTCCAACATCATATAAAACGTTGACAACTGCCATGGGTGTACTCAAATCTTGATGCACCAATACTTTTAGCCCATTGCTCAATTCGAATCGATCAAAATTTACCATGGCGCGAAATTACTTATAATATGCTGACTGGTTTCAGATTTAATGTAATGATCTCACCATCTCTTAAAATGAGAAATGTTAATTTTTCTCTGATTGATTGAAGCTTTGCGCGGTAAGCCTGAATACTTTTAGAAAAATCATTGTTGATAGCCAGGATATAATCATCTTTTTTAAACCCTGCTCTTTCTGCTGGTGAATCAGGTGCTACACCATCAATTAAAATTTGGCCATCTACATAATAAATGGCAAGCCCGGTGTATGCATAATCAAAAAAATCCCTGAACTGAGCGTTGGGAATAATATGTACTTCCTGCTTGACATAATTAAAAGTAGTGTTGAACCTTCTCAACAAATCATTGCCTATGAGTCCACCAACCAATGGATAGTTGGTAACATTAACCTGATCATCAAAAATATGTGTAGGCACTTTTCGAAATTTATATGGACCAACTTTTATCCACTTCACAGTTGTATACCTCATTGTCATCTTTCCGCCCAATCCTTCCGCCTGTGTTACAACAGGCGCCTTTCTTTTGTGGTGCAATACTGCACTGTCGCTTGCATAGTTTTCTGATAATAAAAAATTCAATCCTGCGCCTGTATCAAAATAAAATCGTTGGAAAAATTCTTTGGCATCTTTAAAACTCGTTTGCTGAATGGGGATCGCAGTAAAGATAGGATTCAACATATAGCCACCCTTTGGATATTTATATTCCCCTTGTGTAAATACGGTGAGAACTGTATGGTCGTAATCTATATGTATAATATATCTACTAAAAAAAGTATAGCCGATAATACCATCAATCTTTATCCCATAAACACTTGACAGTATTTCATAATCATTGACATGAAAATTGAGATGGTCTACCTGCAGTCCGGGGAAATAAAGTGTGGCATCATTTAAAAAAGATACCGTCTTAATCCCCCCGATTCCCTTTATTTTTTTATCCGATGGAACAACTGGCATGGCATATTTTTCAACCGCCATGGAATCCAATGAAATTCCACCGCTTCCGGTATCTAATAAAAATTGAAGGCTGTCCGGATAATTGTTCAATTTGGCTTTGACAATAATGATACCCCCGGTTAACAATTGAAATCGAAAACTTGTAATTTTCTTTGACTGGGGTTCAATGAATTGTTCCTGTGCTGATACACCCCTTGTGCCAAGAAAAATCATGCAAATCCATATACACTTCAACAAAATCCTCATTCCATTCATGTTTGTGGTGCTCTATCTAATTTACAACAAATGAAGGAGGATTGTTTAAACGATATAGTAACTTTGCACAACGATTAACAATAAATAATGAGTGACCTGAAGCATTTGTACGAAAGAGCATTGAATCTTGAATTTCTAAGTGCCGAAGAAGGCCTACTTCTTTTCAAAGAAGCACCCCTTACTGAATTAATGCATGTTGCAAATCAACTACGCATCAAGCAGGTACCTCATGGCAAAGTAACATGGCAGATTGATAGAAATGTAAATACCACCAACGTTTGTATTGCGAATTGCAAGTTTTGCAACTTCTATAGAATACCCGGACATGCTGAAGCATATATCACCGACATGGATACCTACAGAAAAAAAATCCGTGAAACATTGAAATGGGGTGGAGATCAATTGTTGCTTCAAGGTGGTCATCATCCAGCATTAGGACTCAAATATTATGTAGATACTTTTCGTGCAATCAAAGCTGAATTCCCAGACATCAGATTACATGCATTAGGCCCCCCTGAAGTGGCACATATCACAAAGTTGGAAAAATCTACGCACACAGAAGTACTGAAAGCATTGAAAGAAGCAGGCATGGATTCATTGCCGGGTGCAGGTGCAGAAATATTGGTTGACAGAGTAAGAAGATTGGTGAGCAATGGAAAATGTGGTGCTCAGGAATGGTTGGATGTAATGGCGGCTGCACATCAACTAAATATCACAACATCTGCCACCATGATGTTCGGACATGTTGAAACCCTGGAAGAAAGATTTGAACACTTGATCAAGATTAGAGAAGTTCAATCTCGCAAACCAGCAAATGCAAAAGGATTCTTGGCATTTATTCCTTGGACCTTTCAAGATGTAGATACCTTGCTAGCAAAAATTAGAGGAGTACAAAATATGACTACTCCAGAAGAATATATTCGCATGATTTCTATCAGCAGAATCATGTTGCCCAATGTTAAAAATATTCAGGCATCGTGGCTGACTGTTGGTAAAAAGATTGCACAAATTTGTTTGCATGCAGGTGCGAATGATTTTGGAAGCATTATGCTGGAAGAAAATGTAGTAAGTGCTGCAGGCGCTCCCCATAGGTTCACATACAAAACCATCCAGGAAGCAATCAAAGAAGGTGGATTTGAACCGCAATTGAGAAATCAGGAATATGATTGGAGAGAATTGCCCGCTACAATCGAAGAGCAAGTAATTACATATTAATATATTGGTAAATGGAATGTACCCGTATTTATTCCATTCACGATCAGGCCATCACTTTTGAATTTGCTGAAATCATCAGCGAAGAAATTAATCTTCATATTATTTCACTGAAGAATGCGATTGAAGATCATCCATTCAATGGTTTTATAGAGTGTGTACCCGCATATAGCAGTTTAACGGTTTATTTCCATAACAATATGGATAAAAATGAAGTGATTAAAATTGTCAATAGTTATAACTCAAAACTCAACACCAACAACTCAACATCGAATAACAAAATAATCACCATCCCCGTTTGTTATGAAATGGGTGAGGACCTATCAATTGTAACATCGCAATTAAATTTAAGTGAAGAGGAAGTTATTCGTTTGCACAGCGAACAATCCTATCGAGTGTTTATGATAGGCTTCACTCCAGGTTTCCCTTATATGGGAACACTTCCCAAAGTCTTGGAGATGGAAAGAAAAAAAACACCATCATTGAATATACAATCTGGAAGTGTTGCAATTGCAGGAAAACAAACAGGAATTTACCCAACCAACTCGCCAGGTGGGTGGCATGTAATTGGAAGAACACCCGTAAACATGTTTGATAAAAAAAGAACTCCTGCATGTTTTCTTCAAGCAGGCGACATTGTACAATTCAAACCAATAACTAAAAGAGCGTTTGAACAATATCTATGAGCATCACCATTTTAAAACCTGGATTCATGTGTAGCATACAAGACCTTGGAAGAAGAGGTTTTCAGCAGTATGGTATCCCGATATCTGGAGCAATGGACATGCAGGCTGCTAAAACAGCAAATAGAATTTGTGGAAACGAAGATGAAGATGCATTATTAGAGTGTACTTTACATGGAACTGAAATCCTAATACAGGATACAACTGTCTTTTCAATAACGGGAGGCGGTTCAACAGCAATATTGAATGGACAAAAAATTCCATTTAACAAACAAATAAAAGCCATTGCAGGTTCCATCATCAAATTATTACCAAGTCCAATTGGTTTTTATGCATATCTAGCTTTTGCAGGTGGCTTAAAAACATCATTAGACTTGGGCAGCAGTTCAACCTATAACCTGGCTGCTTTAGGCGGTAAAAATGGAAAACCATTAGAGCAAAATGATCGAATTGAATTAAAAAATTCAAAACCTAATATTCAGCATGCGAATATTGTAATAAATGAACATGGATTTGGAATCAGCAATTGGAAATCAACAGTACCTCAACTCCCACATGTCAATGATCTAGTTGAAATAAAATGTCATAAAGGTCCTGAGTGGGATCTATTTGAGGAAAGATCTACATCTGCATGGTTCAATTCAATATTTATCATTAGTCAACATGCAAATAGAATGGGATTTCAACTCGAAGGTGCACAACTGGAGAAAAAAGAGAAAAAAGAAATGATTTCTACTGCAGTTACAAAAGGCATTGTGCAAGTTACTAACCATGGAACTCCAATTGTATTAATGGCAGATGCTCAAACCATCGGAGGTTATCCGAGAATTGGAAGAATTTTTAACGATGACATCAACCTACTTGCTCAATGTCGCCCTGGAACAAAAATTAAATTTGTCTCTATTTAATCAAGTAAAACTTAGTAAAGGGCCTTTTTAAAAATTTTAAACCCTCGTCAATTTAATAGGAGGTGTTTGATTGGCATTCCACTGACATACATACAAGTTTTCATCATCATCAACACAAACATCATGCCCATGCATGAAAACACGTGATGCATCTTGTAGTGTGGGTTGCAGCATGCCATTTTGATATACGGGAGCGTTGCCTCCCGGACTTGAAATAACTTTATTTTTTGAATCAAGGATTGTTAGAAACCCTGTATTGGCGTTGCGTTTGCCCTCTTTGTCTTTCGACCAGCAAACTCCTGCATATAAATTTTGTCCATGTATAACAGGGCGACAAACATACATCCCAGGCAGATCAATTGTTCTCAAATATTTTCCATCCATGGTGAATATTTTAAAACAGCATTCTTCTCTGGAAGTACAAATAAGCACAGGATTGTTCTTATCTCGTGTATCAACCACCACACCATGCGCATTCTTTAAATTATGTGCTGGATTTTCATTGTTATGTCCTCCGAACTTTCTTATAAACCTTCCCCTGCTATCAAACTGAAGTATGTAATCTGATCCATACCCATCTGCAACATAAATATCGCCATTGGGTGCAACAGCGGTTTCAGTTGGGAAATACTTGTCCTCATCTTTATAGACCCCAATGGTATGCGGCTGAGCCAGTGAAAAAATAATTCTCCCATTCAAATCAGTCTTAACAACATTTCCATGTTGTGACTTTCCCTTTCCGGAAGCATCGCTGTAAAAACCATTGTCAACGATCAACAAAAAATCTTCATCATTCTCCTTGCTAATAGTCAATCCATGTCCAGCGGGAAATGAATGACCCCAAGAATCCAACAACTTACCAGATTTATCAAAGACCAATATATTATTATGTACATCATCACCCACCATAAACAAGCGGCCCTTGCTGTCCTGCACCATTTCATGGCAATTGATCAAAGGATTGGTGGAAGAACTGATCTTGGCCCAAGACTTATCAACTTTATATCGCATACTGTTATGACCAATGACGAGTTCATCTTGGATATCTTTATGCAGAATATTAAATGCAAAAGATTTGCTGGCAAGCAATCCTGCAGAAGCCAGGGTGGCTGACTGTATAAAAGTTCTTCTATTTTTCATAGAATGAATATAAAAAATTTTGCGCTGATTATCTATACATTTGGAGATGAGCATAGATTTAAATTGTGACATGGGGGAGGGAATCGGCACAGATGAACTGATCATGCCCTATATCAGTTCTGCAAATATTGCATGTGGTGGACATGCTGGGGATGAATCCATGATGCAGAAAACAATTCTTCTGGCAAAAAAATACCAGGTTGCAGTTGGCGCTCACCCATCCTATCCTGATCGAAAGAATTTTGGAAGGATTGAAATGCATTTATCAGAAGGCGAGATATACCAAGAAGTATATCAACAAATTCAAGTGATAAGGGATATTGCCTCAGCACAAGGAATCAAACTGCATCATGTAAAACCCCATGGGGCATTGTATAATACTGCCGCGAAAAACGAATCAGTTTCAAATGCGATTGTTCATGCAATCATTGATATTGACCCAACATTAAAAGTATATGGATTGCCATTGAGTATATTTGAAAGTGTTTGCATAAAAAGTAAACTACAATTTGTAGGAGAAGGATTTGCAGACAGAACTTATACGGATCAAGGAACCCTTACACCAAGAACTTCTGCAGATGCAATGATTACTGAAACAAAAACTGCAATTCAGCAGGTAATCAAAATGGTAGAAAAACAAGAAGTAAAATCAACTTCTGATAACTGGATAAAAATGCCAGTGAAAACAATATGTATACATGGGGATGGAAAACATGCTGTTGATTTTGCAAAAACCATTCATCAAGCGTTGAAAGAAAACAACATTGATATTCATCATTAAACGAATGCATTGAAAAAAAATAAATTTTCATCGCCCCTGATCGCAGCAGCTTTTTTAATGGCAACCTCGGCCATTGGCCCGGGCTTTCTAACTCAAACAGCCATCTTCACCAATTCACTATTCGCCAGTTTTGGTTTCGTAATTCTCATATCGATATTATTGGACATTGGTGCACAGTTAAATATATGGCGCATACTCTGTGCGAGTGGTAAAAGAGCACAGGATTTTGCAAATGAAGTATTACCTGGAGCAGGGCATTTCTTAACCATCCTTGTTGTAATAGGTGGACTCGCTTTCAACTGTGGAAACCTCGCCGGAGCGGGATTGGGGATGAATGTGCTTACGGGATTAGATACAAAAATTGGTGCAGCAATCAGTGGAGTAATTGCAATATTTATTTTCATCAACAAAGAATCTTTGAAATGGATGGATCTCTTCGCAAAGGTCTTGGGAATCGTAATGATCATGTTAACCATCTATGTAGTGACCGCTTCCAATCCACCTTATGCGAATGCATTGCATGACAGTATTATTCCACAAAAAATTGATTTCATGGCCATCATTACATTGGTTGGTGGAACGGTAGGTGGATACATCAGTTTTGCGGGAGCACACCGGTTGATTGATGCTGGCAAAACAGGTACTGATAATATTCGATCAGTCAGCAAGTCAGCTGTTTCAGCTATTTTACTCGCATCCACGATGAGAGTATTGCTGTTCTTGGCTGCATTGGGAGTTGTTGCGAAAGGAATAGCGCTGAATCAAGCCAACCCAGCAGCAGATGTTTTTCAACAGGCAGCTGGAATGATTGGCTATAAGATTTTTGGCATCGTAATGTGGAGCGCTGCAATCACATCAGTAGTAGGATCCGCTTACACTTCAGTTTCATTTTTAAAATCCATGCATACATCAATCAATAAAAAAGAATCACTCATACTCACTCTTTTTGTATTGATTTCATTGATGGTATTCATCATCGTTGGTCAACCTGTTAAAATATTGGTTGCAGTCGGAGCATTGAATGGATTTATTTTACCGGTTGCATTGATGTTGATTATTGTAGGATCCGGAAATAAAAAAATTGTTGGTACTTATTTTCATCCAACCTGGCTTAAAATGTTTGGATGGATAGTTGTTGCAGCAACAATCTTTTTAAGTGTAAAATCTTTTCTCTGAGTATTAGCTGAAAAGGTATTCAACATCTTCTTTGGTCAGACTCTTAACGAATCCGCTGTCATCAGTAACAAGGTCTCTGGCGAGGTTTCTTTTCTTTTCCTGAAGTTGAATGATTTTATCTTCAATGGTATCCTTGCAAATCATACGATATGCAAAAATATTTTTTGTTTGCCCTATGCGATGTGTTCTATCAATCGCCTGCTGTTCTACAGCCGGATTCCACCATGGGTCAACAATGTAAACATAATCAGCTGCAGTCAGGTTCAAACCCACACCACCAGCTTTGAGTGAAATGAGAAATACCCTTACTTCATCATTGTTCTGAAAACTTTGAATAGCACGTTCTCGTTCGGTAGCAGTTGTACTTCCATCAAAATATTCAAACTTCACTCCCAGTTCAACAAGCTTTTCTTTGATCAACGCCAACATTCCAAGGAACTGAGAGAATATCAATGCTTTGTGGTTGCCGATATTTTCTGTGATTTCTCTTCCTATTTCATCAAGCTTCACTGATACATTTGGCATCTTTTCCTCTTCGTTCATGATTGCAGGTGAATCGCAAATCTGGCGAAGCTTCATCAACCCCTGTAAAATGGTGAGTTGTGATTTATCAATACCCTGTTCACTGATCACTCCCATAATTTTATCTCTGTAATCATTGCGATAGGCATCATAAATATTTCTTTGTTCCTCCTCCATTTCACAAAACAATACAGTTTCAATTTTTTCAGGAAGATCTTTTGCAACCTGTTCCTTGGTTCTGCGCAAAATGAATGGGAACAGTAGTTTTCTCAAATGATCCTTGTTTTCCTTCTCACCGAATTTATCAATGGGGGTTGCAAACTCATTTCTGAAATATTCAACTGAACCCAACATACCCGGGTTTAAAAAATTCATCTGGGCATAAATATCAAATGTATTGTTCTGCAAAGGCGTACCACTCATGCAAAGTTTATTCTTTGCATTGAGCAGTGAAGCAGCTTTTGTTACCTTGCTTTGTGGATTTTTAATAGCCTGCGATTCATCCAGCACCACATAATCAAATTCAATCTCAACCATAAATTTGATATCACTTCTCAATGTTCCGTAGGTTGTGATGATCACATCATGGTCTTCAAATCTTTTGTTGTTTCTGATTCGCTCGCCTCCATGATGAATGATATAACTAAGATTCGGAGTAAATTTTTTGATTTCATTTTCCCAGTTGAACATGAGAGAAGTTGGACAAACCACCAAGGTCGTCATCTTCCCAAATTTCTCTTTATACAATTGTATAAATGAAAGCGCCTGAACTGTTTTACCCAAACCCATGTCATCTGCTAAAATGCCGCCCCATCCAACTTCATTCAAATAATTCAGCCAATGATAACCTGCAACCTGATAGGGTCTTAATACATGAGCAAGTGCTTTTGGAGGATTTACCTCATTAATTCGATTGAATGACCTGAGCCGATCATACTTTTCTTCCAACTTGATCATCACTTCCTCTTCATCGATTCCATTGTACAACTCGTCAATCACACTCAAATGATACTTTGAAAGCCGCAACTGATCAAGTTTTCCTTCTCCCACTTTAAACAGTAAAGAATACTTTTTCAACCATTCTTCAGGTAGGATACCAAGACTCCCATCGTTCAATTGAACATACTGTTGCTTGTTTTGCAAAGCTTTTTTAATATCTGCAACTGTAACTTTTTGATTGCCAAAAACTATATCCACTTTTGCATCAAACCAATCGATACCGTTGGAAATATAAATTCTGGTTTCAGGTTTTGCAGTATTGAAACGGAAGTTTTTAAGTATTTCAAAACCAACAATTGGCACATTGGCCTCTCTCATTGCATCAACAAAAAGAAAGAACCAGTTATTTTTCAAAACCTCAGAACCTTTTAAAATCAGATTAAAACTGTTTTCTGCCCTAATAAAATTAGAGTGCAATGAAATGATGCGGTGAATAAACCCTGATTCAACTTCTGCATTTCTTTTGATCAACTTTATCTTACCAGCCTCAGAAATATATACTGTTTCTTTATCGCTGTATTTTACTTCATATCCATGATAATCGAAGATGGGTGTAAATATCAAGTAGTCATTTTTTTCCTGAAGCAGCAAACGAAGTGTTGGCTCACCTTCAAAAACATCCGACATGATTGATTTATCGAAATCAACTTTATATTTTCTTGCAAAAGGAAGTACTTCGTCTTTTAAGAACGTTGGCCATTGATCAATGGGTATCTGGGTATTTTTTTCTGATATAAAATGTCCAATGGCTTCAACATCTTCCAAGGAACTCCAGCAATACAATTGATTATTAAAAATGGGCAAAAGATTTGAGCTCCATTCATTTGAATGCATTTCAACATCCCACTCTTCGACTATAATCAAAGGTGTAATGGCTACATGTTTCTTGTTCATCTCTACACGCAGTGCAGGTTTCATTCTTCCCTCACCTATACTTAAGGGAACAAGATTTGAAGTAGTAAACATCTTGCCAGCAGGTAGCTTCAAGAATGCAGTTCTACCCTCATTTTCAGTGAAAAGTTTTACTATTTTGGGATAGAGAAATTCATCAATCAATGCAGTTGTCTCTGCAGGAAGTCCTTCCTCTTCTGAATAAATGATATTTTCCCAAATTCCCGAAAAGGGAGAATTTCGGCTTACATATTTATCAATTTCATTGCGCTGTAGTTTTCTAACCGCATTGAGCATCGCAACATCTTCTTCAGAAATTTCATTTACAGGAACATATTTTGTCAAATCAATTTGTTCAACCTTCCCAACATATTTTACTGAAGCTGCATCAAATTCTCCCATCACCAACTCAACAACAAATCCAGGATATTTACCAGGAGTCTCTTTAAATACTATACCAAGCCGTTTGGAAGATTCAATTTTCACATCAGCTACCTGCTCTTCCTCTACAACAACTTCTTTTCTGATGACAGGCCTAACTTCTTCAACAACCTGGTTGACTCTTTTAACCGATGTGTCTAATACCCTTAAAAAGGGTTTACCGTCTTTATATGTAAACTCAAATTTCTGCTCCCAATCAGGGTCATTCAAACTGTACCCATAAATTCCTAAAAGTTTATTTTTTTCTTTGTCCCAGTTTCTGATGGCATCAAAATATTGAGAACCATATGCATTCAATAACTGTAAAAACAGAATGGCTTTATGAATACAAATAGGGTGTGTATCTTCTCTACACTTACATGAAGTATCAAAATTCCGTTCCTCATTTCTTTGAATGACCATCGGAAATGATTCACCATTTAAATCCAAGCGTGCTTCAACACGTTCCTCTTTCGCACTTAAAATATTCGCCTTGTTGGTTCTTAAAAATATTTCTGCTTTCTCACACACTTCAGCTGTAGCAAGCATTCTGATTGTCTTCAGATCGATTTGTTTCATTTTCACAATCGTATGCTTCTGATCGTAACGGATCGTATTGTCTCCAATGATATTTTTATCAATCAAATCCTGTAACTGTAACAATGACGCTGCTTCATGACGGCAAATATCTCCCAAGTTATACGGACAGGTACATCTCAGTGACAAAGCACGCGGATCTTTATATTTCTGGATATGGACTTTATAAAACGTACTATAGTTATCGTCTTTCACGCGAAACGTAACCGACCCTAATAAATCATCTGTTTCAACAAACTCTACAAACCCAATGGCATGGATTTTTTTACCACGACGAATAACTTCATCCGTTCCATTGTTGTACACAAATTTCAAGAGATGCGAAAGAGACATGATTCAGACAGGTTAATCTGCGAAAATAAATGAAAACATTTCGCATGACATGAAAGATTTGATTAAAATAATCAACCTGTTTTACTATCGATAAATAGCAATAAATCCCTTATCTTTAAAGATTTGTCTTTTAATGAGAGTCTCGCGTAACCTTGCTTCCTGAGCAACCTTTCAAAAAATCCATATCTGCTCCCAAATGCGCCTGCTCAACATGTTGTTGATACAATTGAACGTATCCCCTTGTAGCTTCAACATGTGTGGGTTTCCAAGCTGCTCTTCTTTTTTCTAACTCTTCGTCATCAACCAATAAACGCAAAGTTCGATCGTACACATCCAATGCAATCATATCACCTGTTTTAACCAATGCCAAGGTTCCGCCTTTTGCTGCCTCAGGTGAAACATGCAATACAACTGTTCCAAATCCAGTTCCACTCATCCTTCCATCAGATACCCTCACCATGTCTTTAATTCCTTTCTCCAATAATTTCTTTGGGATGCCCATGTTGCCAACTTCAGGCATGCCTGGATAACCAACGGGGCCCACATTTTTAAGCACCATTACAGAGGTTTCATCAATTTCCAATGAAGGATCATCGATGCGTGTGTGATAGTCTTCGATGTTTTCAAAAACAACAGCACGGCCTGTATGCCGCATCAGATGGGGACTCGCAGCACTGGGTTTGATAACTGCACCATTCTCACAAAGGTTTCCGCTGAGAACAGCCAATCCTGTTTCTTTTTTAAATGGATTACCAAGATCTCTGATGACATCATCGTTAAAGGATGTTGCATTCTTATAATTTTCTTTCAACGTTTTCCCATTTGCAGTAATGCAGTCTGCATGCAATCGATCATGCATGGCTTTCATCACAACAGGTAAACCTCCTGCATAATAAAAGTCTTCCATGAAATATTCTCCGGAAGGTTGAAGGTTTGCCAACAGAGGAATGCCTTCAGAGTTGACATGAAAATCTTCCAAGGATAATTCAATTCCGATTCTTCGTGCTATCGCCAAAAGATGAATAACAAAATTGGTGGATCCTCCAATTGCAGCATTTACTCTGATGGCATTTTCAAATGCTTCTCTCGTCAAAATATCAGAAGGCTTCAAATCTTCTTTTACCATTTCAACGATTCTGCTTCCGGAATATTGAGCCAATACTTTTCGTCTGCTATCAGCTGCAGGGATTGCTGCATTCGAAGGCAAGGTCAATCCCAATGATTCCACCATACAAGCCATGGTAGATGCTGTCCCCATCACAGCACAATGTCCCCTGCTTCTACACATGCATGCTTCTGCAACAGTGAGTTGCTCTTGCGACATGTCGCCGCTTCTCACTGCATCTGCAAAACGCCAAATATCTGATGTGCCAATATTTTTCCCTTCGTATCTGCCTGTTAACATGGGCCCGCCTGAAACAACAATGGTTGGAATGTTCACACTACATGCACCCATGACCAACGATGGAGTTGTTTTATCACAACCACAAAGCAATACAACACCATCTAGCGGATTTGCTCTGATGGATTCTTCTACATCCATACTGGCAAGATTTCTATAGAGCATGGCTGTGGGTTTGATCAATGTTTCACCCAAAGACATCACAGGAAATTCAAGTGGGAAGCCGCCTGCAGCAATTACACCTCTTTTTACAGATTCTGCAAGTTCACGAAAATGCGCATTGCAAGGTGTCAATTCACTCCAGGTATTACAAATACCAATCACGGGTTTGCCACGAAATTCTTCGTCCGGTATTCCTTGGTTTTTCATCCAGGCACGATAAATAAATCCGTCTTTACCTGTACGGCCGAACCAGCCTTGACTTCTCAGCGAAGCATTGCTCATGAAATTTTTTTTACAATTTACGAATTAGGAGATTACCAATCGATCGCCTTTAAAAATAGGCAAAACATTCGCGCCGTCTTCTGTCAGGCAATAACGAATGTCCTTTTCCAGTCCATATTTCATCAAGCGATGATAGTGTGTTGCATTTTTATTTTTCATGAATTCAAAACGGTCACTTCCTGCCTCCTGAAACATGGTTGATGCAATACTGGATGAATCACAAAGAATATTAAAATGAGATTTGACACGATTGATAACAGCTCCTGCAAAGAGACTGTCTTCCAAATTGACGCGGTCTTTCCATGCAGCACAACCCAACAATACATCTTTATCTGAGGCGATCAAGTGATCACAAACTGCGGAAAGATTTGGGAAAGAACCGGTAATGATTTCAGGTGCACCCCTGTCGAGCGCCATGTGCAAAAGCTTGGTGCCATTTGTGGTAGTCAACACCAATACTTTGTTTTCAATGAATGATCTTGGATATTCAAAAGGTGAATTACCATATTTAAGTCCTTCAGCAACCTTGCCATCGCGTTCACCTGCTGTAATTCCTCCGACCGCTTCTCCCAATTCAATGCATTGAGGAACAGTTGCAACAGGAATCACCGATGCTGCTCCATTGTGCAATGCAGTTGCTATGGTGGAAGTTGCTCGCAATACATCGATGATTACAACCACTGAATTGCTGATATCATACAGATCGAGCAGGGCAGGAGAGAGACATGTATATAAATTACGGGATGCCACGCGCTATGCTATTTTACAAATGGGAATTTTACAACAGCTGCCTTTAACTGTTTATCGCGGATATCTATATAGATCGTTGAACCTGGCTTTGCATGATCACTCAACACATACCCCATACCAATACCTTTATTCAATGTGGGTGATTGTGTTCCAGAAGTAACTTTTCCAATCATGTTTCCTTCTTCATCACGTATGAAATAATCATGACGGGGAATCCCTCTATCGATCATTTCAAATCCAACCAATTTCTTCTCAACTCCTGATGTCTTCTGCTTTTGCAGAAATGCAGATGAAGTAAATTCTTTATTGAATTTTGTGATCCATCCCAGTCCTGCTTCTAATGGAGTAGTATAATCGTCTATATCATTCCCGTACAAACAAAATCCCTTTTCTAATCTAAGGGTATCTCTTGCTCCTAATCCAACTGGCTTGATGCCTGCTTCTTTACCGGCTTCAAAAATGGCGTTCCAAATGTTGATGGCATCATCGCCTTTGTTTTCAAAGTATATTTCCACACCACCGGCACCTGTATAACCCGTTGCACTCACCAATACATTTTCAACTCCTGCAAAAACTCCTTTAACAAAAGTGTAATATTTCAGATCAACGATATTCATTGATGTAAGCGGTTGAAGCATCTTGCATGCGTTCGGACCCTGCACTGCCAACAAACAAGTTTTATCGGAAATATTGTGCATTTCTACATTTCCCTGATTGAACTGCTGAATCCATTCCCAATCTTTTTCAATATTGGATGCATTCACGACCAACATGTATACCTTATTTTTTTCAATGCAGTATACAAGCATATCATCTACAATGCCTGCATTTTCATTGGTCATACATGTATATTGAGCCTGACCATTTTCTAATACAGATGCATCATTGGTACTTACTCTTTGAATGAGATCTAACGCCTGTTCGCCTTTGAGAATAAATTCTCCCATATGGCTTACATCAAACACACCAGCATTGTTTCTAACGGCATGATGTTCATCGTTGATGCCTGAATAGGAAATAGGCATATTGTATCCGGCAAAGGCTGCCATCTTCGCACCCAAAGCCTCATGCAGAGCGGTAAATGGAGTAGATTTCATGACGCAAAGATAAATCAAATCATCGCGCCAATTTCAACAGATTGAGTGCTCTGAATAAAATCTGAACATTGGCACTTCGTGAAGGATCTTCAGCGTCCATTTCAGTGGATACTGCTTTATGATTGGATGCATTTGATTTGATATGCATATCTACTGTTGTATCCTTGTCTTTGATTTTGATATCAATGGATTTCAAATCAATTTCTTTTTTTCTGATTTCATCTTTTAAACGATCGATCCTGTCTTCCAAATCATCCGTATTCAATTCTATTTCATCTTCACCCCCAATTCTTTCAATACCTGATTCCGTCATTTTATACCAACGACCAGGGCGCCAGGAAACTTCATCATAATCATCATCAATGTCAACGGATAATCCCCTAACTCCTCCGCGAATATTATACCAATTGAAATTATTTGCTAAGCGATCAATATAAATCTCTTTGCCAACAGGTACTTCAACCAACACAATAACTTGTTGATTTCTGAACTTGGTTTTATCATTCACCACAAAGCCCGATGGCAAGTCCAGTATACTATCTACCTGTTGAACCGGGAAATTGATTTGCTCTGCAAATGATTCTGCATCTGAAGTACTGGATGCTCTGGCACGTTTAATAATATACACATGAAAACTATCATCCATACTCTTTTCCAGACGAATACGCATGTTATTCAACAACAAACTGTCTTCCTGTTTGGATAATTTTAATCCCTCCACTCTTGCATTCAAATCATCATCGTTGTCTTCAAAGAAATCAAAATCAATAGAATAAAATTTCCCGGCTGTTTTATTGAACATTAATTTCAATTTACCAGATACAGGCTGTTGTAATTGAACAGACTCCTTCACCTGGCCAGATCTTTTAAATTCTTTTGAAATGGTAACAAACAACATCACCACAGAAAACCACCCAAGTATCCATAATCCACTAAACGTCCATCCCAACCAAGCTGATCTTGAATTTACACCAATAATTTTTCTGATCAGATACACCAACAAGGCAACTATTGGAACAATGATAAATAGCAAGAGTGTGCCCCAACCATAGAATTGAACCAGTACACTATTTACTATAAAATATTTAAGAGGCATCAATGCAGAACCGACCAAGATGGCACTGGTACCTAGAGCAAATAAAACCAATGCAACAATCCCGAGGATGAAAAATACAAATACTTTGAAAACAGCAGCGATGAATCGAAAAAATCCCCTGCCAGCAGGGCGTGCAGTTTCTTTCACTTCTTGAGAAAATGAAGTTGCTCTTTCTTTAAAGTCTTGTTTCCATTGATCTTTGTTTGCATCAATATTTTTTTTCACCCCTTGCAACTCATCCTGAATTTTATTTTTGATGGATTCTAAATCAACTTTCTCTCCTTTCATTTCCATTTTCTCTGATGCAGTAACAGCCTTCGGAATCACTGCCCAGAGAATGATATAAGTCAACACCAATGAACCTGAGAATAAATTAAACAATGGAAAAAAGAAAAACCATTCTAAATTCTTAAACACTCCAAATACCACTGGCAATAAAAAAATCAATCTTGGTATCCATACCTGAATATTAAAATATTGTGCAATTCCACTTAATACACCACCAATTACTTTATGATCAGGATCACGATACAGTTTTCTTCTTACCACGGTTTCAGCAATATCTTTTGAAGGTAGAATTGCCCAAAGAATAATGTACAATAAAAACATAGTACCAAATGAGCCGAAAGCAATTAGCACAAATAATACGCGAATAATAGAAGTATCAATTCTAAAATATGCCCCCATCCCACTGCATACTCCACCAATTAATTTGTCTTTGGAATTTCTGAACAAATTGCCACGAGGCGCATCTGTATAACCAGTATAATTATTTGAAGTAGATGAACTTTCTTCTTTCATAGAAATTTCATCAAACTGCTCTGGTCTCCCAATACTTGAAACAATTGCTTCAACATGTTCTTCAGTAATAAATGAAGCACCTGCTTTCATCTTCTCATTAAAGAGTTCTGCAATTCTGTTCTCAATATCATTTACGATTTCATCCTTTCCTTCTTCATTTGAAAAATAAATACGAAGACTGTCTACATATTTTTTCAAATTCTCATAAGCCGGTTCCTCAATTGGAATCACCCTGCCTTGAAAATTGATGTTGATGACTTTTTTCATTGTATCTGAGTTGTAATGGTTCTAGTTGTTTTAGTTGTTGTCATTGTTGTCGGTTGACAGTTGACGGTTAACAGTTAACTGTCAACCGTGAACGGCTGTTCCTCTCGTCCCTCGTCCCTTGTCCCTGCCTGACCGGCAGGCAGGCCTTCTCCCTTTGTATTTATCACCCTCTCCACAGCAGCAGTCATTGTTTTCCAAGTTGCATCCAGTTCTGCATAAAAAGCCAAACCTTTATCAGTCAGGGAAAAATATTTCCTTGGAGGTCCACTCGGACTCTCCACCCAACGGTAGCTGAGTAAATCAGCATTCTTCAATCTTGTTAATAATGGATAAAGGGTTCCTTCCAAAATATTCAAGTCGGCCTTTTTCATCTCTTCGATGATATCCGACGGATAGGCTTCCCCCCTGCGAATGATAGACAGGATGCAGAATTCCAGCACCCCCTTCTTCATTTGACTCTGTGTATTCTCAATATTCATATCCTGTTTCTGACCGAAAATGATCGATCAACAGGACAAAGATAGGGATATTTATAATACTATGCAATACATAGTAGTATTTTTTTTACAGTACCTTAGTATTTGATGATATGTAGGTTTTCCTGGCGTCCACCGATATAACGGAAGCTGGATCCGTCAAAATACCCGTCTTCTTCCAGCATGATCCGGATTTCTTTCTTCCACTCGGGGATAAAAGTGCCGGAATTGAGTTCGATAGAATAAACAGTTTTCGGATATAACTTATAATCACCGCTTCCTGGAACCCCCTGTTGCATGTCCCACATGCCGATGGTTGGACCCGCAGCATGACCATTGAACCCTAAAGGATGGGTGTAAATGCTAGGATTGATCCCCTCAGATTTTGCTTGTTGAAGTGATGCCAACAATATTTCATTCCCCGTTCTTCCTGTTTTAAAATTAGAAGTAAGAATGTCTTGTAATCTGTTGCTGTTGGCAAATGCTTTTTTAATAGAAGCAGGCGCATCTGTTTCACCCGGTTTCAACACATAAGCATGTTGCTGACAATCGGTGTTCAATCTTAAATATGTAATACCAAAATCAACATGCAATAAATCGCCAGGTTGTACAACATCATCTTTTGGACGATTGGAAAAACTTCTCAAATGTTCAAAGCTGGTTGAATCACTTCTTTGAATGGCAACAGAAGGATGAAACCATGTGATCAACCCAAGCGAAGTAAGTTTTTGTCTAAACCACCAAACCAAATCATCTGTAGTGGTAACACCAGGCGTTACTACCTTGCTTGAAAATCCTTCTTTGATGATATCATGTGTAATCGCAACCAATTTTGGATAGATCTGCATCTCCTTTTCAGTTCTGGTTTCCATCCAACCCACTGCCAAGGGTTCTGCACTAACAACTTTTGATTTCAATGTGGATGGAAGTTTTTTCATCAGCATATCATAATGTGTATGATCCAACCCATCAGCATGCGCAAAATTTTCAGAAATATTCAATCCAATTTTTTGCGGATTTCTTGTAGCGATGATATCCACCAATGCATCCCATTGATCGGGAAACTTTTTCATATCCCAAGAAGCCTTGATTGATTCACCCACATTGTATCTAGCTATTGCCATTTTCTCCAATGATTTCTTTTTCGCATCCTGATAGAAAACGATCATGGTTGTTCTTCTTGCAGATAGCCAAGTCGAAGGCAACATTGTTTTCAAAAGTGGATCTTCATTGTACTCGCGAGAAATTATAATCCACATATCAATTCCTGTTCGCTCCATCAATGCAGGAACAACCGTATTGAAGCGTTCCTCCAATATCTCATCAATCACGCGCGCCTGCTCTCTTTCAGGCAATACAACTTGGGCATAAGTTGAAGCAACAACAAGAAAGCATAGTAAAAATTGGATTACATTTTTCATAAACTATATTTTTCAATTTATTTTACAGAATTATATCCCCTCATCTCTTCTCCCTTGTCCCTTGTCCCTTCTCTCTTGTCCCTTGTCCCTTTTGCTACTCCACAATCCTCAACTTCGCATAATTCAACATAATCTTCTTCTCGCCATTCAAATCAAATTTAATGGTAGCAATCGGATTATGGGATGCGCCTTCCATTTTTAATACCATACCAAATCCGAATTTCTGATGTTCCACTTTCTGCCCTTCCTTTAAATCTGATGTATCACTGGGTTTAAAATCTGTCGATGGTTGATGAATGATCGGTTTTGTCACAGAGCTGGGCGGCATATAAGAAGGACGCTCTGTTGGTTTTTTAGGTTGATCAAAAAATGATTTTTGCTGAATGGTATTTGATTGACCCCAACCGCGCATTCGCTCTGATGCAGATGAAGTTGACTGATTTCTAAATCCACCTCCTGCATAAGATCTGTCGAGATGATCTTCAGGAAGTTCATTGATGAACCTGCTTGGATCATTTTGCACTACTTGTCCAAACTTATATCTTGTATTCGCATAGCTGATCCACAACTTTTGTTTTGCCCTTGTGATGACAACATAAAATAATCTTCTTTCTTCTTCCAACTCTTCCCTTGTATTAATGCTCATTGCATTGGGGAAAAGCATTTCTTCCAAACCAACTGCAAACACACATGAAAATTCCAATCCCTTTGCAGCATGTATAGTCATCATCTTCACCGTATCAGCATTTTCATCTTTCTCATCAGCATCTGTCAACAAAGTAATCTGTTGTAAATAAGCAGAGAGCAATACGTCTTCTCTCAAAGGCCTGGCCGGAATAGGTTCTTCAAGCTTATCTTGTCCCTCGTCCCTTGTCCCTGTCTGACCGGCAGGCAGGCCTTGTCCCTCTGTCTCCAACAACACCCCATCTTCATCAATCTGTGCACGATTCTGTTTATCATCCACCCACTCTTTGATAGAGTTTAATAACTCCTGTA
>JAFMJI010000010.1 GCA_017853575.1 Chitinophagaceae bacterium | reverse complement strand
ATTTCCCCATCCATAATTGCTAATTTATTTAGCAATTATATACTAATATTTTTAGTACACAAAATTTACTTTTGCTCGCCCAAGAACCAGCTTGGCTTGCGCTTCACAGGGGTGAGTCCGAAGCGCTCGATGCACGCTTTAATATGCTGAACGCCCTCTTCAATAGAGTCGGTCACCAGAAAAAGTTGAAGATCTTCCTCTGAAATGGTTTTCAACTGCTTCATCTTTTCAATATGCTCCACCAGTTCTTTGTGATATGATGTTGAAAAAATGATGACAGGAAATTCATTGATCTTTTTTGTTTGGATCAAGGTCATCGCCTCAAACAATTCATCCAATGTTCCAAATCCACCTGGCATGATCACAAATGCATAAGAATATTTGATGAGCAAGGTTTTGCGCACGAAAAAATATTTCATGTTCACCCACTTGTCCAAATACGGATTGGGATGCTGTTCCATGGGAAGTACAATATTGCATCCTACCGATCTTCCTCCCACTTCTTTCGCACCACGGTTCGCTGCTTCCATCAGTCCTGGTCCGCCTCCTGTAAGAATGGTAAATCCAAGCTTCGCCACTTCTGCAGAAAATTTTTGTGTGAGTTGATAATATTCGCTGTCTTCTTTGAACCGTGCAGAACCAAATACCGTTACACAGGGTCCGGTGAAATGAAGTGCACGAAAACCGCGGATGAATTCAAAGGCAACTTTAACGACGAATTTAAAATCGGCCCAACGCGATCGCGGACCTTCTAGAAACTGAATTTCATGTTGCATATATAAAAATAGTACTCTTATCCCCCCAAAAAAAATCCCTCTCTAAAAATAGAGAGGGAGGAATTTTGAAGTTCATTCCACAGGGTACGGATAAACGAACTTTCGTTATATAAACTGACTGCAGAATAAATCAACAACTAACTGTACAACGAAAGTAATGATCTGTTTTATTGACCAACCAAAGCACGGAGGTTAATTTCCATGATTACGTATAAACGCGTAGAAGAAATAAGTACAGAGATAAAAAATGATTTAAATCAGTTCTACCCTGTTGTACAATCATTTCAAAAATATCCCAGAGAATAGAAATTTGTACGAACCTTTAAAAAACAGTGTATATGGATGGGAAAATTTTGGACATGTTCATGAAAGAAAACGATGCTTGGGACGACATGATTACAAGGCAGAAAAAGGAGATTCCGGATCTTGAAAACATGCTTTCTGCTGCCATGAAATTCAAGAAAAAAATGGATGAAGAAACTGCTTCTTCCTTTCATCACTTGAAAAAAGAAATGCATAACCAACAAGATTTCATGGATGAGATCAAAGATGAATTGGCAAAACAGCAACGCTTTCTTGCCAACGAAAAGAAGGTGAAAGATTATCCCGTCAATTCATTGCTTATGCAAAATGCATTGAGAGAGCGCATCCGGATCGTGGAGAAGAATTTTCTTGATCTCAAATGCAACTACCTCAATTACCTCGCGAGTAGTTTATAACTAAAAATAAAGCAGGTATAAATGAATGACTTACTCATCAGGATATGAGCAAAGTCATTTTTTTTTATGAGCCTTATTCTTAACCTTGCTGCTGCTAGAATTTAGATTTGCAATTCATTATTCATCACAAAAAAATATCGACTATGTCTGGCAATGGAAAATCTTTGTTGAGGTCATCAATCTTCAGACCTTCAGCATTGGAAGAAATCATGAGACCCTGGAGTGAGTGGTTAGACGACAGATGGCCATTATCCTCCCACATGCCTGCAGTAAATGTGAAAGAGTCTGAGAAGAACTATGAAATTTCACTCGCGGCACCGGGTTTAGAGAAAAATGACTTCAAGATTGATGTAAACGGATCTACCCTTACTGTAAGCGCAGAAAAGGATGAGAAAAAAGAAGAAAGAGAAGACGGATACTCTAGAAAAGAGTATAACTACAGGGGCTTCTCAAGGTCATTCTCACTTCCAGAAGATATTCTGAAAGATAAGATTGACGCAAATTATAAAAATGGAGAATTGGTTTTGACGCTTCCTAAAAAAGAGGAGGCGGTGAAAACTGTTCACCAGAAAATCAGTGTACACTGATAAATCTGCCAGTCATTTTGCAGGCGCAATTGACTGGCACCTTTTTTAAACAGGCGAATGATGGTAAAAAATATTAGGGTTGGTAGCAAATGGACGCAGTATATCTTTGAGACATCCTCATGGGTAAGACTTATTGACTTCTTGCATCAGGAAAATTCATTTCTAAAAACGCGTCTTTCAGAAGTCATGGATGATATCACCAACAGTGAAAACCTAGCACTTGCTGAGCATTTTCAAAATCAGTTTATTGTAAAAGATGATGTGTATGATCATATGAAACATGATCTGCAAAGACATATCGAAAAATGGAGCCAGCAAACTTCAATGGAAGAATCCATTCAAGTTCAGTCGCTTAAAAAAATACATGCCAGACTAAAAGAGCAGCTTGATTATATAGAAAGAGATCATTCTATTTTAAGAAAAGATTATAATACATACCTGATCTCTCTATCAACTGTTGCAGAAATCAATTAAAGAGATTCTCCAATTTCTTCTCATTCAACAGTACAATATTTCCATCTCTGATATCGATGAGTTTTTCTGTTTTGAAATCACTCAAAGTTCTTATCAATGATTCGGTTGCGGTACCAGCAATATTTGCCAGATCCTCTCTTGAGATATGAATAGAAAAAGGAGCAGTTCCATTTCCAAACTTGTCTCTCAATAAAAGCAGTGCATCAGCAACCCTTCTGCGAAGAGAATTATAGGCCAAACCCAGCAACTGATTTTCTTTTTCGGCAATATTTCCGGCAAGCAATTGAATAAACTTTTTCATGATCATTGGATTTTCTCCAATCAGGCTTTCGAATTCTGTACGTGGAATCATAGCAACTTCTGATTCTTCCATTGCTTCAGCAGTTTCACGATAAACAGAATGTTTCAGTAATGACATGTATCCAAAATATTCACCAGAACCATAGAGTCCTATTGTGAGATCTTTCCCATCATCATTCGACTTATATAATTTCACTTTCCCTTTGTTGACAAAGAATAAATTGGAAGGGTGGTTTCCTTCGCTATAGATAATTTGCTTCTTCTTATAGATATTGGTAAACCTGCCCGAAGAAAATTCTTCCCAGATACTCTCCTTTCCCATCTCTTCAAACAGGGTTTTCATATCATATTGGCCGTTGGTATATTTCTCTTTGATGCGATTTACTTTTTTTATGCGCTGCTCTATTGCATTCAACAACTCAAGCTCAGTAAAAGGCTTGGTGATATAATCATCAGCGCCCATGTCCATTCCTTTTCGAAAATCAAGGCGCTCAGTTTTAGCTGTTAAAAAAATAAAAGGAATCTCCCTTAAATCTTCACTCTTGTTCAACATATGCAATACACCATATCCATCCAATACGGGCATCATGATATCACAAACAATAACATCCGGCTTTTCTGATGTAGCTTTTTCAATTCCATCTTTTCCATTTTCTGCAGTGATCACACGATAATTTGCCAGCTCAAGAATTTCTGCAGTATTCTCTCTGATCTCTACATTGTCTTCAATCAATAAAACAGTGTTCATAAGTTAAATTTTAAAGTAAACAGGGTGCCTTTGTTCAATTCACTTTCCACCTCGATTCGACCTCCCATCAATTCAACATATTTTGAAACAATATGCAATCCCAATCCGGTTCCTTGAATATTGGTGACATTTTTTCCTCTGAAAAATCTTTCAAAGAGATGTTTTTTGTCTTCATCTGGTATGCCAAGTCCCTGGTCTTTTACTTGAATGGTTAACATACCACTTCCGTTCAATTCACTTTCTGCCCAGATGGTGGCACCATCTGAAGAAAATTTAATGGCATTGGAGATAAGGTTGATCATGATATTTCTCAGCAACGATAGATCCATCTTCACATGTACGCAACCATTGTGGTTGAATGAGATTTCTTGTTCTTTTTTTAATATTGGTTGGATCTCTTGAATCATCAATTGTAGTTGCTCTTTTACATTAAACTCAGACACATGTTGTTGAATTTTTCCTTCTTCAATTTTTCCAAGGGAAAGAAACTCATTTAAAATATCTGTTAGGTTGTTAACCGATGAGCGAATGCGCATGATATGTTTGTCACGTTTATCCTGATCTTCAGCTTGTGTATACTTAGCAATCAAAGAAACGGAGGAAAGGATGGTGCTCAAAGGAGTACGAAACTCATGTGAGGCCATCGACACAAATCGAGATTTCAGATCACTCAATTCACGTTCTTTACTTAATGCATCAGACAACTCCCTTGTTCGCTGCTCTACTTTTAATTCAAGTTCCTCGTTCAGCTTCTCGATTTGTTCATTAACTTTTTCCAGTTCTTCTTTCTGTGCCCTCAAAGCATTTTCACTTTCAAGGCGCTTGGTGATATCGATGACAAAGGCAATTACAAATTGCTCTTCATCTACTTTATAATGACCCAAGCTGATTTCAACTGGAAACTCTTCACCACTTTTCTTTTTGGCGGATAATTGCAAACCCTTGCCCATGGGCCTGTTTTCAGGCTTTTGATCATAGCGGTTTCGGTGATGCTCATGAGATCCACGAAAACGATCGGGGATTAGATCTTCAACCTTTATGTTTATCAACTCTTCTGACGAATAGCCAAATAATTCTTTTGCTTGTTTATTTGCCAGTATTATTCCACCATGATTATTGACCAATAAAATAGGAAGCGTTGCAAATTGAAAAAGGGCTTCAAACTTCTTTACTTCTTTATATAAATTGGCAGAAGAAATTCTCTGTGCATCAATATCAATGATGCGTTGAAGGTAGAAGCCCTGCCCATCATAACTGAACTTTCCGATATCAAGTCTACCTAAAAAAACTTCTCCAGATTGTTTTCTCAACAAAACTTCTTCTGTCCAATTTCCATGGCGCTTAATGTTATCAAACATCAGCTTGGAAAGATTTTTATCCAAATCGTTTTCACGTGGACACAAGAAAACATATGAATTTTTAAATTCATCACGGTCCTGATATCCGAATAACTTGGTAAAAGAATCATTGAAATACAACAACTCGGTACCCTTATCATCCCATACTGCAATGAATTCGTCTGAAAATGCAGACCAAGCCCTTAACATAGAGGCATCAAAAGATTTAGCCATAACCGATGGTTGCACAATCATGTGGTCAAGATACCAAATGCAACATTTTTTCAAATGTATTTACAGATATCTTCCACGAAAAAATATGCTTTTATACAAAGTAAAGTTACAAGATCATTGAAGGCTTTTGCGCATATAATCTTGCAACATGGGAAGAGCAATTCTAAACCAAATCGTATATTTTTCAGGATATTTTTCTATGTGTTCAGAAAGATATTTCATGTCGAGGTATGCATAATCTCCAACCTCATCGGGATTTGCTTTGATTTTTCCCTGAAAATTTCCAATAAAAACATGATCGAATTCATGTTCGGTGAGTCCTGCATCTAATGCGGCCTTGTATGTAAATGAGAAAGCTTTTTTTAATTCAACAACAATTCCAAGCTCCTCCTTTGTTCTTCTGATTGCGGCATCCAATACATCCTCTCCTGGATAAGGATGACTGCAACAAGCGTTCGTCCAAAGTCCCCCGCTGTGATACTTTCTTAGAGACCTCCGTTGCAGAAGCATTTCCCCTTTGTCATTAAAAATAAAAACACTGAATGCCCTGTGCAGCAGCGCCTTTTCATGTGCTTCCATTTTTTCCATGGTACCGATGGCTTCATCATGCTCATTTACCAAAACAACATGTGAGGGAGCGGCGTTCATCATATTAAGACTGTGGTGTATGCAAAACGGATAAAAATTCATTGCTAAGTGGACTCACACCGGGATCAAAATATCCAATCAGGTTACCATGCTCATCAATGATGTATTTGGAAAAATTCCAAACTGGGTCGCGGCCATTCCAACCATTTTGAGATGGATCAGAAAGCCATTTGAAAACTGGATGTTGATAATTGCTTTTTACAACAACAGATTTAGCGGCCAATGGAAATTCAACACCATAATTTTTCTTGCAAAAAGAAGCGATGGCTTCATTGCTGCCCTTCTCCTGCTCTTTAAAATCATTCGCAGGGAAACCGATGATCACTATATTTCCTTTTTCCTGCGTGTAGAGTTTTTGCAGCTCTTCATACTGCCCTGTATAACCACAATCACTGGCCGTATTTACAATCACAATTTTTTTTCCTGAAAAATTCTTGATGGAAGTTGTGTTCCCATCAATGCTTTCAAAGTTGAAGTCAAACAAAGAAACTGGAGCAGTAACTTTCTTGCCCGGAAGTTTAACATTGGTTTTAACGCCAAAAAACCTGGTCACTTTAGTTAATGTTGGATAAAATGATTTTAATATTTTTTGTCTGGCACTCATGTCGGTTTGAATTTTTGAAGAGGAGCAGGAACATCCAATAATCATTGTCGCAACTACAAGCAACGTTACAACTCCTCGGAACTTTATTTTTGTTTGCATGGTCTTAGGTAAATTTGAAAATCTTCTTGATCAATCCGGTTTTCCCTTTGAAAGGCGCGTACCACATTGGAACATCAAACCAGGATTTAGAGATCATCACAGATTTAGGACGCGTAAAGTTTTCGAATCCGAATTTTCCATGATATTGTCCAATTCCGCTTGGACCAACACCACCAAATGGAAGATGGGGATTTCCAATATGTACCAATCCATTGTTGATACTGCATCCTCCAAATCGAACCTGTTGTATGTACATGTCCTGTACTTTCTTATCATCCGCAAATAAATACAATGCCAGTGGAAATGGATTCTTTTCAATCCATTGCATCACTTCAGCATGATCATTAAAGGAAATCACAGGAAGAATGGGTCCAAATATTTCTTCTTTCATCACAGCATCCTCCATAGATGGATGTTCGATGATTGTTGGCTCTATGTATAAATCTTTCTCATCATAGTTTCCACCAGAGATGATTTTTGCACCTTCCAAATATGAGACCAGCTTCTTAAATCGTTTTTGGTTGATGATACGACCATAGTCTTCACTGTGTTGAATATTGCTTCCAAACATGCTTGAAATCTGTTGCCTGATTTTTTCAACCAAGATGTCCTTCACAGAACTGTGTATCAAGAGATAATCTGGTGCAATGCAAGTTTGTCCGGCATTGATCAGCTTGCTCCAGACAATTTTTTTAGCTGTATAATCAAGGTTGGCAGATGCGTCAACGATGGTTGGACTTTTTCCTCCCAGCTCGAGTGTTACTGGAATCAATTTTTTGGAAGCCATCTCCATAATTTTTTGTCCAACCATGGTACTTCCTGTAAAAAAGATATGATCAAATCTCACAGAAGTAATCAATGCAGGAATGATTTCCGCACCAATGCCCTGTACTACATATATATAATGTGCATCAAACGTTTCATGAATAATTTTTTCAACCAACAAAGCAGTATGCACTGCTTCTTCAGAAGGTTTGATAAACGCGGTATTGCCACCGGCAATGGCACAAATCAATGGACCAAATACAAGTTGAAAGGGATAGTTCCAGGGAGCAATGATCAGTACTTCACCCAATGGATCTCTGTAAATTTTACTGGATGAAGGAAAAAACATCAGTGGTGTCGGAACAGATTGAGGCTTGGCCCAATCTTCCAAATGACCAATGGTAAAATCAATTTCTTTGAGGATGATGCCTACTTCAGTTCCGAATGCTTCAAAGCTGGATTTTCTCAAATCTTGAAAGAGTACTTTTTCAATTTCAGCTTCATGTTGCTGAACGGCAGCTTTCAACTGTTTGAGTGCATTGATACGAAACTTCAGAGGACGGGTGGCCCCTGAGTTGAAATAATCAACCTGTTGCTTGAAAATGTTTTTCAGTTTCTCTTCGTTCACTGAAAAATCTAAGCTCACTGGTGGTTGTTGGTTTTCTTGCATACTATTTAAAACAATCCACCAGTAAGTTAGTTCAAATTATAATTTCACCACCATGCCAACATTGATCAAATAGTCTGCAAAAGCTGCATCTCCTTTGAAATACACCCCTGTTTTCTGTGTGCGAATCATATCTGGAACACTTTGGGTTCTGTTTCGTTGAACAGCCACAGGCAAATTGACGAAATAAACCAATTTCTTTTTCTCGATGCTTACACCAGGTTCAACAGACACCACATAGCCTGGTCTTCTGAATCCATTGCTGCCGCCAATCAAATCTTTTGGCGGAATTCCCTCTTTGCGCAAACCAAGGCTGGCAGAAAATTCATTATTCATATAATTGATACCACCGCGATACATGTATTGATCCGGCACACTCATCACATTGCTTCCATAGCTGATGCTGGTCGTTGTAGGAATGCCGCCACGTGCAGTTGAAACACCGTTTTGCTCTCTTGGGTTAGAGAGATAAAAGAAATTTCCGTAGATAGAAAAATCTTTTGATAAGGTATAATAACTATTCAACTCTAAAGTGAGTCCAGTTCCGCCATCACCCAATTGAATGGATTGGTCCACAGGACCAAGTGTTCTTGTAGTATCGTTTTTATAAAAATAATCCTGATAATTATAATCTCCTGTAGGAAGTTTAATTCCAGCACCAAGCTGCACATTCCATTTTCTCTTTTTTAGGGGATCCATCATCCAATAATAAAAAGCAACACGTGCATCGCCGATACCGAAAGAATGTGTGCTCATTCTTGCTGAAGGTCCACCAGTATTGCCTCCATGTTCATACATAGAGGATCTTGCGTTTGAAATGATGGGAAGATTAAAGCCCAGGCTTACTCTTCTGTTAAACTGACGTTGTAAAAACAAATCAGTGCTAAATGAATGATTGATCACTTCTGTTCCATTCTCTACGCGTTCTTTTTGTTCAACCATCCCAACAAAATGTTTGTATGATTTAAAATACCTTGAGTTGATGGTCAAGATCCAACCGCTTGGTGGTTGGGCATCTTCCTGGTGTGTTGCACAGGAGAATGCACCTAATCCTCTAATCGCAACACAACCTTGTGCATGTATTTTTTGAATGGATAGAATAGAAATAAATAATAATATGATTGAATTTTTCATGTAATTATTTTTTTATTAAACGTTGAACGATCGATGCTCCCAATCTTTTACCGGCGGCATTTCCGGAGTCAAGATCAAATCGATAATGTATACCTCCGTAAAGCCGGGATATACTTGCTTCCTGGGCTGCATCGTGAAATGATTTTATTTCACGGTTTGCAATACCGAACTCCAACAAAGAAGTGTCGGTAAATGATAAATTATCTCCGTAAAAAGCTGTCATCACTTCAGCTGCAGCTGCAGAAATAGTTGAGTGTCCGCTTGTATAAGACGGAAATGGTGGTGTCTGAATATACGGACGCCAATCTGCAGAAACATGTGCATTGATGATGGTTTCAGGACGCACATAATTGCTTCTGTATTTTTCATCCCAACAACTGATAAATCCATCAAACAAAGCGATGGAAGTATATGCATAGGATGCAACTGTTTTTGCAAAATCTGCTTTTGCATGTTTTGCGGCTATTCCAACGATATTCATCCAGTGACCCGGAGGTGAGAATTTTTTTGTTGCAAACATGACGTGTCCGGTTACATTCATTTTAAAAGGATTGTCATCCCAGAAATCTGCAATGTGTTTTTGTTCATCCGTCAATTGATCAACTGTATTTTTTACCTCCATCATTGAATGATGGTAAACACTATTTTGTTTCATATCAAACATGGGCGGTCTACCAGGTTTGAACTGAGATGCAGAGTCCAACACAAATGGTCTGATTTCTCTCCAATGTGGTTCCAACCCTGATGCATACATGGGCGGAGTGGGAACCCATCTTCCCGAAGAATCATTCACCGAATATCTCGATGCACCTCGTGTTGCAGCGTAATGATCCCCTTTGCTCCATTTCAAAATTGCAGATGCAATTGAGTCAGCAAATTCAGTGCTTGCGCTCACAACTGCAGCTGGAACATTCATGCTGTCTGCATCATGCAATACATGATCGTAGTATTTCATCATGCTGCCTTCAGGAAAAGTTACCTCATTGCCTACTTTGATGAAAGCCAATAAAGCCGAAAGTGCATAATCCACTTTTGAAGGATCCGCAGGCTTGGGCATGATAGGCATGTGTTTGATTCTTCCTGAGAAGGATGCATACGTTGGGTTGTCTGCAGCAACACATTCATATGCAGCAATGGATGCATACGCATAATTGCGCGATGCTATCATCGGAGGAAAATTATTTTCCAGCACGATATCATTCAGTTGCTTCACTGTTTTACTGAACAGCAAAGGATCTTCAAACTTTGAATGATAATCTGACGCGGACTGGTTGCATGATATGATAGATAAACATATCAATGCAGATATGAAAATTCTCATGAAATATTTATTGAAATAAAAAAATTGAAAACTGCGAATTATGCAATCGTAGCTGGTGGCCTTTCAATAGCAGGCATGAAATTATCTGCAAGTACCGAACTGAATAAAAGAAAATCAGCCCGTTTTGTTTGATTGAATTGGTTTAGCTCGAAAACAACAGCGTCTTGATCAAATTCAGTAACATTGAACTTAATGGGTTTGGATGTTGGCGGAACGGAACCTGACTCTTGGTTGGATGTTTCCTGTTGTAAATCATTCACCAAAGAATAAAATGTCTCCCTTGCATGGTGAATTTGGGTCTTTTCAGTATTCGGCAAACAAAGAAAGGTCATCGTATCATTCACCAGTTTCCTTTTCACGTAATTATAATGCACACCTTCTAATACAATTTCACCGTCAACCCTTTCATAATCTGCCCAATCCAATTGGTAAGGCAAATGAATGGGAACTTTTATCTCCAATAGATTTTTTTCATCATAGTCCTGGTGATCAATTTTTGCAACCAATCTTGTATTCGACACTTCTTCAAAGTGTTTGAACAAGAGTTGATAGCCCCCCATGTTAAAGAGGTGCAGCAAGAGCAATGATATGGCCCAAATAGGTCGCATGCCGCAAAGATAAGAGGAAACAATTTATGCTGCCGCAATCATGCTGATCTCCACATTTACCCCCTTAGGGAGCCCTTTCACAGCAACGGTTTCACGAGCGGGATGGTCTGCAGTAAAATAGGCTGCATAGACCTCGTTTACAGTGGCAAAATGCGACATGTCCGAGAGGAAAATGGTTGTCTTGACTACATGAGAAAAATTCAACCCCGCTTCTTTCAAAATAGCATCAAGGTTTTTCATTACTTGATCAGTTTCATTAGCGATGGTAGTGGCCTCAATATTGCCATTGGCTGGATTGATTGCAATTTGTCCGGAGATAAATAAAAACCCATTCGCCAGCACAGATTGGTTATAAGGTCCGATAGGGGCAGGTGCGTTGTTGGTATTGATAATTTTCTTTGCCATGATTTCAAATTTAAGGAAGATAAATGCTTTATCACAACCTATTTTTGCATCGAGATGCATCAGCCTATCATTTTACATATCAATACTGCATTGAACAAAGCATATGTCGGTTTATCGCATGGAGATCAACTGCTGGCAATGCTTGAGAATGAGAGTCCAATGGACCATGCATCCTTTCTGCAACCTGCTATCAAAGAATTATATAAAAAAACAGAACGACCGATTTCATCTATTCAAGCAGTTTCAGTGATCAATGGCCCAGGTTCTTATACCGGACTGAGGGTTGGATTGTCAGCTGCAAAAGGAATTTGTTATGCACTGAACATTCCGCTGATATGTATCAATACGTTGGATTGGTTGGCAAGCAGTGTGAAAATAAAAAAATCGGACATGGTATGTGCGATGATTGATGCGAGAAGAATGGAAGTTTACACTTCTATGTATGATGATCAAATGAATTGTAAGCTGGAGCCAATGGCAATGATATTGGATGAAAACAGTTTTCAAGAAACATTGTCAAAACATCAAATTGCGTTTGTTGGAAATGGCGCAGAAAAATGGAAATCTATCACCAATAGCTCTCATGCACTTTTTCCTAAAACCGAAAGTAGTATCAAGGAACAGATTGAATTAACGTTGAAACACTGGAGCCTCCAAGCCTTTAGCAATCTCGCATATACAGAACCATTTTATGTAAAAGACTTTTACAGTCCTTCATTATTTATGAAAAAGCAATAAATTGCAATCGATTACTAACCACCCTAACCAAAACACCCTTCATGTCAGACTTTATAAAAGAAGAGAGCAGTTCCTCGAATGCACGCTCGCCACAAATAAATAAATTGAAATCTACTGCCCCATCTTTGAACCACCTAAATATTAAAAAAGCAGGTTTAATTCTCAGGGCCATCAATCACAAATTGAGGCAGGAGATGATTCAATTCATTGATGGCAGAGGGCAAACTACGGTAACAGAATTGTTTGTTGAAATGCGCATGGAGCAATCCGTTGCGAGTCAACACCTCGCTATTCTCAGAAGAGCAGGCATTGTAAAAACAAAAAGAGAAGGCAAGTTTATGTATTATAGTCTCAATTTAGAAAGACTGGACCTGCTCAATCAGATGGTTACAGATTTGCTGAAGTAAGTCGCAACGCTGCATATTCTTCTTTGTATTCATGCTTCCATCTACGGTGGCTCCACAAATAATTATCAGGACGCGCTCTGATACATTTTTCTGCAAATAGCACATATTTTAAAGTCAACTCACCGGGTTGCAAAGAAGCAGGATCATCGATAATGCTCTCGACTGAACAGGTGTAAACACCTCTTTTTATTTTATAAAAATTTCCAAATACCACACGGTTGTTTGTTGCCCTTGCAGCGTTTTCTGGTCCTTGTGTAAATGCTGTAGGCCTTCCAAAAAAATCAACCCACCATGATTGATCTGCTCTTTTGGGATTCTGATCTGCTACCAACGCTATGACATATTGCTGGTCTTTAAAAGGATGAAAATGATTTTTAAAATCAGTTGCAGGAATCAGAATGGTACCATATTTGGTGCGGATCTTGTTGAGGAGTTTTTCAAAAAATGGATTCTTGATTGGCTGATAAACACCCAGAAAAGGTAGTTGCAAATTCTTTGAAATACCCAAGTTCAATACCTCCCAGTTGAAACCATGGAGTCCATGCATTTGAATTTTTTTATCTGTACGTTGAAGTTCTTCAAATAAGTTCTCTTCAAATACAAACATTTTTTCAAACTGCTGATCATTTGCACTGATGAGCTTAATTGTTTCAATCAGCGAGTCAACAATATTTTGATAAAATTTATTTGCGATGACATTCCGCTCTTCATCTGTTTTTTCTGGAAAAGCGATCAAAAGGTTTTGCATGATAATGTCTTTCCGGTAACGAAGCAGTCGGTGAATGACAAAAGCGATGATGTCACTCAATACATAGAGCACTTTCAATGGCAGCAAAGAGATTAAATAATAAAGTGAATACAAAATCCTATACTTCATATCAGGGCATCGATCGTTTTTTTCAGTTCAGATACTCCATCACCCTTGCTTGCGATGGTTGAACATACTGGCTTTGAAGAAGATTTTGATTTCAGCATATTGCTGAGTTGCGTAACAAAAATATTGGAACCTGGTCTGTCAACTTTATTTACTACAAACAAATCTGCGACTTCCACGATGCCTGATTTCATCAATTGTATTTCATCACCAGCCTCTGGTACCAATACCAAGACAGTTTTATCGGCATGTTTGATGATTTCAATTTCAGATTGTCCAACGCCAACTGTTTCAATGAGGATCACATCAAAGGGGCAGGCCTGCATAAAAACTTTGATCTTCCCAATAGCAGGATGCAGTCCACCCATTGAACCTCTACTGGAAAGCGATCGAATAAAAACTTTTTCATGATTGAACCATTGGCTCATGCGAATGCGATCACCTAAAATGGCACCCTGATGAACAACTGAAGATGGATCTACACATAATACAGCAACTGATTTTCCATCATTCACGTATTCGCCTATCAGTGCATCCACCAATGTGCTTTTACCTGCACCGGGTGGACCTGTTATACCTATGACGGGAACTGAATGGCCTGGTTGCCGAAGATGCAAGTCGACCTGATTCTCAATCAGTGAAATAATTCTAGCAATGCTTTTTTTATCTCCAGCGTACGCTGCAGATAGGATTTCTGCTGTCATGTGAATGCATAAAATTATCGCAATAAGATGATAATAATGTAAGCGATTCAACAACTTTATCACACCTTTGCAAAAAAAGTGCATGAAGACTTTATGTGTTGATCTTGGCAACACCAGAATGAAAGCTGCTGTCTTTGAAGGCTCCCATCTCATCCATGCTTGTGTATTGGAAAAAAATACGCTTGAACATCTAAAGTCACTTATTGCACAATTCAAACCGGAAAAATCAATTTTATCATCCGTTGTTCACCATGAAAAAAACATAGAGGAAGCATTGGCTGCAGCCACTTCTTTTCATTTCTTAAACCACCAATCCAGATTAAATTTTTCATTGGCTGTTGGAAAACCCGAGACCATGGGAGCCGACAGACTTGCATTGGCAGCAGCGGCAGTACATTTTTTCCCGAAAATGAACAATTTGGTGATTGGACTGGGCAGCTGCATCACCTATAATTTCATCAACAGTGCAGGGGTATTTTTAGGGGGAAGCATCTCGCCAGGATTGGAAATGAGACTAAAATCGCTCAAAGATTATACTGCACTCCTGCCATTGGTTGAAAAAGAATGGAGTTTCCCCCTTATCGGTTATGACACCAAAACCAATATCCTCAGCGGAGTAATTTGGGGCATGACCAAGGAAATTGAGGGAATAACCGAGGCATATCGGGAAAAATATGGGAACTTTAACGTCGTTTTAACCGGGGGTGATTGCAACTATTTTGAAAGGCTTCTCAAAAAGAAGATATTTGCAGACCCCGACTTATTATTTAAAGGATTGTATGCGATCAGTGAGACCAATAACTAATTGTTTTTCAGCGTTTTTTATTTCAATTATTTTTCTCATCCCCAAGACTGAGGCACAGGAAAATTCACCTTATTCAAGATATGGATTGGGTAATATTACTCCTGCGCAAAACAACCTGAATAGAGCCATGGGAGGATTGACTGCTGCCTACAACAATTTTCAGTCGGTTAATTTCACCAACCCAGCTTCTTACGCAAACATCAAAATTACTTCTTACGACATTGGATTGGATTACAGCTCAAGAACCTTGAGGACATTGAATCCTCCAAAGAGTTTTGGATCCAATTATCTGATTCCATCTTATTTCAATTTGGGATTGCCCCTTTCCAAGAAAAATAATTGGGGAATGAATATCGGACTTCGTCCAATCAGTCGCATCAACTACGATATATCCATCAGAACACGTACGTCTATTGACAGCATCAGATACGGTTATGTGGGAAATGGAGGATCTTATCAAGCATTCACAGGCATGGGATTCGGCACAAAAAATTTTACAGTTGGCTTCAATGTTGGATATATGTTTGGCAACAAGGAATACAATACCAGGGTTTCTTTTGTCAATGATACCATCACCTACAAAATGTCTAATTCTACAGATACAACGCGCTTTGGGGGCATGTTTTACAATGCTGGATTTCAATATAAAATCAATTTAGACAAAACAACTTCCATCAAAATTGGCGCCTTCTCAAACTTCAAGTCAGAACTATCTGCAACCAGAAGTATTTCAAGAGAAACCATCAGCTTCACCACCACTCAAGGAGTTCAGACCATCGACAGCGTATATCGTGGAAATGAAGAAAAAGGAACCATCATTTATCCTTCATCATGGGGCGCAGGAATCAGTATTGATAAAGAAAGTGTTTGGATGGTTGGTGTTGAACTTAACAAAGCCAAGTGGAATGATTACAGATACTACGGCAGCAATGACAACCAAGTCGATAACTGGACTGCAAGATTCGGTTCTCAATTGATTCCGAATTATAAAAGTGAGAAATACTGGTCGAGGGTTGCATACAGATTCGGGTTCTCGTTTGGTCCGGATAATTTTAAATTGAAGAATACCATCAACCAGAAAACATTCAGCTTTGGAGCCGGACTTCCCGTGAGAAGAAATGTTTATACAAACCAGTATACAATCATCAATACCGCATTTGAACTCTGCTACAGAGGAAACAACACCAATGAAATCAAGGAAAGTATTTTCAGATTTTCATTGGGACTTAATCTAGGTGATATCTGGTTTAACAAGCCTAAGTATCAATAAATTTCATTTTGTGATCAGAATTTGCTTTTTGCTGATGCTTTCATCCATGCTGATGATGGCTTGCGAAAATGACGAGCAAAAAGTCAATGCATTTTTTCAAAAAAAATTAGGAGTAGATCAAGCAGATTCTATAGAGAGTTTCATCAGCCAATCAGGAATCATGCGAGCAAGATTGGTTGCACCGGTTTTTATGCGGTATCAGGATTCCACCATCCGCATTGTACTTCCAAAAACTTTGCATGTCGACTTCTATGACTCCCTGAAAAATATTGAGAGTAAAATGGATGCCATGCAGGCATTCTATTATGAAAACAAAAATGTTGTTTATCTCAAGGACAATGTAAAAGTATACAACACGAAAGGAGATACATTGTTTTGCAAAGAACTAACCTGGGACCAAAACCTTGCAAAGTTTTTCACTGAAAAATCAGTCAGCATCCACACACCAGATATGATCATGTATGGCGAAGGATTGTCAGCGCCGCAGGATTTCAAAACATTTGAAATCTATAAAATCACCAACAGCGAAATCAGGATCAATCAGTAAACAGGTCGTTGTACAAAGTTGCACCAGGCACTACAGCGTAGTGCGACAAATCACTGATGCCTTCATCTGCCAATACTTTTTCATCAATGAAAAAGTTTCCAGTGCATTGGTTTGAAGGCTTTTGAAAAATATAATATGCTGCATCTGAAATGATATCCGGTGTTCTGCTCATATTGATCAATGCTTGTCCACCCAATAAATTTTGAACAGCTGCAGTAGCGATGGTAGTCTTGGGCCACAGTGCATTGGAAGCAATCGCGTATTTTTTTAATTCCTCTGATAACCCAAGCATAATCATGCTCATATCATATTTGCTGATGGTGTATGCAACATGATTTGCAAACCACTTTGGATGCAGGTTGATGGGAGGAGACAAAAAAAGCATGTGCGGATTCTTCCCTTTTTTCAAATGGGGAATACAATGTTTGGAGACCAAAAAAGTTCCTCTCACATTGATGTCGTGCATCAGGTCAAATTTCTTTGCTTCTGTTTGTTCAGTATTGGTCAGTGAAATAGCGGAAGCATTGTTCACGAGAATATCAATGCCCCCGAAAGTTTTCACTGCCTTGTCAATTGCATCTATAATTTGTTCTTCAAAACGAATATCACATTGAATAGCCAATGCCTTACCACCTGCTTTTTCAACTTCTTCTGCAGCAGAATAAATAGTACCGCCAAGTTTTGGATTTTCTTCAACCGATTTAGCAGCAATTACAATATTGGCACCTTCTTTAGCAAGCTTCAATGCAATTGCTTTACCAATCCCCCTTGTAGCTCCAGTAATAAAAACAGTTTTGTTTTGATAAAACATGTTGGATTATTTGATTGATCTGATATCATCCATCACATAGACACCTCTTCCATAGGTTGCAATAACGAGTTGTTTATCTCTTGGGTGAATAAATAAATCCTGTACTGATACTGTTGCTGGCAGATTGCATTGGAGAGATTTCCAAGATGCACCTCCATTGTTACTAACATAAATGCCCATATCTGTTCCACAATATAATATTGATGGATTCTGCAAGTCTTCGCGAACCACATTTACAGGAGATGCAGGAAGATTGGAGGCAATGCTCTTCCAAGTTGTTCCATTATCCTCGGATACATATATATATGGTTTGTCATCATCCTCTCTTCTGTTGCTGAGTGTGAGATACACCCTGTTTTTTTTGAACTTCGATGCAACAAGTCTTGATACATGAGCATTCTGAGGAATATTTTTCATGATCAATTTAAAGGATTCCCCTTCTGCATTTCTCACCCAAACCCTTCCATCATCAGTACCAACATAAAGCAATCCTTTTTGCAATGGTGATTCATCGATGGCTGTAATAGCCTGGTGATTGATGGCATATGGAGTTCTGCCCATCCTGGATTTATCATTGTATGTGAGATCCTCGCTGATACGTTTCCAGGTATTACCCGCATCTTTTGATTCAAACAAATATTGAAAACCATGATAAATGCTTTTGTTGTCATGCGGAGAAAGCATGGTGAATGCAAGCCACTCACCTCTGTGCACTTCCTCATCATCAGCTTTCTTTGGAAAAATTTCTTTTGAGCGAATGGAATCAGGATTTTCTTTCTTCCCCCATTCAACCCTTGGCATTCTCAAATCACTTTTTTGCAATCTTCCATAAAAAGTACTTGCATAAACAAGGTTCGAATCCTTTGGATCTACTGCAATGATAGTGCCTTCGCCACCTGGTGCATCCTGCCATGGTTTGATACCCACTGGTTTTTTACCATAGGTGTTTTTAATACTTCCCATAAAACTTCCTTCATCCTGCACTGAACCCAGAACATTAAATGGAGTAGCCATATCATATGTTACATTATAGAACTGTGTAGTTGGAATTTTTCTGAAGAAATTTTTCCAGGTATTGCCACCGTCATAACTCAATACTACGCCCCCGTCGTTACCATTGATGATATAATTGCTGTTGCTTGGATCAATCCACAACGCATGATTATCACTGTGACTCGGATCACTGCCTTTCTGGTTAGACCTCATTGCATTAAACGTTTTACCACCATCAACCGATTTTGCAAGTGGTACCCCCATGATATAAACCAGATCAGGATTGTTCGGATCAACACGTATTTGTCCAAATACCCATCCATAGGTTCCAGCAAATCTTTCTAGTTTATCATCTTCTGTACTCACCTTTCTCCATGACTCTCCTTTATCATCACTCCTGTACACCTGCACTCCATAAGGTATTACTTGAATTGGTCTTCCGTATGGATCCAGCTCACCAGCTTTGGGATCACGTTTCGGAGTATGGTTATCTACATAAGCGTAAACGATGTTTGGATTGTTTTTATGAATACTCAATCCAATTCTTCCAGTGAATTTTGTTGCAGGTAGCCCTAGTGTTATTTTTTTCCAGTTATTTCCACCATCGGTTGTTTTGTAGATATAATCACCATCTTCAGGAACTGGATCACTCCATCTTCTTCGGATGCGGTTCCATGTTGAAACCAAGATAATATCAGGGTTGGAAGGATCTATGGCAATATCAACCACTCCGGTTTTTTCATCATTGCCCAACATTTTCTTCCATGTTTTACCACCATCCGTTGTTTTGAACAAACCTCTGTCGTAGTTATAACTCCATTCATTTCCTCCAGCAGCTACATATACGATATTAGGATTGGTGGGATGAACACGAACCCTTGCGATGGTACCGGTGTTGGTCAACCCGATTTTATTCCATGTTTTACCACCATCGGTTGATTTGTATGCTCCCATTCCAGGAAGAGAAGCCCTGAAAATATTTGCTTCCCCTGTACCGAGATAAATAATATTTGGATTGCTGGGAGCAACATCAAATGATCCGATCGACAAGGTTCCGATTTTATCAGACAATGGTTCCCATGATTCACCCGCATTGGATGTTTTCCATAATCCTCCAGATGCAAAAGAAGCATAGATGATGTTTTTATTTCCTGGCACTCCTAATACTTCGGTGCACCTACCGCTGATTAGATCCGGACCCACATTTCTCCATTGTAAACTTTTATAGGGAGAACTGCTCCTTAATATATTATGCATACTGAATGCATTTTGTCTGAGCGTACCCTGATTATCTCTGGTTTGTGCAATTGCAACTGTACAGGAAATCAACAGCAAAAAAGAATAGAATAAACGAACCATATGGATGATTTTAGAATAAAATTGGACGATAAAAATTCAAGCGCCCCTGCATAAATGTAAGGATTAGCCGTTAAATTGTGTACCTAAAATTCTTCGAATGAAACGAATCAGTATGATGGCTTCAGCAGGCTTGCTCTTGCTTGCTCTTTCAACCACAGCACAAAAAAAGAAGGCCGCTCCAGCACCAGAGGAAGGCATGAAGGCTACGGCAGTTCAAAACCTTCAAAATGCCTATGATCAATATAAAAACATCGCCCTTCAAATATGGAACCATGCAGAGTTGGGGTACAAAGAAGTAAAAAGCTCTGCTTTATTACAGGAGACTTTAAAAAAGGAAGGCTTTTCGGTAGAAGCAGGTGTGGCTGAAATTCCAACTGCCTTTGTGGCAACTTATGGATCAGGTCAGCCTGTCATCGGAATCTTAGCAGAATTTGATGCCCTTCCAGGATTGGCTCAGGAAGCAGTTCCTGAGAAAAAATCCATTGCAGGTAAGGCAGGTGGACATGGATGTGGTCACCATCTGTTTGGTACAGCTTCCGTAGCAGCTGGCATTGAAATCAAAAAACTCATCGAACAGAAAAAACTTACCGGAACCATCAAGGTATTTGGATGCCCCGCAGAAGAGGGCGGATCTGGTAAAGTATACATGGTTCGCGCAGGCTTGTTCAACAATGTAGATGCAGTTGTTCATTGGCATCCAGGCAATGAAAATGGAGTTACCATGACAAGTGCCTTGGCAAACAGTTCTGCAAAATTCAGATTTTATGGACTCTCAGCACATGCTGCCGCTTCTCCTGAAAACGGACGCTCTTCATTGGATGCTGTTGAGTCGATGAACTACATGGTAAACCTCATGAGAGAGCATATTCCACAAGAAACCAGAATACATTATGTAATCACAAGTGGTGGAAAGGCTCCCAATGTTGTGCCAGATTTTGCTGAAGTTTATTATTATGTTCGACATCCTAAGCGCGATCAAGTAAAACAAATTTTTGAACGTGTAGTCAATGCGGCCAAAGCTGCTGCAATGGGAACAGAAACAAAAATGGATTACGAGATCATTGGCGGCACACATGATTTGCTGCTCAACAAAACCCTGGCAGAAGCCATGCAAAAAAATCTTGAAGCAGTGGGTGGTGTAAAATACACTGCAGAAGAAAAAGCATTTGCTGAAAAAATTCAAACTTCCTTCACGTTTAAATATCCAGCAGTTGAAGAAGCAGAAAAAGTAAAGCCCCTAAAAATAGAATCAGACGCAGGTGGAGGATCAACTGATGTTGGAGATGTGAGTTATGCAGTGCCCACCGTTGGCTTAAGAGCTGCCACCTGGGCCCCTGGAACGCCGGCGCACAGCTGGCAAGCGGTTGCCTGTGGCGGAACAGAGATCGGTACAAAAGGAATGAATGTTGCAGCGAAAACAATGGCCATGACAGCTATTGACCTATTCAGCAACCCTGCATTGATCCAACAAGCCAAGGATGAATTTGTAAAACAAAAAGGAAATTATAAATACGAAGCGTTGCTTGGAAACAGAAAACCTGCATTGAACTACAGAGATTGATTCAACTTTTAAATATGAAAAAAATATTATCGATTGCATTGTTGTTTTTAGCAAGCATTTGTGTTGCTCAGAAAAAAAATCTGACAGACAACCAAATGTTGAAAGGAGAAAAAATTCCTACCCTCATCCAAACACTTCCACAAGTTATTGGTTGGTTGGACGACGAACAAGTATTGATCAGCAAAAAAGAAAATGGAGATACTGCAACCAGCTATATACTGATCAATGCAAAAACAGGTAAACAAACTCCATCTAGCAAGAACGCACTTCAAAAAGAAGTTGGTGAAACAGTTACTGTTCAATCAAGAAACAATGATTTGTTTTTAATTGTCAACGGCAAGGAAGAAAAACAACTCACCAAATCACCTGAAGCAGAAATCAATCCTACCTTATCTCCCGATAAAAAATGGGTTGCCTTCACAAGAAAAAATGATTTATACACCATTGAAATCTCATCTGGAAAAGAATTCCGACTCACAAAAGATGGAAGTGATTTGATATTAAACGGTTATGCAAGCTGGGTTTATTTTGAAGAAATTCTGGGAAGACCAAGCAGATACAAATCATATTGGTGGAGTCCGGACAGCAAGTCGATCTGTTTCATGAGAATGGATGATACCAATGTACCGCTCTTCCCTATTGTTGGAGAAACAGGCCAGCATGGCTATGTTGAAAATACCCGTTATCCAAAATCGGGAGATGTAAATCCATCTGTAAAAGTGGGAATCACATCAGCAGATGGCAGTTCAATGACTTGGGCAGATTTTAACGAAAAGAATGATCAGTATTTTGGTATGCCCTATTGGACTCCCGATGCTTCAAATGTATTGGTGCAGTGGATGAACAGAGGTCAAGACAGTTTGATCATTTATGCTGTTAATCCTGCAAACGGTTCCAAAAAAGAATTTTATAAAGAAGTACAGAAGACATGGGTTGAATTGGATGACATGGGATCAAGAATTATTTTTCTTGCTTCCAACAAAGGATTGATTATTAAAAGTGATAAAGATGGTTGGGATCAATTGTATCTGCACAATGCTGATGGAAGTTTGAAAAATCAAATTACGAATGGCAACAATTGGAGTACAAATATTCAATGGATAGACACCATAAAAAATGTAATTTATTTCACATCAAGACAACAGAATTCAACCAGAACAGATTTATACAAAGTTGATTTTGATGGAAGGAACCAAACGCGACTGACATTTGGAGAGTATACGCACAGTGTTGACCTGTCGCCCAAAGGAACTTACTTTATTACCCGTTATTCCAATGCTGAAACTCCAGATCGATTGGCATTGGTAAACAACAAAGGAAAAATTATTGCAGAATTAGGAAACAGCATGGGGAGTGCATTCAATGATTATGCATTGGCAAAAACAGAAATCATTCGCATCCCATCTGAAGATGGACTCTTCCAACTTCCCATCAGAATCACATGGCCAATGAATTTTGATCCATCTAAAAAATATCCTGTAATGATCAATATTTACGGGGGGCCAAATGCAGGAACTGTAAGAGATGGATGGCAATTCAGTCCACTTACCCAATGGTGGGCAAAGGAAGGTTTGATACAAGTAGCCATGGATCACAGAGCCAGCGGACATTTTGGGAAAAACGGCGTGAACTATATGCACCGCAATTTGGGTAATTGGGAATTGAAGGATTGGATCACCATTGTTAAATGGCTCAGAAAAAATGGAGCTGATTCAACCAGGGTCGGCATTGCAGGATTCAGCTATGGTGGATATATGACATCCCTTGCACTTACAAAAGGTGCTGGATATTTTACCCATGGACTCGCAGGTGGAAGTGTAACGGATTGGCATTTGTATGATAGTCACTATACAGAGCGTTACATGGATACTCCAAAAGAAAATCCGCAAGGATATGCAGCAGGTTCTATCATGGCATACGTTGATAATTATAAAGGATTGCTCCGCATCTATCATGGAACAATGGACGATAATGTTCACTTACAAAACAGCTTGCAATTGGTAAGAAAATTACAGGATGCTAAGAAACATTTTGAGTTCATGGTATATCCTGGAGGTCGCCACGGTTGGAGTGGAAATCAATCTTCTCATTCAACCAACGAAAACAACATGTTCATTTACAAGAATTTGTTGAACAAGGAAATGCCTGCTATCATAGTTCGATAAACAGATGACAGTTGACGGATAGCATTTTGGGGTTGTGGGTTGTGTGTTTTGAAATAAAATGAATTATCTTGAAAATAGAATAACCGTTAACTGTGAAATGTTAACTGTGAACACAAAACTCAAAACCCTCAACCCAAATGACACCCACAAGATTATTCGATTGCTTAGACTGGCAATTGCAACGGATGCCTCAAGAGGATATGTTTGCTGCGAAGGAAAATGGTGTTTGGAAAAAATACAGCACGCAGGAAGTTCGTCAATTGGTAGACAGCATGAGTATGGGACTGCTGCATACTGGCATAGGATATCAAGATGGATCAATTGAGGGCAGAGATAAAATTGCAGTGCTCAGCAACAATCGTCCTGAATGGTTGATGTTGGATCTTGCTGTGCAACAAACAGGTGCCGTTCTTACGCCCATCTACCCTACCATCAGTGCCAATGAATTGGAATTCATTTTTAACGATGCATCCATCAAAGTTGTGTTTGTTAGTGACAAGGAATTATATGACAAAGTAGCATCGGTCCGGTCTAAAACACCTTCTGTTCAGGCAGTATATGCTTTCAATGAATTAAGTGGTGTATTGCATTGGAAAGAACTGTTACAATCAGGAACCAAGGAAGATCTTGATAAATTGAGTTCCATAAAAAATGCTATCCGTCCGGAGGAATTGGCCACCATTTTATATACTTCTGGCACAACTGGCTTTCCAAAAGGTGTGATGTTGAGCCATAAGAACATCATGGAAAATGTGATTAATGTGGAAGAAATTGTTTCTGAAGTTGCCAATCCCAGTGATCGATGCCTGAGCTTTCTGCCACTCAATCACATTTTTGAAAGGATGGTGAGTTATATCTACATGTATATTGGTGTTTCCATTTATTATGCAGAAAGCATTGACTCTGTAGGTGATAATTTGAAAGAGGTTAAACCAACCTTGTTCACAACTGTTCCGAGACTGTTGGAGAAAGTGTATGAAAAGATCATGGCCAAGGGAAGAGAGTTAACTGGCGTGAAGAAGAATCTTTTCTTTTGGGCAGTTGGTGTTGCCAATAAATTTGAATTGAATAAAAACCAAGGGCTGATTTACAATCTTCAACTGGCCATTGCAAATAAATTGATTTTCTCAAAATGGAGAGAAGCATTGGGAGGCAATGTAAAAGCGATCGTAACTGGTGCTGCTGCTTGTCAGGTTAGGCTATTGCGAATTTTTACCGCAGCAAAAATTGTTGTGATGGAAGGATATGGACTAACTGAAACATCTCCTGTGATTTCAGTAAACCGCTTCCCCCCAAATGGAAGAAGATTTGGAACGGTTGGTCAGCGCATCAAACACGTAGAGGTTAAACTTGCCGAAGATGGAGAAATTTGTTGCAGAGGCACAAATGTAATGATGGGATATTACAAGAGACCAGATCTTACTGCAGAATGCATCGACAAAGACAATTGGTTTCACACTGGTGACATTGGCGCATGGGTGGAAGGGGACTTTCTGAAAATAACAGACAGGAAAAAAGAAATTTTCAAAACCAGTGGTGGTAAATACGTTGCGCCACAACCTATTGAAAATAAAATGAAGGAATCACCTTTCATTGAACAGATGATGGTGGTTGGACCAGAAAGAAAATTCACTGCAGCATTGATTGTGCCTGCGTTTGCAAACTTAAAAACCTGGTGTGAAAAAAATGACATCCCTCATCAATCAAACGATGAGATGATTAAGCACCCGAAGGTCTTGGAATATTACAAATCAATTGTAGAGAAATTCAACGTCCAGTTTAATCATATTGAACAAGTCAAAAAATTTGAATTGCTCAACAGTGAGTGGACCATCAATGGAGGTGAACTTACTCCAACACTGAAGTTGAAAAGAAAAATAATCACTGAAAAATATGCAGATGCAATAGAACGCATCTATGCAGAAGACCAGCAGTATTAAATTAAATGTGTTAGAAGACCGTCTCTTAATTTGGGTTCAAACCAGGTGCTTTTGGGTGGCATCACATTTCCGCTGTCAGCAATATCAAACAATTGCTCAATGCTTACAGGTAAGAAACTGAATGCAACCCTCATTTCACCGCTGTCTACTCTTTTCTCCAATTCTTTTAAACCCCTGATTCCACCAACAAAATCTATCCGTTTATCTGTTCGTTGGTCTTTGATGTCTAAATGCTTTTCCAAAATATTGTTGGAAAAAATGGTCACATCCAAGACGCCAATTGGATCATCTTCATAAGTACCTTCCATTGCTGTTAAATGATACCATTTCCCACTCAAGTACATGCCAAATTCATGCAGTGATGCCGGCTCTACGGGAATATCATAATGTGAAACAGTAAAATCATCTTGCAATGCACTTAGAAAATCTTCATCTGTCATGTCGTTGAGATCCTTTACTACTCTGTTGTAAGGAAGAATCTTCAATTCGTTTGCAGGAAAGAGTGTTGTTAAAAATTTGTTTGCCTCTGGACCTGCATTGTTCCCAAGCGCCTTGCGCACTTTAGCTGCACTGGCTGCACGATGGTGACCATCAGCAATATATGTGCAGGGAATATCTCTTTGAAACAGTTCAGTAATCTGATGAATGATCGCATCATCATTGACAACCCAAATGCGATGTGAAATTTCATCATCTGCTTTAAAATCATAAGCAGGTTGATGGGATTGTTTCCAGTTTGCAACAAGTGAATCCATTGCTGCATGATTGCGGTATGCCAGAAAAACATTACCGGTTTGTGCGCCAGTGATGCTGATATGGTTGATACGGTCCTGTTCTTTTTCAGGACGGGTAAATTCATGCTTTTTGATTACATCTTGTTCATAATCATCCACGGAAGAACAACAAACGAGTCCGGTTTGACTTCTTCCATTCATAACCAACTCATATATATAGTAGCAATCTTTTTCTTCCTTGAGTAAAGTTCCATCAGACAACATAGATGCCAAGTTCGACTTGGCTTTTTCATATACAGAAGTATCGTATATGCTCAAGTCGGTTGGCATATCGATTTCCGACTTGGTAACATGCAGAAAAGAATGAGGATTTTTTTGCCCCAAGGACCGTGCTTCATCGCTTGATAACACATCGTAAGGAGGTGAAGCAACATCTTTTGCAAACTGCACCTGCGGTCTTACTGCTTTGAAAGGAAAAATGATAGCCATATTTAATTACTAAGCGTATTTATTACCAAAATCTTTTATCAATGCGACAAGTGCTTCCACACTGCTGAGTGAAAGGGCATTGTACATCGATACACGAAAACCACCAACACTGCGATGACCTTTTATACCAACCATGCCTTCCGCTTTACAAAGAGCAAGAAATTTCTTCTCCAATTCTTCATTGTTCATCGTAAACACTGCATTCATCAAACTCCTGTCTTCTTTTGCTACAGGCAAATGAAAGAGTGGGATATTTTCCAATGTATCATATAATAAACCAGCTTTTTGCTGATTGATTTTTTCGATTGCTGCAACTCCTCCCATTTTTTTCAACCACCTCAGTGTTAACAGACATACATATATGGCAAATACTGGTGGAGTATTCAACATGGATCCATTGGAAACATGTTGCTTGTAATCCATCATGGATGGAACGGTGCTGGAAGATTTTTCTAAAAACTTTTTATCAATGACAACCAAATTCACACCAGCAGCTCCAATATTTTTTTGCGCACCAGCATATATGAATGCAAATCTGTTAAAATCCATTTCACGGCTCAATATATCACTGCTCATATCTGCCACCAATGGCATGGAAAGATTTGGAATGGAATGCATCTGCGTTCCTTCAATCGTATTGTTGGTTGTATAATGAAAGTAAACCGCCTCATGTGGAACAGCATAATCTTTTGGGATGTATGTATAGTTTCTGTCTTTTGAACTTGCTACCACATCTACTTGTCCGAAGCGTTTCGCTTCTTTAATGGCCTTGGTTCCCCAAACCCCTGCATCCATGTATGCTGCTTTTTTATCTTTTGAGAGGTAATTCATCGGTAATTGGAAGAATTGTGTTGATGCTCCGCCATGAAGAAAGATCACCTCTTTGTTTTCATCCAATTTCATCAATTCTTTCACCAAAGAAACTGCCTCATTCAACACTTCTTCAAAGAGTGAAGTGCGGTGACCGATTTCCAAAATGGATAAACCTGTATTGTTGAAATTGAGGATAGCCTGACTGGCCTCTTCAAAAACTGTATGTGGAAGTATGCTGGGACCAGCATTGAAATTATGTACCATAAAATTGCGTGCCGAATGTACGTTGAAACCTGCTGCGAAGATACTTATTTTGAATGGGAGAATTCAGAAAGATTGGGCTGTCCTGCATCCACCCAGGCAGTATACCAGAAACTGGCTACAGCAAAGGTTGCATTTCGCATACGTCGTTCAACCATACCGCGCAAAGCTTGATGATATTTAGTTGAGTAAATGGTAGAATAAACCCTTTCATATTTTCCATTGCGCTTTTCGTAGGAAAAAATATTTTTTCCTTCCATGGATGTCGACAATTTTTTTTCAATGACCAATACAGAATCTGCTGCCGAAGCACTTTGATAAATTCTTCCCCAAATAAATTCAAGTGGATCAGTTAAATAAGAGGCTTTGTCCATTAACATGTCATATTGGGTTGGGGCAAAAAGTTCTGGCAGGCGGCTCTCCCAAAAACCGTGGATGCCAAGTTGATTCGTAAGCTGTCCATTGTGATTGCTGCTGGCATGCAATGGAACATGTGCATCTCCAATATAATGACCGATGTCTGCTGAAATTTTTAAAATTTCATCTTTGTCCTTTTCTGCAAACGCTTTGGTCAATTTAAATTTCATGATTTGAATCCACCATGGAACGATCCCATGCGCTTGCAGTGAATCTTCAGAAAAAAATTCTATAGCTTGATTCCAATTTTTGGGCAAACGCAGTTGACCATCTTCAATGTAATGATCTAAATCGATATAATGTCGGGGTGCTTCCTGTGGTAGAATATATCTTCTTTTATCTGCATCGACTGCGTGCTCAGAGAGATAATTGATATTGCCTTTATAAAAAGCAATCATCTCTTGTGGCAATAAGAATACCGCATGAAAATTGATGAAACGATGTCCGAAAAATCCCCAACTATATGAACCAGTTGGAACAACAACCAATAACAGGACGAAAACCATTCCCCTCATTATCTCCCTCACATTTTAAACAACTATCTTATGCCTCCGTTTCAGCAAGATCTGTTACACCGCCCGAAACGATAAATTTCATTGCATCAGCGGATTTCACATCATTCAATACCTTGATCCGATCCTTTTGAACCATATAAGTAATTCCTGAAAATGCATAGGAATGCGGAACATAAACACAATAATAATCGGTCAGACCAAATTGTGAAAGATCGGTTTGAGTAATAAATCCAAGTCTCCATACATCTTTATCATCCACTGCCACCAAAACTGGTTTGTCAAATTTTCTTTTATTTCCTGCGAAAGCCTCCAAAAAATCTTTTACAGTAGTATAGATCAATTTAATTCCCGGTGTTTTCTCAAGAATGGTATCAAACAAATTGACCAGCCGCGAAACAAAAAACAAGGAAGAAATATATCCTACAAACAATACAATTACCACCACTGTTAAGAATCCGAGTCCAGGTATTTTTTCAGGATTTCCTTGTAAATCCAACTTCACCATTTCCGGAAAAAGGGTTCGCAGCAGGTTGGGCAATATCCCATCCACAAAATTGAAAAGAGAAACAACCGCCCAGGCTGTGATAACAATAGGGGCAAGAATGATCAATCCCTGGAAAAAATAGTAGATCAGTCTGCCTGGATTAAAAGATTTCATCTGGTTCGGTTTCAACAAATATACACTTAAAAAAGGCCATTTCTGGGTCAAAATCACCCTATTTTGAGTGAAAAATCACTAAAAATGGACAAAAATGAATCAAATATTAAAAAATCAAATCAAGTGTAAGTTTACAAAATATTAACAAAGAAACTATTTTAACGTTAAAAGTTTCCTTAGTTTTGCGCCCTCAAATTATGGAAACCAAAGAGAGGATCATTCAGGAAGCTACCAATCTTTTTCTAAGACTTGGTATCAGGTCGGTTTCGATGGATGAGATTGCCACACAATTGGGAATTTCCAAAAAGACAGTTTACCAACATTTTGAAGACAAAGACCAGTTGGTTGATCTGGTTTTACAGGAACAGATCAAGAACATGCAGGCTGAAACTGTTCACACAGTTGAGTCAGCCTCTAACGCCATTGAGGAAATTTTCAATACAATGGACATGATGGTCAAGCATTCAAGAAATATGAATCCCATGGTATTGTTTGATCTCCACAAATACCATTTCGGGTCTTTTCAAAAATTTGCTGCTTACAAAAATGGCTTCCTGCTGAACATCATTTCCAACAACCTAAGAAAAGGTGTTGAAGAAGGATTGTATCGAAATGATATCAATGTAGAAATCCTAGCAAAGTTCAGGTTGGAAACATTGATGATTGGGTTCAACATGGACGCCTTCCCATCAGACAAATACAATGTAACTGAAGTTTCCTTGGTGATCATTGAGAACTTTTTATACGGACTTGCAACAGAGAAAGGATTCAATTTGATTGAATCATATAAACAAAAAAGAAGAGAAAATAACAATATAAATCAATAACAAATGACACGTGTGAGTTTAATGTTTGCGATCTTACTTCAAATGTATGCTGCACTGGCACAGTCGCAGCATACATTCAAGTTGACGGCAGACGAAGCAGTATGCATGGCGCTGAAAAATGCGACAGACCTGAAAAACCTCAGGCTTGACAAGGAAATTCAACTTGCCAAAAACAAGGAATACATTGCACAGGCAACACCGCAAGTAAGTGGCAGTGTGCAGATGCAACATTTTTTCAGCATTCCGGTGACCTTGATACCAGATTTCATTTCACCTGCAGTTTATGGAGTATTGACAAAGAACAATGTAAAGGATGGAAATGGAAACCCCATCACACAACCCAGCAACGGAACACAGTTTTTCCCTGCACAGTTTGGTGTGCCTTGGCAGTCGTCTGCTGGATTTCAATTTCAGCAATTGCTTTTTCAGCCAGATCTTTTCATAGCCATCTCTGCTAGAAAAAAAGCGGTTGATTTTACCGATGCCAATATTCGCGTGATGGAAGATTCTGTAAAAAGCAATGTATTGCGGGCATACTACAGCATTCTCATCGCAGAAAAAAGGAAACACTATTTGGATGAGAGCATCAAAAGATTAGAAAAATTAAAACAAGACCAAGAGAAGCTTTTCCAAAATGGATTTGCAGAAAAATTGGATATTGACAAAACACAGGTTACCCTAAATAATCTTAGCACCACTTCCAGTCAAATTGAAAGATTAATGGAAATTGGATACGCTTCTTTAAAATTTGTTTTATCCATAGATCAAAAAGACAGCTTGGCTTTGGCTGATGCACTTTCAGAAGATTTGGTAAAAAAGGGACTCCTTGAAATGAGTAATTTCAATTACAACGACAGAAAAGAAATTCAGTTGCTGAATGTTGTGAGAGATCTTCAAGGATTAGACCTAAAGAGGCAAAAATTATCATACGCTCCTACCCTTACCAGTTTTTGGAGCTATAACAGAAACGCCCTTAGACAACAATTCAATTTTTTTGACTTCAACCAAAAGTGGTTCAAATCATCTGTTCTTGGCTTCAGCTTAAATCTTCCCATTTTTGACGGCGGACAAAAGCTTCAGCGGATCAAACAGGCGAATTTAAATGTGGAGAAAGTTGACAATACTATACAAAATCTACAAAGGGCCATAGACCTGCAACTAAAAGTGGCATCGGTTCAATTCAAAAATGCACTCTCCTCACTTGACGTTCAAGAAAGAAACGTTCAACTGGCAGAAAAAGTATACAATACAACCAAGAAGAAATACGAACAAGGATTGGGTTCAAGTTTTGAATTGCTCCAAACCCAAACAGAACTTGAAAATGCACAATCAAATTATTTCCAGGCATTGTTTGATGCAGTCAACGCAAAGATTTCATTTACAAAAGCTTTAGGCAAACTTTAAAATATACAACACATCAATATGAAAAAGTTATTAGCATTTACATTCATAGCATTCCTTATTTCCTGTGGTGGAAAAAAAGAAAGCAACCAGGATTTGGCAGGAAAGAAAGCAACTTTGGAATCACTTACCAAGCAGAGAGATGAACTGAATAATAAGATCAACATCCTGCAAACGGAAATCAATAAAATTTCAGGAAACGCAGTTTCAGAAAAATTGAAACTGGTTGAAGTGATTTCACTTGCACCACAAGACTTTAGTCATTTTATTGAACTGCAAGGAAAAGTTTCAACTGAAAATGTTTCTTATGTTACTCCAAGAGGAATGGGTGGACAGGTAAAACAAATATTTGTCAAGCAAGGTGATGTTGTGAAAAAAGGACAATTGTTGATGAAACTCGAAGATGGCATTGTTCAACAAAACATCAAACAAGTTGAGAGCCAGCTTGCATTTGCAAAGAATATCTTTTCGCGTCAAGAGAATCTATGGAAAGATGGCATCGGAACTGAAATTCAGTTTCTTTCTGCCAAAAACAATGTTGAAAGTTTGGAAAAACAACTGGGATTGGTAAAAGAGCAATTGAGCACAACACTTGTAACAGCAGAAGTAAGTGGCGTGATTGAAACAGTGGGCATCAAAGTGGGTGAAACCTTTGTAGGAAATCCAATGGCTACAATTGTAATTGTAAATCCAGGTAATCTGAAAGCAATTGTTGATGTGCCCGAAAATTATATCTCAAAAGTGAAGAAGGGAATGACAGTTGTGATTAATATCCCCGATCTGAATGAGTCTTTCAATTCTCAGATCAGCGTGGTTGCTGAAACCATCAATGTCACTTCCAGAAGTTTTGTAGCAGAAAGTAAATTGCCGAGCAAATCTAACATCAAGCCAAATCAAGTTGCTATCGTAAAACTGCTTGATCACCAAGCAAAGAATGCAATCGTAGTTCCAGTTGAAACAGTTCAAACAGATGAAAAAGGTAAATATGTTTTCATCCTGATTGAAGAAAACGGCAAAATGGTTGCTCGAAAGCGTACCATCTCTATTGGTGAGTTCTACGATGAACTGATAGAAGTTACTGCAGGGTTAACAGCCAATGAAAAGCTTATCACCAAAGGATTCCAGGGCTTGTATGAAGGTCAGCTCCTAACAATGGCAACAAAATAAACATAACTGAAATCACTAAAAATATGAACATGGACAACCTGTCAAACAATAATCCCATTTTTAAATTGTTGCAGAATCCAAAAACATTTGGACCAACCAATTGGGCAATTAAAAACAAGACAGCTGTTTACTTGCTTACGCTGATCATTTCAATTTGGGGAATTGGTTTGTTTTTGTCTTATCCAAAAGAGCAATTTCCAGACGTGGTAATACCCAATATTTATGTGCAAACAGTTTACGTTGGTAATTCTCCAAAAGAAATTGAGAGTTTGGTAACCCGCCCCATCGAAAAACAATTGAAGGGAATTACGGGTGTCAAAATAAATAGTATCAAGTCAACATCATTACAAGACTTCTCTGCCATCATAGTTGAATTCAGCACTTCCGTCAAAACAGATGTTGCACTGCAAAAAATGCGTGATGCGGTAGACAAGGCTAAAAAAGACCTCCCTACGGATCTTACACAGGAACCTGTTGTTCAGGAAATTTCTTTGTCAGAATTGCCCATCATGGCAGTGAATGTGAGTGGAGATTACGATGCCGTTAAACTAGGAGAGTTTGCAGAACAATTAAAAGACAAAATTGAAGAATTCACCGAAATCAGTCGCGTTGATGTAGTTGGCGCACCCGAAAGAGAAATTCAAATCAATGTAGACAGATTTAAAATGGAAGCTGCTAAAATCGGCTTTTCAGATATTGAGCAATCCATCCAAAGAGAGAACCTGGATATTTCAGGAGGTTTGCTAGAAGTAGGAGATCAAAAAAGGGCATTGAGACTAAGCGGTCAGTTCAATTCTGCATTGGACTTGAACAACATGGTGGTTAAGAATATCTATGGTGCGCCATTCTATTTGAAAGACTTTGCAAGCATCGTTGATACTGTAAAAGAAAAAGAAAGCTATGCCCGTCTAAACGGAAAGAATGTTGTAACACTCAGCGTTATTAAACGCTCTGGAGAAAACCTGATCAATGCTTCTGAAAAAATCAATGCATTGGTAAAGCAAATGCAGCAGGATGTTTTCCCAAAAGATTTGAAATTAAATATCACCGGAGATCTCAGCATCAAGGCAGCAGCTGCATTTGATGAATTGGTAAATTCCATTATCATCGGATTTATATTGGTATTGCTCATCCTGATGTTCTTTATGGGAGTAACCAATTCATTTTTTGTTGCGCTTTCGGTTCCATTGAGTATGTTCCTTGCATTTATCTTCTTGCCAACAGCTGATTTTATCGTAGGGTCAAATGTTACACTCAACTTCATCGTACTCTTTGCATTGTTGTTTGGATTAGGAATTGTGGTGGATGATGCGATTGTTGTTATTGAAAATACACATAGGATATTTTCTCAGGGCAAAGGAAAAATTTCAGCAGTGGATGCTGCAAAATATGCAGCGGGTGAAGTATTTGTTCCTGTATTGGCAGGTACATTGACGACCCTTGCACCCTTTGTGCCATTACTGTTCTGGCCAGGAATCATTGGAAAATTTATGATCTATCTGCCAACGATGTTGATCTTCACATTGACGGCTTCATTGATCGTTGCTTACATAATGAACCCAGTTTTCGCAGTGGATTTTATGGTGCATGAAGAACACGAGGAGAAATCAAAATCCACTTTGTTCAAAAAACCAATCTTCTGGTTATTCGTGATCATGGGAGCATTGTTCGACCTATCAGGATATGCAGGAGATCAGTCTTCGTTTAGGTTTATTGGAAATCTGCTATTTTTCTTCGCGCTGTTGATGTTATTAAATACATATGTGTTAACAGATGCTATCAAAACATTCCAGCAAAAACTATTGCCTGCATTAATGGATAGGTATGAAAAATTGTTGCGATGGACAACCCAAGGCTGGCGACCAGTTAAAATGTTGTTGGGAACCTTTGCGTTGTTGATTTTCTCATTCATATTTTTTGGAATGAGAAAAGTGCCAGTTGTACTCTTCCCATCAGGAGATCCAAATACAATATATGTATACATGAAGCTCCCTTCTGGTACAGATGTGAAGTATACCGATTCAGTTACTCAGACACTTGAGCATAAAATTAATCATGTATTAGGCATAGAAAATGGAAAGAAAAATCCATTGGTTGAAAGTGTGATAGCAAACGTAGCCGTTGGCGCAAGCGATCCCAACAGTGGCGACAGAAGTACACGTCCAGAACTAGGAAGAATACAGGTTAATTTTGTTCCATTTGAAAAAAGAGAAGGAAAATCAACCTTGCCTTATCTGGACGACATTCGTCAAACCATCAAAGGAATTCCATCTGCTGAAATCAGCGTAGCTCAAGAAAGCAATGGGCCGCAAACCAAGAGCCCTATTAATATTGAAGTTACGGGAGAAAATTTCGAAGACCTTACCAGCACAGCCATCAAACTCAGAAACTACCTGGGTGATAAAAATATCCCTGGAGTGGAAGAGTTGAAAATTGATGTTGACTTTAACAATCCGGAAATTGGATTATCAATAGACAGAGAGAGAGCGCTCATGCAGGGAATCTCTACAGCACAGGTAGGTGTTGAAATCAGAACTGCACTTTTTGGTAAGGAAATTTCAAAGTTGAAAATTGGAGAGGAAGAATATAAAATCACTGTAAGAAACAATGCTACACAGAGAAAAAGCCTGTCAGAGTTGCTGAACATGCGAATCACTTACAGAGATTTTACAACTGGAATGATTAAACAAGTTCCGATCAGCTCTGTTGTAAAGTCAGACATCAGCAATACCTATGGAAGCATCAAAAGAAGTGAACAGAAAAGGGTGATCACGATTTACTCCAATGTATTGACATCTCAAGGATATACTCCACAAAGTGTAAATGCAGAAATCAAAAAATACATTGATACATTCAATGATAAACCAGAAGGTGTTGCTGTGGCTCAAACAGGTGAAGAAGAGCAGTTGAGAGAAACCGCAGGATTTTTGAGCAATGCGTTGTTTATTGCCGTTGCATTCATCTTGTTGATTCTTATTCTTCAGTTTGGATCATACAGCAAAACGATGATCGTGCTTTCTGAAATCATGTTTAGCTTAATTGGAGTACTGCTTGGATACGGAATTTTCCGTTCAACATTTGCTGCTGTAACAAGCGGTATTGGAATTGTTGGTTTATCGGGCATTGTAGTAAAGAATGGAATCCTGGTGATAGAATTCGCAGATGAATTAAGAGCAAGAGGAATGAAAACAAGGGAAGCAGTAATTGAGGCTGGTAAAACGAGAATTGTTCCGGTATTGCTAACTGCACTTGCCGCGATCCTTGCATTGATTCCGCTTGCAGTTGGATTCAATATCAATTTTGTAACCTTGTTTACAGATCTAAATCCACATATTTTCTTTGGCGGCGACAATGTTGCGTTCTGGAAACCGCTCTCACTCACAATTATATGGGGATTGATGTTTGCATTCTTTATGACATTGTTGATCGTACCAGCCATGTACTTAATTGCCGAAAGACTAAAAAGACCTATGCAGCAATTCTATCAAGGCAAGTGGATATCACTCCTTGGCTTATTAGGACCACTCTTTTTCATCTTTACAGGCATCATGTATTTAGTAAGAAAAATTCAAGGAAAGCCAGTGTGGAATGGGAAATAACCGTTGACGGTTAACTGTTAACTGTCCAATTTGATTAAAACTTAATTTATATGACAAACTTTTCAAGCCGCTCTAACCACGAAATCGATTATAAAATCGTTGGTGAAGAGATGCAATATGTAGAAATAGAATTAGATCCACAAGAAACTGCCATTGCAGAAGCCGGTAGTTTTATGATGATGGATGAAGGCATTCAAATGCAGACCATATTTGGTGATGGCTCCAATCAAAACCAAGGAGTACTTGGAAAACTTTTTTCAGCTGGAAAAAGAATTCTCACTGGTGAAAGTTTATTCATGACGGCCTTTACAAACATGGTGGGAGGTAAGAAAAAAGTTTCATTTGCCTCTCCATATCCTGGTAAAATCATTCCATTGGATTTACAGCAACTCGATGGAAGAATCATCTGTCAAAAAGATGCCTTTCTCTGCGCAGCAAAAGGAGTTTCGGTGGGTATTGCCTTCCAAAGAAAACTGGGAACTGGTCTATTTGGTGGAGAAGGATTCATCATGCAGAAACTGGAAGGCGATGGAATGGCTTTTGTGCATGCAGGAGGACATGTTTTTGAACGTTACCTAACCCCAGGTGAAGTATTAAAGATTGATACTGGTTGTTTGGTGGCATTTACTCAAACTGTTGATTACGATATTGAATTCGTTGGTGGTATTAAGAATAGCATTTTTGGTGGCGAAGGACTTTTCTTTGCAACCTTGAAGGGCCCTGGTAAAGTATGGATTCAAACACTGCCCATCAGCAGATTGGCAAGTAGAATCATTTCATACGGATCATTCAACAGAAAAGAAGAAGGAAGTATTTTGGGAGGATTGGGGAATATGCTGGATGGGGATGGATATTAATTCTTGCAATGAGATTGAAATAAAAAATCCCACTCAATCGAGTGGGATTTTTTATTGTATTGAAGTTTAATTAATCTCTTCTTCCATAAATATTTCCGAGAAGTCTCAGTATTTCAACATACAACCAAACCATGGTTACCAATAATCCAAAAGCACAATACCATTCCATGTATTTAGGTGCACCCATTGCGGCACCTTGTTCAATACGATCAAAATCCATCAATAAGCTCAAAGCTGCAATAACTGTTATAGCAACTGAAATACCAATGCTCAACATGCTTCCGCCTTGCAGGCCTTGCACATGAACGCCAAAAAGTGAGAGGATAAAAGTGATGAAATAAAACAGGGCAATTCCTCCAATCGCAGCAAACATGATCGATCTGAATCTTTCTGTAACGCGAATGATTCTGAATGAATACAAAAAGTACATCGCAATTGCAGTACCGAAAGTTAGAATAACCGCCTGCATCACAATGCCAGGTGCAACTTTTGCAAATGCATTATTGTAAAGTGCAGAAATCGCTCCGATCACCAACCCTTCTAACAATGCATACGCAGGAGCCAAAAATTGTGCCCAAACAGGTTTGAACATCAGCACCAATGCCAGTACAAATCCACCGATCGCACCACCAAGCATAAATCCTTGAACATTGTTTCCAACAGAAGCTTCATTCCACACATAAAATGCAGTGGCCATGACCATTAAAAACAAAAATCCAAACTTGTTGAGAGTCCCTCTGAAGCTCATGCTTCCAGAACCCGGGATATTGATGACGCGTCCAAATGATTTTTCCGAAAGTGTCGGATTACTTGAATTGAAAAGAGCCATATTGGGTAATTTTGTAGTCTAAATTAATTAATTTCATAATAGTACATGAAATACATCGTGTACAGCTTTGTTAAAGTCAAACAAAAACCATGCCACAAAGGAAAGAAGAGTTACTAAGCGACATAGTCATAAAATTTGCAGGTGACAGCGGCGACGGAATGCAGCTGACGGGAAGTCAGTTTACCAACAATACCGCATTGATGGGCATTGACCTGGCAACTTTTCCGGATTTTCCGGCTGAAATCAGGGCCCCTCAGGGAACATTGCCAGGCGTAAGCGGATATCAGCTTAGGTTCTCAAGCGATGCCATTTATACTCCCGGAGATCTATGTGATGTGTTGGTGGCCATGAATGCTGCAGCATTGAAAACAAATTTAAAAGCGATCAAGAAAGGCGGAAAAATCATTGCCAATGTTGATGGCTTTGATGCAAAAAATCTTCGCCTCGCCAACTACCCTGATGGAGTCAATCCGCTAGAAGATGAATCACTAAGCGGATTTGAAGTGATTAAAATGGATGTCACCAAAATGACGCGCGAGGCATTGAAGGACATTCAAATGGGTACCAAAGAAAAAGACCGTGCAAAAAATATGTTCGTGCTTGGATTCCTCTATTGGATGTACAGCCGTGATATGGAAAGCACGTTGAATTTTCTAAAAGAAAAATTTGGTAAGAAAGATGAAATCTTAAATGCAAACCTCAAGGCATTGCAGGCTGGTTATAATTATGGTGATACGACAGAAACTTTTACGACCAGATATAAAGTTGAAAAAGCAAAAATGCAACCTGGTACCTACCGATCCATCATGGGAAATCAGGCATTGGCAATGGGATTAGTAGCTGCATCAGAAAAAAGTGGACTCCCAATTTTCTTGGGATCATATCCCATCACACCTGCATCAGATATTTTGCATGACTTAAGTAAAATGAAAAATTTTGGTGTGAAAACTTTTCAGGCTGAAGATGAGATCGCTGGTATTACTTCTGCAATTGGAGCCAGCTATGGAGGCGCATTGGGCGTCACAACTACTTCAGGCCCTGGTATCGCATTGAAAGGTGAAGCAATGGGATTGGCAGTGATGTTGGAAATTCCATTGTTGATCATTGATGTTCAAAGAGGCGGACCATCTACAGGTTTACCTACCAAGACAGAACAAAGTGATTTATTACAAGCATACTATGGAAGAAATGGAGAATGTCCCATGCCTGTAGTTTCTGCATCTACTCCAAGTGATTGTTTCGACTCCGTTTTTGAAGCAACCCGCATTGCCATACAACACATGACACCAGTAATGTATTTGAGTGATGGATACATCGCCAATGGAGCTGAACCTTGGAAATTTCCAAAAGCGGAGGATTTACCAGAAATAAAAGTGTCCTTCAAAAAAGGTTTGAGTGATGATGAAGAAAAATTTCTGCCATATAAAAGAGATGAGAAACTTGTGCGTCCTTGGGCAGTTCCAGGTACCAAAGGATTGGAACACAGAATTGGAGGAATCGAAAAACAAGATATTACAGGAAATGTAAGCTATGATCCGGAGAACCATCAACACATGGTAAAAACAAGACAAGCCAAGGTTGATAAAATTGCGGATTATATTCCTGACCAAAAAATTGACAGTGGCCCAGAGAAAGGAAAAGTATTGATACTTGGATGGGGAAGCACATTTGGAGCTATCAAAACAGCAGTATACGAATTATTGCAAGAAGGGCATGCAGTTTCGCATGCTCATGTAAGATACCTCAGGCCTTTCCCTAAAAACCTCGGAAAAATACTTTCAAGTTTTGAAACAGTATTGATACCTGAAATCAACAATGGTCAGTTGATAAAAATTATCAGGGATGTATATTTTGTTGATGCAAAAGGTTATAACAAAATAAAAGGTACACCGATCACAAAAACGGAGTTGGTGGAGGAAATCAGAAAGTATCTGTAAATAAAAAACCGTCAACTGTTAACGGTTAACGGTTGACGGTTATCAGTTAACGATTGAAAAATTAAATAATTCTCTCTACAATTTTACCAGTCTTCTTCTCTTTCAAAATGAGTTTCTTGGTTCCAAAGTGTGTCATCTCTTCTTTAACGAGATAATGGTCTTTGTCAAACTCGATCAAGTGGCTGTCTTTTGTTACACCAACTTTGCCTCTCCACTCATCCAATTTTACTGGCTCCCAAAGTTTTGATTTGGCACTTCTGTAAGCAGCGTCCAACACTGCATTTACCACATATCCATCGTAGAAAGTTTCTCTCGGGCTTGAACCTTTTTCAAAACAAGTGAACATTTCTGCAAACATATGATTGTATCCCAATTCATTCAATTCATCTCCTACGGGAAACAACCAACCTGAATTGGTCTCAGCTTTTTCTGCTACATAATCAGCTCCCTTTCCGGTGGTGAACATATCAAAACCAGTGCGCAAAAATCCGTTGATCCAAATGGTTCCTTCGGTTCCCATCACTTCATCTCTTAAATCCAACCCTCCGCGGAAAGTCCAACTCACCTCAAACTGTGCAATGGCGCCGTTCTCATATTTAACCAACCCAATAGCATGATCTTCTGCATCGATTGGTTTCACTTGAGTATCTGCCCAACACATTACTTCCACTGGTTTGATGTCTTTACCAATATAACTTCTGGTGATCTCTACACAATGACAACCCAAATCCAGAATACATCCACCACCCGCTTGTTCAATATCCCAAAACCAATCACTGTGGGGGCCAGGATGGGTTTCACGTGATTTTGCCCAGAGGATTCTTCCCAATGCACCATTCTTCACGCTTTCATATGCTTTTAAAAATTTTGGAGTGTATACCAAATCTTCCAGATACCCATTGAAAATACCTGCTTTTTCCACTGCGTCCATCATGCGCTTTGCTTCAACTGCATTTCTGCCCAGCGGTTTTGTTGTGATTACAGCTTTCTTGTGTTTAATACAAAGGTTCACTGCCTCTTCATGAAGATTGTTTGGCAATGAAATACAAACCATGTTTACATCTGGATGAGCAATCGATTCTTCCATCATGGTTGTATAATGATCACAACCATAATCAACTGCAAACTTTTTTGCCTGCTCTTCTCTTCTTGAATAAATGGAAACAATTCTGTCTTTGCTTCTGAGACCTTGAATGGAATCAGCATAAAATCTTCCGATGAATCCGGAACCTAACATTGCAATTTTCACCATATGTCGAGATTTAGTTTTTAAGGGTTCTGATTATTTTGCTGTTCTTGTATTGTCTTTAAAGAACAAGAGGAACAAAACTAGTATAACTGCTGCAATGCCAGCTGGCACCAGCCAAACATTCAACCAATTGGTAACTTCATTGACAGTGTATTGATCTTTGACTTTGCCTGCAACGATAGATCCAATCAGCATCCCAAGACCATATGTTGCCAGAGAAATCAACCCCTGTGCCTGTGATTTTATTCTTTCTCCTGCCTTTGCATCAGTGTAAATCATTCCACTTACAAAGAAGAAATCATAACATACGCCATGAAGCAATATGGCGGCATACAGCATCCACTCACTGTTTGCTGGATTACCATATCCAAAGAATGCAAATCTGATGATCCACGCAAGCAATCCCACGATCAATATTTTCTTTACCCCCAACCTGGCATAGGCAAGCGGCAACATCAACATAAATAACACTTCTGATACCTGCCCCAATGACATTTTATTTTCAATCTTGAAAGTAGTTGGATCCAAATTTGGAAAGGCAACTTTATATCCATCAGTCAATGAAGGATTCGCCCAGGTATAATAAAATGACAAAGGAATACAAATCAATACCGAGGAAAAAAAGAAAATCAGAAATGATCTGTCCTTGAACAATACGAATGCATCCTTACCAATGATTTGCGAAAAGCTGGATGGCCCGGTTGCAGTGGGTGGAGTTTTTGGTAAAAAGAAAGAAAGAAATCCTAAGATAACAGAGGAAATCATTGATATCTGAAAAATGGTCACCTTATCTCCAGCTCCCATGAAGCCAACCAGGTTGACTACAGCAATCCATGCAATGGTTCCAAAAACACGAATGGCCGGAAATTCTTTTTCCGGATTTTTCATGTTTCGCATAGAGATAGAACTGGTCAATGCAATGGTGGGTGCAAAAGTTAGACAATACAAAAGCATTACCCAATAGAAAGTATCTGGATTTGTAATATTGATCAATACAAACAAGATGGCTGCACCCAGCAGATTGAGTACCCCCAAAACTTTTTGTGCTTGAAAAAACCTATCTGCCAACATTCCCACAAAAAATGGGGCTACAATCATGGCAATTGAAAATGCTGCATAGGCGCTGCCTACCTGATCTCCTGTGGCATGCAGTTGATCAGTCATGTATTTACTCATTTGTCCATACCATGCTCCCCATACGAAGAACTGCATGAACATCATCAATGAAAGCTGGATGTTGGTTATTGATTTCATATGCAAGTTTGAACTTCAAGATACTGAAAAAACTATTTTTTATCCCCTTTATAAAGACATACTTGTTTGAGTCCGCACTCACTGCACTTGGGGTTTCTGGCAAGGCATGTATATCTGCCATGCAAGATCAACCAATGGTGCGCTCTGTGCACCATTGCTGAAGGAATATTTTTCACGAGTTGCTTTTCAGCAGCCAATGGAGTCTTGGCATTTTTTGTAAGTCCTAATCTGGCTGAAACCCTGAAAACATGGGTATCTACTGCCATATTGGGCTGCTTGTCTATCACAGAAGTTATCACATTGGCTGTTTTTCTTCCAACTCCGGGAAGTTGCACCAGTTCATCAACCGTCATAGGTACATTCCCGTTAAATTTTTCCAACAACATTTTTGCCATCCCGATTAAATGCTTGGTCTTGTTGTTGGGATAGGAAATGCTTTTGATCAATGGAAACAACGTATCAAAATCAGTAGCTGCCAATGATGCAGGATCGGGAAACTGTTGAAATATGCTGGGAGTTGTAAGATTGACCCGCTTGTCTGTACACTGTGCAGACAAGATCACTGCGACCAATAATTGAAATGGACTATCATACATTAATTCCGTTTCTGCCGCTGGAATGTGCTTGCTGAAATAATCAATGATGAATTGGTAACGTTCCTTTAACCTCATAAAAATTGAGCGAGGAAGTTACAACGAAATAATATTTAGATAGTAGGAAGAGATCCCTGCTTTGCGTAATACAGGATGTTGTCAAGTGTTTGTTGAGAAGGTGATAATGCTGAAGAAGACAGATCGTCCAATAATTCTGTGTAATCTTTGTAAATATTCATCAGTCGGGCATTCCCTTTTAAAAATTGATGGTATTTAACCTCCTCGTCTCCCTTGAGTTCATGATAATAAAACCGCAGCATGTCATTCATCATTACCTCATTCATAATCAATCATTTATAGATCAAATCTGAGATTGATACATGAATAAAACGCAAAAAAAGAGGGATTATTGTATCGGAGCCTTATCATTTTCCTTGATAAGGTAGAGGTCTTCGTTGTCTTTTTTCATCAGATACTGTTCACGTGCAATTTTCTCCTTCCAGGCAGGATTGGTTTTCATCATTTCTACATCATTGCGTGTTTTACCAATCTGCTCCAGATAATATTTTTTCTTCTGATTCAACTCATTCAATTCACTTCTGTATTGCAAATGAAGAAACAAATTGTTGTGGTCGAAAAACAACATCCACACAACAAAAAAAATGGAAACGATGATGTATTTATTCTTGAAAAGTCTGACAATTTTCATAACAGTGAAACAAAATTAGGAAAATTAAGGTTGGCTAGGTGCGATGGAGTTAACTTTGTCAACATGCATCCAATCAGATGATGTAACCGAGATGGAAAAATCAAACTTTGTAGATCAGATTAGAGTGTTTTGTAAAAGTGGTCATGGCGGTGCGGGCAGCAAACATTTCATGCGCACCAAATTCAATCCCCAAGCCGGACCGGATGGTGGCGACGGTGGAAGAGGAGGACATATTATATTGAGGGGAAACAAGAATCTTTGGACGCTCCTCCACTTACGTTATTATAAAAATGTTGTTGCTGAAAATGGGCAGGGTGGAAATAAAAACAACATGACCGGTAAAGATGGAAAAGATATTTATATCGAAGTGCCACTAGGAACGGTGGCTGTAGATGAAGAAACTGGTGACAAAGAGATTGAGATTTTGGAGGATGGACAAGAATTCATCTGGATAAAAGGTGGAAGAGGTGGATTGGGCAATAAAAATTTTGCAACGGCAACCCGGCAGGCTCCGGAATATGCTCAACCAGGTGAACCTGGAACAGAGGGTTGGAAAATTCTAGAATTAAAAGTACTGGCAGATGTTGGTTTGGTTGGATTTCCCAATGCTGGAAAATCAACCCTTTTGTCGAGCATGACAGCAGCTAAACCAAAGATTGCTGATTATGCATTTACAACACTTACACCTCAACTTGGTATGGTTGAATACCGCGATGGAAGATCATTCTGCATTGCAGACCTTCCCGGTATCATTGAAGGTGCAGCAGAGGGAAAGGGGCTGGGCCATCGATTTTTGAGACATATTGAAAGAAATCCAGTACTGCTTTTTTTGATTCCAGCAGACAGCAAAGACCACAAAGAAGAATGGAAGATTTTGCTCAATGAACTGGAGCAGTACAATCCTGAACTGCTTGATAAAAAATTTATCATCGCCATCAGCAAAAGTGATATGCTGGACGATGAACTTAAAAACGCGATTGAAAAAGAGCTTCCCTCTAACATTCCACACCTTTTTATTTCCTCTGTCTCCAACAACGGACTCCAAGAATTAAAAGACCTGCTTTGGACAACCCTGAACCAGCAAGATGAAATATGATTAAGAAATTTCTGCAACAGCTTGCCATCATCATTCTAGTTTGCAGAGCATTCTTCCCAAGTATTTTACTCTTAAGCCTGGTATACATTTTCTTCACAGACTTTGTACAGGGTAAGGATATCATCATCACAGGTCTCGATTCCAGACAAACAGGATTTTTCTTTTTGATTGGTCTGCAATTTTGGGTGCTCATAACTTGGTATACTTCACGACTCATCGCTTATAATCATGATAGACTATTTCAAATAGCAAAAAAAGGGCTCTATCATACACCCAGGCTATTGGGCTACTTATGTTATAGTGTTGTTTTTCTTGCCTTATTATCCCTTCATCCATCGTTGAACAACTTATATGTTCATGCAGTTATTTTAATGATCACGATCGGTTGCTATGTAATACTGAACAATGTTTTTGAAACAATTAAATCAAAGAGTAAAAGAAAACTTCTTTTAAGAGTGAGATTTATTATCTGGTTGATATTTATTGCCAGTTTCATATGGATGGTGAAAGAAAATACATTAAACACCTATTTGTTTTTCATGCCTGTCATGCAAACTGGATATCTCTACTTGGTCATCACCAGACGTAAAATCAGCGAATCAACACAATCTGACAAGATCTTCCCACCGTCGCTGGGGTGGAAGAAAATAGAGAACAAGTACAAACAATTTATTGTGTGGATTTTTACTGACCCTGTAAAAAGAAACAACGTAGAGAGTGAAGAAATAATGATAAAAACTGAAAAAAATATATTTCTGTTGTTTGCTATTTTTTCTTGTGCTGCACTGACAATCTATCTCGTTTCTGTTTTCAGTATTTCATTTGCTAGATTTTTGAGCCCGCTTCCTATCATACTTCTTTCATTTGCAATATTACTTGGTGCAGGAAATTTTTTATCCCTCCTCTCCATTAAACTTCAAATAAATTTTCATTTTCTATTTATTGCTTCTCTCATCTTGATCGGATATGTTGTTGAAACACATAACGTATCAATCCAAACCAATAAAGGGGTAACAGCAAGCTATGCTAACAGGCCTTTCTTAAGAAAAAAATTTATCGAATGGATGGGTGTACATCAACAAGAGTTGATGAACAATGCTAAAAAGGAATTTCCCATCTATTTTGTAATTGCAGATGGGGGCGCTTCCAGATCTGCGTATTGGACTGCTTCAGTCTTATCTGTATTGGAGAAAAAAACAAATGGAGGTTTCTCTAAAAATTTATTCTGTTTGTCGGGTGCTTCTGGAGGAAGCTTCGGTAACATGGCATTTTATGTAAGTATAAAAAATTTGAAAACAAATCGACTTGAACACATTCAATCATATTTATCAAATGACTTTCTGAGTTTTCCTTTGGTGAGACTGCTTGGCCCTGATCTCATGATTCCATTTATACCCGGACTAAGATCGACCGATCGAGCAAGTGCATTGGAAAAATCAATGGAGGATGTTGGTGGCAATGATGCTTTAAGTAAGTTCATGAAACAGGACCTTTCAACCATGTTGGAAGAAAACACTGCCTTCAGCCCAGTGATTGCCATCAATGCCACAAGAATGCAAGATGGTACTCCTGGATTAATCAGCAATGTGAAATTTGAAAATGAAATCTCAGAAAAGAGAATTGATATTTTAGGTCTGCTGGATCAAAATCAATCGATGAATATTTCAACAGCGGTAGTTCTTGGAGCAAGATTTCCCTATTTCAGCCCTGCCGGAAGAATAAAAGACCAATATTTTGTTGATGGAGGATATTTCGACAACTCTGGTGGAGGCATCGTTCATGAAATGATCCTTGACTTGCAACATTTGATTACTGATACATCAAATCTTCATCCAGATCATCCTTATCAGAAAATTCGCTTTCATGTAATTCACATCAGCAACCAGGCAGATGGAAAGAATAAAATTAGAAAGATACATCCGCTGGTAAATGATCTTGCAGCTCCCATTAAAACCATCATGGGTTCTTATGCAAGTCAAACAGATTTCAACAATTTAAGGTTGTATAAATATTTACTGGAACTTTACGATGGTGATACGACCTATCATACCATTAATTTATATCAAAAAGGAGAAACAGATTTTTTCCCAATGAACTGGTCAATATCAAATCAATCGCTACAGAAAATGAACAAACGGCTGAAAGAAAATGTGCAAATAAATGAATTGGCTGAGAAAATCTCCGGGAACTAAATGAGCTCCCAGCTCATACCCCCATCCTTTTCGTCTTTCAATTGGATGCCAGCAGCTAACAATTGATTTCGAATTTTATCTGACGTAGCAAAGTCTTTTCTTGAACGAGCATCTTTTCGGATTTCACCAATCAATTGAAGCACAGCTGTGAGTTTATCATCATCATGCGTTGATTCATCAGTCAATCCAAAAATATCTACCAGATAAGTATTAAACTGTCGCTGTAAAAATTCTAATGTTTTTGAAGAAAGCGCAGAGCGATTGATTTTTCCATCCTTGATTGAATTGATAACTGGAACAAGTTCAAATAAACCTGCCAATACTTTTGCAGTATTCAAATCATCGTTCATATCATTTTCCAATCCATTCAATACATCCTGCACTTTATTTTCGAGGTCTGTATCTGTGGCCGATGTATCTTTTTTCTCAATTTCAATTTTCCTGAGGTAAGAAAATGCTTCCCATATTCTTTTCAGACCCTTTTCAGCAGCCTGCAAAGCCTCGTTGCTGAAATCGAGTGTACTTCTATAATGTGTTTGAAGAATAAAGAATCGAACGGTCATCGGAGAATATCCCTGTGTCAGTATCTCATGGGTTCCAGCAAAGAGTTCACTTAATTTGATCACATTGTTATAACTCTTGCCCATCTTCTTACCGTTGATGGTAATCATATTGTTATGTAACCAAAATCTTGCGGGAATCTTATGATTGCAAACGGCACTCTGAGCAATTTCACATTCGTGATGAGGAAACTGCAAATCCATTCCTCCACCATGAATGTCAAATTCTTCTCCAAGATATTTAGTACTCATGGCTGAACATTCAATATGCCAACCAGGAAAACCAATACCCCATGGACTTTGCCAGCGCATGATGTGTTCTGGAGCAGCATTTTTCCAAAGTGCAAAATCTGTTTTATTGCGCTTCTCCTCTTGTGATTCCAGTTCACGGGTAGTTTCGAGTTGCTCCTCGATCACACGTCCACTCAATATTCCATATTGCATTCCTTTCGCACCAAAGTCTTTATGATATTTCTCAACATCAAAATAAACAGACCCGTTTACAACATATGCATATCCGTCTTGAATAATTTTTTCAATCATTACAATCTGCTCAACAATATGGCCGGTTGCAGTTGGCTCAATACTTGGCTCAAGATTATTAAATGCCCGCATGGCCCAATGAAATAGATTGGTGTATTTCTGCACCAGCTCCATGGGCTCTAATTTTTCCAAAACTGCTTTTTTGGAAATCTTGTCTTCACTTTCCCTTCCCTCCTCTTCAAAATGTCCTGCATCAGTAATATTTCGCACATACCTTACATGGTATCCGAGATGTTTCAGATATCTGTAAACGATATCAAATGTTATGAAAGGGCGGGCATGACCAAGATGACTTTCTCCACTCACAGTTGGTCCACATACATACATACCCACTTTCCCAGGAATGATGGATGAAAAAGTCTCTTTTTCTCTTGTAAGTGAATTATAAAATTGCAATGCCGCCATAAATCTCGATCTAAATGCAAAGATATACATTGATTCGCAGAAGAACATTATCTAAATAGATCATGGAATTGCGATATCTGCCAACAAATAAAAATGGTCTGAAATACCTGCCCCACCTCGTTTGTATTGAGTGGTAGTATATTGATTCGGATGGAAAATATAATCAATGCGCAGTGTTGGTATTGTCTTTAACAAGTATGAAAACGAACTCGTAAAAGTTGATCCAAGAAAAAATCCCTTTTCCAAAAACGCGTCTTTGTGATTTCCACGAACCGACATATACGCATAAGAACCTGGCACATCATTTAAATCACCTGCTACAATATATGGATAAGGCGACTCCTTCAATATTTGAGTGAGAAAATCTGCCTGCATTCCATGAAGCTCGAATGTATTTTTCATCTTTTTGATGAGGTATTTCGATTCACTCATGTCTTCTCGATCATTTTTAACGGTCTCCAGAATTTTATATTCTCTGTTGCCGAACCCAAATGACTGAAGATGTACAGAGTAAACCCTGATCGTATCATCTCCTTTGATAATGTCTGCAAAGACGGTTGCTTCAGAATTATCAGCTTGTTGATGGGGGAACGAAAGTATCCCTCCCCTAACGATCGGATACTTTGAAAACACTGCAGTTCCACTGTATTGATTGGAATGAAATATATCTGCGCCATCAAACTGATGAAATCTATATCCATACTGCTCTTTCAACAAATTGAAGGGGTTTTCTTTTTTCTGATTGGGCAGAGAAATAAATTCTTGAAAACAAATGATATCAGGTTGGTAGCGGACCACTTCATTAAATACTTTTTTGATTTGATCCTTGTTCACCGGTTTAAAATTGCTTTCATTGTATGGAATGAAATGCCGCAAATTCCAACTCATCACCCTTACTGCATCTGATGATTTGCGCTCCTTAAAACTGGTTGGTTTATGAAACGAAAAATTAAACTGAAAACTATATGCAGAAAGCAACAATGCAGCAAGCGGAAAAATAGAAAACCTGGAAAATTGTAAAACCCAATAAATCAAGAGTAGGACTACTCCCAAAAACATATACGGTGACAGAAGACTGAGAAAACCTATAAACCAAAAATATTTAGGATGTATAAATGGAGAGGAGGCACAAATGATCAAAGCAAGCATAAAAAGCCATGAAAGGAACTTCATGATGATACTGCCAATTCCGTTTGATCTTGATTTCATTCAGAATTATAGATCTTTTTTACTGGCTTGTTTTAAAAAATCTTTTTCTTCTTCACTAAGCTGGTCATAGCCAAATTGATTGATCTTGTCTAAGAGCTCATCAACCCGCTTCTGTGTTAAATTGGGTTTCTTGACAAATGGCTTTCTGCCTGATGCCTCGTAAAATGTTTGCTGTTTAGATTGCTTCTGCTTTTTTTTACTTGGTGTAAAAAAATCAACAACATTTGTATAGCATTTAATCATCCATGCGCATGGGTCAATTCCTTGCTGCATCAGACGAACAAATCCGAACCCTACCAATATGCCAACCAGTTGTGTACTGATCATGAGATATCCTCCCGAAGTAGAAAGGTTCAGCAAAAGATAGACCAACGCAATGACCCATAGTGGAATTCCACCTCCAATCATCGGAAATATCCTGTATTTCGGTGAAATGGTGGTTGCAGCACTTGCCAATCCCAATATACCTGGAACAACCCCGCTAAAATAGGCATAGCCTACAGTGTCTTGTTGCAATACATTTGTGATGAGAATAAAAAAGAATCCTGCAAAAAAACTGCTGTAGATATAAACAGGGAAAATCTTTTCTCCACCTACAAGATCTTGAATAAGAAAGCCGAACATCCAAGTCCATATCAAATTCCCAATCACTAATATCAATTTCACTTCAGAAAATTGCATCGTGATGAAAGTCCAGGGCCTTGTCAACAATTTTTCAGGATCTGCAGATAAAACCGACCAATAATAGATGTTGCGGTAGAATGCTTCCGGATCCATCCTATTAAAAGTATAAATACTCTTAATGAAATTCAGTCCAACAAAAAACATCGCCTGCACAATAATGAGCATCAACAAGGGATTATCAGAATCCCATTTGGTAGACGGTCTGTAATATTTTGGGGTCGATGACATGCTAGTAAAAATGTCTTCTGTTGTTACGGTTCCAAATCATTACAATAACAATACCCACTGCCGCACCACCTAAGTGTGCGAAATGTGCGATTCCGGTTGAAGTGCTAGAAACACCTCCAATCAAGTCCAAAACTGCCAATCCCAGCAATGCCCATTTTGCTTTAATTGGAAAAGGGATGGGAAGAATGATCATTTGGCTGTTTGGAAAAGTGTATGCAAACGCTGCAAATATTCCCATCACTGCGCCTGACGCACCCAGTGTAGGCACATTGGCCATCATATACAATTCTTCTGCAGATATTTTTCCTGCATCAAACAAGGCAGTGTATTGTGAGATATCATATGTCAGCGCCAATGCCTGGGTAATGCCTGCCCCCAATCCACATACAAGATAAAAAATCAGAAATCGGCCTGGTCCCCATAAATTTTCAAGCGTAGATCCAAACATCCACAACGCGAACATGTTGAACAAAATATGAAAGAAAGATTCTGATGAATGCAGAAACATATAAGTGATGTACTGCCATGGATGATAGTATTGCGAACTAAAATGATGAAGTGCAAATAGATTTTCAATTGAAATGAGATCCTGGCCAATTGTAATCTGTGCCAACCAAACCAGACCATTGATGATGATGAGATTTTTGATCACTACCGGCAAAACCTGAAACCTACCTGGCCTGATGTCTGAATCCATACAAGTAATTGAACTACAAAATTAACAAACCCTGATCAATGTGACTTCAACTTTAATTGAACAACATTTTCGATGTGATGTGTATGTGGAAACATATCAACAGGCCTTACCGCTGTGACATCATATTTTTCTGCCAAAAGATTTAAATCCCGCGCCTGAGTTGCCGGATTACAGCTCACATAAACAACTACTGGAGCCTCCATCTTCAAAATTTGGTCTACCAATTTTTCATGCATACCTGCACGGGGAGGATCGGTAATAATAACATCAGGGCGTCCATGTGTATCAAAAAAATCATCTGTGCAAAGTGCAGCAACATCTCCTGTAAAAAAAGAAGCATTATGAATGTTGTTTAATACAACATTTTCATTTGCATCGCGAATAGCTTCATCTATCAATTCAACACCAATTACTTTTTTTGCATGATCACTTACAAAAATTCCTATACTTCCGGTTCCGCAATAAAGATCATATACCGTCTCTTTGCCAGTTAATTCAGCAAAATCTTTTGTAATCTGATAAAGTGTTTCTGCTTGTTTGGTATTGGTTTGAAAAAAGGACTTCGGACTTATTTTGAATTTCCAATGAGCGAGTTTTTCAATGGCATATGCATTGCCATTGAAAAGTATGGGTGTCTGATCGAAAATACTATCGTTGAATTTTGTATTGACAGTATAGTAGAGCGAAGTGATTTCGAGAAATGTTGATTTCATAAAATTCATTACTTCAAGAATCTGCTCTTGAATATTTTCGCCAAACACAACATTCACCATCAATTCACCGGTTGTGCAATTGCGGATCATCAGATTGCGCATCAATCCAACATGGTTGCGTATATCATAGAAACTAAACCCTTTTTCCAATACAAAAGACCGGAGTTGATTTCGAATATTATTGCTGGGCTCTTGCTGCAAAAAACATTCATCGATATCGATTACTTTATCAAATGCACCTGGTACATGAAAACCCAAGGCAGGAATAGAAGGCAAACCTAATTTTTCACCCTCAGGAAGATTCAAAGCAGCAATCTCTTCCTTGGTAAAATATTTTTTTGAACTAAATGTAAATTCTAATTTATTCCTGTAATGTGTTGTTTCGCTTGCTGCTGCAATATTTTGCAGTGGCGGAAGAGAAATCTTACCTATCCTCTTCAGATGTTGCTCAACCTCTGATTGTTTATAAAACACCTGCTTTTCATAGGGAAGCATCTGCCATTTACATCCTCCACATACACCGAAATGTTTGCAAAAAGGTTTTACTCTTTCAGCAGAGAATTGATGAAATTTTTGGACAATTCCCTCTGCCCAGTCTTTTTTATTTTTATGAAGCCGCACATCAACCACATCCCCAGGAACCGCCCCTTCGATGAATATTACTTTTCCATCCTTTTTTGCCAAGGATTTTCCGCCCGCAGCATAGGATACTACTTCCAAATTCAACATCATCGGGTCCTTTTTCCTTCTCATATTTAAGATTGATTTATAAAGTTATTGAATAATTTTGCCGAAAGCATTTTACATGAGAATTCTTGCAATGGCAGTTGCATTTTTAAGCATTCATTTTATTGCGACCTCACAATCCGCATATGAAATCAAAGCAAACATCAAACCATTCAATAAAGGATATTTTTACCTGGCATACCATTTTGGCAACAAGCAATATCTAATTGACTCTGCAAAAATTGAACCATCAGGAGATGCAGTTTTTACAGGAACAAAAAAACTTCAAGGTGGAGTATACCTGGTTGTGTTTCCAGAAAAAAACGGATGGGTTGAATGCATGATCGACAAGGATGTTAAATTCTCATTGAAAGCAGACACCAGCAAACTCTTACAATCCCTTCAATTTGAAAATTCAATCGACAATACTGTTTTTACTCAATACCAACAGAAATCATATGAAATTGGAACCGCTATGAACGACCTGAGAAAAAAATTGTCAGGCAAGGCTGGAGATCCCGCATATGACTCTATCAATAATATAATCAAGACCCTGGGACAATCGATGCAAGATTACAGGATGGATATTCAAAAAAAATATCCCAATAGTTTATTGACTTCCATATTCAATATTTTAAAGGACCCTGAAATTCCTCCAGCATCCAATCACCCAAAAGGCAAATACGATAGTGTGTATGCATACAATTATTATAAAGATCACTTCTGGGATGGCATCAGCTTTACAGACGAACGATTGATTCGAACTCCAGTATTGCAAGGTAAGTTTGATAGATATTATGATGAAGTACTGCCGCAGGTGCCGGATTCACTGATGGTGTATGCAGACAAAATGTTGCAGTCCTCCAAGCCAAACGAAGAAATGTTTAAGTTCTTTTTATCAAGCTTAACAGACAAATATGTTAATCCCAAATACATGGGACAGGATGCAGTGTTTGTGCATTTGTTTGAAAAATATTTTTTAACAGGACAGGCAGATAGCTGGATGAATGAACAGTACAAAAAATTTGTATTTGACCGAGGCTATTCATTGATGTCAAACCGCATAGGATTAAAAGCACCTGAGTTACAAATGATTGATACCCTCGGTAAACCTTTTTTACTAAGTTCTATCCAGGCACCTTTTACTGTAATTTGTTTCTGGGACCCAACCTGTGGACATTGTAAAGAAGAAGTTCCCAAAATGGATTCCATCTATCAGGCGAAATGGAGAAAAAGTGGAGTAAAGATGATTGGTGTGATGGTGGATGGAGGAAAACAAAACTGGCTAAAGTTTATCAAAGAGCACAACCTGGTAGGATGGAGCCATATTTATCAGACTGATGAAATGAAGGATAAAATTTACAAAGCAGGAAAGCCAGGATTTCGCCAATTATATGATGTGTATCAAACGCCCATGGTTTATTTACTCGACAACAATAAAAACATCATTGCAAAAAAATTGAGCTATCTGCAATTAGATGAATTCATGGAAGCAAAGAAAAAATCACAACAGAAACTTCCTTAAAAAACTTGTGCAACGGCATCGCGGATGATCATTGGTTTTCCAAGTGTATAATAATGTAACACTGGTACGCCTGCCTTTTTAAGTTCTTTGGATTGATGTACCAACCAATTCATTCCAACCTGTTCACTCTCCGCATCAGTTTTGGACTTATTCATATCGTTGATCAGATCTGTTGGAAGATCAACATGAAAAATTCTTGGAATGACCGTCAGTTGCTTTTTGCTGGTCAGCGGTTTTAACCCTGGTATAATAGGAATATTGATTCCATTTGCCCTGCATTTGTCAACAAATGCAAAATATTTTGCATTGTCAAAAAACATTTGAGTGACAATGTATTCTGCACCTGCATCAACTTTTGCTTTCAGATACCGCATGTCTGTATCCATGTTGGGCGCTTCAAAATGTTTTTCAGGATATCCGGCAACTCCCATACAGAAATTGGTACGAAATCCTTCACGAATATCTTCTTCCAGATAAATACCATTGTTTAAACGATCTACCTGTTGTAAAAGATCAATTGCATATTTATTTCCATTGGGCTCTGGCTCAAAACTTGTCTCATTCTTTGTAGCATCCCCTCTCAAAACAAGTACATTGTCGATGCCGAGAAAATTCAAATCAATCAATGCATCTTCAGTTTCACGTTTGGTAAATCCGCCACATATTAAATGCGGAACCGCATCAATCTGATAATGGTTCATGATGGCGGCACAAATTCCTACGGTACCCGGACGCTTTCTTACTTCCACTTTTTCAAAAGTACCGTCCTGCTTTTTCTTGAAGATATGCTCACTGCGGTGGTAGGTGACATTGATGAAAGAAGGCTTAAATTCCATCAAAGGATCCAGATGCTGGTACAATGAAGCAATGTTCTTGCCCTTCAATGGAGGGAGTACTTCAAAAGAAACCAAGGTGTTTTTTGCCTGCTTAATATGGTCAATTACTTTCATGCCCTTCGGTGTTTTGTGGGATAGCAAAAGTAAGGATAATATGCTGTTTAAATTTGATACATTTGTATAGCATGAGCCTCACTATTACCACGCAACAACTCGTTAAAAGATACCACAACAGAACCGTTGTAAACCAGGTATCTGTTGAAGTAAAACAAGGTGAAATTGTTGGATTACTAGGCCCGAATGGTGCGGGAAAAACTACATCATTCTATATGGTCGTTGGATTGATCAAGCCGGATGAAGGAGATGTTTATTTAAATGATATCAACATCACCAAACTACCCATGTATAAAAGAGCTCAAATGGGTATTGGGTATCTTCCACAGGAGGCATCGGTGTTTAGAAAACTATCAGTAGAAGATAATATTGCAGCAGTACTTGAGATGACAACACTGAGCAAACAGGAACAAAAAGAAAAACTGGAATCACTGATAGCAGAATTTAGGTTATCGCATGTAAGAAAAAATAATGGCGACTCACTCAGTGGAGGTGAGAGAAGAAGAACAGAAATTGCAAGAGCATTGGCAGTAGATCCAAAATTTATTTTGTTGGATGAGCCCTTTGCTGGAGTAGATCCCATTGCCGTAGAAGATATTCAAACAGTGGTAGCAAGATTGAAGTATAAAAACATTGGTATTCTGATTACTGATCACAATGTGAATGAGACCTTGTCTATTTGTGACCGGGCTTATCTTTTGATAGAAGGTAAAATATTTAAACACGGAACTGCTGAACAATTGGCAGAAGACGAACAGGTAAGAAGACTCTACCTTGGCAGAAATTTCGAGCTGAAACGCAAAGACTATTTGCATGAAGAAGCAAAACAAGGTTTTACCATCAACAGTAAATAAATCATTTTTATGAAACTGCTGAGTCCTGCCATTTCAACGCTGGCAAGATTGCGTTCTTGGAGAATTGAGGCATGGATCGATCATCCAATATCCGCTCAGAGAGAGGTATTACAGGATCTTGTTACAGCTGGTCAATACACTTCGTTTGGACGGCAGTATGATTTTCCCAAACTTTTCAATACTAAAAATTTCAAGCAGGCCATCCCCATACATGAGTACAATGATCTCAAACCTTATATTGAAAGAATCATGTCTGGTGAGGAAAATGTTTTATGGAATACTCCAATCAACTGGTTTGCAAAAAGCAGTGGCACCACATCAGATAAAAGCAAGTTCATTCCGGTGAGTCATGAAAGTCTAGTTGACGGTCACTACAAGGCAGCTAAAGATGTTTTATCACTTTATTATATTCATCACCCCCATTCAGATTTACTTACAGGTAAAGGATTGGTGATAGGTGGTAGTCATAATATCAACAGCATTCACGAAGAAGCACATTTTGGCGATTTGAGTGCTGTATTGATGCAAAACACACCATTCTGGGGCAACTGGATCAGAACACCCGATTTAAAAATAGCCCTGCTGGATGAATGGGAGAATAAAATTGAAATGTTGGCCCAATCAACGATGAATGAAAATGTAACTTCTATCTCAGGAGTTCCAACCTGGACCCTGGTCCTGTTCCAAAGACTGTTGGAATTAACAGGGAAATCTTGCATCAAGGAAATTTGGCCAACACTTGAATTGTATATGCATGGTGGCGTTTCATTTCATCCCTACAGGGAACAATTCAAAAAGTTGATTGGCGAAGACATCCATTATTTGGAGATGTACAATGCCAGTGAAGGATTCTTTGCCGCTCAAGATATTCCTGGAAGTGAAGGCATGTTGTTGTTTCTCGATCATGGAATATTTTATGAGTTCATGCCCATTGAAGAATATGGTAAACAGGAGCCCAGAACAATTGGATTGAAAGATGTTGAAGTTGGACAACAGTATGCCCCTGTAATCAGCACCAATGGCGGATTGTGGAGATACCTGGTAGGCGATACAATACAATTCACCAGCATCAAACCTTATAGAGTAATTGTGAGTGGACGACTTAAATTGTTTATCAACGCGTTTGGAGAAGAACTTATTATTGACAATGCAGAAAGAGCAATTTCTGAAACATCTAAACGTACAAATGCAATCATCTCAGATTATACTGCAGGACCTATTTATTTTAGTGATGAGGGGAATGGTGCACATGAATGGTTGATAGAGTTTGAAAAAGAACCAACTGATCTGACAGTATTTGGAACTATATTGGATGAAGAATTAAAAAAACTCAACAGCGATTATGAAGCAAAGCGTCATAAAGATATCGCGTTAAGGCCTCCACAGATAAAAGCTTTGCCACAAGGACATTTCAATAAATGGCTAAAAAACAAAAACAAATTAGGTGGACAACACAAGGTTCCGAGATTGAGCAATGATCGTGTGATTATTGAAGAATTACTGAAGTTGTTGACTGTTAAAGTTGACGGTTTTCTGTTGATGACAGATTGAAAGGATTGATATTGCATCACAATAGAACAGACTATCTGAGATTAATTTATATTTGCCTTAGAACGAAACTGTTAACCGTTAACTGTCAACAAACAACTCATAACCTACAACTTAGAACTCTCATGAAACTCCTCGAAAATAAAATCGCAATTGTAACTGGTGCTGCACGTGGAATTGGTGAAGCCATTGCCATCAAGCTTGCAGAACATGGCGCTCATATCGCCTTTACATATGTAAGTGAAAGCAGTGCAGAAAAGGCAAGTGCACTTGTTTCTAAATTGGAAGGACTCGGAGTAAAAGCCAAAGCCTGGAGAAGCAATGCGGGTAATTTTAGTGAATCAGAATCCTTTGTAAATGATGTTGTAAAAGAATTTGGAACAATAGATGTTTGTGTGAACAATGCCGGAATTTCAAAAGATAATTTACTGCTGCGCATGACTCCAGAACAATGGGATGAGGTGATGGAAATAAACTTGAAGAGTGTTTTTAATATGACAAAACAAGTCATACGCCCAATGATGAAAGCAAAAAAAGGATCCATCATCAACATGAGTTCGATCATTGGTATACGCGGAAACGCAGGACAATCAAGCTATGCAGCAAGCAAGGCAGGAATCATTGGTTTTACAAAATCCATCGCACAGGAACTTGGAAGCAGAAATGTTCGTGTCAATGCCATTGCACCCGGATTTATTGAAACGGACATGACACATTATTTAAAAGAAGGTGAAGCAGCACAATCATTTCTTTCAAAGATTCCACTCGGACGATTTGGTTCTGCTGAAGAAATTGGCAACACGACACTTTTCCTTGCATCAGACATGAGCAGCTATATTACAGGTCAGGTGATCAGTGCTTGCGGGGGTTTGAATATTTAATTTCGCCTTGCAATGAAACCATACGAAAAACTTTTACAGGAAAACAAAAACTGGGCTGCCGAAACGCAGGCCAAGGATCCTGATTTTTTCAAAAACCTTGTCAACCTTCAAAGTCCTGAGTACCTGTGGATAGGATGCAGTGACAGCCGTGTTCCAGCAAATCAAATCACTGGCACACAACCTGGAGAAATATTTGTGCACCGCAATATTGCCAACATGGTGGTAAATACAGATCTGAATTTACTTTCAGTATTGCAATATGCTGTTGAAGTCTTGCATGTAAAACATATTATCGTTTGCGGACATTATGGCTGTGGAGGTGTTCAAGCAGCGATGACACAAAAATCTTTGGGCATCATCAATAAATGGTTAAGGAACATCAAGGATGTATACAGATTTCATAGAGAAGAGATCGATGCTATAAAAGATGAGACAAAGAGAACAGATCGCTTGGTTGAACTAAACGTAGAGGAGCAAGTATTGAATCTTGCTAAAACATCCATCATCCAAAAAGCATGGAAAGAAAACAATGCGCCGGATCTTCATGGGTGGGTATATGGACTACACAACGGTCTGATCAAACCGTTGCTTGAGATGCCAGCAGGCACCCATATCGACAAATTGTATGAATTTGACAACCTATGAATTATTTCCTGGAGTCGATTTCCTTACACAAAGAATGAAATATATCCTCTACCGAGCCTAGTCCATTGAGATGTAAAACTTTGTTGAACATTTTATAATGATCCGCAACAGCCAATGTTTCATTGCGGTAAACAGTTATTCTTTTTTTCTGAACCTCAGGATCAGCATCATCTGTTCTTCCGGAGGTTTTAGCCCTGCCAATCATTCGTTGAATCAATTCTTCCTCCGGTACATCCAAAGCCAATACAACATGTATTTCAGTTGAATGTGATTTCAACAGTTCATCCAATGCCTCTGCCTGAGCTTTTGTTCTTGGAAATCCATCAAACAAAAACCCATTTACATCTTTGTTTGCATTGATCACTTTGTCAACCATTCCAATGGTCACTGAATCAGGAACCAATTGCCCTGCATCCATGAATGATTTGGCCTTCAAACCCAATTCTGTTTGATTGGAAATTTCTGATCTAAAAATATCTCCAGTAGATAAATGTTTCAAGCCATATTTTGCAATCAGCTTTTCCGATTGGGTTCCTTTTCCGCTGCCAGGAGGACCAAATAAAATCAAATTGAACATTTCCGTCAGTTTTGGGTTTATATCCTTGAATCTTCTCATTCAAGGAGGGTAAATATAGTTAGTTTTACGCATAAATTTTGGTGATGAAATACATGACATTTGCACTGGCAGGATTGATCTTTTTCAATGCATGCACTGCTCAACAAAAGCCTTCAAAACAGAACAATATGGACGAGAAAAAAAACAATCCGGTATTTTCCAGAACGAGTTCAGATAAAGTTGAAATCAGCGAGGACGAGTGGAAAAAAGTTTTGACACCTGAACAATTTTATATTGCAAGACAGAAAGGCACTGAACGTCCCTGGACAAGTCCTTTTGAAACTTCCAATGAAATCGGTACTTACTATTGTGTAGCCTGCGGATATACGCTTTTCAAAAGCAACACAAAATTTGAAAGTGGATGTGGTTGGCCAAGTTTTTTTGAACCCGTATCAAAGAAAAGTATTCTGTACACTGCAGACAATACACTCGGAATAAGGAGAACAGAAGTTCAATGTGGGAGATGCAAAGCTCACTTAGGACATGTATTCAATGATGGTCCTCCTCCAACAGGATTGAGGTATTGCATTAATGGAGTGAGTCTTGGATTTGAGAAGAAAGCAGAGTAAGAACAGTTGACGGTTAACAGTTAACCGTCAACTGTTAACTGAATTTATTTCGCTTGATCCATTTCAACCAACACTGTAATATCTACATCTTTGCCTACTGCCAATCCACCTGCTTCCAAAGCTGGAGCATATTTCAATCCATACTGCAAACGATCAATGGTTGTCTTGGCTTTGAAACCAGCCTTGATACCACGACCAGTATTGATTTGACCTCCATAGGTAACATCAAACTCTACAGTTTTTGTTACATCACGAATGGTTAAATCACCTGTCAACTTGTATTTATTGTTTCCCAGTGGCTTCATCGACTTGCTAACAAAAGTCATTTTTGGAAATTTCTCTGCATTGAAAAAATCATCACTTTTCAGGTGACCATCTCTTCTCTCATTGTCTGTGTTTACAGAGGCAACATCCACCGAGAAGTTGATTTTAGCATCAGAAAGATCTGGCATTGAAGCAACCAGGTTGCCATCAAAAATTTTAAAACTTCCTTCTACTTCTGAAACCACCATGTGAGAAACTGCAAATTTCACATTGGAGTGAACCTTATCTAAGTTCCAGGTAGTTTGCGCATTCACGCCAACAGCGAGCGATACCAAAGCAATTAAGCTGAGAATTGTTTGTTTCATGTTATATTAATTAATGTTTAAACACTAAATTAGTGGATTTAGGTATTTTTGCCAAATCCAAGGGTGAAAATTAAACAAAGATTGACAGGTGCGGCCATTCATAAAAGAAATTTTCTATGCAGCCTATTAATCCATAATTTTCAGAAAATTCATAACATGTCAGGCTTCAAAAAGTTCTCCCTTGCGCTGGTATTAGCAATTTTTACCATGGGTGTTTTTGCCCAAAAATTCAACCTTGATCAATTTAAAAACTGGAAACCAAGGAATATTGGTCCTGCTGGAATGAGCGGACGAATTACTGCCATAGATGCTGTGGTAGCAGATCCAAATAATATTTGGGTGGGTGCTGCATCTGGCGGTGTTTGGAAAACAAACAATGCAGGAGGAAGCTGGGAAGCAGTGTTTGAAGAACAACCCATGTTGAATATCGGATCGATTGCTATCCAACAATCAAATCCATCTACCGTTTGGGTGGGAACTGGGGAGGGAAATCCAAGAAACTCGGTGAGTCTTGGTGAAGGCATTTACAAAACAATTGACGGCGGTAAAACCTGGAAGAGAATGGGCTTGGAGAAAACAAGAAACATCCATAGGGTAATCATCGATCCAACCAATCCAAATACTGTTTATGCTGGAGCCATTGGCAATCCATATGCAGAACATCCTGATAGAGGTGTTTTCAAAACAATTGATGGAGGCGAGACCTGGAACAAAATATTATTTACCAACGATACATCCGGTGTGGGTGATATGATCATGGATCCATCCAATCCCAATAAATTATTTGTAGCCATGTGGCAACACCGCAGAACTCCGTGGAGCCTCAGCAGTGGCGGTCCTGGCAGCGGATTGTACATGACCTTCGATGGAGGAAAAAATTGGAAAAAACTTGGTGCGAAAGAAGGATTGCCTGAAGGCAATTATGGAAGAATTGGATTGGCGATTTCAAGAAGTAATCCAAATCGTGTATATGCATTGGTGGAAGCAACCAAAAATGGATTGTATAAATCGGATGATGGAGGATTGAGCTGGACCTTGATGAACAGCAACCCTGAATTTGTTTCAACACGTCCGTTTTATTTTCAAGAGATCGCATGTGATCCACAAAATGAAAACAGACTTTGGTTGATTTATCAGATGATTTCAAAAAGTGAAGATGCAGGAAAGAATTTTGAAGTAGTCATCCCCTACAATGGCATTCACCCCGACCACCATGCTTTCTGGATTCACCCCAACAATCCAAATTTCATCATCGATGGAAATGATGGTGGCATTGGCATTACAAGAGACAAGGGTAAGACATGGATTTTTGATGAGAAGCTCCCAGTGGGACAATTTTATCATATCAATGTTGATAATGAAACTCCTTATCATGTGATGGGTGGAATGCAAGACAATGGAACGTGGAGAGGTCCTGCTTACACATGGATGTCTGGAGGAATTAAAAATTATTATTGGGAAAATATTTGGGGAGGTGATGGATTCGATGCCATGCCTGACCCAGATGATGCCTCTTGGATTTATGCAATGAGTCAGGGTGGTTCAGTTGGAAAATACAACATCAAAACCGGTGAGACATGGTACATGAAACCGCCACAAATGGATGAGAAAACAATGTTGCGTTTTAACTGGAATGCTGCAATTGCACAAGACCCACACAGCAATTCTACCATTTATTATGGAAGTCAGTTCCTTCACAAATCAACCAACAAGGGTGCATCATGGGAAACCATTTCTCCTGATCTCACTACCAACGACAGTGCAAAAATTGATCAGACGAACAATGGAGGAATCTCGATCGATATCACAGGAGCAGAAAATTATTGCACCATTCTTACCATTGCACCATCCTATAAAGACAAGAATGTTGTTTGGGTTGGAACAGATGATGGCAATGTGCAGTTGACAAGAGATGGTGGGAAAACATGGACCAATTTTAGAGGTAAAATTCCTGGATTGCCTGTTGGTGCATGGGTTCCTCAAATTCAAGCTTCAAAGTACAATGCTGGTGAAGCATTTGTAGTTGCAAATGATTACAGAAGAGGAGATTTTAAACCATATATTTTCAGAACAACAGATTTTGGAAAAACATGGACGCGTGTTCTTGATGAAAAGAAAGTTACAGGTTATGCACTTTGCGTTTTACAAGATCCAACAGAGCCCAATTTGATTTTTGCCGGAACAGAACAGGGATTGTGGGTGAGTCTTGATAATGGATCAACTTTTCAACAATGGAAGAATGGATACCCCAGCGTTTCAACTTTCGATCTTACCATACAAGAACGCGAAGCTGATTTGGTGATTGCATCATTCGGCAGAGCCTTGTGGGTGTTGGATGATATTCGTCCACTTCGCAAATTGGCATCTGCAAAAGGTGAATGGAACAAATCATTCGCAAGTTTTCCAAATGGAAATACCATTCAAGCAACCATTAGAAATGCACCAGGATATGAATGGAGTACATGGGGAATTTGGGATGCTGCCAACAGACCAACAGGTGCTGCCATTTCATATTATATCAAACCAGTCAGTGATACTTCCAAGAAAAAAGATTCAGTGATGGTGAAAATATACAATGACAAAAATGAAATCGTGCGCAATTTGAAGTGGGCCGCAGACTCTGGATTTAACAGAAGGAACTGGGGTATGGAGGAAAGAGGATTCAGAACACCAGGTGCTGGTGGACGAGGAAGAAGAGGGGGTGGTGCTGGAGGTGCAGATGAACCTGTTGGACAGCAAGCATTGCCTGGCACCTACAAAGTGGTGTTGAAATATAAAAATGATACAGACTCAACCTATGTTACTTTGTTGGATGACCCAAGACTTGGAAACAGAAATCCAATCAAGGAAGCACAAGCATCCCTTAGAAATGAGTTGAAGAAAAGCGGTGATCAACTTGTAGAAGCAATGGACGCACTTACAGAAGCAGACAATGCAACCAAGAAAGTGGAGACTTTTATAAAAGATATGAGTGGCAAGGAGATCGACTCACTGAAAAAAACAACGAAAAAAATTCAGGATGAAGTTAAAAACCTACGTGAATCTATTACAGGAAAGCCTCAAACAAAACAAGGCTATGGACAAGTGCCAACCATTACTGTGATGAGCACCTATCAACTAGCCAGTTCATCAATTGCATCTAAATCAATGGCACCGGGTGATCAGGAAAAACGTTTGGTAGAAAACGCAGCCAAATTAATTTCGGAGGCAGTGAAAAAAGTAAATGCCTTCAAAGAAGGAAGCTGGAAAGCTTATAAAGAACAGGTTACAGCCACCAAGCTGGATCCTTTTGAAAAATAAATAAAAAAGGGAGCATTGATTGATGCTCCCTTTTTTTATCATCATTACTTGCTAATTTCTATTCACCAAAAACTGAAAAGGTTTCAAAGCATTTCGTTTCATTGCTTTGTTGATGTGAAGCTTATCATGAAGGATTACGAAACGGTTTAGATCAATCAATTCAAAAGAAACATAATAGTTTTCAGTAGCCTCTGTTTCACGTAAGAGTTGATCGAGACTTGTAACTTCCTGCTCAATCAATTTTGGATCGGGATTTATCTCACGGCGCATCAACAATATATCTCTTCTCAGCGTAGACATGCGACTAATGTATTAAACCTTTTTTACTTGGACAATTACAGTTGCTTTTTCTTATCAGACTGCAAGAAAAAGAAGCAGTAACCATGCTAATCAACAATAAAAATCCAATAATTGTTCTGAGACGCAGTAATTTCATTGTCAACTAAAATAGGCTTTTCTAAGGTAAATGAAGCGGGACTTAAAAGTTTTAATAATTCCTTTAGACTGGGGGCTTGGTCATGCCACCAGATGCGTTCCTCTCATCCAATATATGTTAAAACTGGGATGGAAGGTGAGTATGGCAGGTGAAGGAAAAACGGCCAACCTTCTCTCAGCGGAGTTCCCGGAATTACCCATGCTTTACATCAAAGGATACCGCATCAGTTATCCAAAGAAAGGATGGCTTTTCATCCCGAAAATCATCCTCCAAATTCCTAAAATAATTGCTTCCATCGTTCGTGAGCACTTCTGGTTAAAACAAGAAATGAAAATACATGGATGGGACCTTGTAATAAGCGACAACAGGTATGGACTTTTTACACACAAGGCAAAAACAATTATGATCACACACCAGCTCAATTTAATCAGTGGGCTAGGAAAACCAGTTGATTTGATCTTAAGAAAAATAACTTATTTATTTGTGCAACGCTACAATACATGCTGGGTGCCAGATACAGAGGATAGCTTGAATATTTCAGGTAAACTTTCACACCCAAACAAATTGCCTAACAAGGTAGAATACATCGGTCCCATTTCAAGAATGGAGAAAAGTGATATAGCAGAAAAAAATACTGTTTTACTATTACTGTCAGGACCAGAACCTCAGAGAACAATTTTAGAGGAAAAAGTAGTGGCTCAGGTAAAAGAGATTCATGAAACATTTATCTGCATCAGGGGTCTGCCAGCAGATGAAGTAAAAAAAACCAACGTAAAGAATATTCAGTTCATCAATTATGTTAGTGCCAAAGATCTTTCCAAATACATCCAAGAGTCGAAAATGGTTGTTTGCAGATCCGGTTATTCAACAGTCATGGATCTGATAAAATTGCAGAAAAAAGCTTTGATGATACCCACTCCCGGTCAAACCGAACAGGAATACCTGGGGAAACGATTCAAGGAATTAAATTGGTTTATCATCCAGGAACAACAAGACCTTGATCTTCAACATGGTATTGAAAAATGTCTGCTTTCCACCAATATGATTCCCGCACTCAAATTTGACATGTTCTGCAAGGCGATAGAGAGGTTCAGCATCCAATATTTTGGTGCTTAAGCAACGGTATTTTCACTAACTTGTCTCTCTTCAAAAAATTTGAAATTTAAACGCTATGAGAAAATTATGCATGACCATCCTAATTGGATGTATCGGACTTTCTCTCTTTGCACAACCCACCTTTCCAGTAAATGGAGTGGCAGACCAAAGGGAAACCATGTATGCATTTAAAAATGCTACGATTGTGCAAGACGCACAACATGTTTTAAACAATGCAACACTCTTGATTCGTCAAGATAAAATTGTTGCTGTCGGAACAAATCTTACCATACCCTCTGATGCAATTGTTGTTGACTGCAGCGGTAAATTCATCTACCCTTCTTTCATCGACTTGTATGCTGATTATGGAGTTGCTGGCCCACAGGCACAAGGAAGTGGAGGCAGAAATTCATATCTAAACGTACAACTGAATTCAAACACCAAAGGTGCTTTTGGATGGAATCAAGCCATTAAAGCAGATGTGAATGCAGGTGCTTTGTTTGTAGTAGATGATGCAAAAGCAAAAGCTTTGAGGGATGCAGGATTCGGATCAGTGCTTGCTCACCAGAAAGATGGCATCGCACGAGGAACAGGTACATTTGTCTCCTTGGCGAATGTGAAAGAAAATCTTGCCATCATCAAAGAAAAAGCTTCTGCTCATTATTCCTTCAACAAAGGAACCTCCCAGCAATCTTATCCCGCTTCTATGATGGGAAATGTTTCTTTGTTGAGACAGACATATTATGATGCAAAATGGTATAAGAACAATGCTGCAAAAGAAGGAGTCAATTTAAGTTTGATAGCATGGAACAATATTCAATCACTTCCACAGGTATTTGAAGCAAATGATAAATGGAATATTTTACGAGCAGACAGAATTGGCGATGAATTTGGAGTTCAATACATTATTAAAACCGGTGGAAACGAATACCAGCGTATCTCTGAAATAGCATCTACAGGAGCTTCTTTGATTGTTCCGATCAATTACCCAATGGCGATGGATGTTGAAGACCCTACCGATGCAAGGTTTGTATCACTCAGCGATATGAAGCATTGGGAATTGGCCCCTACCAATCCTGCTGCTTTGGAAAAAGCAGGTATTGCTTTTAGTTTAACAACAGCAGATTTAAGATCTCCAAATGCTTTTCTTGCTAATCTGAGAAAAGCAATTGATTATGGATTAAGTGAGACCAAAGCATTAGAGGCACTTACAACAAATCCTGCAAAAATGATTGGCGTGAACGATGCAGTTGGCAGTATTGAGCAAGGAAAGATTGCAAACTTCATCATCACAACTGGAAATGTTTTCAATGAAAAATCAAGCATCATAGAAAACTGGATCCAAGGAAAAAAATATGCAGTAAAAACCGATAAGTGGAATGATGCTGCCGGCTCATACACATTGAATCTGACAGGAGATAAAGGAAACAGAAGTTTTACGCTTCAGGTAAAATCTGCTTCTACAGCCAACATCATTGGAAACGACACCATCGCTACAAAATTTTCTTACGATGGAAAAGTGGTTAAAATCAGTTTCCCTGCAGAGAAAAAATCATCCAGTAGCATCAAGCTCAGTGGCATGAGCAATGGCAATGTTTGGAATGGTTATGGAGAAGACAATGAAGGAAATAAATTCACCTGGACAGCCAATGTAAATAGTCTTGCTGCCGCCCAAGCTGACAGCACAAAAAAGAAACCAGCTGCAAAATTAGGTGCTGTAACATTCCCATTCACACCTTATGGTTGGACAGAGGCGCCGAAACAAGAGACCATTTTATTTAAAAATGCAACTGTATGGACAAATGAAGCAGAGGGTAAATTGCAGAATGCAGATGTGTTGATCAAGGCTGGTAAAATTGCAGGAGTAGGAAAAGGTTTACAAGATGCAACTGCTAAAGTTATTGATGCAACAGGTAAACATATTACAGCAGGTATTATAGACGAACACTCACATATCGCAGCTGCCTCCATCAATGAAGGTGGACAATCTGTAACTTCTGAAGTAAGGATTGGCGATAACCTAAATCCTGACGACATCAACATATACAGACAACTCAGCGGAGGTGTGACATCATCTCATATCCTGCATGGAAGTGCAAACACCATTGGTGGACAAACACAATTGATCAAATTGCGTTGGGGTGCAAATGATGATAAATTGAAATTTGAAGGTTCTGATCCTTTCATAAAATTTGCGTTGGGAGAAAATGTAAAAAGAACTTCCATGCCAATGGGAAATCTAAGATTCCCGGATACAAGAATGGGCGTTGAAGAAGTGCTGATGGATGCATTCACCAGAGCAAAAGATTATCAAAAATCAATTTGGGCTGCATCAGTTGGCTCCAAACCCAATCCAAAATCAAAAACTCCAATGGTTGGAGCAGATCCAATGTTGGTAGTTCGTAGAGATCTTGAACTGGATGCATTGGTTGAAATCTTGAACAACAAGCGTTTTATTACTTGCCACTCTTACGTGCAAAGTGAAATCAATGCAGCGATGAAAGTTGGTGAAACACTTGGCTTTAAGTTCAATACGTTTACCCATATTTTGGAAGGATATAAAGTAGCTGACAAAATGAAAGCACATGGTGCAGCTGCATCTACCTTCTCTGATTGGTGGAATTATAAAATGGAAGTGGTGGATGCGATTCCTTACAACGCAACCATCATGAGCAAAGTTGGTTTGAATGTTGCCATCAATTCAGATGATGCAGAAATGGCTCGCAGGCTAAATCAGGAAGCTGCGAAAAGCATCAAGTTCGGAGGCATGTCTGAAGAAGATGCATTGAAAATGGTTACACTGAATCCTGCCAAGATGTTGCATGTAGATAGCAGGGTTGGAAGTATCAAGGTTGGCAAAGATGCAGATATTGTTCTATGGAGCGATAATCCATTGAGCATCTATGCTAAATCCGAAAAAACAATTGTGGATGGTATTGTATACTTCGATCGTGAGAAAGATGCACAGCTGAGAAAAGAATTGACTGCTGAAAGAAACCGTCTCATTCAGAAAATGATGGGCGAAAAAAGAGCAGGAAATCCCATGGCACCAGCTACTCCTAGCTATGTAACCTTGCTGAACTGTGGAGAACATGATCACTCACATGGATTGTTAACAATTGAACAAGACTAATTCGAATAAAACATCAGATATGAAAAAGTATACATTATTATATATCATTCTCTTTGCAGCCCAACTCAGCTTTGCCCAAGAGAATGTTTATCCTGCCAAGAAGCAGGAAAAACCTGTTTTCATTTCCAATGGAATGGTGCATGTTGGCAATGGAACCGTTTTGAACAACGCATCTGTTGAAATCAACGATGGGAAAATTGTGAATGTTGGAACTGGAATAGCTCCATCGGCCAATGCAATTGTAATTGATGCAAAAGGCAAACATGTTTACCCAGGATTGATTCTTTCCAATTCAAATTTAGGTTTGGTAGAAGTTAACAGTGTACGTGCAACTGCCGATGCTGTGGAGATTGGGGAATTCAATTCCAATATCAAATCCCTTGTTGCATACAATACCGATTCAAAAGTGATCAACACACTCAAGACAAATGGAGTTGTGCTTGCCAATGTTGTTCCACAAGGTGGCATCATCAGCGGTTCCTCTTCTGTTGTACAATTGGATGCCTGGAATTGGGAAGATGCAGCATATGCAAAAGACAACGGCATTCATTTAAACATGCCTTCGCTTTTCAACAGACCCAATCCATATGCCGCTTTGATGGGACCCAATGCACCTGCTGGAGATCCGGTAAAAAGAGGGCTGGAAGAATTGGAAAAGATCAAATCATTCTTCAAAGAAGCAAAAGCATATCTTTCACAAAACGCCCACGAGCAAACCAACTTAAAATTTGAAGCAATTCGCGGATTGTTTGAAAAGAAGCAGAAATTGTTTGTGCATTGCGATGTTGTAAAAGAAATTATTGCTGCTATAGATTTTAAAAAGGAATTCGAGTTTGATGTAGTTCTCGTAGGAGCAAGTGAAAGTTTTCAGGTTGCTGAATTGCTAAAGAGCAACAACATCCCGGTTATCCTCAATCAAATGCATGCATTGCCTACCCTTGCAGACGACGGTGTAGATCTGCCATATGCATTGCCTGGACTCTTGCAGAAAGCAGGTGTGTTGTTTGCCATCAATGATGAAGATGGACAACACCGTGGAAAAAATCTTCCCTTCAATGCTGGAACAGCTGCGGCTTATGGACTTACCAAAGAACAAGCGTTGAGTTCGATTACTTTGAATGCTGCAAAAATCTTGGGCATTGATGAAAAAGCTGGTTCAATTGAAAAAGGGAAAGATGGAAACATTGTTATCAGTGAAGGAGACATCCTTGATATGAAATCAAGCAAAATTGGCTTGGTGATGATTCAGGGAAGAATTGTAAGTCTAGATGATAAACACAAACAGCTGTACGAAAGATACATGTACAAATACGGATTGAAATAGATCAGTATCCTCTTACATCACGGCCTTCCATGTAATTAATGAAGGCCCTGTTTACTACCCTATTACCACCGGGGGTTGGATAATTTCCAGTGAAATACCAATCCCCGGTATTATTTGGACAAGCATCGTGCAAGTCCTC
>JAFMJI010000028.1 GCA_017853575.1 Chitinophagaceae bacterium | reverse complement strand
TATATTTGTCACCTAAATAAAAGAAAATGAATTCTTTCAACAAGATCAACAATATTACTGGATGGATTGTGACGATCATTGCCTGCTCAGTTTATATCATGACTGCTGAAGCTGGTGGTAGCCTGTGGGATTGCGGCGAATTCGTGAGTTCCTGCTTCAAATTGCAGATTCCACACCCTCCTGGAGCTCCCCTCTTTGTGATCTTAGGTCGACTTTTCATTATCATTCATGGAGATAATCCACTGACTGCAGCTAAATCGGTGAATATTATGAGTGCATTGGCAAGTGGTTTCACGATTATGTTCCTCTTCTGGACGATCACCCACTTTGCAAGAAAAATTGTTCAAAAAACCAACGAGGCCTTAACCGGCAATCAGATCTTCTCGATCATGGCAGCTGGTGTGGTAGGCGCTCTTGCCTATACTTTCTCGGATTCTTTTTGGTACAGCGCAGTCGAAGGCGAAGTATATGCTCTTTCATCTTTTTTTACTGCCCTGGTTTTCTGGATGATGCTGAAATGGGAGCACAATGCTGATCAGCCAGGAGCAGACAAATGGATCATCCTGATCTTCTTTATGATGGGACTCTCCATCGGTGTACACTTGTTGAACTTGTTGACAATCCCAGCAATTGTGATGGTGTATTATTATAAACGTTACAAAGTTACCAATTGGGGTACTTTCTGGGCATTCATCATAGGTTGTTTGATCACCGGTGTTTCTCAAAAAGTAGTAATTCAATACACCATTAAATCTGCCGGACACTTTGATATCTTCTTTGTCAACTCACTCGGACTTCCATTCTTCAGTGGATTCGCAGTTTATTTCATTATACTAATTGCATTGATTTATTTCGGTATCAAAATTTCCGGATCTACTAAAATCACAACAACTCAATTTGGCATTTGGCTAGCGTTGTTTGCAATTGCCATTCTTTATCCCTTTATAGCAAGTGGATCATCTGGCGCATCAATTTTAAAATTGACTGTTATTCTTGGTGGCGCCTATGCAACTGCTGCATACGGACTCCCATCTCTCAAAAGAAATCCATACTTCTTGAAACTCTCTATGTGGTCATTTGCATTTATGTTGCTTGGATATTCAACATACTTAACAACCATTATTCGTTCTGGGGCAAATCCATCTATCGATATGTACAATGTCGATAACCCAATGAGCTTGGAGGGATACCTCGGACGTGAACAGTATGGTGATTTTCCATTATTGTACGGTCAAGTATTTACTGCAAAACCAACAGACTATGAAGAGGGTGAAATGAAATATGTAAAAGGAAAAGAAAAATACCTTGAAGTAGGAAAAGAACAAATTCCAGTTTACGATGCAGAGGATAAAATGTTATTGCCACGTGTTTGGGATGCAAGCAATGATCAGGGTCACGCTACGTTCTATCAGCGTTGGTTGAATTTAGAAGATGGTGAAAAACCGACCATGGCACACAATATCAGTTGGGCGTTGAGTTATCAAATTGGTTGGATGTACCTGAGATATTTTGGATGGAATTTTATTGGTAAGCAAAATGACCTCCAGGGCTTTGGAAATATTCGCGATGGAAATACCATTACCGGCATCAACACTATCGACAATGCTGCATTGAAAGATCAAAGCAAGCTGCCATCAAGCATCCAGCATAATAAAGCAAATAATAAGCTCTACGCATTGCCGTTTATTTTGGGATTATTAGGCGCATTGTACCAATACAAAAAAGATAAAAAAGGATCATTTGTATCATTCCTTTTATTCTTCTTCACTGGCCTCGCGATTGTATTTTACCTAAACCAACCGGGCAACCAGCCTCGTGAGCGTGATTACGCATACGTTGGATCATTCTATGCATTTGCCATATGGATTGGCTTGGGTGTAATGCAAATCAAAGATTGGTTGGCAAAGTTCACCGGACAATCAGTCGCGAATACATCTGCTGCATTGGTTTGTCTCCTTGCTGTTCCTGTTATCATGGCTGCAGAAGAATGGGACGATCATGACAGAAGCAAAAAACAAACTGCGAGAGACCTCGCTAAAAACTATTTAGAAAGCTGTCCGCCTAACGCTATTCTCTTTTCATTCGGCGACAATGATACTTATCCTCTTTGGTATGCACAGGAAGTTGAAGGCATCAGAAAAGATATTCGTGTCATCAACTATTCATTGTTAGGTATTGACTGGTACATCAATGAGTTGCGTTACAAAGTAAACAACAGTGCCCCTATCGACGTGATCTGGACTGCAGAACAAATTGAAGGTGGAAAAAGAGACTATGTGCGTTATTTTGATCGTGCAGGAGTTTCGGATCAAAACAGGTATGTTGACCTATATAGTTTGATGCATGATTTCATTGGTTCAGACAACCCAGCAAATCAGCTCCAAATGCAGGATGGCAGCATGATGAACTACTTGCCAGTTAAAAAAGTAAGTGTGCCTGTTGACGTTGCAGCAGTTAAGAAAAATGGATCAGTTGAAGCTGGAGACAGTGTGCTATCTGAGATCAGATTTGATATTCCGAAAGACATTCTTTTGAAAAATGACTTAGCGGTTTTAAACATCATTGCAGCGAATAAATGGAGCAGGCCCATCTGCTTTACTTCTCCATTTGGAGAACTTGGTTTTGGCACGAATCTTCGTGTAACAGGCCAAGTATACCAACTGGTACCATTATCCGGACAGAATTTACTGAATTCAAAAGCTTCATACGAAGTACTGAAAAACAAATTCGCATTTGGAAATTCACATATCAAAGGCGTTTACTTTGATGAAGAAAACAGAAGACACCTAATTGGTATTCGTCAAGCTTTTGCGGAAACAGCGAATCAATTGGTTCAGGAAGGTCAAAAAGATAAGGCAATCGAATTGTTGAATATATGCGACAAAAATATGTTGCAAGAGAACTTCCCATATGCGATGGTAAGTAGGCAGAATATCCATAATACAGCCAGCACCCAATTCTTGGAAGCAGCCATCCGCGCTGGTGATAAAAAGCTCGCAGATAAAGTTGGTTTCGCCCTGAAAAAAGACTTGAATGAGCAGATGGCTTACTATGCATATCTTGGCAACATGAGTGTTGCTGAGCTGCAACAAGCAGTTCAAGATCTATTGGCCAACAAAGCAGACAACCTATCCAACAATCAACGTCAGATGTTCCAGGAAATCAGGCAAGCGGTGCTGTTGTTGGAGTATATAAGAAGTCTTGAGGCAATGAAAAACTAGTTGTAAGTTGTAGGTTGTAAGTTATAAGTTAAATACAAAAAACTTACAACCTATAACTTACAACTTACAACTCTTCATTCGAAAACATCGCTCCCATCAGGTCTCTGAATTCAATCTTTTCAGAAAGTATTTTCTTACTGATCAATGAATATGCGCTGAGTCCATATAGCACAAACTCCATCAATAAAGCTTTGTGTTTTGAAGCCGCTTTTGGATAGTATTTCAATACCAAATCAGACAATCCATCTACACCATTTAATAATTTTAAGCGATCAGCGTCTTTAAGATGGAATAGCATGTTGATGCTGTTCCCCTGATCGAACCATTGGGTGACTTTTTTATAAGGACTCTCAACAGGATTTTCTTGTTTTCTTTTCTTTTTGAATTCTTCTGGATCTGGAAAATACTGTGTGAAAATGGTTCTGATGGATTTCTCCAATAAATTAACACTTACCTGATAAGGACCTTCCTGCTCACCTTCATATACCAATTCAATTTTACCAGTAATTGCCGGAATGATTCCCTGCAAATCACTCATCCAAATTTGCGTGCTCTTTTCCTTATTGATCAAGGCTCTCCTTTCAGCGGCACTATATGCATTTTCCATTGCTGCGATTGATAATCTAGCTGATACCCCACTTTTCTGATCAACATACTCACTTGATCTTGCTTCAAAAGCAATCTGCTCAATGATTCGAGCAACCAAATCACTTTTTTCAATGAGATTATTCTGGGTGGGATGCACTTTTGCTTCCTGTTCTGTTATACTCAATGCTGCATCAATTGTTTTTGGATAGTGCGTCAGAATTTGACTTTCAATTCTATCTTTCAAAGGTGTCACAATTGATCCGCGGTTTGTATAATCTTCAGGATTGGCAGTGAATACAAAAACAATATCCAGTAGCAAACGCAACTTAAATCCTCGGATTTGGATATCTCCTTCCTGTAAAATATTAAACAATGCAACTTGAATACGTGCCTGCAAATCGGGTAATTCATTGATTACAAAAATGCAACGATTGCTTCTTGGTATAATTCCATAATGCAAAACGCGTTCGTCTGAAAAATTCAATTTGAGATTAGCCGCTTTTACTGGATCAATATCACCAATCAAATCCGCCACTGAAACATCAGGTGTAGCAAGCTTTTCACCATATCGCTCAGATCGATGCAACCATGCAATAGGCGTTTCATCTCCTTTCTCTTTCAATATAGATTTTCCATACGAAGAAATCGGATTGAATGGATCATCGTAAATGTCGCTTCCGTCGATGTAAGGAATACACTCATCCAACAATTCGATCATTTGCCTCGCCATTCTTGTCTTTGCTTGTCCGCGTAACCCCAAAAACAACATATTATGTCTAGACAAAATTGCTCTCTCTGTATCCGGAATTACAGTATCCTCATATCCTACAATTCCCGGAAATCTTTCTTCACCGTTTTGCATTTTACGGATCAGGTTATCCCGCAATTCTTCTTTGATGCTTTTGGTTTGATAACCGGAGGCTTTGAGGTCTTTTAGTGTTCGAATATTTTTCATTTATATGTTGTAGTTGTTATAATTGTTGTAATAGTTGTAATTGTTAAAACACTCTGCGTTTTTTACCTTTTTCAAAATCATCAAACACAAAACTTCCCAATTGATCGAGTGATGCATAGAACGCTCTTCCGTTGTTGCTTTCGGTAAAAGCACGAACGAAGCTTTGCAAATATGGGTCACTGGTGATCATGAAAGTGGTGATGAGGATTTTTAGCTTTTTGCATTGTGCAGCCAGGTTCAGGCATTTGTTGGTGATTTTCCTGTCGAGTCCAAATGCATTTTTATAATATTTTTTTCCTTCTTTCAGACAAGTTGGCTTTCCATCTGTGATCATGAATATCTGCTTATTAGGATTTTTTCTTCTTCTTAAAATATCCATTGCCAATTCCAACCCAGCGACCGTGTTTGTATGATACGGCCCTACTTGCAAATAAGGTAGATCCTTGATTTCGATTGTCCAGGCATCGTTACCAAACACCACTATATCCAATGTGTCTTTTGGATATTTTGTTTTGATCAATTCACTCAAAGCCATGGCAACTTTCTTGGCAGGTGTAATCCTGTCTTCCCCATATAAAATCATAGAGTGAGAGATATCAATCATCAACACTGTAGAGGTCTGTGTTTTGAAATCAGTTTCACGAATTTCCAGATCATCTTCCCTTAGACTAAACTGTTCAATTCCTGTATTGATTTGTGCATTTCGGATGGAACTCACAAAATCTATTTGTTCCAGCACATCTCCGAATTGAAAAGGACGAGTTTCTGGATTCACTTCATCTCCTTGTCCACTTTTAAAAGTGGTATGATTGCCTTTTTTCCCTTTTTTTAGCTTTCCAAAGATTTCATCCAAAGAACGTTTGCGAATTCCTTGTTCTGTTTTTGGTGTAATATTGATTTGTCCGCTGCGGTTGTCTTCATCAATATATCCTTTTTGTTTAAGTTCATCGATGAAATCTCCTATACCATATTGAGGAGTAGAAAATTGGTATTCTTTATCCAGCTCAGACATCCATCTCAGTGCTTCTTCCGCATCCCCATTGGTATAGCTGAGCAATTGCATGAAGATTTCCAGCAGTCGATCAAAATCAGACTTTCCCCCTTCAGAAGGGACAAATTTTGAGAAATGGAAACCTTTCATTTACCGGAAGTTATTTTAGATAAAATAATAACAAAGAATGGTAAAGTTAGGTTGAAAAAGGGAGAGAATTTGAAGCTATTTGATAAAATAAAACTAAGACTAAATCAGATTTACTTCCATCTCTAAATCCACTCCAAATTTTTGTTTAATGGAGTCTTGGATATTCTGTGCTAGGGTTAAAATTTCTGTACCACTGGCATCCCCATAGTTTACAAGAACAAGTGCTTGTTTTTCGTGGCAGCCTACATTGTTCTCGCGATACCCCTTCCACCCGGCTTGTTCAATCAACCAGCCTGCTGCAAGTTTAAATTGTTCTCCAAATGGATAGGAAACAATAGAAGGATAAGCTGACTTTAACTCAGATAATTTGATTTGACTTACAACAGGATTTTTAAAAAAACTGCCGGCGTTTCCGATAATAGCAGGATCAGGTAGTTTAGAACGACGGATATTGATTACTGCATTTGA
>JAFMJI010000017.1 GCA_017853575.1 Chitinophagaceae bacterium | reverse complement strand
GCAGTATGTTACTCTTCTTATTTAGTGCTGATCAAAAATATAACAGGGAAATACCACTTTATAACCATCCTTAAATATGTTTTCCTCACTGGAACCATTCTCAGCACCCCTTATTGCTATTCAGATTTCATAAAAATTCAGTGGACTGAGATACCAACGAGTGCTTACTACTGGTTTTTCCATGTATTGTTCTTAGCAACATTTTTGGCGTACCTGCTGATGAATTGGGGCGTTCAGCAATGGGGACCCTCAAAAACAGGAAGCTTTGTGTATTTCCAACCATTGTTTGGAACACTTGCCTCCATCTTTATCTTGAATGAAGAACTGACTGTTTTAAAAATAATTGCAGGAGCATTGATCATTGCAGGAGTTTGGATCAATTCAATTCAACAACGCAAGAAGGCTATTCAATAATTTTATTTTTCTGCATCCAGCTTTTTAATGCATCCATCCAATTCTCAGAGCTTGTCTTGTTCACCATCCCAAATCCATGTCCGCCTGATTCATAAATAAATAGTTCAGCTTCTACCCCATTGGATTTTAAAGCATCTACATACATCAAAGAATTTTCGATTGGAACAACCTTATCGTCTTTTGCATGTACAAGAAATGCAATTGGACTATTTGCATTTACATACATCTCATTTGAAAAATAATTCATCATACTTTCCGTAGAATCTTTACCTAGTAAATTTTTTCTTGATCCCACATGAGAGAATTTACTAAAAGAAATAACTGGGTACCCTAAAATTTGAAAATCTGGGCGAAGAGATATCTTACTGTTTTCCTTGATCTTGGCATCTCCATAATGAACAGCCAAAGAACTTGCCAAATGGCCTCCAGCAGAGAATCCCATGATTCCAACTTTATCAGAATTGACATGCCACTGCTTCGCATTTTCTCTCACCAGTTGAATAGCTCTTTGCGCATCTTGCAATGGAGCATATTTTTTATCAGGTTGATTTTCATCTGAAGGAATTCTGTACTTCAACACCAATGCATGCACTCCTATGCTATTAAAGTATTTTGCCACATCTGTTCCTTCATGTGAAGCAGCTAAAATCCTATATCCGCCGCCTGGACAGATAATCACACAGGGTCTAGGAGTATCATCACCAGCAGAAAAAAATATATATCCAGGGATAGAAACATTTGAAATACGCAAAACACCATCCGTTGCTGAAGATTCTTGATCTGGCGCATCAATGTAATTAGGAATTTTTTTATACAAAGGGCTATATTGACTGAAAACCATCTGCATACTGAACAGAAAAATTAAAAAAATATATAACTGCTTCATAAACAGAAATTAATTACGAATTGCTTTTATTAAGTCCAATACTTCTTTGGCAATTTTTTCGATCCCTGCATAATCTTTAGCTTCCATCAATTTTTTACTTACAAGTTTGCTTCCCATACCAACTGCACTCACACCAGATTTATACCATCCTTCAATACTTTCCTTAGTGGTATCTACACCCCCTGTTGGCATGAATACCATTTTTGGGAAAATATCTTTAATACTCGACATGAATTCTGGTCCGAGCATGTTGCCCGGAAATAATTTTACAAATTTTACACCAGCATTTTCAGCAGCTTGAATTTCAGTTGGAGTCATACAACCAGGACCATAAAAAATATCATGTTTTGTACAATATGCTGCCACATCTCCTTCATAGCCTGCACTCACCAGAAAGGCTGCACCTGCATCCAGGTAGGTTTTGGCTTGATGCAAATTTTTTATGGTGCCGATGCCTATGATTGCATCAGGCATTTCGATGTTCTTTACTTCTATTAATTTTTTAAAATTATAAAGCGCCTCTTCACCACGGTTGGTGAATTCCATAACTCTTACACCTGCTTTATAAAGTGCTCGAAGTATTTCAATACTTACTTGCTCATCTGCATTGAAATACAATGGAAGCATGCCTTGTTTAGTAATGGCATCAATAATCTGTTGTGTATTGTACATGAAATTGTTTTATCGTTGAACGTTTGCACCTACCCCTGAATGTATAAGCGTTTCGATTTCCTGAATGGTCGCATAATTTGCATCCCCAGGGAATGAGTGCTTCAATGCACTCGCAGCAACACCAAATTCTGCTGCATCTTGCATCGACTTGCCCGCCAGCAATCCGTAAATTAATCCACTTGCAAAACTATCTCCCGAACCTACCCTGTCTACAATGTGTATGTCGTATTTTTTGGTGAGATGAAACTGCTTCCCATCAGAAATAAATCCAGCCAATTCATTGTAGCTGGCAGACTGGTTCATTCTTAATGTTGAGGCAAAGTATTTGAATCCAAACTTGGATTGAAGTTGCTGGATGGCTTCTTCAAAATTTTTGATATTGCTTTTCCCTTTGTAATCAAAATCACCCAATGGATATCCAAGCGCAGCCATAAAATCTTTTTCCAGGCCAATGGCGACATCAACATATTTCCACAAAGATGAAATCACCGGTGCAGCCTGTTCTGCACTCCACATTTTTTTTCTGATATTTAAATCAAAACTTGTGGTAATTCCTTTTGATTTTGCAATTTTAAGCGCGGTTTCAGCCATCAATGCAGCTTCTACTGAAATGGCTGGTGTAATGCCAGATACATGAAACCAATCTGCACCATGCAATATTTTTTCAAAATCAAATTCCTTGGCAGCAGCATTGGCAAATGAAGAATCTTTCCTGTCGTATATCACCTGAGACGAACGAATAGAGGCTCCTGATTCAACATAATAAGCACCCATGCGATCACCACCTCTCAAAACATATTTAGTATCTACTCCAAACTTTCTTAAATGATTGATGGCAGATTGACCAATCTGATTGTCAGGAAGTTTTGAAACAAAAACTCCTTCCAAACCATAATTACACACTGCGATAGCAACATTTGCCTCGCCTCCACCGTAATTGACATCAAAGGATTCAGATTGAAGAATTCTTTTGTGGTTGGGCGTAGAAAGCCTCAACATGATCTCTCCTAACGTAACAACTTTTTTTGCCATCTGCAGGTCGATTAAATTCCATGCTGAAGATAACAATTAATCATAAAAGATGATGCTATTGAGCCCAGCAGAACTGGATTTCTACGAAATCGTTCAAGTGCTAAATCTTGAAATTTGCATTTGAATTTTAACTACATTTATTTTCTGATTTTTTTGATTATGAAAAGAATAACAAGCTTCGTCCTTTTGATGTCTTTTGCAATGTTGAGCACAGCACAACAAACACAAAAACCTCCTTTGCATGGTAAAAATTGGATGGCCATCACAGGAAAGCCCCTGGCAGCAACAGCAGGTGCAAAACTTTTCAATAGTGGAGGAAATGCCGTAGATGCCGCATGTGCAATGCTTGCAGCAACATGTACCATGTGGGATGTATTAAGCTGGGGAGGAGAAACACAAGCGATCATTTATAATCCTAAAACCAAAATGGTTTTCAGCATCAATGCAATGGGTGTAGCTCCCACTGGAGCAACACCTGAATTTTTCAAAAGCAAGGGGTATAATTTTCCTCCTGAATATGGACCATTGGCAGCTACAACTCCAGGCACACCTGGCGGACTCTGTTATATGCTTGCAGAATATGGAACAAAGAGTTTGAAGGAAGTATTGGAACCTGCCATGCAGCTTGCATCTGGCTATCCAATTGAGGCACAGACTGCAAATAGTATTGAGCGTGCTAAAGATAGATTGAAACAATGGCCATACAGTAAAGCAGTAATGCTTCCTCACTTAGGAGAAAAAAGAGAAGCGCCTGAAGCTGGAGAAATTTTCGTTCAGCAGGATCTTTACAATACACTTTCAAAAATGGTGGAAGCAGAGCAAAATGCTTTGAAAAAAGGAGCAACCCGCAAAGCTGCTATCATGGCTGCTTACGAAAGATTTTACAAAGGTGATATTGCTGATGAATTTGTAAGAGGCTGCCAAGAGCAAGGTGGACTTATCACCAAACAAGATCTCGCAAACTGGAAACCAGTTGAAGAAGAGCCAACACATGTAAATTATAAGGGCATCGATGTATATAAACTACAGCAATGGACACAGGGTCCATCACTTTTGCAGGCATTGAACATTCTTGAAAATTTCGATTTGAAGAAAATGGGATACAACAGCGTGAAATACATCAACACTGTTTATCAGGCAATGAGCATGTCGTTTGCTGATCGTGATTTTTATTATGGTGATCCAAGATTCAGTCCACAAATACCAATGAAGGGCTTGTTGAGCGAAGAATATGCTAAACTCCGCGCAAGCCAAATCGATTCAAACAAAAATCTTTCAAATGTTGGTCCTGGTGACCCTTATCCATTTGAAGGACGCATCAATCCATTTAAAGAATTGCTTGCAAAAAGAGGATTCCCTGAATTTGATTCATCAGCCAAAAGAAATTTTGTGCCAGCGCATGATTCAGGCGGATTAGCAATGATTGATATGGAATATCAAGACAGGCTTTGGAGAGGTACCACATCCGTTGAAGCTGCAGATAAAGAAGGATGGGTTGTTTCAATTACACCAAGTGGCGGATGGATACCAGCGACCATTGCAGGAAGAACAGGCGTTGGTATGAGTCAACGTATGCAAAGTTTTGTATTGGATTCTTCACTAAACCCCTTCAATGTTGTTGCCCCAGGTAAACGTCCACGTGTTACACTAACCCCTAGCCTAGCCATGAAAGATGGCAAACCATTTTTGGCGTTCGCAGTACAAGGTGGAGACACCCAAGATCAGAATCTATTGCAGTTTTTCCTCAACATGGTTGAATTTGGAATGACTGTACAGCAGGCTACAGAAGCCGCCAACATTAACTCCAATCAGCTGTGGCTCTCACTGGGTGGAATGAAAATTGATGACAGAAAACCAAAGCCAGGAAGTATTCTATTACAGGATCAAACACCACAAAGCGTAAGAGATGCACTGAAAAAAATGGGATATACGTTGAGTTTTGATGACAAAACATCAGGGCCTATCAATGCCATATACTTTGATTGGAAGCATGGAAGTTTCTGGGGAGGTTCCAGCAACCATGGGGAAGATTATGGAATAGCCTGGTAAAAAAAATTATGCCAATTTTTTTAGTGCATCACTGATGCGTTGCATGGCTGATTCAATTTTTTCCATGCTGTTCGCAAAAGATATTCTGATGCAAGTAGGTTCACCAAATGCTCTTCCGGTAACTGTTGAAACGTGAGCAGTATTCAATAAATACATGCAAAGATCATCTGCATCTTTAATCAGCTCCTCACCATTCTTTTTACCAAAATATGCAGTGACAACTGGGAAAACATAAAAAGCTCCATCCGGTTCAGCAATTTGAATTCCAGGAATGGCTTTTAATAATTCAAGCATGCGTGCTCTTCTTCTTCCAAATTCTTTGTTCATTTCAACACTCGGCTTCATATCACCAGTCAATGCCTCAATTGCACCACGTTGGGTAACTGCGTTGGTACCACTGGTATACTGACCTTGAAGTTTCTCACAAGCCTTGATTACATCAGGATGGGCAGCTATATATCCTAGACGATATCCGGTCATTGCATAACCCTTGCTTAATCCATTGATAATAATGATTCTATCTTTTAAATCTTCAAATTGAGCAATGCTTTCATGTTTTCCAACAAAATTGATATACTCATATATTTCATCAGAAATGATGAAAATATTTGGGTGTTTTCTGAAAACTTCTGCCAAAGCTGATAGTTCATCTTTGGTATATACTGAGCCGCTAGGGTTGCAAGGGGACGAAAAAATAAACAGCCTTGTTTTTGGAGTAATAGCTGCCTCAAGCTCAGCAGCTGTCAACTTGTATTTATTCTCAATTGAAGTACGAACCAAGGTTACTTTTCCTTCTGCCAACTTCACAATTTCAGAATATGTTACCCAATATGGTGTAGGGATCACAACATCATCACCTTTGTCAACAATGGCCATTACAACATTGGCAAGACTTTGTTTTGCACCGGTAGAAACCAGAATATTTTCTGGCTTATAATCGAGGGTATTGTCTCTTTTCAATTTGGTACATACAGCCTCTCTCAAATCAGGATATCCTGCAACTGGGGTATAGTGACTGTAGTTATCATCCACAGCCTTTTTTAAGGCATTTTTGATATGAACGGGTGTGTCAAAATCAGGCTCCCCGAGAGACAAATCAATCACATCAATCCCCTTTGCTCTCAGCTCTCTTCCAAGCTTAGCCATTTTAAGGGTTTCCGGTTCAGCAAATAAATCCAGGCGTGAGGAGAGTTTCATAAATAAAATTTGCGCAAAGTTAAAAAACCATGGTTAATATGTACAGAAAGTTAGTCACAGTTCTACCCATTTTTGACCCTCCAAAAAAGCTCGTTTTAGCCTGATTTTGAGGCTAAAATCCCTATCTTTGCCGCCCCCGACTTTTGTCGGGGTTGTTTTATTTTAAAAGCCTAAACCAAAACAGATATGCAACTGAAAGGATTGGTTCGTTTTTTTGCGATTGCATTGATCCTCATTTCGCTCTATCAACTTCATTTTACATGGGTAGTACGAAACCACGAGAAAAAACAAGAGTCGAAAGCATTGGCATTTGTAAAAGCAAATTTTCCCAATGCTGATACAGAGACCAAGGATCTGGAATTCAACAGGAGATACCGCAGGTTATTGGACAGCACAAAAGATGTGACTGTAACCTATGGCATTACAGGAGAGATCAGCTATCAAAAAGCGAAAGAGCAGGAATTGAACCTCGGACTTGATCTACAGGGTGGTATGAGCGTAACGCTTGAAGTTGAATTGGAGGGATTGTTGAAATCACTTGCAAACAATCCAAAAGATGCAGCCCTGAACAATGCCATCACAGAAGCCCTCAACCAAAAAGCCAATAGTGACGCAGATTTCATCACACTTTTTGCAGATGCTTATAAAAAACAAAATCCAAACGGCAGACTTGCATCTCTTTTTGCAGGTACTGGCGGACGTACAGTGAAGATTGACGATAGCGACAACGATGTGATCAACAAGCTCAAGCAATCTGCTGATGGAGCCATCAGCAATACTTTCAATGTATTGCAAAAGCGTATTGATCAGTTCGGAGTAGCTCAACCAAATATTCAATTAGACAAGACAAAGGGAATCATCACAGTTGAACTTCCTGGTGTAAAAGATGATCCTGAGCGTGTCAGAAAATATTTGCAGGCAACTGCCAACCTACAATTCTGGGAAGTTTATAACATTGGTGAACTCAGCAAACCTTTTGAAGATGCAGATAAATCATTGAAAGCTTTTTACGATGGTACAAGTTCCACTGCTGCTAAAGACACGACCAAACCAGTTGCAAAAACCGCGGCGTCTACAAAAACTGATACCAGCAAAGCTGCTACCATCAGTGAATTGGTAAAAACAGCGCCAGCTACTAAAGCGGATACCACTCCTGCATCAGCTAAATCTTTCTTCACCATTTTCCAACCGATTCCACCTCAACAGGATGCATCCGGTAAAGTTGCTTACTCGCCAAATCTTGGTTACATCGCTTCAAGAGATACAGCAACTTTCAATGAATACATGGCAATTGAAAGTGTGAAGAGTCAATTTCCTGGCAATGTGAAATTTGCATTTGGTGTTCCAGAACTAAACGATAAAGGTCAGAAAAGTGATATCCTCCCTGTATATGCATTGAAAACAATTGAAGGAACCGATAAAGCAAAATTGGAAGGTGATGCAGTACAACAAGCATCACAAGATTATGATGACCGTGGTCGTCCTGCTATTAAAATGGCAATGACCAAACAAGGTGAGAGAATCTGGGGTGAATTCACAACAAACAACGTAGGAAGAGCCATTGCAATTGTTCTTGATAATGTTGTTTATTCAGCACCTAACGTAATCAATCCTATCACAACAGGTAATACAGAAATCAGCGGAAGCTTCACCATTGAAGAAGCACAAGACCTTGCAAACATTCTACAATCAGGCAAACTCCCTGCTCCAGCTAAAATAGTTCAAGAGCAAGTAGTTGGACCAACACTTGGTGCATCTGCAATTCAAGGTGGTGCAATGTCTTTCACTATATCATTCATTGTCATCTTCATCCTCATGTTGGTTTATTACAACACAGGTGGATGGGTTGCAAATATTTCACTCATACTGAACCTATTGTTTACAGTGGGTGTATTGAGTGCTTTGGGTGCTACATTAACTGCTCCTGGTATTGCAGGTTTGGTATTGACCATCGGTATGGCTGTTGATACCAACGTAATCATCTTCGAACGCATTAAAGATGAATTGAACTTTGGAAAAAGTTACCAACTGGCAGTTGCAGACGGATACAGAAGATCCATGGCGCCGGTGCTTGATGGACACATCACAACATTGTTGACAGCAGTCATTCTATTTTATTTTGGATTGGGACCAGTACTCGGATTTGCTACAACACAGATCTTGGGTATCCTTCTTTCATTGTTCTGCGGAATTTTGATCTCAAGATTGGTGACAGATTTCTGGACCAAAAAACAAAGACATTTTGAATATTTCACTGCTGTCAGCAGAAGAATTTTCAAACATGCCAATTTCAAATTCATTGAGTACAGAAAAGTAGCATATATCATATCAGTAGTTGTATTGATCTTGGGTGTTGGCTCCTTTTTCAATGGTTTTGATCAAGGTGTAGAATACAAAGGTGGTAGAAGTTATACCGTCCGTTTCGACACCCCTACTCAAAATGAAAAGATCAGAGAATCGCTCAAAGAAGCATTTGGAGAATACCCTGTACTTAAAACCGTAGGTGATAACAAAACCTTGAACATTACCACTTCTTTCATGATTGACAATCCGAGCAAGTCGGCAGATTCAACAGTGGAAGTTGCGTTGTACAATGGATTGAAAAAAAGTTTGCCTTCAGGACTCTCCTATACAGATTTCAAAAAATCATATAAGCAAAGTTCCCAAACAGTTCAGCCGTCTATTTCAGACGACTTGAAAAAAGGTGCTGTGAAGGCAACCATTTTTGCCATCATCGCTATCTTCCTTTATATCTTCTTGCGATTCCGCGACTGGAGATATTCTATGGGAACGATCATTGCCCTGTTGCACGACGTATTTGTAACGTTGGCAGTATTCTCCTTCTTGAAAGGCGTGGTTCCATTCCCACTCGAAATCGATCAGCACTTTATTGCTGCAATTCTTACGGTGATAGGTTTCTCAATGAACGACACCGTAATTGTATTTGACAGGATCAGGGAATACAGTGGTAAGATGAAATCTGAACCTAAAGGAGTAATCATCAACAAAGCAATCAATGAAACTTTGAGCAGAACCATCATGACCTCATTAACAGTATTCTTAACATTGTTGATCCTCTTCATTTTCGGCGGTGAAGTAACTAGAGGATTTGCATTTGCAATGTTGATTGGTGTTGTTACAGGAACATACTCATCAATCTTTGTAGCTGCTCCAGTACTTGTTGATATTGCGAAGGATAAGCCGCTTGGTTCGGGTAATTCGAAGAAATAGGGACGAGAGACAAGGGACAGGGGACAGGGGACAGGGGACAGGGGACAGGGGAAAATACAAAAAAGACAAAGTTTTAACTACATCAAGAATAGTTTATAATAACGCCAGGCTTTAAAAGTCTGGCGTTATTTTTATTTGTGGACTCTAAATTAACTTTTGGAAAACTGATTGTGTGGCAAAAAGGAATTTTACTTTCAAAGAAAATTTACCAGATTACAAAAACATTTCCAAGGGAAGAATTATACGGCTTAACAGATCAACTTAAAAGATCTTCAGTATCCATACCGAGTAACATAGCGGAGGGTTATGGCAGAAATTCAAGAGCAGATTATAAAAGATTTCTCTCTATTGCACTTGGTTCTGTTTATGAACTGCAAACGCAATTAATTATTTCTAAAGAATTAAATTTTTTAAATGAAAAAATTTATAATGAAATAATTTCTTTGTCGAAAGAAATAGACCGAATGCTTTATGCAATGATTAAAAAACTAAATTGAATACATATATTTGATTCAATACTCTCCTCTCTCCTGTTCCCTTGTCTCTTATTCCCTGCTGTTCCCTTGTCCCTTGTCCCCTGTCACTCGTCCCTTTAAATTAAACCGCAAACGAAGTCCCACACCCACAGGTAGAACTTGCATTGGGATTGTTGAAAACAAATCCACGGGCATCTAAACCAGTCTTCCAATCAATTTCCATCCCAAATAAATACAATTGATGTGCAGGATCAATAATACATTGAATGCCCTCAATCTCATACACTTCATCACGCCCAGTTTTTTCATCCATTTCCAAGACATAACTCAACCCTGAACATCCTCCACCCTTCACACCAATGCGAAGCATTTTCGAAGACTCCTTGTTTTCGTGAAACAATCTTGATAATTCCACCTTTGCTGAGGCAGTTAATTTTACGGGCAATTCAGTTGATGTTTCCATGATACAAAATTAATAAGGTTGGTGCAATGAGCAATTCGAACCGCATGCGGTACATTTGTTAAATCGGGAATATTTATGGAGGAGAAAAAAACCAACGATTTGGGCATAGAGATCAAAAAAGTTTACCTGGCTGATCATTCAATTCAGCACCCAGAACCGGGACAATTCCCTTTTACAAGAGGAATTCAAGAAGATATGTACAGGGGGAAACTCTGGACCATGAGGCAATATGCCGGATTTTCCACCGCAGAAGAAAGCAATAAAAGATATAAGTTTTTACTTGAACAGGGTGTAACCGGACTGAGTGTTGCTTTTGACCTTCCAACTCAAATTGGATATGACAGTGACCATCCAATTTCAGAGGGTGAGGTAGGAAAAGTAGGGGTAGCGATTGACAGTATTGAGGACATGGAAATTTTATTGGAAGGGATTGATTTGGAAAAAGTATCCACTTCCATGACCATCAATGCAACTGCCTTTATATTACTGGCTCTTTATGTTGCAGTTGCAAAAAGAAAAGGTGCTGATGTTTCAAAACTCAGTGGTACGATTCAAAATGATATCTTAAAAGAATATGCAGCAAGGGGAACCTATATCTATCCCCCACTTCCTTCGATGCGGATCATAACAGATATCATGGAATGGTGCAGCAAAGAGATGCCAAAATGGAATACCATTTCAATTTCTGGTTATCATATTCGCGAAGCGGGGAGTACTGCAGTGCAGGAAGCTGCATTTACTTTGAGCAATGGAAAATCTTATGTAAAAGCTGCACTCGAGAAAGGCATTAACATCAACACCTTAGGCAAAAGACTGTCCTTCTTTTTTAATGCACACAACAACTTATTTGAAGAAGTTGCAAAATTCAGGGCTTCAAGAAAAATCTGGGCCAATATTATGAAAGAACTTGGTGCGACTGATCCAAAAGCAATGATGTTGAGATTTCATACACAAACTGGTGGAAGTACACTTACTCAGCAACAACCATTGAACAATATTTCAAGGGTTACCATTCAGGCGCTAGCGGCCGTAATGGGTGGAACACAGTCATTACACACCAATGGTTACGACGAAGCACTTGGATTACCTACCCAGGAAGCAGCCCAAGTTGCGCTTAGAACGCAACAGATCATTGCATTTGAAAGTGGTGCAGCCGATACTGCAGATCCGCTGGGCGGCTCTTATTATGTTGAGCAATTGACTAATGAGATGGAAGTTGAAATAAAAAAATTGATTGAATATATTGATCAGAAAGGAGGAAGTGTCAAGGCAATTGAAGAAGGTTATATGCAAGAACAGATTGCTCAGAGTGCTTACCAATATCAACGTGCAATTGAAGAACACGAAAAAGTAATCGTAGGAGTAAATCAATTTTTAGTTCAGGAAAAATCAAATACCCCCATCTTTAAAATAGATGACCAGGTTCATAAAAATCAGGTTGAAAAATTAAAAAAACTTAGAACCAAGAGAGATCAGAAAAAAGTAGAAGATTGTTTGAATGCAATTTCAAATGCAGCAACATCTTCTCAAAATTTGATGCCACTTGTAATCGAGGCAGTAGAAAACTATTGTACCCTCGGAGAAATATCAGATGCACTAAGAAAGATCTTTGGCGAGCACAGACAATAATCAACTGTACAATTCTGCTCTCAACTCTTGTACCCGCTTGTCTTCCAAGTATTCATCAAAGGTCATCAAACGATCAATGGAACCTTTGGGTGTCAATTCAATTACACGGTTGGCAACTGTTTGCATAAATGTATGGTCATGCGATGTAAGCAAAACAACACCAGGGAAATTGATACACCCTTCGTTAAAACTTTGAATGCTTTCCAAATCAAGATGATTGGTGGGCTGGTCAAGTAGAATACAGTTAGGATTTTGCAACATCATTCTGCTCACCATGCACCTCACTTTCTCACCCCCGCTTAATACCTTGGTTTTCTTCATGATATCATCACCACTGAACAACATCTTGCCAAGAAACCCTCTTAAAAATGGTTCATCAGCATCTGTAACATGTGGCGGCACAAATTGCCTTAACCAATCCAATAATCCCAGGTCTTCCTTGAAATAATCTGCATTTTCGATGGGCAAATATGTTTTTGTAATGGTTGTCCCCCATTCAAACTTTCCTTTATCTGCCTGCATTTCACCATTGATGATTTCAAAAAATGAGGTAACCGCCAAAGGGTCTTTACTTACAAAAGCTATTTTATCTCCTTTACTGATGGAGAATCCAACTTTATCAAACAGTACTCTTCCATCAACCGACTTTGACAGTCCTTCGACTGAAAGAATCTGATTACCTACTTCACGAAGTGGTTGAAAAATAATTCCTGGGTATTTTCTGTTGGATGGTTCAATCTCTTCAATTGTAAGTTTTTCCAAAGCTTTCTTTCTTGCAGTTGCTTGTCGAGATTTCGATGCGTTCGCACTGAAACGCGCAATGAAGTCGAGCAATGCCTGACGCTTGTCTTCAACTTTTTTGTTTTTGTCACTCAATTGTCTTGCCATCAATTGAGAGGATTCATACCAGAAAGTATAGTTTCCTGTAAATACTTTGATCTTCTGACGATCAACATCAGCAACATGGGTACAAACCGCATCTAAAAAATGTCGGTCGTGACTCACCACCAACACAATGTTTTCGTAATCTGCCAAAAAATTCTCCAACCATCCGATTGTTTCAATATCCAACCCGTTGGTAGGTTCATCCAACAAAAGGATATCTGGATTTCCAAAAAGAGCCTGTGCCAATAACACACGCACTTTCATGTTGGAAGGCATGTCTTTCATCAAGGTTTGATGATATTGTTCTGTTACACCCAAATCACTGAGCAATGTAGCAGCATCACTTTCTGCAGTATATCCTCCCATTTCACCGAACTCTGCCTCCAATTCACCAGCACGAATTCCATCTTCTTCGGAAAAATCTTCTTTGGCATATATTTTTTCTCTCTCCTGTGTGATTTCCCACATCTTCTTGTGGCCCATCAACACCGTGCTCAATACAGTCTTTTCATCAAACTGAAATTGATTTTGATTCAACACAGCCATCCGTTCACCTGGAGTGATATCAACAAAGCCTTTGTTGGGCTCGATTTCTCCACTTAGAATTTTCAGAAAAGTACTTTTCCCGGCACCATTTGCACCAATCACCCCATAGCAATTTCCTTTGGCGAAGTTGATGTTAACTTCATCAAACAATACTCTTTTTCCATAGGCCAATGTGATGTTGCGTGCGCTGATCATGCTAACTGAATTTTGCTTTTTTAAGGCTGCAAAGTTAGCCAATTTCAAGGGCATTTTCAGCATTATTGCGTAACTTAAACCCGTAAAATAAAACCACATGAAACTGAACAAATTAGGCTTCCTGTTTGCGTTTTCAGTGCTTTCAATCATAGCGAATGCACAAACCCCTTTCCAAGCCCAAATTGAAACAAAAGCAAAAGCAATTTCACCAAAGCTCATAGAGTGGAGAAGACATATCCATCAAAATCCTGAACTTGGAAACCGAGAAGTAAAAACCCAAGAATATATCGCCAATCATCTTTCAAAACTTGGAATTGAAGTTACCAAGCTTGCCAAAACTGGTGTATTGGGTGTATTGAGGGGCGGTAAACCCGGACCTGTTATTGCCATCAGAGCAGATATAGATGGATTGCCTGTGAAGGAAAGAGTTGATATTCCTTTTAAATCAACTGCCGTGTCCGAATACCAGGGAAATCAAGTGCCAGTCATGCATGCATGTGGACATGATACACATACTTCCATTTTAATGGGAACTGCAGAGGTCCTTGCATCGATGAAAAAGGATTTGCCAGGAACAGTTAAATTCTTTTTTCAACCTGCTGAAGAAGGTCCTCCTGCTGATGAAGAAGGAGGTGCGCCGCTGATGATCAAAGAAGGTGTGATGGAAAATCCAAAAGTAGATGCAGTGTTAGGCCTGCACATTGCTTCATCACTTGAGATCGGAAAAATTAAATACAAGCCAGGTGCCATGATGGCATCGTCTGACTGGTTTACCATTAAAATTCATGGCAAGCAAACACATGGATCGACACCATGGACTGGCATCGATCCAGTTGTAGTTGGCACACAAATTATCAATCAGTTACAAACAATTGTGAGCAGACAGGAAGACCTAACTGTTGCCCCATTGGTGGTTACCGTTGCAAAATTTCATGCTGGCGTGAGAGCGAATATTATTCCTGAAGATGCGGAGTTGGAAGGTACCATTCGTACACTCGACAGCAAAATGCAAAAAGATGTACATGAAAAAATTCAAAGAATCTGCAAATCTGTTGGAGATGCTTGGGGAGCAAAGGTTGAAGCCATCATTGAAACTAAAACATTGGTTACATTTAATGATTCTTCTTTGGTGAATATGCTGATACCTTCTTTGGAAAAAGCTGCAGGTAAAGAAAATGTTGATTTAGGAAGATGGACTACAGGTGCAGAGGATTTTTCCTTTTTCAATGAAAAGGCTCCCAGCTTCTTTTTCAATTTAGGCGGTATGCCAAAAGGAATGGATCCAAACAAAGCAGCACCGCATCATACACCAGATTTTTACATTGACGATAGTATGTTGGATGTTGGGGTGAAAGCGTTTTGCAATATGGTATTCGATTTTGCTGCGAAGAAGAAATAACAGTTAACAGTTAACAGTTGACGGTTAACAGTTAACTGTCAACTGTCAACATTGTAATTTCTCGCTCCAAAAAGCATACTCCCAACCCTTATCATATTTGAACCGCATGATATAGCAATTTTATAATCGCCACTCATGCCCATTGATAAAGTATTGAAATGGGTAGTATGTTCTTTGTATGTACTCCTGAGCTCATCAAATATTGATTTAAGTTGCTGAAACTCTGAATGAATGACTGATTCATCTTCTGTGAATGAAGCCATTCCCATAAGTCCTGCAATGGATACATGCTGAAATTTCTTTTCTAAAAATATCTCTGAAGCAGCAGAACGCAATTCATGTATATCAAGACCAAATTTCGTTTCTTCTTTTGCAACATGAACTTGAAGCAAACAGGGAATGATTCTATTACACTTCTTTGCCTCTTTATCAATCGCGCGTAAAAGCTTTATGCTGTCTACTCCATGAATCAAGGTGACAAATGGCGCGATATATTTGATTTTATTCGATTGAAGGTGGCCGATAAAATGCCATTGAATGTCTTTTGGAAGCTCCTCCTGCTTTTTCACCAACTCTTGCACATAGTTTTCTCCAAAAACACGGTGTCCGTTTTCATACAATGACAAAATATCTTCATTTGGTTTGGTTTTTGAAACTGCTACCAATTGAACATGATGTTGATCGCAATATTTTTTCAAATCCTGAAAGGCAGCTTGGTCTACCGGCATAAAAAATATTATTCGATTTGATGTGGATTAAATCAGCTGCAAAGTTCCCGAAAATATTGCCAATATGTTTACTTTCAAGTACAATTTAATATATGACTCAATCGCAACAGGCCACATTGAATTTTAAAGTTCAACGCATCGTTGCCATCGTCGCAGTATTGCTTTTTGTCTGCAAAATCATTGCCTGGTGGATCACCAAATCAGTTGCTGTGTTAACCGACGCACTAGAGAGTACGGTAAATGTTGTGGCAGGTTTTATCAGTCTCTACAGCCTATATGTTGCGTCAAAACCACGTGACAAGGAACATCCTTATGGTCATGGCAAGGCAGAGTTTGTATCGGCAGCAGTTGAAGGAAGCCTTGTTAGTATTGCAGGATTTGTCATCATCTATGAAGCCATCGATAATTTTATTCATCCCCATGCCATTCAAAAACTCGATACAGGTATGGCCATCATTGGATTGACTGCGATCATTAATTATGCAACCGGCTGGTATGCAATTCGTGTGGGAAAAGGAAACAATTCACTTGCATTGGTGGCATCCGGGAAACATTTGCAAAGCGACACCTACTCTACCATTGGCATCATTGCTGCAATGGCAGTTATCTTTTTGACTGGATGGATTTGGATGGATGGAGTTATTGCGATTGGCTTTGCATTTTTTATCATTTATACTGGATATACCATTGTTAGAAGCAGTATAGCAGGCATCATGGATGAGGCCGATCATGCACTGTTAGAAAAACTGGTTGGGAAAATGAATGACAACAGAAGAGAAAATTGGGTAGATCTTCATAACCTCAGAATCATCAAATTTGGATCAGTTATTCATGTCGACTGCCACCTGACTGTTCCCTGGTACCTGAATGTTCATGAAGCACACAATGAAGTGGATGCCTTCAGTGAAATTGCAAGGAATGAATTTGGTGAAAGTGTTGAACTATTTGTTCATGCAGATGGTTGCCTTGATTTCTCTTGCAGAATTTGCAACAAGAAAGAATGCACGCAACGAAAAAATAAATTTGAGAAAAGAATTGAGTGGGATGTTCACAACATCGCCAGCAATGAAAAACATGGATTGACTAATTAGTCATTTACAGACTCATCAAACAACTTAGCAGGACCGCAATCTTCGATTTCCTTTTTTGTCACATTCAACTCTAAATCTTTCAATAAAGTTGACATATTGATATCCAATGCCCTGGAAATTTTACATACCTGTAAAACACTGGTATTAATTTTTCCCAGCTCGATCCTGCTCATTTGGGTGTATTCTATCCCAACAAGATCAGCCAGAACCTGAATGGTCAGGTTCTTTTCGTTTCGGGCCTTTCTGATGCGTTGACCCAATTCGAGGGCAACAGGCTTAGACGATGTGTTTGATAGCAAATTAGACATACAAATCGTGAAAATTGGACGTTTTGTAAAAACTACTAATCAGAGCAAGGCAAATATAGCATATTCTAAGTATATATACTTAAAATTTATAAGTGTAAATACTTAAAGTTCATCAGATCGGCTCCTGCTGGCTCAAACAGTGAAAGCTTCCAAGTCCCCAAATAATATCGGTAGAGTCAATTCCAACCACTTCTCTACCAGGGAAACTGTCCTGAATAATAGACAAAACGATGTCATCTTTACCACATTTATATGTAGGCACAACGACTTGGTTGTTGGCAATATAGAAATTGGCATACGATGCAGGCAATCGTTGTCCTTCCCAAATTACATCATCCGGCATTGGAATTTCAACGATGTTCAATTGCTTGCCATTGATTAAACGCATCTGCTTAAGCTGTCTTAAATTATGTTGCAGCAATTCATAATTCTCATCAGTTTTCTTGTCCTCTATCACTGTAATTACAGTATCCTCATTCACAAAGCGGACTGTATCATCAATATGTCCATCTGTATCATCTCCCACAATCCCTTCATCCACCCATAAAACCTGATCTTGCCCATAGTAATCCATCAAAACCTGTTCAATTTGCGATTGATTCAAGTGTGGATTCCGATTTGGATTCAAGAGACATGCTGTAGAAGTTATCACCGTTCCTGCACCATTAAAATCGACAGACCCTCCCTCCATGATAATGCCAGGATGGAAAACTTGCAATCCCAATGCTTCACCAATTTTACTTGGGATCACATCATCTAAATCAAATGGTGGATATTTATTTCCCCAGGCATTATAATTCCAATCAACGATGGCTTTTTTACTTGCATCATTTTTATTCAGCAAAAAAGCAGGACCATGATCTCTGCACCATGCATCATTGGTAGGATGAATATAGAACTGAACATTTGACAAATCAACGTTTGCGGCTTGCAGTAATGTTTGAGCCTTTAATTTCATTGATTCATCACAAACATTGATGTTTACTTTTTCAAATTTCACAAGTGTTTTGATAAAAGCAATGTATGATGGATAGATGGAATCGATCTTTCCTGGCCATGAAGCTTCTTTATGAGGCCAACTCAACCAGGTTGATGCATGTGGTGCAAATTCTGCGGGAAAATAATAACCGAGTTGTTTGGGAGTCATGGTAGGGTTGTAGTTGTTTAAATCGTTGTCGTGGTTTTCGTTGTTGTCATAGTTATGTATTCCCTTGTCCCTTGTCCCTTGTCCCTCGTCCCTCGTTTCTCGTCCCTTCTCTCTCCTCCCTGGCTGCATCAATCAATAAACCTCTTCACAATATCCCCGTACGAATCAATTCTACGATCACGCATGAAAGGCCAATGGGTGCGATAGCTATCCGTTTTTTGGGTATCGATTTCAACCACCATTACCTCCTCTTGATCATGCGATGACTGAGACAACAATCTTCCAAATGGATTTGAAACAAAAGATCCTCCCCAAAATTTCATTGCTCCATTCTGTTCCAATCCAACCCTGTTTACACTCACAACATGAACTCCATTTGCGACAGCATGACTCCTTTGTATGGTTTGCCATGCATTGAATTGCTCATCATTGGTTGCCTGATCTTGTGCAGTTGCCCATCCGATAGCAGTTGGATAGAACAATACTTCTGCTCCCATTAAAGCAGTAAGTCGTGCTGCTTCAGGATACCACTGATCCCAGCAAATCAACACGCCAATCTTTGCAAATTTGGTTTGGAAAATTTTATATCCAAGATCACCAGGTGTGAAATAAAATTTTTCATAGTAGGCAGGATCATCCGGAATATGCATTTTGCGGTACTTACCAAGATAGGTGCCATCTGCATCCAAGACAGCGGTTGTATTGTGATAAATTCCCTGTGTTCTTTTTTCAAAAAGTGAAGCAATGATCACAACTCCAAGCTCCTTCGCAAGCGCAGACAAAACATCTGTTGAAGCACCTGGAATTGATTCGGCCAATTTGAAATTTTCATAATCCTCCACATCGCAGAAATACAAAGAAGTAAAAAGCTCTTGTAAACAAACAATGTTTGCTCCCTTTGATGCTGCATCTCTGACTCCTTTGATTGCTTTATTCATGTTCTGCTTTACATCTGAAGAACATGACATTTGAACAAGACCAACTTTAAAACGAGACATAATTATCTTTTAAGTTTCATTTAGAACAAGGCTTTCCAAACTGCTTATTCCAATATTTTTCTGTGATACAAATCCCTCTGCATATTTAACCCCAATCCTTTTTCCCATCAACCTTGCTCTCGATACAATTGCATCTAAGAAATCTGGACTGGAAATATAGGTTTGTGTTCCCTTGGAACCATCTGGATTGGTATGAAATTGGGTTGTATATGCTTTGATGGAATCCATTCTCTGTTCAAATACATCCGAAATATCTACAATCACATCTGGTTCATAAAATCTATCCTGGATATAATGAAGCACATGTTTTGGCCTCCACCTGGCCTGCAAATTCCCCTGCTCATCACGTGTTTCAATTTTTGACAAGCCAGACAGAAAAGAGGATTCAACTATGAGTTTACCAGCGCGACCATGATCTGGATGTCTGTCTTCCAAAATATTTGAAAGAATTACTTCTGGTTGATATTTCCTAATGGCACGAATCAATTGAAGTTGATGCTCTTCATCGTTTTTAAAAAACCCATCTCTCATGCCAAGGTTCTCCCTTGCTGACAGGCCCATGATTTCTGCGGCATGCTTTGCCTCAGCATCTCTGGTTTCTGCTGTGCCGCGTGTCCCTAATTCCCCTCTGGTCAAATCAATTACCCCAGCTTTGTTCCCTTTCCTAACCTCATTGATGAGGGTGCCAGAACAACTCAACTCAACATCGTCGGGATGAACACCTATTCCAAGAACAAATAATTTCATGAAATGAATTTGATGCGCAAAGATACATTTTTGGATGATGTTGGAGATGATTCCTCCTTAGGCGTGTCCGTACATTCTGGCCACTTCCAGCACGATGCTTTCCATTTCAGCATCACTGCCCTTGGGCTCATAATCTTGTTTAAGGCTGCTGCCAAACACCCAGGCAACAGTTTGCCAGAAACGGGCTGTGAAACCACCCCTGTATTCTTTGATGAGATCATAACAGGTATTCTTGGTTTCACGGTTGATCAATTTCATGAGAATCTTTCCCTGATATACTGATAAAGCAGTCAGAGGCTCTGTGAATTCTTTTTTCAATTCCTTCTCTCTGGTGCTCAGGTATTTTTTGCGCTGCTGTTCATCTGGTATTTTATCAAGATGCATGATAACATCATTGATGATATAACTGGCTTTTTTTGCATATGGATAGGTCACATACACAGCATTTCGAAGGCGTGTCCACTTTTTCAAATATGCTTTCTGCTCATCAGTCATCTTTCCAAACACACTCACCATATCCATCACCTTAAAAGTCATAGTATCCCCTTCATATATAATATAGGGAACCCACAACGTATCGTTTTGGCCAGCCTTCCATTGGGCATCTGCTTTAGATACCAAACTAATCAATAGTATGACTAACAACTTACGCATGAAACTAAACTACGTATAATTTGGATTTCAACCTATTCCACATGCTTAATAAAAATCCAGCAACCATTACAATTGTGCCAATCCACAACAAATTTATCCAAGGAAATCGATACGCTTTCAGTGTAATATATCTCATTACTGCATTTGATTCCTTCACACCTAATTTGACGGTCTTTCCGTTTCTTTCCAAAGAAAAGATCAGGTTTTGTTCCATGATGGTATCAGTTTTAACGGAACCGCTACCCCCTTTCACAAAATATGCAGGAGCAGAACTGAATTTTCTTCCATCCTTAGAAAAGACAGACAATTCAGATAACCAAGCACTGTCAACAACCGGTAAATCTTTGTTGTCATTCTTATTGGCAGTAAGCAATCGATCTACCACAATGAAACCGTTTGAATAGAATACAGTATCGCCTGTATTCACCTGCTTATAGTTGAATGAAGCAGTGTCTTTGATATTATCCGGATTCAACCAAGATGTGATGTAAACAAATACATCATTCGATAAATAATGTCTTGAACCAGGATTGGATGATAATTGGGTACCCTGCTGCGATTTCATCAGAAAGGCATTGGGACGAACATCAAACTGTTCAGCAATACTATTATCCGATGTATCTGTTTTGATAAACTTGATTTTGAAATATATTCGATCGTCTTTCTCCACAGATGAATCGCCTAAATAGGTTACTGTATACTTTCCCATTGGAGTGGGGACATTGTAAATCAATGTAACATTTTCACGTGGGTCTTCATCCTTCCCCTTCACATCTTTCAAACCTGTAACTGCTATGCCTGTATTGTTTTCAGAAATCAATTCTTTTTTAGAAGATGATATTAATATTCCCACCAACATCAATCCAAATCCGACGTGTGCAATAGATGCACCAGCCGCTTTCATTTTCCATTTAACGATAGTTGCCAGATAATTAAAATTGGCGATGACTGTATAAACGGAGGCGAGTATTGCAAGATGAATGGCTACCAAATAGCCCATTCCATATTTATCAAAATGAATATTACCAAAATAGCTGATGCATCCTGAAATCACAAGAGCGATCAATGTAGGAATCCATAATTTGGACCAGAGATATTTACTGCTGGTATTCTTATACTTAAAATATTGAGTGATTCCAGTCAACTTTCCTAAAATAATCGCAACCAAAATCATGATGCGGTTGTATACAAACTCAACATCTTCTCCAATAGCCCATTTTGTTCCAAATAATTTATTGAAGAATGGAAGTGATGTTAAGATAATTATATACAAGCCTGCAATGAACAGCAATAGCGACCCAACAAACATCCAGAACTCACGACTGTCGAGATTTTCCTCTTTTACCTCAACTGGAACATTTTTTCTGTCTTTAAAATAAAATATAATTGGTGCAGCTAAGAAAGCAAGCATCATAACAATCAAATGCCAATAAAGTGTACTCCCTTCACCAGTGAAAGAATGTACAGAAGTATCACCCAATACGCCAGTTCTTGTGAGGAATGTTGAATACAATACAAGCAAAAATGAAAGCACAATAAAAACATAACTCGCTTTCAATGAGTGCCCTGTGCTTTGAAAGATCAACAAAGTATGTATACCAGCAACCAATAACAACCAAGGAACCATAGAGGCATTTTCAACGGGATCCCATGCCCAATAACCTCCAAAGGTTAATGATTCATAGGCCCAGGCGGCACCCATCATGATCCCCAATCCAAGTATGCCTGCGCAAAACAAAGCCCATGGCATAGCTGGACGAACCCATCCTTTATGATCTTTTTTCCAGAGTCCGGCTACTGCAAATGCATAAGGCACTACTGAAGAAGAAAATCCGAGGAACAATATTGGAGGATGAATCACCATCCAATAATTCTGTAGTAATACATTGAGACCGTTTCCATCTGTCAGATATTTCGAAAGATAATCCGGATCTTGAAAGATCGGTGCATCTGGAAATTCATTTCGCATCAACACAAATGGATTTGTGCCAATTCGAAGATCAAAAAAATAAATCCCAATTAGGAAAGTTGCAAGAAACACTTGCAATAAGCTGACAACTGTCATCACCGGAGCTTCCCATTTATTGGAAAACTTCAGCAATACCAATCCAATTACTGCATTCCAGAATCCCCACAACATGAAACTTCCCTCTTGCCCTTCCCAAAAACAACTCAATAAATATTGAACATCCAAACTTCTTTTTGAATGCTGATGAGCATATTTGTATTCAAAATAATGGTTGTAGATGATCAGATAGAGCGTAACAAATAAAGCAAGAACAGAAATCGCGTTAACAATAAATGCTCCACGGGATAGCAGTTTCCATGGTCTTTCTTCGAGCGTATCTGTCAAAACTGTAGTTCTATAATATGCATAAAATGCAACAAGAGCTGCCGCAAATGCAAGCAATGTGAAGAAAATGCCGATTTGTCCAATCAGCAAATGCTCATCCGTGTATTTAATCATAATTGATTACTCTTTTCGTCCTTGTATTTAGATGGACATTTTAGCACGATCTCTTTGCATTCGAAAGTACCATTTTGCATAGCTCCTTTCATAACCACCCTGCTGCTTTTTTCAAAATCAGTAGGCCTGGAATTTTTATAAACAACCTGTGTAAATGACCCTAATGAATCAACAGCAGTAAATGATAAATAATTGGGGTCTTTAATCGGATCATAAATGATAGGCTTGGTAGTATCCACTTTAGCTATAATATGAACAAACCTTCCTTCTTTCTTTTGGGCAGATTCAATAGAGTCGTAAGTGCTCATGTCGCCCAAAAAACTAATCAATGCAGCAATTGAAAGCGCCACCAAAACCAGTCCAACGATATGTATTTTTTTCATAGCAGTATGATGTGCAAAATTACATCAAATTAATCCTCAAAATGGTTGTTGGAGACTTTAGTTTTTCCTTAACTTGCGTGCCCAAATTAACCATGATCAAATGATCGCTGACCTCTCCAGATTCGACCCCAACGGGGTAAGTGTGGCCAACAACAACGTTTTTGGCCTCCCCTTCACAGAAGAAAATGCATCTTTAATTATCATCCCAGTACCCTGGGAAGTGACCGTCAGCTTCAAGTCGGGCTCAGCCAGGTCTCCTGAGCATATTTTAGATGCCAGTCTGCAGGTAGATTTGTTCGACAGCCAGTTTCAAAACAGTTGGAAAAAAGGGGTTTTCATGAAACCTGTCGACAAAAAGATATTGTTGAAAAACGATTACCTCAGAAAGGAGAACGAACTCTATCTCCATTTCATCAATTCAGGTGAAAAGATTGAAACCAATAAATTCATGTGCAAGACTTTGAAAGAGGTCAATGAGGGATGTGCTTTTATGAACGATTGGGTTTATGAACAAACCAAAACGCAAATAGCCAAAGGGAAGATGGTTGGATTATTGGGCGGAGATCATAGCGTTGCATTTGGTCTGATCAAGGCCATTGCAGAAAAGGAAGACAATTTTGGAATCTTGCAAATTGATGCGCATTGCGATTTAAGAAAATCTTACGAAGGGCTCGATTATTCACATGGATCCATCATGTACAATGTGCTCAACAACTTCCCACAAGTAAAAAAACTGATTCAACTTGGTATCCGTGATTATTGTGAATCAGAATGGCAATGCATTTGCGACAGTGATAGACGAGTTGCTACATATTTCGAGAAAGAAATCAAAGAAAGACAGTTTGAAGGTGCGACATGGGCACATATCAGCGAAGAAATCATCAATCAACTTCCCCAGAAGGTATACATCAGCTATGATATTGATGGACTTGATCCAAAGCTTTGTCCACATACAGGAACACCCGTTCCAGGCGGATTTGAATTGGAACAATTAAATTACTTATTCAGAAAGATTCTCGACAGCGGAAGAGAGATCATTGGATTCGACCTCAGTGAAACAGGTGTGAGCAAAGATGGATGGGATGAAAATGTTGGAGCAAGGGTTTTGTTCAAGTTGTGTAACTTGATGCTCAGTCAAAATTAATCAAATGTCAAGAGGGAAGGTCTACGACTACGTTGTTGTGTTGAAAAACAACAACAAGTCAATTATTGAAAAAACAGGTTGGATGCTTTCCATCATGTCAATTCTTCCTATCAGTATATTGATTTTTCAACACCCCGATGGAATCTTACAATACATCCTACTCTTTGCAGTCTTGTCGTTGTTAACCAGTCTATACATTGATAAAAAGAAAAAAAAGAAGCTTCGATTTCTTTCACTCTTGATTTGCATAGGAGTTGGGCTGATAGCCATCTCTGGAAATATTTTATTGGGAATGCTTTATGTTGTTGCTGGTATCAGCGAAAAATTTTTATCCGCCAATATTGAAATTGGATTTTCAGCAAATCAGATTGTAAAAAAAGGATTGACATCCAAAGCCTATCGCTGGGATGAATTAAATAATGTAATGATCAAAGATGACCTGCTTACAATGGATTTTAAAAACAATACCCTCTTCCAAGCCTATACAGACGATGAGGAAGATGAAGAGTATGAAGTGGAGGATGATGAATTCAACGATTACTGTAAAAGGCAGTTGACTTTTGACAGTTGACAGTTGGCTGTTAACGGTTAACCGTCAACTGTCAACTCATTTCGCTAAATCCTTCTCAAAATCCCCTTTAATTCTCTCCATAGGTGGATTAAAATAACCGAATTTTAAAGTTGGAAATTCTTCTCTTAGCAGATGCATCATTTGTCTGATGCCAATTTTATCAGATTCCTCAACAATTCCCATTCTGCCCAAATACCAATCAGGATCAATATTAAAATTTCTCCATTGAATCATTTTTAGATTTGTAGCAGCAATCAATTTGCGCAATGCTTCATATTCTGCCTCAGAATCTGTCATACCAGGAAATACAAAATAATTGATTGAACTCCATCCACCATATCCATCAACAATTTTAAGACTTTCGATGATGTCTTCAAATTCATAGTTGTTAGGGCGATAATAATTTGTATACCATGTTTTCTGTGCAGAGTTGGTACTTACGCGTATGGAATCCAAACCCGCTTCGCACAAAGCTTTCACAGCCTTTGGCATAGAACCATTTGTATTGATATTGATACTGCCACGGTTTGTATGTTTTCTGATTTCAATGATTGCTTCTCTTATAGTTTCCCACATCAACAAAGGTTCACCCTCACAGCCTTGTCCGAAGCTAACAATCGGAAAAGGAGCATTCATAAGATGAGGAACTGTAAACTCAACAATCTCTTCAGCAGTTGGCTTGAAAGTGAGTCTTTCTTGAGTGGAAGGGATACTTTCCTCCTCAGGTTGAAAAGAAATACATCCGACACAATTCGCATTGCATGCAGGCGATGTAGGAATAGGGCATTCCCATCTGGAAAGAAACATATTTCGGGCAGCAGGACAAGTATA
>JAFMJI010000027.1 GCA_017853575.1 Chitinophagaceae bacterium | reverse complement strand
CCAGATCAACATTATCCACATTATGCTGGAAAATCTGTTGTTGTTCCAGTTGATGCAGCTCCAATGAAAGTGATTACATCTCGCAATGGAAAGTTGATTGGTAGAATGATGACGATAAGCGTGGAGGAGTTGGGGAAGAGGGTGAAATAAAGAAGTTGTAAGTTATAAGTTGTAAGTTGGAGTTAATAAAATTAAACTTTAAAAAAGTATAACTTATAACCTACAATTTAGAACTTACAACTATCCTGAAATCAAAAAATTGAAGAAATGAAGCACGTTCGTTGGGGCATCCTCGCTTGTGGTAAAATTGCCAAGAAATTTGCAGCTGATTTGAAATTAGTTGGCGATGGGGAGTTGGTTGCAGTTGCATCAAGAGATATTGAACGTGCAAAGCAATTTGCTGCAGAATATCCTGCGAAATATATTTTCGGATCTTATCAAGAGCTTGTGAATTGTGATGAGGTTGATGCAATCTATGTTGCCAGTCCACATAGCCATCATCATGAACATACAATGCTTTGTTTGAATCATGGTAAAGCAGTGCTTTGTGAAAAAGCTTTTGCCATCAATCAGCATCAGGCAAAAGAAATGATTGATTTGGCTAGGTCTAAGAAGATTTTTTTAATGGAAGCCTTGTGGACGCGCTTTCTTCCACATTATTTGAAAGTGCGTGAAATGATTTCTGAGGGAAAGCTGGGAGAATTGAAAGGGGTTCTAGCAAACTTTGGATTCAAGCCACCAGAGCCCGTTTCGCCAAGATTGTTTGAGCCTGCATTAGGTGGAGGAAGTTTATTGGACATAGGAATTTATCCTGTTTTTCTTGTGCAATCTATTTTAGGTGTGCCAAATAGTATCACTGCGAAAATGGATCCTGCGCCAACAGGTGTAGATGAGCAATGTTCGATGGTGTTTCATTATAAAAATGGGATGACAGCAAGTTTGTTTTCAACGCTTGCTTCTAATCTCGAAACTGATGCAGATATTTTCGGAACAAAAGGTCGTATCCGATTAACCAATCGATTCTATGAGCCATCAGCAACCATCCAACATTATCCTGATATAATAACATCTCGAACAATTATTCCGGTCGAAAAAGAACCAGGTTGGGGATACCAACATGAAATCAGACATGTAAATGAATGTCTTCAAAAAGGACTCACCGAAAGTCCTGTTTGGACGTTGGATGATACGTTGAATCTCATGAAGACGTTGGATGCTGTAAGAGCGATTATAGGGTTGAAGTATCCGGGTGAGTTGTAAGTTGTAGGTTGTAAGTTGAAAGTAAATTAGGTTTTCCATTTATTTTCAACGTATTGTATGAACTTATTAATCATCTTACTTAGCTCAACATATTCAGCTTGTAACTGTTTACATTTATCACTCATCATAGGGTAAAGTTTAGAAATTTTACTTAGATGGTATATTAGCTCAATGCTGCTGGCATGAGAAAAAATCAAGAATCGTATAAATTCTGGTTTATACCTCCTCCTGCCATATCCCTCAACTATATTTGTTGCGATAGAATCTGATGATCGTCTGACTTGACTGCTGAGTTCATAAAGTTCATGTTTTGGTAGACTCATGGCAAGTTTATATGCTTCAAAATAAAGTTTATCTGCACGCCTAAAAATTTCTAAATCCTCAAAAGAGTTCATTTTTAAAAAAAGTAAAAGTCGTTTATGTTATGTTGAGAAATTTCACAATCTGTCATCGTTTTTTAAACATTAGAGGTCAAAACTTACAACCTATAACTTACAACTTAGAACTCATAAAATGTTGAAAACTCGTGCATAACCCCACCTCTTCAAACATTATATTTGTTGCTTGACTAAAAAATGAGACAGTGAGACTAAAGAGTTTAGAAATCAAGGGGTTCAAGAGCTTTGCAGACAAGACAGTTGTCAATTTTGACGAAGGAATTACAGGTATTATTGGTCCTAATGGATGCGGAAAGAGCAACATCGTTGATTCCATCCGTTGGGTAATTGGTGAACATAAAATCAGCAACCTGAGAAGTGAGAATTTGGAGAGCTTGGTTTTTAATGGTTCTAAAAACAGAGGTCCGAGTGGACTTGCCGAGGTAAGTCTCACATTTGAGAATACGAAGAACCTGCTTCCAACTGAATTCAACACAGTTACTGTTACAAGGAAATTCTATAAAAGCGGTGAAAGTGAATATCGCCTCAATGATGTTCAATGCCGATTGAAAGATATCCATAATCTTTTCTTGGATACCGGTGTGAGTACCGACAGCTATGCGATCATTGAGTTGGGAATGGTGGATGACATCATTAAAGATAAAGACAACAGCAGAAGAAAAATGCTGGAACAAGCAGCTGGTATTAGCATTTACAAAACAAGAAAGAAAGAAGCTAAACTAAAGCTCGATGCAACTGAGCAGGATCTTGCACGTATTGAGGATTTGCTCTTTGAAATCAACAACCAGTTGAAAGCTCTTGAGAGTCAAGCAAAGAAGGCTGAGAAATATCTTGAAATCAAGAAAGAATATAAAATCAAATCAATTGAGCTTGCCAAAGCTGCGTTGGAAGGATTTAATATTCATTACAAAGAATTAACTGAACAACAACAACAGGAAACTGATAAGCGATTTGAATTAGAAGCAAAAATCAGTACAGAAGAAGCTAACCTCGAAAAGAAAAAAGTTGAATTCATTGAGCAGGAAAAAGCATTGCAACAAATGCAGGCAACCTTCAATGAATTGGTGAATACCATCCGCAGCAAAGAAAACGAGAAAAACCTCGCGCAACAACGTTTGCAATATTTGAGGGAAAAAGAATCTACGCTGAATGAATTTCTATCAAAAGCAGGTGGTCAATCTTCTGGATTAGAAGAGAGTATTCGATTCTCAGAAACACAAATTGCAGAGGAAGAAGTCAAGCTTGCTGGATTGCAGGATGAATTGAATAAGTTGCAATTGCAGGTTGAAGAAAGCAGAAGAAATTTTGATGAGAAGAGATCACAAGTTGATGGACTCAGAACAAAAAATCAACAACTACAAAGAAATCAATTTGAAGCGGAGAAGAATGTTGCGATCAAGGATACATCCATGATGAACATTGAAAAATCAATTCATCTTATCAACGAAGAACAAACGCATAGAACGGCACAACTTGCTGAATTGATTGATCAGAAATCGCAGAACACTCAGGAACTTAATGAGGCAAAAGGACGTTTAGGTTCTCTTCAGACACAACACGAAGAAGTAAAGCAGCAAATTTTAAATACCCAATCCAATCTCGAACAATTGCGTACACATCTTGCTGATGAGAGTCGCAAGCTCGATTCGAAAAAGAATGAGCATGCATTGTTGAAGAGTCTGATTGACTCAATGGAAGGCTATCCTGAGAGTGTTAAATTCCTTCACAACAATGAAGGATGGAATCATACATCTCCCATCTTGTCTGATATCATTTATGTTAAGCAAGAATACCGCGCTGCAGTAGAAAATGTCCTGGAGTCATATCTCAACTATTATGTGGTAAATGATTTGAAAGAAGGATTACAGGCTGTTCATTTGTTGGGTGACAATAAAAAAGGGAAGGCGAATTTCTTCTTGCTGGATAAGTTAAATACTGAATTGGGAAATCAGCAAATGAATCCACATTCAATTCCTGGTACGATTGCTGCAACAGATGTGGTTGAATATGATGCAAAGTATACCAACCTCGTAAAATATTTGTTGGGAAATGTATTGATTGCTGAAGATGAATCAGCATTGGAAAATGCAAATGGATCGATCATCCTCGAACGTCATGGAAAATATGTAAAAGGTAAATTTTCATTGACCGGAGGAAGTGTTGGATTGTTTGAAGGCAATAAGATTGGAAGGGTCAAGAATTTAGAAAAGCTTGAAAAAGAAATTGCTGATCAAGAATTGGTGGTCGACGCATTGAAAAAAGATATCCAGTCAAGACACGATCAGGTCTTGGAGTTCAACAACCAATTGCAGGAGAAAACCATAGCCGAGGCGCAACTTCGTATACAGGAATTGGGAAATACCTCTTTCGCCATTCAAAATAAAATAGAGTCTCTTCACATCGCAGATCAAAATTCCAGTAGGCGATTGGCTGAGCTCGAGCAGCAGTTGCAGGAAAGCAAAAATGGAATTGAGTCGGAACGCCAGGCTTTGGAGAGATTCAACGAAGAGTTGAAATCAATGACAGAAAAAATTGGACTCATTGAAACGGATTATGCATCTGCAGAGACGGCATACAATGCAATCAATGCTACATACAATGAATCAAACATTCAATTGGCAAAGCAGCAAAGCAAGTTGTCGAGTGTGAAGCAAGAAGCTGCATTCAAGCAAAATCAATTGCAGGAATTAAAATTGCAGATTGATAGCAGCAGTGTACAATTGTCTGAAGCTACAGGTAATATCACTGAAACCAATGATAGTTTGAAGTTGATTGAGCAAGACTTGTTAGAATTGTATCGCCGTAAAGAGGAGGATGGACGTCAATTGAATGATGCTGACCAGGCGTACTACAATACCAGAAATTCTTTGAATGAACGTGAGAGTGAATTGAGACACCGTGTGAAAGAGAAAGAGCAAATTGATCAGCTGTTGAACATGATCAAAGACAAGATCAACGAATTAAGGCTTCAATTGGCAGGTATCAAGGAAAGATTAAGTGTTGAATTCAATGTTGATATTGATCAAATCCTGGATGAGCCGCGTGAAACCGAAGAAGCGCTAGAGGATTTGCAAGCAGAATGTGATAGAATGAGAAAGCGTCTTGAAAACATTGGTGAGGTGAATCCAACTGCTGTAGAGGCTTTTGTTGAAATGAAGAAGCGCTATGAATTTATTGTAGAGCAGAAGAATGATTTGGTAAGTGCAAAAGACACATTGATGCAAACCATTCAGGAAGTTGAAACAACAGCCAATCAAAAATTCCTATCAACATTCAACCAGGTTCGTGAGAATTTCCAGCGTGTATTTAAAGCCTTGTTTACCGAAGATGATACTGCAGATATGATATTGGAGAATCCGGATGATCTTGCAGAAACTGGTATCGATATCGTTGCAAAGCCTAAGGGTAAGCGTCCTACTTCAATTACACAGCTCAGTGGTGGAGAGAAAACTTTAACAGCAACTGCATTGTTGTTTGCCATCTACTTGATCAAGCCAGCACCATTCTGTATTTTGGATGAGGTCGATGCACCACTTGATGATGCGAACGTTGGCAAGTTCACCAACATGATTCGTCAATTCAGCAAGGAATCTCAATTTATTATGGTTACACACAACAAGCAAACCATGGCTGCAGTGGATGTAATTTATGGTGTTACCATGCAAGAGCAGGGAGTAAGTAAACTCGTTCCGGTGGATTTCAGGAGTTTGAATTAAGTTATAAGTTGTAAGTTCTAGGTTGTAAGTTTTTTAAAACGAATTTCAAGTTTGTTGAAAAAATGGATCAGTATAAGAAATCAAACACTTGCAACTTACAACCTACAACTTATAACTACTATTTCATCGGCATCGCAGGCACTGGGATGAGTGCTATTGCACAATACTTAAAAGCAGCAGGTCATCAAGTATCAGGTTCTGATCGTCAGTTTCAAAAAGATATTTATAATGAAAGCCGTACTGCTTTAGAAGCAGAGGGTATTATTTGTTTTGAACAAGGCGCGAATGGAATTGCAGTTGATGTGGATATAGTTGTTGTATCAACTGCTATCGAAGAGACTGTTCCTGAAGTGCAACAGGCAAGAGCACTTGGAAAACCCATCAAAAAAAGAAGTGAATTACTCGCAGAAATAGTTTCTCAGAAAAAAACCATTGCCATTGCTGGCACATCGGGGAAAAGCACTACAACAGCAATGTTGTTTGAAATTTTACTTCATGCTGGTTTGCATCCATCCATCATTGGAGGGGCAGGTTTAACAAGATTGATTAAAAAGGGTAAAATTGGTAATGCTGCCTATGGAGAGGGAGAGTGGTTAGTAATCGAAGCAGATGAAAGCGATGGATCAATCGTACAATATCATCCTGCCATTGGAGTGTTGTTAAATGTAGATAAGGATCATCAGGATTTAGAAGCTTTGATGGAATTATTCAAGACATTTAAATCGCATTCAGAAAAATTCATCGTCAATAAATCGCATCCCTTGGCTGCATCCCTCTCTTCAAATGATGCGCATGATTTTGATGTTGAATCTGAAGCGATAACATCGATTCATGCAAATGATTTTCATCAATCGGGGTCTTCGATTCATTTTAAGCTTGCTGATGTAGCATTCTCTATCAACAGTCCTGGTAAACATACCATGGAAAACGCATTGGCAGCGATTGCTGTTGCAAATGCTGTAGGTGTTGATTTTCAAACTTCATCTGATGCATTGAAAGGCTATGAAGGAATTTACAGAAGGCATCAAGTGCTTGGTGTAAAAAATGGCATCACAGTTGTTGATGATTTTGCACACAATCCTGTAAAATGTGCAAGATCCATTCAAGCATGTCAACCTTTTTCGGATAAGCTCATCGCGTGGTTTCAGCCACATGGATATGGACCTACACGTTTCTTACGACATGATTTTGTTGACGAAATCTCAAAAGTCTTGCGTCTGCAGGATGAGATTTGGATGAGTGAAATTTATTATGCCGGGGGAACTGCAGTGAAAGATATTTCTGCCAATGATTTGATCAATGATTTGAAAAATCGAGGAGTAAATGCATATTTTGTTGAAGACCGAAACCAATTGATACCTGCCATGCGTTCACATTTTACCCCATCCACCACATTGCTACTCATGGGTGCCCGAGATCCTAGTTTAGGGAGTTTTGCACAATCTGTTTTTGAGTTGATTTAATCCGTGATTTTCA
>JAFMJI010000034.1 GCA_017853575.1 Chitinophagaceae bacterium | reverse complement strand
ATAAAAAGGGCAGCGGTTTCCCGCTGCCCCCTAAACTATTGTTAGTTTAAATTAACGGCCTTTGCTTTTGGTACCGAAACTCTTTGAGCCGGGACCATGACCTTTTTTAAGAGCACTCTTGGCATATTTAGTTCCGCCACCGATAAAATCTTGTGTCATACCTTTTGCTTTCTTAGCTTTTTTCATTTCAGCAACAAGACGAGCAGCAACACGACGGGTTAATTCTTCTGCAAGAGCTTCATCGTCTTCTACTTGAAGATCAAGTGATTCGTAAACACCTTCTTCTTCTTTCTTGTCTTCTTTCTTTTTCTTTTTGGCTTCCATAACAGCGCCTTCTTCTTCCTCTTCCGCGCCACCTTCTTCGCCTTCTTCGCCTTCTTCGCCTTCACCACCACCTTCTTCGCCTTCGCCACCTTCTTCACCGGCTTCTACGTCAACTTCAAGTTCGCCTTTGCCTACTTTTGCAAGAAGACCGTTGAGAGCGCTTACTAATGCTTCAACTTCTGGCTTTACGTCGTCACCCCCTTCATCGCCAGCTTCTTCGCCACCACCCATTTCACCGCCCATGTCGCCGCCAGCTTCTTCGCCTTCGGCTTCGCCCATGAACATTTCTTCTACTGTTTCTTCTTCGAGAGATTCTTCTAATTCCTTACCAGAAGCACGCTTTGCGGAATCCTCTGGCTTCATTGCGCTTGCAGTTTTGCGGCCACCGGCTGGTTTTGCTTCTTCAGCTTCCTTTAGCTTTTTTTCTTTCTTTTCGTCCTTATGACCTTTACCGTGCTCTGCTTTTTCCTCAGCGGCTGATTCACCTTTTTCGTGCTTTGAGCCACTTTTCTTGCCTTCTTCTAGAACATTAAGTGGTTTAATGTTAGCTAGAGTTTGAAAGCGGCGGATTGTGCTTTCTTCTAGTAATTTCTTATCACTCATTATTTATCTCCCAAGGATATATGTATCCAATTTACAATAATTAGTGCGGTAAAGCTCAAAAGAATAAAAAATTATTCGTGGAGCAACTCTTTAATTAGTTGTCCGTTTCGCTTCTTTACCTTATTTATTGCGGCCTCTTCAATTTGTTTTATTCTCACTAATGACAACCCCAGTCTCTTGGAAATCTCGTCTAGTGTCATTGCACCATTTTTGTCGATTGCAATTAAAGAACAGTTATAATCTTGGTCATATTCAATCCAATGTTTACAATTTTTATTTTCGCATGACAAACTTTCATTTAAACATTCTTGACGGCATTTAGTAGTGTCACTCATTTTTATCCTCTTCTGCGAGAATATCAAAAATCTCGCTAACATCTTTCCCGTCTAAATTAAAAGCAGCATTTTGTAGAGCTTCTTTTTTTAATTCGCGTTTACGTTTTGCCATCCATTTAGCAGTTTTTTTAGATGATAAATCTGTCATTAACCATTCCCTTAATTTAGGATCGTCTGCAATGTAAGATTCAATAAAATCACGTATCAAGGAGGTTTTTTTAATTCCGTCTTCCATAAGACGAACAATAAATCGTGCATGAACATCATCCGTCATATAAAAAACAAACCGCTTGCGATTTTTACCGTATTCCATATGGAGTTTTGCTCAGGATGTGGGTAGAGCTTTCGTTCTGACCAGCACTGGTTTGGCGAATAAATTCAGCACGGGCAAACAAACCACCGATATTAACAGCACCACTATATGAAAGACCGCTTTTAATATTACCAACTAGGTCATTAAAAATATTAACGACAGAACCCTTACAGGGAATCATGGTGGCAATACCTTCTGGTGCTGAAGATTTGCCACGCCATTCCTCTTGCGCCTCACGGCTTGCCATTCCACGATAGGATTTAAAACGTGTAGTGTGTAGCAGCGATTCTACTACGTCGCCGGGAGCTTCATCTGTACCGGCTAGCAATGAGCCTAACATAACAAAATCAGCTCCTGCTGCTAATGCCTTAACAATGTCACCAGCGTTCTTAATCCCGCCATCTGCAATAAGGATAGCCTTATGGGCAACCTTGGCGCATTCCATAATAGCAGTTAGGTTTGGCACACCGTGGCCTGTTTGAATGCGCGTGGAACAAATAGAACCGCCACCAATACCTACGCGGATGCTATCAGCACCCCATGCTTGCAGTGCTTCAAAAGCTTCGGCTGTTGCTACGTTTCCCGCCATAATGTGGATTGCTGGATGGGCAAAACGAATTCTTTTAATAGCATCATGCACTAGGCGATGATGTCCATGCGCTACATCGATACAAACAAAGTCAACACCAGCACGATCTAGCGTCTCAACGCGCTGCATAAAATCACCAGTAGTCCCAACGGCAGCGCCTACACGTTCACCAAGACGCTTAACATTACGAACGATGTCTGCTTGCTCACTGATTTGATTATATCTATGAATTATTGCTACACCGCCAAGTTTAGAAAGTGCAACAGCCATTTCCTCCCCACTTACAGTGTCCATAGGGCTAGCAATAATTGGCGTCTCAAACACTAAATCTTTACCAAGTTCACTACGTAAACTAATATCAGAGCGGCTTTCAACCTCGCTATACTTTGGAACAAGCAATACATCATCGTACGATAGGGCTTCTTCAATCATTTTGTCCTCTTTTCTTGGCATTCAGGACAATAAAGCCGCGTTTCTTTTGCGGCGCTATAAACTTCTATTGTCCATGTCATTGCCATTTCTTTAGACATTCTATCAAAGGCTTTATCGCATGTCAAACACTTGTTACTAATGTTTAACATTAAATCTATCGTTGAAACTGCTTCTTTTCCTGCTATTTTTTGTAATGCTCTACGTTGTTTACGATTCATTTTAGCTCCAATAAAAAACCCACGGCAGCCATTATAGCACACCGTGGGTAAGATGATAAAGAAGCTTTAGTTTAAAGGTCGTAGTTTTTTAAACCCCTATGATCTTCGCAATGTGAGAAACCATGTTTCTGTCCTTTTACTTTAAATTCCCCACCACATTGCGAACAATAAACTGACTTTGCTTTTGGGTCTTCTTGTAACTTTGGTTCGCTCCCTGCTTCAGCTATTTTTTCTAATTCTTCTTTAATAATTTTCTTTAAATAACTTTTAGTAATCTTTATAGATTGTCCTCTTGATTCTTTGACGGCTTGCTTTGCTGGAATCTTTTTGTTTGGCTTGTTAGGATCTGCTTCGTTATGGGCAAATTCACCGGGGCCATAGATAAATAACTCAGATGGAATCTCTTTATCTGCTTGAATAAAGTCTTCCACTTCTTTCGTATTTTTGCTCAAATCGTCATAGAAGTGTATTTCTTTTGGTGGATTTGGATTTCCTTTAATAAATGTATCAGCAATTTTTTTGCCTTTGTTTTGCCCGCTAACTCCATAAACGCCAGAATTTGGTTTTGCGCCTTGCTTAGAAAGAAAATCTGTCATATCTTTAGCGTTAGATGCATTTAATTCTTTACCATGTATATCTTTGACTGGACCTTCTGCTGTTCTTGCTGTAACAATAGCAGTTTTTGCCCCCATTTGATTAGCTTTTTTGAGTTTATCAATTGTTGACTTTATTGGCTTTGTTGTTTCAGGATCTGTACCCCTAGAAGGAGTAAAATCAATTAATACGGTATCACCTTGTGGTGGAGGTTCCTTAAAGCCGGTTACATATTGATCATCTTTTGGTACTTGTCTTTGGATTTTAGCTAATCCGGAAGAAGAAAGATTAATTGCTATAGCATTTTCTCTTTCTGGAACTTTTTCAAAATTTGGTTTTAATAGGTCTGCATCTGTTAAACCCTTTGATTTCATCCATTCTCTTGCTTCTTGTTCAGTCTTATGTATTGGCTTACCATCTTTATAAGCCATTACTCTATTTGCATTAACAGTTACACCTAGCGTATCATCAAAATCAAAAACGTGTACTTGTTCTTTGCCGGGAACATCACCGGGTACAGCATCTTTTGCAGCTGCTGCTTCTGGCTTAGCTGCCTCTTCTTCACTTAAGAATTTACGCCAATTCTCAAATAATAACTTATTTTTCATAAATAAAAACCCCTATGCTACCAATAAATAGTAGCATAGGGGCTAAAAGTCTTTAAAATTTATTTAGTTCCGCTGCTACCAAATCCACCGCTTCCACGACTTCCACCATCCGAAAACTCTTGTACTTGAATTAATTGACTATTGTAGACGCGTTGTACTGTAAATTGTGCAATTTTATCGTGATGAGAAATTGTCACAGTGTCGTTTGTTCCATTATAAACCACAACACCCCAAGGACCAGTGTAAAAACTGTCAACAAGACCAAGAATAGCAAATTTACCTTTGCTGTTCATTCCCGATCTACCACGAATATCGCATGCCCAACCTTTAGGTGGCATTATTGCCAAACCTGTTGGAACAATTTTAGTTTGTCCCGGTGGGATGTCGATGTGTGCGTTCGGACAATCAGCGTAAAGATCCCAAGCTGCATCTTCGGCATGGGCTTTCTGTGGCCCCTTGGCTGTTGGTGTCAATTGTTTCCATTCAAGCGTAACGTCTGTCCAAGGATTTTCAAATCTAATAGATGTCATACTTCCTCCTTTTTAATTGGTTCCTTATACATTACATAATAAAAAATAGTTGCTTCTGTTATTTTTGAATTTTTTGCATATTGCTCGTCTAAACGAAGTTTAATGTCCTCATTAGAAAAGCAGGCATAAGAGGTATACATTCGTCCATATTTGGCTGCTTCTTGATCAAATTGCATTTCTGGGTAGGGAGTCCCTTTTGAATGTTTCAGCGCTCTTAAGGCAATAACTGGTGGTAATTCTTTTTCGCTCATTTGATTTTATCCGCCTTGCTCAGCATTTGCCTAGCAAGGTCTTGAAGCTTATAGGCTGCACTAACAAGCACATCTTTGCTGCCAAGAACATGGCTTTTAGGCACAACAGTATCTGCTAGCATTATTCTAGTCCCTTCAACCTCTAGAAAAACATAAGAACGTGATTGTGCTTCATTAGTGAAGGGTTCGACTTCCACTTGTTCGTGCATTAATCTCCAAAACATTTATGCCTCCTTTAATAAATCTACGGCTCAACCAAGCGAGATAAGCAGAGTATAGCATCGAAAGGCCAATCCCGCAAGCGATTCCAATAACAAACGCACTAATCATGCGCTTCTCCCATAATCATCGCTATAGCGTGTAATGTCATCTTCCCCAAAATATTCACCTGTCTGCACTTCAATAAAAACAAGATGTCCTTGACCAACATTTTTAACTCTGTGTTTAACGCCGCGAGTTATTTTTACAATGTTCCCAGCATCAACTCGTAGTTCACTATCATTACGAGTTACTATTCCAGAACCGCTGATAATCATCCAAGTTTCGTCACGATGATTGTGCGATTGCAAACTTAACCTTTGCCCACTATAAACTACAATTCGCTTTACTTTGTGAGTTTGTGCATCTTCTAAAATTGCAAAATATCCCCAAGGGCGCTCTTCTATCATATATCCTCCAAATAAAAAACCCTGCGCTAACTATGAAAGTATAGCGCAGGGCTGTGCGAAAGTAAAGAGTTTTATTTAGTAGCCAAGCCAACCAAACAATTCACTTACGGTATAGGCTGGTTTATCGCCTAGTTCTGCAAAAGCTTCGTCTACTGGAGTGGAGTGTTGTTGCAGAATTTGTGCAGCAAAGTCAGCACTTACCAAGTAATCTTCGCCGTGTAAAATGGCGTTTTCTATCATTTCTTGAGAAACGTGCGTCACCATTTCTGGTGCCTGACCGCCGTGTGACATTTCCTCTAGCGACTCCTTAATAAGAGTTTTTAATGTTTCTTTGTTTAGTTTCATAATTTTTCTCCCAACCATAAATAGTTTATGCTAGCAGTTTAATCCCTTCTTTGAAGGATCGAATAGAATTTCCAAAGCTGTCTACAGTTATTTGCGCTAGATAAGGTCTATTCATGTGGATTACGTCAGTTTCCCGAATCCCCCAACATTTAACCTCGGTAAGCATGTTACTGCTATCTGTGGCAGTAATTATCCAATAGGGTTTCCCATTCTTGGTTGTTTTAATTTCCTTACTGCGTGGGATAAACCACACAAGACGCGCTCCAAATTGACGCTCACCATCTTCATCTTCTGATTGTTTGCCTAGCGGCTCAATATCTTTTTTGGCAAGTTTATCCATTACATCGTCTGTCATGACTAGATTAATCGGATAAGCTCCGGTTAGTTGCGTAATGTGTTCAATCTTTTCTTCATCACTAAACTCGCCCTCTGGTTTATAGAGTTCAATGTTTTCTTTTAGCTTCTTCAACGTCTTAGGACGGTCAACTACTACGGCGCTCCAGAAATGTTTGCCGCCTGTAAACCGTTCATCCATGAGAGAACGTAATGCATCACTACGAGTAAGAGCATCAAGCGCACGTTTATTAAATTTGCTGTAAGAGATCTTTTCATTGAATAGCAGCTCCTCAATTGTCTTGAAAGGACGCGCTTTCATTATTTCCGCGATAGCCGTATCGCCCAGACCTTTAATAGAAGATAGGGGCTGAATAAGAGTATTGTTGTCATTTGGATCGACTTCCCATTCTGTGCTTGATAGATTGATGTCTAGCTTACGAATTTTAAATCCTGCACGCTTGACTAATGCAATAGCGGTTTCCTTGCGATCTTCCGGCTCTTTTGCAAGGAAGGCGCAAGCCCATTCTGAGGGGTAATAATGCAATAGGAACGCGCATTGATACGAAAGAATGGAATAACAGACAGCATGTGAAAGGTTAAAACCATAACCTGAAAAGAATTCCATAGTCTTCCAGAGATCGTCGCCATCTTTTCTGCTGATGCCTTTTTCTGTGCAGCCATCAATAAATTTTCCATAGAGCTTTTCCTTTACAGCGGTTTCTTTGCCGGTTCCCTTTTTAGTTAGCACCTTACGTAATTCGTTGCCTTCGTCTAGGCTGATGTCTTTTCCAAGTTTATGAGCAAGCAAGCTTAGT
>JAFMJI010000026.1 GCA_017853575.1 Chitinophagaceae bacterium | reverse complement strand
GGTGAACGAGGAAAACCCGGTGAAAAAGGTAAACCTGGTGAACGAGGAAAACCCGGTGAAAAAGGTAAACCTGGTGAACGAGGAAAACCCGGTGAACGAGGAAAACCCGGTGAAAAAGGTAAACCCAGTGAACGAGGAAAACCCAGTGAACGAGGTAAACCCAGTGAACGAGGAAAACCTGGTGAAGGAGGAGAAGGTAAAACAGGAATCCCTCCTAAAACGAGAGTTCGGCCTCGACTTCCAATGATTCCACCGATTATGGGAAATATTGGTGGTTCTCCAAACACTGGATACTATGCCTATGAACAGGGTAGACCGCAAAATATTAATCTTGGATTAGGTTGGGAGGCAATAGGCCAATTTGCCCGCCGACAAGTCATTGCCTAAATAATTGTATATCACATATTTTGTGTTATAATCTTCATAAGCAATGGATACAAATAAAAAATTATTTACGCATAAGCCAATATTATTAGAAGGCTCAATAAAAGAAGCACCCTCCGAAGGAATCCGGTTATATGAGACTCCGGATGGTGTTTTCCCTTCAGTCACAACCGTTACTGGTTTTCGAAAACAAAAGTTTTTTGCGGAGTGGAGAAACAAAAATCCTGAAGAAAGTAAACGGGTAACTTCGCGAGGAACAAAATTTCACAGCTTGATCGAATCATATCTTAAAAATGAAGATTTGGATATGGATAATCAACATTCTAACAACAAAGCACTTTTTTCCATTCTTAAGCCTGAAATAGACAAAATAGATAATATCGTTGCGTTGGAAACTCCTTTATGGTCAAAAGTTCTTGGACTGGCTGGTCGAACAGATTGTATTGCTGACTATGATGGAAAACTTTCAATCATTGATTTTAAAGCAAGCACAAAAGAAAAAAGAAAGCAAGATGTTGACAATTATTTTCTGCAAGCAACTGCTTATGCATTGATGTTTCAAGATAGGACTGGAATAATCGTTGACAATTTTGCCATTTTGATTGCTTGTGAAGATGGAACAAAGCAAGTTTTTCAAGGCAACCCTCTAAAGTACGTAAGAGGATTGAAAGATGCAATATTAGACTACAGGACTGAAAATGGATTATTATCAACCACGAACCCTTGAAAGTGATGTAAACAGAGTTGGAAGCAAACTTTGGTGCATGATGAATGAAAATTCAAAAGCAGCAAACAATAGAAATTGGTTTGTGCAACAAAACGGGGGATTTTTCAGCAAGATTGGAAGACAGTGGTTGTGGACCAGTGCTGTAAAGGAAAAAAATGGATATTGGTTAAAACGTGTTGATACCGAGGAAAAGGTTTTTTTTGAAAATATGACCGAATTCGGAAATCAACATGGTCTTACTCCTGTAAAAATTTGTGAACTTTTAAATGGCAAAAGAAAAACCTATAAAGGATGGACTGCAGTTGAAATACGAGAAGTGAAGGATGGAGTAGGTTCCCATGAAAAAGTCAAGGAAGAGACACCAAAGAAGATTGCCATAACAAAAACACACATATTCATAGATATGGCAACCAAACAACAGGTTGTTGTTCCAAACCTCTTTCAATTTGCCAAAGCCAATAATTTTGATTACACCAGCCTTAAAAAGTTGGCAAAAGGAAAAATAAAGTCCTATAAAAATTTAAAATTATATAATCCCCTTGAAGGGTATAAGGATTCTCCAGACACTAAATAATTGGAGATGAACTTTAAGAATCTTTTACAAAAAATTAGTGTCAAATCTTTGTTAAATGAGGCCCCAGAAGGCTCTGGGACAGCCGAAAAGAAGGAACGTGCCAAATCTGCCAGCGCAGATGCTAAGGCCAGGGATGCGGCTCGTAAGCGTGTAGAACGGTCTCAGGCAACACCCAGGGAAAAGCAATCTAAGCAAGAACTTATCAAGGACGTACTTTTGGTAAAAACCAAGGGTGGAAATATTCAATTAATATTCAAGGATTCATTCAATGCGGGTATCCACCAAAAATTAAATAAACAAGAATTGACAATTGATGAAGCGCAGCAGGCTACTAAAGAAAATACATTTGAACAAACCAGAGCTTCAAAATTACTTTTTGGTGATGTAAAAACCAAGGAATCTGCCAAAAAAGAAGCCAAGGGAGAAACAAAGGAAGAAGGAAAGCGCAGAGAAGAGGCTCGCCCAAAGACAGAAGAAGAAAAAGAAAATGAAGAAAAGGGCAAAGCCAAGAAGATGAGCAAGGAACAAATGTTCCAGGCAATGTCGGAAATGGATCCGGAGCAATTGATGAGCATGCCAGCGGAATTGCGGAATGAATATTTTAAGATGGTGCGCAATCCTCCTGCAAATAAAAATTTTGATAGACTTTCATATGAAAACTTGACTGTTGAATTTGGTTTAAGCAACTTGAGTGGCGTTTCTTACAATCAACAAGTTTTGAATGCCTTGGTGTTCTTGGCCAAGTTAAAAGCGGGAGCCAGTGATCAAGAAATGCAAACATATCTGGCTCTTGCACCCGATGCAAGAGAATTTACTCGTGGAGCATTTTTCACTGCACAAAAGATTCTTTCACAAATCGGTGATGAATGTCTTCAAAATCTATTGACCAACGTTGAAACAACTGGTCAATCGGTGGTGGATGAAGGTTCTCCTGACATGCAATGCGGTAATTATAGATTCAAGGTTGCCGCCGGAGGAGAAATATCTTTCTCGACTACGGATTTCAATCAATCGAACAAAAATTTCAAAGGTTATGTTGCCAAGGCACTTACACAAGCACTTTCAAATCCACAGCTTATTGCATCCAACAAGAAGTTAGCTGATCAATTTGAAAAAATGGAGCAAGGCAAGACACAGTTCTCCAATATATTGATTCCAGATGATCTGATGGGACAGATCAGAGACAATCCAAGTTTGATGAAACAGTTGCAAAAGATGGAAATAAAGGATCCTAGGGGAGAAGTTGTGGGAACCATAGTTGATTCAAACGGTGAATTGAATCAACTTGCATCGTTAAGCTCTTACAGAAAAGCCTGGGAAGAAAGTGCCAAAGATTTGATGAAAGCCGGATCAAAAAATCTATTTGCTCCTGCTGTGATAAATGATTTGTTGAAAACTACGTTGAGAGGTGATGGTATTGCAGATCCTGAAATGGCTCCAAACCATGTCATAACGATAAACGGAATATTCCCGATGACTGATGAATATTTTGCAACCATTTCACAGACTTCCAATCTTGATGCTAAACCAGCAAAGAACATAATGTCTTCTTCAAATGTTTCCAAATACAAACCATCTGCAGCAGAAATGATGAAGACATTCACCACCGTGGTGGAACAAAAAGAAATGCCAGAATTGAGTCTCAAGAACATTACGGTGAATAAGGATGAAATCGAACCCATTCAAGTAATGGTAGATTATATCACCAAAAATTATGATTTTTCCATGAATGCAAGTTTGTTGCCCGGATTCTCTCCCGAAGATCTAAATGCCGTTGAATACACTTATGTAACAATAGGAAAGAAAACCACCAAGATTCCTGTAATGAAAGGAGAAAACATAAGTGGTGAGGTGATGAATGAATCTGCTCTTTTTCTCAATGATGTTTTGGTAGAATCCTTGAATGAAAAAATGTTGGTTGAGATGTTGTATGCAAATCAGCTTATATCAGAACCAGAAGCACTCTGGATCTTGGAAAATGCAAATTATCTGACCGAGGATTCGGATTATGTCTTGATAAATCTCAAGAGCATATATGAAAATATTTTGATAAATTTTCATAAAGAACCTATGTCTCTTGCAAGCCTAATAGATGATTTGATGATCGAAGAATATAAAAGAGATTACAAAAAAGAATATCGGAATTATCATGGAAAACCAAAACAACGCAAAGAACGTGCAAAAAGAACCAAGGCACGCGAAATGATGATCAAAAAAGGTAGAGCCAAAAAGGGTGATGGGAAGGATATTGATCATAAAAACGCCATAAGAAATGGTGGTTCAAATGGCATAAATAATCTACGTGTCAGAGACCGTTCGTCCAATAGATCAGACAATGGACACAAAAAAGGCGAATCACAGAACAAAAACTGGAAATAACCATGGACATCGAAAATTTACTTGAAAAAGTTTATGCAAAATCTGGTCTCGGAAAATGGTTCAACAAGGAATCCGCAGGCGGTGGACCGGGTTGGGATCGTTATAACACCGAAGGTAAACGAGTTGGAAAATGCGGTGATGCTGATGAAGGTGATGCATATTCTGCATGTTTGAGTCGCCAAAAAGCCAAAAAACTTGGAAAAGAGAAGATAGGAAGTTTTGTGCGCAGAAAGCGCGTTGCCCAAAGAAAGGCGGGAAGAGGCAAAAAAGGACACGGAACAAGCAAGGGCAAAAAACCAGTATATGTAAAGACTGGTGTAACTGACTTGAAGGAATCCTTTGATTACTTCATTGTAGAAAATTGGTCAGTATTGCCCGAACTTCCTTTCCAGACAATAGAGGCAAGGGATTTGCTGCCATGTGATCTTATTGTTAACGAATCTGGACAAATTTTAAATGTAGATGCGATTGAATTTATTGAAGAACATTGCATAGTAACCTTTACAAATGAAGACGGTTGTGAAATACAGGAAACATTTTCTCCCGACACCACTATGGGATTTGTTGATGTAACCGAGGGAGAAGAACACAATGAGTTTGGTGAACCTGTTGAGATATATGAAGAAGAAAAGAAAAAAGTAAAACTCAACAAGATAATGCGTGGAGATGTGAAGAAGTACAAGGTATACGTAAAGAATGACAAGGGCAATGTGGTAAAAGTCAATTTTGGTGATCCAAACATGGAAATCAAGAGAGATGATCCTGCCCGCAGAAAAAACTTCCGCGCCCGACACAATTGTGACAATCCGGGTCCAAGATGGAAAGCTCGTTATTGGGCATGCAGAACCTGGAGTTCCAAATCTGTTTCTTCAATGTTGAAGGAAGATGTTGAAACTCTTGAGGAAGCAAAGAAAAACAAACCCAAAGATCCTAAAAAATGGGCAGCATGCATAGCTCAGGCAAAGAGCAAATTTGATGTTTATCCCTCTGCATATGCAAATGCATGGGCTGCAAAATGCTATAAAGGAAAGGGAGGGAAATGGAAAAAGATTACAGAAGACATTTCCCAATCCATCAAAACCTCAGTTTCCCAAAAACTGTACAATCCAGACCTATATGGACTAATAAAAAATAGAGCTAAATAATAAGGACTACCATGAAATTTAAGACTCTCATCAAAAAAATTAATTCAACCATCAATGAAAATGCCGGTGAGCACACAGAAGGTGGTGGCATCTTCATCGGTGACCCACAGGGAAAGCTCGGACAATCTCCCCTGACGGATAAAGGCACTTTCAATCTTGCAATGCCTCGGCACATTGATGCAATCAATGCCATGCTTTACACGTTCTCGAACCGAGATTACATCGATCCCGACAGCATTGTTGGATTGGTAAAGCAAAAACTCAATATGTTTGGTCTTGATTTCAATCTGCCCACAAACCGAGTTCCGGATGGAATGAGTTCTTATGAATTGGTTCAATATGGAAGTCCTCAATTAGGAGTCTATGGCCAAAACCCATACGATGACGTAAATAAAAACGGATTCAAGCAGGGTGACGGAATAAAGGAAAAATTAGGATATTCTTTGGCTTTGACCGTAAACGTTGTCAAACAACCAAATCATCTCAGAAAAGTCACCGTAACAATCGTTCCGGCTTCATCTTCTTCATACAATCCAGATCACGTGAAAACTGCCGCCAATGATTGTGGATGCCAACACTGAGCATTTAATGCTAGATAAATCTAAGCCCCTGACAGAAAACTCTTTTGTTGAATTCTGTCAGGTTTGTTATTTCAACAAAGAATGTTCTGGCAAAAGTGAATTTGTAGACGACTTGAAACGAGTAAAATACGTTAAAAGATTGCTGCAAAAGATACACAAACACAAAACTTTTAAATCAATTCGTGAAAGATTGATAATAAACCATATAATAATATTGAGAAATGTGTTTGGTGAAGAAAATGCAGCAAGAATATTATTTTTTAAAGTCGAACCCAGACTGCATTCTTACTTGAAATCTTTTACGGTCTTCCTCGAATTCAAAATCAACAAATTACCAGAGTTCAACTATAAAGAAGTAAATACAGATCCCAGAGTAGACAAAAAGCTAACCGGTACAGAAAAATAAATATTTACATGCAGCATCCATCATACGTTCCATCTTTTTATTTTCAAAACTTTGTATCGGCAATTTCTGAGCCATATACTTCTTTGAATGCGTATTCTTCAGGAGCAATTGATGCAAATGGAAATTTGTTGAAGCCCGAAAGCAGCATTGATCCGTTTGAATATTTTGTAATCAAGTTGAAGAAAATTTTTGAAGAACTTCCTCCAGGAATGACTAAGGCAAAACTTGGAAATTATCTCAGTGCATTTAATTTATTCACAGAGGCAGCAGAACAATTTAATATATCAAAAAGCGAAATACAAGGATTGATCGAAGCCCATCTAATTCTTTCAGGAAACCATGATGTAAGTTTTATAGAACTTTCTGAGGATATGGGGGCTGCAAGCATGGCAACCCCCGGAACATCTCCATCATACAATACCGGATCGGTTTCAGGTTATGATGCCCCGATGCGACCTAGTGTAGAACGAAGAAAGCCACTACTGCAGGGCTTGGATAATTGTTCAATGTTTGATGTCTGTCCCGAAGAATTCAAACAATTCAAGGGAGCAAAATCCTGGAAAAACATGCCAGATACAGAAACTTCGAGATACATTCGGAGATTTCAAAATAGAAATCCAAAGGGCCATGTTGCAGTACGTTCCGTGGATCCAGATACTGGAAGATCAAATTTTCTCTGGGTGAATCTCAGCCCCACTACTTTAGGTGAAGAATTCAACTTAGACGGTTTGTTGTTCAATGATTAAAAATCCCCTTTCGGGGATTTATCAATCTTGTATAAAATTTTTAGAGCACTTTGGCTTGTTACAGCCAGATTTTTCTCTGGCTTCATTGATGATCTTTGTATCAGCATCATTCCAGCCAGTTGAATACTCTTGCCAGTATGGATCGGATGTCATAATTGCCTGTGAAGGCTTTTGACCACCATTCATACGGCACTGAAATCCTTTTTCATATCCCTCACCAGGTACATATGTACTCATCGCTGATCCTTTGGAATTATGACAATTTGGCTCAACAACTTGTCAAGAGCCTTTACATGTGCAAATTGTTCTGTAATGGCAAGATAACCACGAATTTCGATTAGCTTTAGATAATCATCTTGCGAAAATACTGAAGGCTTTGGTTTTTGTTGTTTGCTGGCTTTTTTATTAGGCTGCTTTGAAATGTCAGCTGGCTTCAAGTGATTCATAATATCATCCATGTTCATGTAGTTTTTGAATTGATCCATGAAATTTTGTTCATTGTTAATCTGTTCCCACATTTTTTTGAACATCGGATTGTTTGAATTATAAAAGAAAAATCCATTTTTGGGAATCCAATTGTTTGGATTATTCATCTCGTTTTCATCGTCATTCTGCCATCCATTGAAATCATTGTAATCGGAATTATTCATATTTTTCCTCAGTTAGTATCAAAAATTTGTTCATAAACTACTTTGCTTTTATTATCGTTGACAGAAATATATCTCACATGCCTTTCAATCGCATCGGTAATATTTAGGGGATCATTTGGACCAAAAGTAAGATGCTTGATCCAAGCAGGACACCCACCAAGGGATATCCTGACTTCATTTCCGGATGCATCGGTTCCGTAGAAATCAAAGGTTGATTTTTCACCATCATAATAGGTGAAAAAACAATCGATGTGATCGTATTTCTTACGAACATCAGCAAGACTCATTTTTGTGTCGGTTTTAGCCATTAGGCAATCTCTTTTGCTTGACTGATTTCGGTAGCTGGCCAATCGCGTCAAGCGCACGAAGTGTACCAACTTTTGCCTCCATGAGGCTGT